>JABSSL010000125.1 GCA_013214355.1 Saprospiraceae bacterium | reverse complement strand
GCTGCGTTGCAGAACTGGGCTTGTTAGCGCTGCTAGCATCCCAATCCTGCGCCTTGCCTACATTCAATATAGCACTCCTAATATTCCAGATCACTTATTCACCACTACTTAGCAGAATGTAAAGTGTGCCAAGAAGGTGGAGGCAATGGTAAGTTATTTTAATTTATGTAGTCTTTAACTAATTCTTCACATTCCAGTTAAAATCCTATTAATCCAAGTGTTAATACTGGATTCTGATATATGATTCCCCCATCTTGTCTGCGTATTCAACACATGGTCAATTAAGCTAGACATCAGGACCAGAAGACAGCTTTCGTGAGATGTATAACCCCAAAAGTTTCTTTTATACATTCACTGTCTTCTTGCTGCTGACGCTTTAAACCTCTGGTATGGTGTTGAATGCAGAAATCCGAGACTTTGACGGCAAAGCTCGGATTTCTGTATATAGGATATGCAAACGCTAAATCATCTTTTGTGCTTATTCTTGTCTAGTTCGGCGAAGCTTTTCTTCTAGGCCGTGGATCTTCAGGTTGCGATATTCATCTAGGGAGAGCCCAGTTAAGCCTTTGCTTTGTGCCAGTTCGATAAAGTCGGCAGTGACGTTGTGGATCTTGAGGTTGATCACTTGATTCAAGGGGATGTCTTTGAATCCGAGTCCATTTAAGCTCTTGATATATCTGGAACTTACATTGTGGATAGCGGCGTTTTTGATTTCGTTAGCAGATACACTTTCATACCCCATATCGGCCAGGTCCTTCACAAATCTTGAATCGACATTATGAATGGCAAATTGAATAATTTCATTGAGCGTCAAATCATCATAACCAGCAGATTTCAATTCTTTAGCGTAAGAAGCACTTACATTGTGGATGGCTGCATTTCTAACTTCTTGGATGGATAGGTTCTTAAATCCCATCCCATTTAATTCCTTTACAAATCGGGAATCTACGTTATGGATAGCAAGTTGTACCACTTCCTGTAAAGAAAGATCATCAAATCCAGCAGCTTTTAGGTCTCTAACATAGGCCGCACTTACATTATGAATAGCTGCATTCTTCACTTCCTGCGGTGTCAAATTCTTGTAGCCCATTTGATTCAATTCTTTGACAAACTGAGCGTCCACATTGTGAATGGCCATCTGCACGACTTCCTTAAGTGTGAGATTACGGAAGCCGGCGGAGTTTAGGTCCTTGACGTAGGCAGGATCTACACTATGAATACTGGCTTGTTTTAGTTCTCTAATCGTTAGATTAGTGAAACCTGCTTTGGCCATCGCACGCACATAGTCTGCAGAAACATTGTGAATTTGCATATCCACAAATTCTGTGAGACTGATGTTTTTGTAGCCCAATTGTGCGAATTCATTCATGGTCTGCTTCATTTCTTGGAAAGGAAGACCATGGTAAGCAATCTTGCGCAATTGGGAGGTTCCTTGCGGTTTCATATTGATTTGCTGCAAGTATTGTAAATAATCCTTGTTAAAATCGAGCAAGAATAGGCTAAAAACGGTTTGATCCTTAAGGCCGCTATAGCCTTGTCCAGACATATACTGGGTGAAGCTAGCCTTCGGGGTGAAAGTGTGTCTACCCAGTCCCTCATTACCTTCAAACTTCCCCCTAAACTCTATTGTACCCGCTTCTCTTTCTAAGGTAAAGATACCGTCTTGTCCAGTGGGTAATTTCCCGAAGACAGATCTTGGGAAACAGCGGGTTTGCATCCAATAATTGTTTCTTCGGCGATCAGAGTGGTCAAAGTGGAAACAGATTTCATCGCCTTCGATATCCGCAGACCATATTCCACTCGGGGTGAGTAGAGGCGTGGCAGCGGTTGGAACAGTCTCGGTGATGGTAGCTGATTGGTCGGGGGAGAAAGCTTTATACAGGGCAGAAGTGCTGAAAAAATGAGCCTCTTTGAAAAGAATGGGAATGGCTTGTCCAATCCCGTTTGTCTTGGCGTCGATGGCCACAGGATTCATCAATGGACTTAATACAGCTAATCCAAGGGTAAGCCATGCGCATTTTTGAAAAAACAGTCGGGTTGATTTCTTTGATTGTCTCATGATTGCCGAATAATTTATGATAGTGCAATGAGGTTAAGCAATAGTGGTTAATTCTTCGGCAAGTTATAACTAATCAATTAGTTTGTCAACTAATTGATTAATATTTAAACTAATTTTTTAGTTTTTGGCGAAATATGTGTCCTTTAGATTCTTTTTAAGTGATTGAAAATGAGTTGTTTGCTGAATTAATTTAAATTGAAGGTATCTCTTACTTTTTTGTCTGACAAAATGTTGGCCATGGTTTTGTCCACGTGTGGCTTTTCCTGAAATGGGCCCTCTTGGAACAATTCGGCGTAGTCATTTTCGAGGATTTCGTCTAGGGTTTGGTTCTTTTGGTGTAAGGTCTCTTTGATTTGCTTCAAATAGTGAACATTGAACTTCATTTGATCTTTATTGACCCATCCCGCCTTGATAAAGCCGGAAGTTTTCCTAGCGCAGCGGCAGGGGTTCTGGGTATTGATCAAGCCGCATTTGTTATTCATGAAATGGTAAAGATCACGGCGAGCCCGCTCCAGTCGTTTTCGGAAGTTGGCTTTGGAGATATTCAGCATTTCGGCTCCAATGGTATGATCTGCTTGAAATAGCTCTCCCAGAATATAAACTAGGCGCTGTTCTCGATTCAGGCAAAGGAGCATGCCTGACATACAACTGAGTTTGGCTTCTAGGATGAGCTCTCTCTGTTCTAGTTTTTCTTGTTCACTCAATTCCCGATCAGGAATGGCATCTAGCTCTGCACCGTAGGCATCGAAGGAAGTGATCTGCTCTTCCAACCAGTATTTTTTCATTTTTAGGAAATGGTTGAAGGTGATGCGGTATAGCCAAGTTCGAAAACTACTTCGACCTTGGAATTGCGATAATTTGGTTACTACTTTGATCAAAACCTCCTGGGTAATGTCTTCTGCATCAAAAGGGCTCAACACCATCTTTAAGGCAATATTATAGATGAAATGTTGATGTCTTTGGATGAGTCGCTCCAGGGATTGGGATGAGCCCTCCAGTGCTTTCTCGATTAGTTGCAGGTCTTCAGTTTGATTGTATTGTGCCTGGTCAAAAGGGTTTTTCATGCCTGAATATTATGGATGGAGTGGTATTCTCCGGATCTCGATGGAAACCCGGAGAAACTGCTTCTTGATTATACAAATTTTTTGAAGTATTGATGCACCATTGGGGCTTCCTTGACACCCTGGAGTAATGCTTCCATCTCTGGTATTTTGCGCAGAGCTTGGCTGGCTACTAGTTATTTTGAGATTTTGAATTGTTCTTGGGCAAGTAGGTAGGTGCTCGTTTTTTCGTCCATTTTGCTGAAAAAAGTTAGGCAGACATCTGTTTCTGCAGCCCTGGCGGCGGCAGCTTCTGCACTAGCCATGCTCTCCCATAGAATGACATCAATCCACTTCCCGTCTGGCGTACGAGAACAAGTACGCTGTACAAAACCGGCATTAGATGCCAGAAAATCATTGACGGACTGAGCATACTGTAAGGCTTCAGCTTCTGAAGTTCCCGTCTTGAATTCGTAGGTAGCTACCTCTGTCACTTCCGGCTCTACAGAGTACTCAGCGGTATTACCTTTTTGTTTCTGTGATTGGCAAGCGGCTAATCCGATTAGCAAGCTTGCGAGTATTATCATATGTTTCATACCTGTCTGATCTCGAAAAAAGGAGGGTGTGACAGTTTGACTGAAGATTTCTGCAGAAAAGTGACGGATTCCGGTTTTTAACCTGAGTTTTGGTAAACAAAGTTGAAGGTCTTTCGTCCTATTAAGGATTAGGCTATCAAAGCTTATCATCTTTAGCATTCCTTGATCAAGGCGACACATTTGGAAATACCTCGTACAAGCCTTAATTTATTGCCACACTACTCATTTCTTAGAACCAGATTTTAACGCGTAGTTATGGAGAAAGCAAATCGCACGAAAAAATTCGAATACAAGATCATAACCGGTACTACGAAGGGAATGGCTAAGATGAATCTTGACCTGGAGTCCACTGAACAGGTCTTGACGGGTTTAGGATTAATAGGCTGGGAGTTGATCAATAGCTACATCTATACAAAGAGTTCTGGTCTTGCGGAGCATATTTTTGTATTGAAGCGAGAGTTGGGGCCGGATCGACCAGGCGAGGATTCAGCTTTTGGTTTTGTAGAGTAGTGGAGACAAAGAAATCATCTTTACCTCCACCAATATCTTCGAGTTTAAGCCTCTACTGCTGCGGATTGGGGTAGGGTAGGCTCTTCTTCTGCTTTGTGATTAATCAATAGACGTAATGATTGGTCGTAGGTGAAATAACTCCACGCCCAATTGATGAAGACAAAGAGTCGATTCTTCACACCAACGATAGCCATCAAATGTACGAATAACCAAAGTACCCAAGCCATAAAGCCTTGAAAGCTAAAGAAGGGCAGATCAGCTACGGCTAAATTTCGCCCCACGGTGGCTAGAGATCCTTTGTCAGTGTATTTGAAGGCTTTCTCAGTCTTCCCATTCTTCCACGCTCGCAGGTTTTTGTACAGCAAGTTGGCTTGTTGGATGGCTACTTGAGCAACCTGTGGATGCCCGTTCGGATAATCTGGTGTTTCCATATAGGCTAGATCACCAATTGCATAAACATCTTTTAGGCCTTGTATCCGGTTCTGTCGATCCACGATGAGTCGACGGGCACGCCCATATGCTGATGTCGGAATACCTTCTACCTCATTAGCTTTAACTCCTGCAGCCCAAATCACTGTTTTACTTTGCAGTTCTCCTCCATTCTTCAGCCGTACGGTTGTTCCATCATAACCCTCTACCATGGCACCCGTTTGCACATTCACGCCTAGCTTTTCTAAATAAGCCTGAGACTTAGCAGAGGCAGATTCCGTATATCCATTGAGTACCTTTGGCCCAGCCTCCAACAAGCTCACCTCCATTTGGCTGAAGTCTAGTTCAGGATAATCCTTCGGTAAAATCACATTCCGCATCTCTGCGATGGCACCGGCCAATTCTACCCCAGTTGGTCCTCCTCCTACCACTACTATGTTCAATAGTGCCTGCATATCGGCCACTTTCGAGGTATTTAGGGCCTTTTCAAAATGGCTCAAAATGGTGTTCCGCAATTGCAGTGCCTCAGTCAAGGATTTCATGGGTACCGCATTGTCTTCAATTTCAGTATTGCCAAAGTAATTCGTGGTAGCGCCAATGGCCAGAACTAAATGGTCATACGATAATTTCCCGATATTGGTAAAGACCTCTTTTGAATCCGCATTGATGCGTTCTACCATGGCCATGCGAAAATGCAGGCCTTTCTGATCTTGGAAGACTTTTCTTAAAGGAAAGGAGATGGCACTCGGTTCGAGCCCGGCGGTAGCCACTTGGTAAAAAAGCGGCTGAAACTGATGGTAATTATTCTTGTCAAAAAGAACGACTTGAAACTGGCTTTTTAAGAGCTTTCGCGCCAATTTTAGTCCGGCAAAACCACCCCCGACGATGACCACTCTTTGGCGATCTGTATCTGGGATATTGGGAATCGTATTCATAGGCAGTTCTATATAGTAGTAATAATTGTTTTCAATCCAAATTCTACCACACGCCTCACCCATAAAAACAGCTTTTATAGGCCTAGAGTTCTATGTAAATGCCTTGTTTGTGAAAGTGATTTTTGGTGCCATATATAATGAGGTAAGACTTATTCGACCCTATGTTTTATGGGGAGAAAATGGAGTTTAGCCATAATTTCTTTGCCAGGAGGAGAGGTAGAAAAGTAGCTCTATTTAGCCTAGGTACGCTTGGCCGGTGATTTAGGTTTGAGAGGGCTACATCAGGGTCTATCTTCTTTCTTCTACAATTAGTATTTGTAGGGCTTTTTTCATAAAATCTTCGAAGTATACTCGTTGCTCTTCCTTCAATATGTCTTTAACAGATCTGAAGTGATCATAAGTTAGGGTGACTTTTTGTCCCCCTAGGAGTTTGACTTCCTCAAGTAGATCTTCATTGCTCGTGCTGTCTGCTTTTACTAGTAAGGAGGCAAAGTACGCTCTAAGTTGATCTCTTTCCTGCCTATCTACATTCCTCAAGGCTTGGCTATGTTCTAAGGCCAATCGTTGGAAAACCTTTTGTTGTTCTTGGTCCAATTGAAGGAGCTGTATGGCTTCTGTTTCTAGTCCGCGAGCACCACCACCTGGGCCTCTGCCTTTTGGATGGGGTTTGGTGAGTAGAAAGAAACTAAGCACGGCTATATTAGTCACTAGTAGCGCCCAAGTAGCATATTGGTAGAATTTTAGCTGGCTCATAGGTCATACAGTTTAAAATCAGAGACAAGCGTAGGTGTAGCTTCAGGGCTTGCGGTGGACTGTCCAGCGGTAGAATCAGGTGACTGCAGCTGTTGTCCTATTGCCCAGAAGTTAAAGGCCAAAAATAGTAGAGCGACGGCAGCGGCAGCGCGCCATTGTGAGAAGGCCACTATCTTGGCTTCGGGTTGAAAGACTTCTTGTTCAACTTTTGCGAATAAATGTTCTGGGGCTTTAGCCGAACGCATACCTTCCAAACTATTTATTTTGTCATCTATCCACTTTTCTTTGTCCTGGTCCATGTTCTGTAAGTTAATTAATGTAAGAAGCGATTCATTCTGCAGGGGCCAAATACATCAGATATTTGCCGCAAAATCTTCCTCTTTTGTGCTCATTCATCGCAACTTGGGGTAATTAGTCTTTTCTTTAGATTCTAGTACTGCTCATTTCCTTCGTTTGTAATACAAATCTCCCAAACTTTTTCTCAAATTTCGCTTTCCTCTTTGTAGTAATGCTTCTACGGCTTTTAAAGATGTGCCCATAATATCAGCCACTTGTTGGCGAGGTAGACCTTCTACATAGCTTAGGATAAAGGCCGTCTGCTGTTGTTGCGGAAGCGTACGAATAGCTTTAAATAAGGCCTTTGCATCTTCCTTGCGTTCCAGCAGAATCCCTGGATGTTCAAAGTCGATCTCTTCTTTGTTAGGTTTTCCGAAACTGAGAAAAGAATAGCGTTTTCTTTTTTTGATCAGATTGAGGGTAACATTTACGGTGATTCGGTAGATCCAGGTACTTACCTTGGCTTCCCCCTTGAATTGAGCAGCATTGCGAAACACCTTGACGAACACATCCTGAGCTACTTCTTCTGCATCTTGCTCATTCTGCGTATAGCCTAAAGCCACATTGTAGACCTTGTCCGCAAACAACTTGTATAGTTGTCCGAATGCCCGGCGATCTCCATTTGCAATGGATCTCATGAGACGCTTGTGATCCTCCAATGTAGTAGAATTAATAGGTTTTTAATGGCTTGCCTTCACAATTAATAGCGTTGGCATTCCCTTCTTTGTCTTCTTTAGATGCAGAATTCAGAGAAATCCTTCGGGTAGGAGAAAAAAAAATTCTGGCGAAGGATTTTATGGATTGTGTTGTCTAAAAATCAAACTACGAACAAAACATCAGAGTCAACATCGAAATTTTTCCTTTTCTGTAGCAAGTGACACTCTTTCTTCGGTTCCTTCTATTTGCCAGGACTTTGAACGTGTTGCCACGATGAGCCGAATGGAAAAACCGAGTTCTACTTAGAGTTCACGCGTACCCAATCAATATGGACTGTGAATTTCTTTAAGGGGAGATTGTGGTAAATAGTCATTAGGATTGACTTATTCCCTGTTTAAACCCAAAAACGCATAAACTACTTTTTACTTTTTGGTTCCGCCACCCGTAGGATAAGTTATTTGGGTTTAGCAAAGTTGATAACCGCTGGCGGTGAATGAATTTTTTTTAGAGTTAAAGGAGGGCTTCTTCGGCTTCGAGGCAAGCCCTTCTCCTGCTCTGTTTTCCCTTCAAACAAATAGCTATCCATTAAACATCCCTTTAAGGTCTTTCCAATAACTATGTAATATGGGTTCTTGAAGCAGCTTAGATTCGACCCGATCAAGTTCCTTTCGCATGCGCCAGGCAGCATATACACCTGCCAATAGGTTGCTGAAACTTAGCCCGGCGAATATACCTATCACTCCCCAATAGGAGCCTATCCAAGTTAATGGAAGGGTGAAAAGGAATGATTTAACACAGCTAATACCTAGGGCTTCCAAAGGAAGCTCAAGACCATTAAAGATGGAGGAAGTGACTAGGTAAAGACCGTACGAGATATAGGATAAACTTACGACGTAGAAATATAGACTGGTTTGCTTAATAACGCTAGGATCGTTGCTGAACAAGCTTGCCAATGGACGGATACTTAAGAACAAAATTAAGGCTACTGCTAAGCCCAAATAAGTAGATGCCTTTCCTCCAAAAACAATGGCTTCTTCCACCCTTTCCTTGCGTTGCGCTCCAACATTTTGTGCAATGAATGGGGTGAGAGCAGTGCTAACTCCTAAAATACCAATCATTAACAGCGTCTCCAGACGGCCTGCTATCCCAAATGCAGCTACTGCTTGGGTAGATTCCATGGCTAGTAAAAAAGTCAAATACATTAGAGTCAATGGACCAATCATCTGGTTGACGATGGTCGGAGTACTTAAGCTAAAGATTTGTCGGCTGGTTTTTTGCCAGATCTTCCATGGTGGCAGCTCAAATTGGAGCAGTTGCTTATTCCTGAGTAATAACATCATTCCAAGACAAACGAAAACCCAAGACAAGACAGTTGCCCAAGCAGCACCTTCAATACCTAGTTGGGGAAAACCTCCATGCCCAAAGATGAGTAAGTAATCAAAGATAAGATTGAGTACACCTGCTATGGCCATTAGGACTTCTGGCAGTAGAACCGTTCCTGTAGCCCGTAATGCTCCTCCTGCTACCAAGCCTAAGGTGAGCAATGGCATTCCCAATAATAGAGGCACAAGATATTGCTTGATCATCGATAGTATCTCTGCTTCCGCCCCTAGTAATCGAAACAGCGGATCTAAACTAGCTAAACCAATACTTAGTATAAACACTGCGAACAACAAGCTAATGGTTAAGGCAATTAAGCTGGTTTGCTTCATCAGCACCTCACTCCTAGCCCCAAAGGCTTTGCCTACCAGAATAGAAACACCAACCGCTAAGCCTATGAATATGCCGATCAACAAAAAGTATAAGGTAGAAGCAAAACTCAAGGCTGCCAAGGCATCACTACCGAGTTGCCCTACAAAGTAAGTGTCGATTACCTGAAACAGGAAGGTAGATAGCATGCCCAAGGCAATTGGAACGCTCATGGCGACGAGTGCTTTGTTGGTCTTGTCATTCATTAAATCCATATGGAGTGAATTTCATTCTACTATACAATATTTGTATGTACAATTGTAAGGTGAAAAAAAATGCCTGACACTAGGCTGCTACCATGCTGATTTCTTTCAGGAAAAGACGAAGTGTTGTAGCAAAATCCTCGCTCAGTTTTTCATCCGTAATCCCATCCGTATTGGTAAAATTCTTATAAAAAGAGGGTAGAGAATAGCTCCTAATGGCCCCCTTGGTCATAAAAGCAAAGGAACGAGTTGCCAATTCCAATACCGTTTTTCCTCCTCGTCCACCCGGAGAGGTCGCCAAGAGCAACATGGGTTTGTCTTCCCAGGTACTACCTTCCAATCTGGACACCCAGTCCATCACATTCTTAAAGGCTACTGTATAGGAGCCATTGTGTTCTGCGAAGGAAATAATGAGGAGATCCGCTGACTTAATCTTGGCTTTAAAGCTTTTTGCTAATTCGGGGATACCAGATTCTTTTTCTCTATCAACACTATAGATGGGCATCTCAAAATCATTGAGATCCAATACTTCCACCTCTGCGTCAAGTATCTGTCCAGCAGCGAATTCGGCCAATTGTTTATTGATAGAGTGTTTGCTATTACTGGCTCCTAAGGCCACCACTTTTTTACGCATTATGATTGGATTTTAATTTGATGATCAAATGTTTCAATTGTTGCAATTCTTCAGGATTTAAGTTGTCCATAAATGGATGATGAAAGGCTTTCACCTTAGCATCAAGTTGATGAAGCAATTGACAGCCAGTAGCTGTGATACTAATATCCATTTTCCGCCTGTTGGTTGGGCAGAGTTGCCTTATCACCAGCTCCTTTGCCACTAACTTGTCTACTATGCGGGTGATATTGCTGCTTCGTTGCACCATCTTTTCCAGAATCTCTTGAGCTGTGATCGGATCATTTTGGGTGTCTGCCAGAATCCGAAGGACATTGTATTGCGGCTCTGTTATACCAAATTCCTTTAGTTCAATACTGACCTGATGAGTGATCCAATGTCCGGTCGTGATGATCTCGTGGATGGTAGAAAAATAGGGCTTACTCATTTATGTACAATATTTGTAGATACAAATGTACATCTAATGTTTAGGAAATGCAACTATCTACCAGCTGTACGTTAGAGGTCTACTATGATCGGAGGATTAATCAAACCCTGATAGGAATCTAAATTGGAGGCATTGATATAGGTAGTTTTACCTTCTATTTTACTTCCATAACTAGCATGAATATGGCCAAATATATGCACTTGGGGTTCGATGTCTTTTACACATTCGAGCAGTGCTTCACACCCCAAGTGATCGTAGCTTGAGGATTGATCCAAAATGCCAAAGGGTGGGGTATGGGTAATTAATATATCAACTTCCCCTGGTACAAACATCCAATGGGCCGCCATTTCACTTCGGCGCTTGCCGAAAGCCCAGTAGATCATATCAGGAGAGACTGGTGAGCCCCAAATGTTGATGCCGTTTATCTCGCAGCCATTGTTTCTCAAGTAGGTGATATTAGTCGGTAGGAGCTCTAATAGATCTACCGGATACTCATCCAGAAACATGTCGTGATTCCCTCCGATGAAGATTTTGTGAGCGTAATCCAAGCCTGCAAACCAGTCAAGAAAGGCCACGACCTCAGTTTCACTGCCATGGTCTGTTATATCACCCGCGTGGATAATGATGTCACCTTCAGGTAAGGCTAGTTGTTCGTGTAGCCCATGGGTATCTGATATGCAAATGATTTTCATGTTTTTGGCACATTAGGGTGTTATCATCATAAAGCGCTAATAGATGCAAGGGCCAAGCCTCCTCTCAGTATATATAAAGCAATATGTTCAAGTATACAAAATCTCCCCTGGCCTAAGTTCCCTTTCTTTGGATTTAGATGAGCTACAGATAAACTTTCTGGGGGGAAGCCCTACCCCCCTTTCATGTGGTTGTCCTCCTCCATCTTTTATTGCACCTTTGTAGCGGCTTCTAACCCATATTCACTTCATATGAAGATCAGCAAAGTTCTTTTCCGGGAGGTAAACATCCCCTTGCGCTTTCAATTTGCCCAGTCGAATAATCGCGCTAGCCATTCCTCTTCATCGGCGATCGTGGAATTACAGACGACTGAAGGCCTTGTAGGATTTGGCGAGGCCTGTCCACGAATGTACGTTACGGGTGAAAGCATGCAAAGTATGGAAAAGGACTTGCAGGGAATTTCTCCACAACTAGCTGATCTCAGGCTGGAAAGGCTGGAGGACTGGCAGCGACAATTGGCCGATTGGCGAAGACTCGGTGTAGGTCCCTCCACCCTTTGCGCCTTGGAACTTGCGGCTATTGATCTCCTCTGCCAGATCAACCAACGTAGTTTGGCACAACAATTTGAATTGACTGATCTTGATACTCCGATCGAATACAGCCAAGTCATTCCTATGTTCAAGCCGGCCAAAATGGCTAAGCTGTTGGAACGAATCCAGCATTTACAGCCGGCTAGCCTTAAGCTTAAGGCGAGTGATCAATTGGAGGATAACCTGGAGAATATTAAGCTGTTGCGGGAGTGTTTCGGGAATACATTAGCGATACGACTCGATGTAAACGCTGGCTGGACCCTAGAAAACGCTATAGAGTTCATTCCCGCTTTTCTGGATGTAGAGGTGAATTCCTTTGAGCAACCGCTGGCAGCGGAGGAAACAGGGGGGCTTCAATTGTTAACCCAGCGATTTGGCGCAGATGCCCGGATAATGGTTGATGAGTCACTGCTGACTATGGAAGATGCCCAACATTTCCTAGCACATCAGATCGGTAATCATTTTAATCTTAAGATCTCGAAATTAGGGGGTATTTCTTCGGCTTTACAGATCTATAGACTAGCGAAATCACATGGAGTACCTTGTCAATTGGGTGCGCACTTTGGGGAGACTAGTCTGTTAAGCATAGCAGGGATGGTTTTGACGAAATTAGCGGGACCCCTGAGTGCCAATGAAGGGGCACTGGGTGAGATGCTATTGGAGCAAGACATTGTACAAAACGCTGCACAACAAGACAGCAAAGGACTTTTAGACAGTTCTGTTTTTCTAGAACAAATTGGGTTTTCGCACGGGATGAATAAGGATTTGCTTGAGTCTTATACAGTCCATCAGCGGAGTTTCCGATCTTATCGCCTTGACGGAGTAATGAAGCGCTTGAGTTGGTAATTTATATTTGATATGAGGCGATCTTCACCTATTCTCTTATCTATTTGAGGTGCTTCAATAGAGACAGACTTAACTAGTTAACTTCTATCTTATCTGGATTTAGAGAGATCTACAAGAACTTGTTCAAACGGTGATTTGACTAGTTGATCTATGGGTTTCACTAGATGCGTATTTGTTATCCATTTGTTTTTTTATATATTTATATAGCAATTCCTATTCTACTTTAGCTGATTTTCTCAAAACTTTATTTCTGGATATTTTAGACAAGTCTAATATCAACGCCATTTCCCTCCATTGCTGATTTTAGAGGATGTTCATTAATGGGTTGATAATTAGTTGTATATGTCAATTTTTTCTGTTGTTTGTGTGACAACAGGGCATTGCCGATATAGGTCCTCTACTTAGTTGTGAGTAGGAGTGGCTTAAGGCTAATGGGGGGATGTTATTTGCATTCTTGCTCATTTGTGAATAGCTGCTGTGTAGCTGTGTTTATTTATCGAAATAAGAGGGTTTTGTTAAATGTAAATGAAATATTAAAAACGCTTTCCTAATCGAAAAATGTATGATGATCTTAAGAAGATACATAATGTGCTGCTTTGTTTTTTGCCTTTGTTTGAATGGAACAGGGTTTGCTCAGAGCACTTCTAATGAAGACACATCGCAATCTACTGTTGAATCCATTGTGCCAGATACCTCAGACTTTTCGAACGCAGCAATTATTAGTGAAGCTAAAGACAGTCAACCAAAGCTCCTGGAAGAGGAGGATTTTAGACGAAATATTAATCGTCTCTGGATGGTCATAGCTGCTTTCTTAGTCTTTTTTATGCAGGCTGGATTTAAGGTTTTTGAAGTGGGCTTAGTTAGGAAAATTGATGGGAATAGCGTAGGATTCAAGAATCTAGCAGACTGGCTCATCGTCACTGTTGTCTTTTGGGGAGTGGGGTTTGCCCTGATGTTTGGAAGTTCTAGTGGTGGTGTTTTTGGCACCTCTTTTTGGGTATTAGATGGGATTAACGGCCCTTCAAAAAACTCGGACCATGGATATGAGTACTTCCTATTTCAGTTAGCCTTTGCAGCAACAGCTGTAACCATCGTTTCCGGGGCACTAGCAGTTCGAATAAAACTTGTTAGTTACATGATATTAGCTTGTTTGGTTGCAGCTATTATCTATCCTGTTTTTGGGCATTGGGCTTGGGGCGATAGTTTTTCCAAAGAAGGCGTAGCATGGTTAGGCAATATTGGTTTTCATGATTTTGCGGGATCGACTGTGGTTCATTCACTAGGTGCTTGGGTCGCGATCACTGGAATGTGGTTTATTAGACCAAGATTGGGGAAACGAATAGGAAGACGTAGCACGATCGAGATTGTGGTGCCAAATACGGAATACAATAAATTTGAGCCGCATAATTTGGGATACTCTGTTCTTGGCGTGCTGATCTTGTGGTTGGGCTGGTGGGGCTTCAATGGTGGAACAGCGTCCTTTATCACAGATCCCTCGTCACAAGAGTTTCAGGCTGATGTTTTTACTGTACTGTTAAACACGAATTTAGCGGGTGCAGTAGCAGGACTTGCTGCTTTCTTCCACTGTTTTTGGTTCCAGGGCAAGAAGAAATTGTTTGAGAAGACCTTGGGGGGAGTTTTAGGAGGTTTGGTGGCTATTACAGCAGGCTGTGATGTGTTGAGCCCGGGGATATCAATAGTGTTGGGGGCCTTGGCTGGCATTTTTCACAATATTGCCTATGATCGACTGAATGATCGCACACTATTTGGAAAAATAATAGATGACCCTGTAGGAGCAATCCCGGTTCACGGAGTTTGTGGGATTCTAGGGACATTATTTGTGAGTTTTGGGGCAGATCAACTTGGAAAAACTTTTGTTCAACAGCTTATTGCCCAGTTCATTGGAGTAGTTGTTTGTGCGGTATTTACAATTGTGGTGTCTATTGTCTTTTTCTATTTCTTACGTACGATGATTGGACTAGAGATTGAACCGAAGGACGAGTCGATTGGAAAGACTATTTAAAATTAGGATTCAAGTATGGAGAAATTAGATAAGAACCGCTATCTTTTTATGGTTAAGCTTTACAGTGCTTATACGGCCTTTCCTTGGACTGAATTCTTTAGTCGTTACACTAAAATTGCAGAAAGAAAGAATATCCTAGAGGATGAAGAAAGAGGGTACATTTATGATCAGGATAATTTTCGGAATTTTAATCAAGGCGAAGGCATTGAACTGCTAATCAACTTTGAATTCTCAGAATGTCAGTCGTTTATTGAATGGGAATACTTTGTTCAAGCATTTAAAGATACTCCTTACCAACACCTGCTTCGCGAAGCACTTGAGAAGTTAGTGAAGGAGCTGCTTGGTGCTAATTTGTTGGTTCGATTGAAGCGATATCAAGATCTTTTTCCTAAAGGACTCTTTATTAGAGAAGTTGAAGCCAAGGTTGCCATGAGACTAAAGGAGCAAGAGAGGAGGAACCAAGTCGATTTTGAAGATATTTTGCACGATGTTGAGCAGCAGGAATCATCGAAAAAACAAATTTTCGAAAGTATTAGTAAGGAACGCTCCAAAATTGTAGAACAGTACCTTGGAGCGAACTCAAATGAACCTTTTGATTTTGATGTGATTGAGTACATTAATGCAAAAAAGAAGGAATTTGGGAGCCGGGATATTGAAAAAATTTTAGCCGAAGTACTTAAGATACTTGGAGAAGTTGAATTGGATAGGAGTTACACTGATCCATTGATCGCTATTTCTGCTGACTATAGAGCTTTTCGTTTTAAGCAAACCTTAAAAACACTATCGATAGAGGATGAGGGGGTTATATATTCGTCAATCATTAATAGAATCCTGAAAATCTTTAATTTAATCTTGGATCATCATAAGTCCTAAGGCTAATTAGTCACTTCTTCATGGAGTTTCCACCTGTTGAAATTCAGGAGTTATATATACCTGGTAGATTATTTTTAAGGTATTGAAAGGATTTTGATTAATAATCAGAGGAGCTAACCACATCTAAATGTGGATGTTGTGTACTAGGTTTTGAGCTAAATTGACTGCAAAAACCAAGTATCATGGCTACTTCCAAGGGACAAGCTACGCCTTCTTTTTTTAGTCGTAGCATAGAATGGATTACGGAATTACTCACCAATCTATCCAACCGGATCCGATTCTTCGTTGAAGTACTTTCTTCCAACTTTTACACATTTATTCTACTCATCGTCATCTATCTCTTTTATTGGACCTTCCCTCAAGCCAAGGATCTACTGCTTACCATCAACCAAGAACACGACGGGCAGATCTTCTTATTCTTTACCAGTTTAATAACCTTAGCTGCCATCTCCTGGTATATGCCTCGAGTGTTTTACAACCTGGCAGAGAAAAGGGATAAGCCAGCAAGCGGAGATTACGAGGCTACGGCGACCAATAGCACTATGCGTGATCTATATATGGCAGATTTCAGTGAACAACGCTGGGATTACAATCAAAAAGCACCAGATGATCATGCGGAGAAAGAAGATTGTTATCGTAAGCATTTTCGGGAAATGATGCCGCGAATCCTGGCTGCTTCTTTACTGTTTCTAGTAACCTTGGGCATTTTGAACGTAGGGAATGAAATGAACAATACGGAGTTTCCGTGGCGACTCAACGCTGGTTTAACGCTTAAGATCAGTCTCCTGATTTTGATCACCATCCTTCTATTCGAACGCGGACAAGAACCCGTTTTAATGTCTTTCAATAGGTGGCTCAACAAACGCTTTGAAGGGAGAGCTTGGTGGTTTATTGGCAGCGTCCTGGTACTGATTACCTTGTTGAGATTAACCAAGGCCCCGGGAGAAGATGGACTGCCAGCTTTCTTTGGGCTTTCTATATTATTGAGTTTTGCTTTCTTAATCTTTACTATTATTAGAAAACAAATTCCCTTTTTTCAGAATGATAATCTGATTAGAGTGATTCTGGCTACTACGGCGATTTCCTTGTCCTTGTTCTTTATTTTGATCAATTGTATCCCCAGTCTCGCCCAACATTTGAATCCACTGGTTTGTGCTAACCTTGCCTTTGTCTGTTACCTCACCATCCTTTATGGTGTGCGGCTTTGGGGAGCTAGCAGAGGGATAGCCGCGGTATTTTTCTTGTTCGTATTCATATTTACCATGGCGGGATTGACGAATAGCTTCAGGCTACATCAGGTTTCCTTGACGGAAAGACTCATTCACCCCAAGCAAAGACTTAGTTTGGAAGTCTACTTTAATAAATGGCTAAATTCGAATCAGGAATCCATCAAGCGTTTTTTGGCTGAAAAACCAGGTCGTAAGTTCCCGGTCGTGGTAGTTTCGGCAGAAGGCGGCGGCTCTAGAGCAGCTTATTGGACCAGTTCCGTCCATAAACAGCTGGAAAAAGAAATTCCAAGCTACTATGAGCAACATCTTTTCGCGATGACCGGGGCATCGGGAGGGAGCACCGGGAACAGCACCTACTTTGCTATGAAACAAGGGGGGGTGAATACGACGCAGATGGATAAGAAAGGAAAGGAGATGTTCGAGCAAAACTACTTATCCTCTTCCTTAACCTTATTATTAGGGGCTGATTTGGTTAAAGATATTTTCGGGATTCCACTTGGCAAGGATCGAGCCAAACGCCTTGAACGGGAATGGACAGAAAGTCTTCAAGGGCTGATAGGAGAGAAGCAGGAAAATGCCTTTGAAGCTCCCTACCTATCCCTTTGGTATGATACGGACGGAAAGAAAAAGGTGAAAGTAAAGCCTGCGATGGATCCCCTGCTATTTATCAACACTACCCAAGTGCAAGGCGACGGACACGCCATTTTCTCCCCAGTCCAAGTGGATACGCAACACTATGAAGGCATAGATATTTTGGCCGCCTTAGCAAAAGAAGAAGACAAGAAAGCAGCGGCTGGGCATACCCCTCAAACGGTTCCCCTAATCACGGCTAATCTGCTCAATGCTAGCTTCCCTTATATCAATCCTGCTGGGCATATTGGCAAGCTTGGAAGTTTTGTGGACGCGGGTTACTTTGACAATTACGGTGCGCGAACTGGTGCCGGTATCTTGAAGTCTTTGTTGGCTTTGCGAGAAGCCAAAAAAGAGACCCAGGATTCACTGTTATATCAGCAGCTGGAATTTGTTTCGGTATTAATTCGAAATAGTACAGTGGAGGAGAAGCAGAAGTCAGAAGTACCAAGAGAAAGTGGTCAATTGACGGCTCCTCTGGGAACTATGGCCAATCTTCGGACCGCTTTCAATGCCCATAATTTTTGGGATCTGGAAAATTCAGCTGACCACTTCTACCTTGTGGATTTGAAAAAAGTAAAGATGGAGCATACACAGAGACTTTTATGGACGCACAAAACCGATGAGATATCCCCAATCGTTCCCTTAGCTCGATATCTTTCTCCGGTAGCAATTAATGCTATGGATGTCTCATTAGATGCACTTAGCAACGATCCAGATTCGGATCTATATCGACTAATTAATGACCGATTGCGCTAGGTAAGTGCTTAGTCCTTTAGGTTGGTTAGTACTATATCTACCAACCAGCTTAAAGGGTTTCCTACCCATAACTCATTGCCTCCAGGTCAAAGTATCGCCGCAGAATTCCCAGTTGTCCAATATGATAAGCTTCATGGTGAGAAATGAAAGTAATAAAGCCACGAAGTGTTTGATTTCTGGGCGTCATAGGACTTGGTACCGGCGCTTCTGAATTCAGTTCTATTTCCGTTAAGTTTTCGAGGCGGGCGAGTAGTTTTTCGGAGATAGTGGGCCAATCTTTCGTTAACTCCTCCAAACTTGGATAGCGTATGTTTTCATCCAGCCCCTTTCCTTTGGCGAAAAGCTCAGGGTAGGGCTCACGTGCTGGCACACCTAAAACAAAAGCTGCTAAATACCTACCAGATACCAAATGACCGGTGATCCATGCCACATGGTTAGTGATTCCATCTAAGCGCTCATGTAGATGTTCTTCCCGAAAACCTTTTACTACATTCTCAAATAAGCGAGTCTGTAAGTGAAATTGATCGATCACACTGGCCAGTGTCGTTGATTGCGTTTCCATCTTGTTGATTTCAGTCGTGATGAGGAGATAACAAGGTATAAAATAAATGTGGTAAATGAGCTTGTTAGTGAGGCAACTAATTCGTTTTCAGTGGTGTTTACAGAGAGATGGAATGGAGGATACTGCCTTGAATTAGCTGCTATCTACGCACTGGAAATACCTAGCAGGTTTCAACTTCACTAGTTCCGAGCTTTGGGAAGCCGCTAAGAATGGCTACATTGAAGAAGCAGTTACTTCATGCACTTAAACTTGTCAGCTACACAAAACACATAGGATGGGATACGTACGTTATTTTGAGTTCAATCAATATGATCAACGCCTAGACTTCCCCTTCAACGTTAAATTCTGCTTTAAAAAGATCTTTGAATTTTGGGAGGCTCAAGCCGAAAGTGAAGACCAAGAGACCGCTGAAGAAGCTAAAGCCCTACTAGCTCGCCTGGAATCTACCCCGGAACTCAGAGAGCCATTCAATGATCTAGCTATCGTAGAAAAATATGAGAAAGAGGTCCGCTTACTTTTGGATCCTTTATTTCCTAAGATGCTAGGCGATAATGAGATCAAGGCAGCGTGTATGCCTTTTAGTCCCTACCTTTTCAATGTTACTGACCGGTTTTGTAGAATTATCGATAATGCTGGCGGTGATCACAAAATTAGCATGCAAAATGCGCAAATGGAGAAGCAATATATCTTCGCTTGTGTCTTTGTGCTGAATTATGTCTACGGAGCAGGGATCAACTATCGCGAACCTACCTATTTCGATATACCCGATGAAAAAGCGGGCATTACCCGTCATTACCGCGCCTTTTTCAACGCAGATTTCTCCAGCTTTTCGGTCCATGATTCTTTCCAACCACTGACTACAGAGGAGATCCAGGAACTGACCGATAACTTTGATAACTACGAGCTCTGGAAAGAACGAATTCCACCAGGAAGTTTTGACTTTGAGGGCTTTGCCCTGGTCAATTTATTTGATGTGACCATCGAAGAAGCCGTGTCTAATCTGAAGGTAGACTTACTAAAAAAAGATGCCTTGTACACGCCTGAGATCGTTGAGCGCATCCGCTTGAATCTTTGTTCCATGCTCAATCTGAATGGGTTGAAATTAGGCTTTATTGCCTTTGATTCGGAGCGAAACATGATGAAGTCCTTGGGATATGGGTTTTGGAATAGTATCCTACTTTCGGATAAGGGGCTGAAAAAACAAGAAGAAACTTTCTGTGATTATTCGAAGGCACAGATCTTCCTGCACCATAAAACTTTTGCTTTATCAGATGTGAAGGAGGAGTATGCTGCGGAAAGCCCTTTGATCGCCAAATTAGTGGAGCACAAGCTAAAAAGTTATCTAGGGGTGCCGTTGATGTATAACAATGAATTGATTGGCGTATTGGAGTTGGGGTCAGAGAAAGTAAATGCACTAAATAGCGTAGTAGCTAGTCAGTTGGACAAAGTAGTTTCCCTCTTTACCACTGCCTTAAAGCGATCTATGGATGCGCTGGAAACGCAACTGGAGGCAATTATTCAGGACAAGTGTACCGCCATTCATTCATCAGTGAGTTGGCGCTTCTTTGAAGCTGCTGAAAATTTACTAAAGAAGCAGCTTTTCTACGATACCAATGTAATGGAGGAGATTGTCTTTGAAGATGTGATGCCCCTGTATGGACAATCTGATATTAAAGGTTCTTCCACGGAAAGAAACAAATCTATTCAGGCGGATTTAATCCGTCAATTGGGGATGGCCCGCGATGTATTGGAAGGAGCCAAGGAGCGAAAAGCCTTGCCTGTTTTTGATAATCTTTCTTTTCGAATTAGTGAATATGTGCAGAAAACGAAGGCTGGCCTGGGAGCAGGAGATGAGCTAAAAGCCCTGGAGTTCTTGCGGCGTGATATTTACCCGGTATTTGATCATATTGCGGAATTGGACGAAGGGCTTAACCAAAGAATAGAGGCTTACAAAGCAGTGTTGGATCCAGACTTAGGTGTGATCTATGATAAGCGGAAAGATTATGAGGAAAGTGTAACCGCCATCAATACCAAGATCTCGACGGTGCTGGAAAAGGCACAAGAGGAAGCACAAGAGATGTTTCCACATTATTTTGAGAAGTACAAGACGGATGGCGTAGAACACAACATTTATATTGGGCAATCCTTAGTCAATAACAAGGCCTTCCACGATATGTATCTGCACAACCTTCGATTGTGGCAACTCATGACGCTTTGCGAAATCGAAAGTGCTGTTCGTAAACTGAAACCCCAGCTCAAGGTACCTTTAGATATCTGTTCATTGATCCTGGTTCATGGCAACTCTTTGAGCATTCGCTTTCGACAAGATGAGAAGCAATTTGATGTGGATGGAGCTTATAATGTCCGATATGGAATTGTCAAAAAGAGAATCGATAAGGCCTATGTGAAAGGTACAACCGATCGATTGACGATCCCTGATCGAATTGCCGTGGTGTACTCGCATGACCAAGAGGCTATAGAGTATCAGCGTTATTTTGATTATCTCCGCTCTATCGGCTACCTCAAAGAGGAGGTAGAGGATCTGGACCTTCAGGATATGCAAGGTGTAACTGGCTTGAAGGCGCTGCGTTTCCAAGTAAACTATGACCTTGTTCCCGTCTCTAACGCTCAAAGGACGCTTCCCGTTACAACTAAAGAGAAGGTAGCTTAAGGTTTGATTATGAGTTGGTTAGGTGGTGTGTTTGAACTTTTTTACGACATTTGTCGTAAAAAAGTTTGCTTCTACGACAAATGTCGTTTATATTTGTTCTTGTAAAGGAAACACACCATCTATACATCGACCATTTAATCTTTAGAACCAATGTCTTCAACACCATTCCGACAACCAACTGAGCCAGAATTAGAGATCTTGCAAGTGCTTTGGGAGCATCAACCGGCTACAGTTAAGTTCGTGCATGAGCAATTGGTTCAACATCGAGAAGTAGGATACACTACCATCCTAAAACAGATGCAACGCATGTTCGAAAAGGGAATGATCGGACGTGTTAAGGAAGGAAAGCAGCATTTATACAGTGCTAGTTTTTCAGAATCGCAGATACAAGAGTCACTTTATAACAAACTGGTGAAGACGGCATTTAAGGGATCGCCAATGCAATTGGTGATGCATGCTTTAGGTCGCAATAAAACCAGTGAGGCAGAATTAGAAGAATTACAACAATGGCTTGACGATCAAAAGAAGAGTAAGAAGGAATAAGGCCCGATAGGCGCAACTTTCCATCTCCTTTCTAAACAGCAAGCTGAACTGTAACTTCGATCGCTAGGTCTCTTGATTAAGCTTCACTGGCTTAATCGAAGTCACTAAATTTTTTCCAAACCAATGTTTGAATACTTACAGACACATCCAATAGTGCAAGCTATGGGCTGGACCCTAGTGCATAGCCTTTGGCAGGCGATTATCATCGCGATTATTCTTCGTGGCCTACTCATTTTTGTCTCGGCCGCACAAGCCAGAGGGCGCTATGTACTGTCTCTATTAGCTATGCTTACCGTTTTGGTTAGCTCTGTCTGGACTTTTCAAACGCATTACAAGGTAGAGCGAGCGGCGATGGACATTAAAATCGCTACACAATCTCTCCCTGCTATTGAGACAACTGGGACTGCTTCGGCAGCACCTACTGTCAAGGTGAATTACGAACAAGGTCAGGATTTTTGGAACGAACTCAATCGACGCGCCCAAAACTTAATTCCTTTACTCCCAACATTTGTTTTACTATGGCTAACCGGAAGTATGATGGTGTTGATTTGGTTAGCCTATAGTTGGTGGGATGCGAATCGATTGGTCAATCTAAGAACAAGCCCTGTTCCAGCGGAGTGGCTCCAGCGTTTGGAGGAACTCAAGGAAAAAATGGGAGTGAGTAGAAAGGTAAGACTCTATTTTTCAGAAAAGGTTAGCGATGCCTTAACCCTAAAGCATTTCAAACCCGTGATTTTGTTGCCAATAGGCATACTAAATGCGCTCTCTACCGCAGAAGTGGAAGCTATTCTTCTGCACGAATTAGCGCACATCCGAAGATGGGATTATTTGGTTAATTGTTTCCAATTGGTGTTGGAGGTCCTTTACTTCTATCATCCGGCAGTATGGTGGATTGGTCGCCAGGTAAGAGAATCGAGAGAACATTGTTGTGATGACCTAGCCTTGAAATTGGGTGGAAGCGATCCTTTGGAATACGCTCAAGCCTTGACCAACCTAACTGCCTTTTCATTCACTCAAAAAATACCCTTTGCCATGAATGCAAGAGGAAATAAAAAAGATTTTACTGTTAGAATTAAGCGTTTATTTGGTGTTCAACCTGCGCGATCATTAGGCAAATCATTTTTGTCGGCGCTACTAGCAGGTATTATGTTACTCGTTTTTACCCTTTCGGCTAGAGCAGAATTTTATGAATCTTTAGCGGAAGAGGATTGGAGTGAGGTGGAAAAAGTCGAAGCAGATACAATGGTCGACGCTACCCTGGAACAATTTCTTTTAGCTTGGTTGTACAGAGACTCCTCGACGATAGGCAAGCACATGGTATTGAATGTAGTACCCTTAGAGGGAGGCATTTCGATCGATATCTCCGGCTCGACTGGGACGATTTATGATGGTGAGAACGCTGTATTCTTTCTGAATGGACAACGGGTGGCTAATCCCACTAACGCTAGAGTGCCTACAGCGATTAAAGATATAGAAGCGAAAAATCTTTATAAGATAGGTCTAATCCGTGGGAAGAAAGCTGCGGACTATGGTATTTCGGATTTGCAACAGAAAGTACTAATCATAACAACCAATGACTGGGCAGCCGAGCATATCGTCAAAGAAGAAAAAGAGGAGAAAGTGGCGCCGATTAGCAAGAAGGAAAAAGTTTTCACCGACTCCATGAGAATGGTCGTGAACCACTACATCAGAGCTGAGGACTTCTTCATGAGCTCAAATACCGGACGTGAGCCAGCGTCTATTCAGCTTAGAATCACTCAAGAAGAAAACCCTACTAGTTATCCGATTTATATCCTAAATGGAAAAGAAGTACCAATTAGTAGATATGGAAAATTTCCACCTTCTTTCCGCCAGGTGAAGCTTGACTCTGTGGTCATCTTGAATGACGAGCAAGCAGCCAAGTATGGAGCAAGAGGTCAAGAAGCAGGAGTATTCCTACTCTATGATGAATTGGAAGGAGAGAAGCCAGTCGGTCGCATGAGTCGGAAGGAAATGCGGGCGGTAGAGTCTAGCCTTTTGATTAAAGTAGACAACCTAGCTAAAGAGCTTGAAGTGAGCCTTGATCTCCCATCTACTAAAATGATTAAGGTGCATGTCCTGGATCTGGAAAATGAACAGGTGAAGCAGATGACAGATAGTTGGACGTGGCCGGGAGAGAAGAAGTTTAACTGGAAGTTTGGGGAAGAAGTATCAGGCGCGTATCGTTTGAAGGTGGAGGTAGGAGAACTCGTGATGCTCCGAGATATAAAGCTATAAAAGCAAGATGCCCTGCCCATCAGCTCCCATACTGATGGGCAGTATTCTCCCCTTACTATTGGCGGAAAAGATGTATTTTGCTGGCAGTCCAAAATTGTCAGATTACAAAGTCGAATTAGTATGCAATCCATCTTCCGCCTGCCATTGCTGGCTCTTACGTTTCTCTTTTTCTTTCTTACTACTGTAAATGCCCAAGTTGGGCGCATTCCCGTACCTGCTAAAAATGGTATAGTTACGAGTAGCCAATACTTAGGCTCAGAGGTGGGTACTGCCGTACTAAAAAGTGGAGGGAATGCTGTTGATGCGGCGGTGGCTACGGCCTTCGCTTTGGCCGTTACCTATCCTTCGGCAGGAAATATCGGTGGTGGTGGATTTTTAGTCTACCATGGTGCAGATGGAGAAGTTACCTCCTTCAACTTTCGTGAAAAAGCACCTTTAGCCTCTACTTCGGACATGTATCTGGATGCAAGTGGCAAGATTAGGGACAATAGTAATCACGATGGTCCCTTGTCTGTGGGTGTTCCAGGAACGGTGGCAGGACTATGGGCTGCTCACCAGAAATTTGGTTCCAAGCCGTGGGCGGAACTACTGCAACCTGCTATCGATCTAGCGGAGAAAGGCTTTCCTTCTTCTTGGAATATGCAACGCATCATGAAGTATTTCCAAAGCCAAGACAAAGCCTGGTACGATGCCTCCAAGCAGGCCTTCCTTAAGAAAGGCAAGGAACTGTATGAGCCTGGAGAAACCTGGAAGCAACCTGATCTCGCCAAGACCTTAAAGCGAATCCAAAAGGATGGGAGAGATGGATTCTATAAAGGCAAAACGGCTAAACTCTTTGCCAAATTCATGAAGAAACACGGCGGGATCATAACGGAAGAAGATCTCGCTAAATACGAAGCAGAAGAACAAAAGCCGATTAAAGGGAGCTACCGTGACTATGATATTTACGCTATGTCTCCTCCTAGCTCCGGAGGAGTGGCGATGGTGGAGATGCTCAACATATTGGAAGGCTTCAATTTGAAAGAAATGGGGCACAATTCAGCCATGTATCTGCACGTGGTAACGGAAGCCATGCGCCGGGCCTATGCGGATCGTGCCGAATTTCTGGGGGACCCCAATTTCAACCCGGATATGCCGGTAGAAAAACTCACCTCTAAGGCACATGCCAAAGAATTACGTCAGACCATTGATTTGTTCAAGGCGTCACCCAGTGACTCCTCTCGGTTTAACGATGCTTTACTAGCTTATGAAAGTGAGGAGACCACGCATTTTTCTGTAGTGGATGCCGCTGGCAATGCGGTTTCCCTAACCTATACCTTGGAATATAGTTACGGTTCCCGTATCGTCGTAGAGGGCGCAGGTTTCTTGCTCAATAATGAAATGGGAGATTTTAATCCTGTGCCGGGGCTTACCAACTCTCGAGGTCTAATTGGTACAAAACCGAACCTAGTGGCTCCCGAAAAACGCATGCTCTCCAGTATGACCCCCACCATCGTGGCAAAGGATGGCAAACCTTTACTAGTGATTGGTACCCCGGGAGGACGTACTATTA
Organism: Saprospiraceae bacterium; assembly: GCA_013214355.1. Taxonomy (GTDB): domain Bacteria; phylum Bacteroidota; class Bacteroidia; order Chitinophagales; family Saprospiraceae; genus DT-111. Next base: position 5,034 of record JABSSL010000125.1, on the reverse strand, counting down.
TCAATACGGTATTGCAAGTAGTATTGAACGTCTTGGATCACGACATGGATGTAGCACAAGCGATTGAGGCAGGCCGTATCCATCACCAGTGGCTACCGGATATCACCTCTTTTGAGCGGCACTCTATCTCTCCCGATACTCGTCGACTCTATGAGATGATGGGGCATAAAATCCGCTATCGTACGGCTCAAGGCCAAGCTATGGGTATATATATAGACCCTAAGACTGGAATCAGATATGGAGCGGCAGATTCTAGGAGTTTTGATGGTCGAGCGGTGGGGTATTAGGGGAGATGGGAGAGGTAAGAGGACAGATAACAGGAGACAGGAATTTATAATTGACTTAATTCAGTTGTGGGGTAGTCGGCCTGACAGTCGATCGGTCCATAGTCGATAGTCCATAGTCCATGGTTGATCTATCGACCGTTGACTAGAGACCAATGAATCATCGACTCCATCTGCTCGCTGTCAACAAAGTGATTTGTGATCTTACATCTGCCAACTTTATTTAGGGATGTTCAAGGTTCAAACTATGGACCAATAACCATCGACCCGATCTGCTGATAAATTGCCACCCTCTTACATCTGTCTTCTGCCCTCGACCAAGGCAGGAGTCTGCCTTCTGTCATCTCCAACCCCTTGACATTCTCTACGGCTAGTCCTATCTTATACATTTTCATCATCCAAAATGGAATGGCTTGGAATTTAGCCGAGAACTTTTGTTTTTCTTCAGTGCTTTAGGAGCCTTCAATGGGCTTCTATTAAGTAGCTACTTTCTTTTCTTTGCTCGACCAAAGCAGCTATCAAATGCCTTCCTGGGGGCTCTACTCTTGGCTTTAAGTATTCGAATTGGTAAATCGGTATTTTTTTATTTCAAACCAGATCTCGCCTTTGGTTATTTGCAGTTAGGCTTATCGGCCTGTGCCTTTATTGGTCCGTTTTTGTACTGCTACATTCGATCTCTTACTAACCCTAAGGCTTTACGTACAGAATGGAAATATCATTTTGGTTTTTGGTCGCTAGTCGTTGTGGGATTTGGCCTGCGGTATCCATTCGGGGATTATGTGGAGCTATGGCGCCCTTACTTTATTCAAGGGATTTATCTGCAATGGCTGGGGTATATCGTCTTATCTAGTATTTGGATTAAGGACGCTGTGTTGCAGCAAAGTAGGAGAGGGGAGAAGTCCTGGTTGCTCAGTATTTATCTAGGGAATATTGCCATTTGGGTGACCTACAATGTTTGTGGTTATACATCCTATATTCTTGGCGCATTATCCTTTTCCTTCATGCTGTACCTGCTAGTGCTATTGTTGGTATTTAGACGACCAAAAGCTGTTGGCAATGGCTCCCCCAAATATGCAAGTAATAAGATAGCTCATGAGGAAGCTGAGCCTATCCTGGCCAAATTGAAGGGGTTAATGTACCAAGAAGAGTTGTTCAAGAATCCGAATCTTAAGCTTCCTGATGTAGCCAAGCGATTGAACATTACGCCGCATCGACTTTCCCAATTGCTCAATGATAATTTAGGGACCAACTTCCCTTCTTTTGTCAATGAATTCCGAGTGGAAAATGCTAAGACTTTATTACTGGAGAACAAAGTGTTTTCATTGGAGGCAATTGGGTATGAGTGTGGATTCAACTCCAAATCCACTTTTTATGCCACCTTTAAGAAATATGTGGGAACTACTCCCGCCAAGTATAAAAAACACTTGGACTCCTCTGCTTCCCAGGCCATCTCTCATCAGTAGAACCAAGAGCAGATCCCCGTTCAACTTAAATTCCAGGTTTATAAAACCGTACTCCTGTTTTCTCGCGATACTTGTATAGCTCCAAGTATTGGGCTTATGTTTACTATGCGATCAATTCAAATTTTCTCATCAATTATCGTTTAGTAATAAGCTATGAAAACCATTATTTACCGACTGTTTATAGGAGTAATTTTATTCTTTGGCCCCACTTTTTCGCAAGGACAATGGGCACCAATCTCAAATGATCTAGCGGAACAACTGGATGCTATCTTTGAGGAATACCAAGAGAATCCTGGCTGCGCCTTGGGCGTGTTCCACAAGGGAAAAATTGTTTATCAAAAAGGATATGGATACGCCAATCTTGATCACGACGTAAGGGTAACTCCCCAGACCATTTTCGAGACTGCCTCGATTTCTAAGCAGTTTACCGCGGCATGTATTCTTCACTTGGAGGATCAGGGCAAGATTAGCCTGGATGATCCCATTCAGCAGTACTTCCCTGAGTTACCCAGATACAAAGAGGGGGAAATCTCCATTCGTCAATTGCTTCACCATACTAGTGGTCTGCGGGATTATCTGATTCTGCTGCAAGTGATGGGCAAAGATTGGGATATGAAATATGATAATGATCAAGGCTTTGCCCTCCTCTCCAAGCAACAAACGCTGTGCTTTACCCCTGGTGCTAAATATGGCTATAGTAACTCTGGCTATTTACTATTGGCAGAGATCATAGAGCGGCAGAGTGGCAAAGATCTAGCCCAATATGCTCAGGAATTTTTGTTTGAACCGCTTGGGATGACTCATACCTTTATTCATCAAAATGCTAAAAAGGTGGTGAAGAATCGGGCCATAGGCTATGTGCCAACGGCAGATGGTTTTGCAAAAGAGCACTATCTCAATTTTATCTCTGAAGGTGATGGGGGTGTTCAAACCAATGTCGTGGATTTTTTCAAATGGAGTGAGAACCTACAAAACAACCAGCTGCCGATCAAGAACTTTCGGGCTAGAATGCTAGCCCGAGGTCGATTAAACAATGGAGACTCTATTCCCTATGCCTTGGGCTTAGAGCATGCCGAGCATATGGGGCACTCCTTATATGCTCACAATGGTATGTGGGGAGGGAACCGCTCCATGTTTTTACAATTCCCCAAAGAGGATTTATCAATCATCACCCTTAGCAATAATGGCGAGCAGAACGTTTGGCAAAAGGCCTATCAAGTGGCTAGCGTACTGTTGGAAGCTGCTAGGACGTCTACCCATTCAGCATCAGCTTCCGATTATTCCCCTCCTAAAACTATTGTGCTGAGCCCCAAGAAGCTATCTCGGTACTGTAAGGATTATTTTGATTTTGATTCTGGCCTTTCTCGCCGGATCTATCTTAAAAATGATACCCTGCAATACCATCGCGGTCCAGGGAATGAAAGCCCGTTGTGGCCTATTTCAGAAAATGAATTCATCATGGGTAATGTAGGTACGGATTTACGCATCACTTTTGAGTCGAATGCTACTGAAGAGGAGATCATGTTGGTAAAGGTAAACCTAGGTACGACTTACCAGCACGTGGCCTACGAAAAACCGAAATACAGCCCAGGGGATTGGGAGTCGTTTACGGGCAGTTTTTATAGCCCGGAGTTAAATACCCAATATGAGATTAATCACCGCGATGGTTTGTTAGAGCTATCCACAGATGGCGAGGTATTTGCACGTTGGTCACCAGCTATGAAAAATACTTTCCGTGATGATCATTTTGGATACATCACCTTTGATCCCCAGCGCAATGGGTTTATTCTGACGGAGGAATCCGTTGGAAAGCTGCAGTTCACCCGGGGCAAGATCTAGATTTAAGTAAGAAGGTACCTGTATGGCAAACATCCGGACTCGTAGAGGGGTATACACCGATGGGTTTCGGATGTTTGTATTTAATATATATGACCTACCTGCGGTACTGATGCCAGGCCTTCATCGTGACGGTGTCTATTGGGGCCCAGACTGGCTTTAGCGTAACTCATACCTCTTAAGGCAGAATCTGTCCCATCATTCTTGCATTGCTAACTCATGCGCTTAAGCACTTGCGCTCGTGTGGTCTGCCACGATCAACCATTTACCCTTCATCTTTTTCCACATCAATATGAAATAGCCAGTAGGACGATCATTTTTCCGTTCTAAAGTATACTTCCCGGTAAGCATAATTACTTTTCGACTTAGTTGGTGAACCTCCAAAACATCAAAAGTGAGTTGTCCCATGGCATCTCTGTCTGGATAGGTACGCTGGTAGCGTTCCAAAGTAGCCTGCCAGCCTTTGATCACCCCACTACTACCGATAAACTGTAGCTCATCGGATTTCCAGTAGTATTCCATGAAGGCATCGATATCCCCCTTATTCCAATCCACGGATTGCTGAATCAGGATACTTTTGACTTCTTCAATAGCTTTAGTTTGTGCTTGGCCAACGGTTGGTAAAACAAAGAAAGCGAGTAAGGTGAGGCTGCGTTGAATCATGTTCTTTTCCTCCCAAATTACCAAAGGCATCTGAATATTATACGCTTATCTGAGGGAAAGTGATAAATTGTTGATGTATCTAGATCTATCACAAATATTAGCGCATGTACAAGACACTACCATTACTTCCTCTTCTATTGTTCCTTTTTGCCTGTGGCGATGCCAGCAAGGAGGCTGAGACCTACGAAATTGGCCAGATCAAAACGCCACAGGGCGAAATGCTTTTTTGGTTGTATGATGAGACGCCAAAACACAAGGCTAGCTTCATTGAATTAGCCAACGGAAATTATTGGGATACTTTAACCTTTAATCGTGTAATTGAAGGTTTTGTGATTCAGGGGGGATGTCCCGATACTCCAGAAGGTTTCGCAGACTCTCCCTATTTGTTAGAGCCGGAATTTCGAGATCACATCAAGCATACCTACGGAGCTCTGGGGGCGGGAAGAGATGGTAATCCCGAAAAGCTCTCTGCTGGCTGTCAATTATATGTTGTGCAGAATAAGGAGGGAATTCCTCGCCTGGATGGCAACTACATGATCTTTGGGCAGCTGTTTAAAGGTTTTGATGTATTGGATACAATCGCAAAGGTACAAACGGATAGCTTAGACAAGCCATTTACGGATGTGCCGATGGAGGTGAATGTACTGGCCTTGACGGCAGCGGAATTGGGGGAGTTGGGGTATGAAGTAGGGGATAAGGAGTAGATCTAAGTTCCTTTAGACATCCGAAGTGGATTGGTCGATATTTAGAGGAATGAGTAAATAATATTTCTCCAAAATTGGCTTAGG
>JABSSL010000124.1 GCA_013214355.1 Saprospiraceae bacterium | reverse complement strand
CTGATATCGTAGCCAGCAATAATTGCTCAACCCTGACGCTAGATACCAACCTTTCCATCCCGCCACCTGACTGCCCTAGTTGTCCAACTCCAGATATATCTCTGGATGTTGATGGTCAGCCTACTTGTTCCGATGACGGTACCATGTATACCTTCTCTTTCACTGTTGATCCAGCGGCTGATTCAGTCTTCATCAATGGTGTATTGAGTGAAGAGGTAGGACCTAGCTATTCCGTTACGCTACCGATAGCAGATACAGCGATGGTAAGAGCGGTAAAAATCTGTGATGACTTAACCGCAGAAGATAATCTCACTGTAATACCGCCAACATGTTGTGAACTGACGCTTGAGGTCAATGCTGATCCAGCAGAGATCTGTCCAGATTCTTGTACGCTGTTAACGGCTGACATTACAGGAGGCTCGGGTAATTATGAAATAGTTTGGACAGGACCAAATGTTCAGAATGTAGGGGACTCCACAGCCATTGAAGTATGTACTCCTGGCATTTACATCGTCACCGTCAAGGATCTCGAGCTTGTGTGTGGGGAGGCAGTGGATTCTGTGGCAGTCACATTAAAAGAAAATTGCACAGAATGTGATCTTACCGTTGAAGTAAGTACAGATCTAAACACTGTCTGTTCAGAAAGAGGATTGTGTACAGTCCTTACGGCAGTAACTACAGGTGGAACGCCAGAATTTAGCTACGCTTGGTTCTTAGATGATGTACGCTTAGATGATAGTACCGCTGCAGCTATAGAAGTTTGTACGCCCGGAAAATACCGCGTTGAAGTTACAGATGAAGAACAGTGTGATGCCAGTGCTACAATCGACATCATAGAAGATTGCCCAGAATGTGACATTGAGGTCAATATCATTCCATCTGATGAGTCTTTAACGGATTGTAGTCAAATACTTACTGCAGAGGTCATTGGTGGAACAGCACCATTCACTTATGTCTGGACTAAAGATGGTGTAGTGGTTGGCAACTCTGAGAGCATCAATGTAACCGGAGAGACAGGTAATTATGTTTTAACAGTTGAGGATGTCGAGAAGTGCGATGCTACTGACCTCATCCGAATCACACCTTGCTGCCCAGACCCACAGACGGTTGAAGACCTCGTATTCTTCCCGAATGGTTTTAGCCCGAATGGGGATGGTATCAATGATGTATTGAGGTTCACCGTTGAGGTTTTTGAGAGTGGTAATCCACTAGCAGACCTGGATGCTACCGTAGTCATCTACAACAGATGGGGAGAAATCCTATTCCGTTTCGAGTCCTTCGAAGATTTCTGGGACGGAACCTTTAGAGGAGAACTATTACCTCCAGATGTTTATGGCTACTACCTACAGTTGCAATGTGCTTCTACAGGAGAAGTAGTTATGGAGAGACGAGGTAACATAACGATACTGCATTAAGCCCTTGGCTTAACGAACGAATAAAAAAGCCTCCTCGGTCACTTGACCGGGGAGGCTTTTTCGTTTAGGACTTAATCCGTATAACTACTACCCTATTCTAACTATTCAGGAAAGGATTCGTTTTTCGCTCGTACCCTACACTTGTATCTGGCCCGTGCCCGGGATGCACAGCCACATCATCGCCCAAAGGGTAATATTCCTGTTTAATACTATTAATCAAAGTATTGAAATCTCCACCAGGTAGGTCTGTACGGCCAATACTCCCATAGAAAAGTACGTCTCCAGCGATGATATACCGATCTTTTTCACAAAAGAAAGAAAGACTCGCCGGAGAATGGCCAGGAGTAAACAATGCTTTTAACTCCGTATTACCAAATTGAATGATCTCTCCTTCGGCGATAAAGCGGCTAGGTTCGGGAGAAGTCTTGGCGGGTGGTAGCCCATACATCTGGATAACGGAAGGAACGGATTTCAGGACTGGCAATTCTCCTTCGTGTATCTCTAACCCTAAACCATACTGTTCGCTGACAAATTGATTGCCAAAAACGTGGTCAATATGGCAATGCGTATTGATCAAACGAACCGGTTTCAACCCGAGGTCATTAATATGCTTCACTAACTCTTGTTCCTCAGCAGGGCTGTTGCATCCTGGGTCAAAAATGATGCACTCCCCCGTCTCATCGTGAACGATATAGGTATTTTCCTGGAATGGATTAAAGGTCAGCTTAACAACATTGGACATACTTTTGCCGTTTTCCTTATGCAATTATTAATGAAAAACTTTATCTTGATTTAATCAGTAGGTGTATTCTAATAGATGGATGCCATTACCAATCGCCAAATGGTCTTTTACCTTCCAGAAAAACAACCATATCTGATTTTCCACGTATATACTAGAAGACATATACCGGAATAAATGTACATTTTATAAACGGAATAGCCGAGTCTTGTGTTAAACAAATAGTTATTGGCGCTGGGGAGAGTTACAACTTGCTTGAACTAGCCAATAATGAGTAGTGTAGGAGAAAACTGAACGCATCATTTGAATACGATTCCTTTCACGGGATTTACTATCCTTTTGGCCCTCAGTCAAACCCCTCATTGCTAGTCACCCTTCCCCGAACAAAGCAGAAAGTCAATGCAGAAAAAGTTTTATCTACTTTCCTTTTTTTCCTTCTTATGCTTCGCCCTACAAGCCCAAGTAGCGGACGTACGCTTTGGTAAAAATAGAGTGCAATATCATCAGGATTATGATGAGTGGGTGCAGTATGAAAGTGATAATTTTGTCACCTATTGGTATGGCGAGGGACGGAATATCGGCCAGTTCGTTGTGCAGATGGCCGAGTATGATTTTGAGTATATACAAAGTATACTCGAACATAGAGTCAATGACAAACTGGAGATCATCGTCTACACAGACGTTACCGATCTCAAGCAGAGTAATATTGGCAACGAGGAAGCCTTCACCAATTTGACTGGACAAACGAAAATCGTTGGCAACAAGATCTTTGTCTATTTCAACGGGGACCACACCAATCTTAGACAGCAGATCCGTGAAGGCATTGCATCGGTCTATCTAGAGGCTATGCTATTTGGTGCCAACCTCCAAGAGATTGTGCAAAACGCAGTGATGTTGAACCTTCCCGATTGGTTCAAGCAGGGCCTTGCTGCGTACTTAGGTGCGTCTTGGAATACTGAGTTAGATAATCAGTTGCGAGATGCCATATTGGACGAAGACTTCAAAAACTTTGAAATCTTTGCCGAGGAGAACCCAAAATTGGCTGGACAATCACTTTGGTATTTCATCGGAGAAAACTTTGGCTTATCTACGGTTTCAAATCTACTATACTTAACCCGCATCAACCGCAGCATTGAGAGTGGTTTCCTATATGTACTAGGCAGTCCCTACGAGGTAGTGATTAGAGATTGGATGATGCATTTTACGGCTCGCTACAAGGGAGAGGATGCGGCACGCAACACGCCTGTAGGTCAAGCTATGAAGTTCAAGAATAAGCGCAAGCTTCCCGTTACACAGTTGAAGATTAGCCCGAATGGGCAAAAGGTGGTTTACGTGACGAATGAAATAGGGAAGACAAAAGTCTACCTACAGGATGTGAATACAGGGGAAAGAGAAGTAATATTCAAGACAGGATTTAGAAATGCCTTCCAAACCACTGACTACAATTATCCTCTACTTTCCTGGAACCCAAATGGACAAGAATTAGCTATTTTATACGAAAAGCGAGATGTTCCAAAGTTGATGATTTACAACACCATCACCAAGAAAAAGGAAGTGAGTGATTTGGCGTCGAATTATCAGCGGGTATATAGCATCGATTACGTCAATACTTATACCTTGGTCTTCTCCGCCACCGTGGGGGGATTCTCTGATTTGTTCATGTATTACACCAAGACGAGACAATCGGAGCGGATTACCCGAGATTTTTATGATGATCTCGATGCTTCCTTTGTCAATATTGGTAATAAAAAAGGAATCCTTTTTGCTTCTAATCGCCAAGATTCGCTAATTGCTACCCTACGGATGGATACCATCCTTCCCACCAATAATTTCGATATTTTTTACTATGACCTAGAAACTAAGAGTAAGGAACTGGTCAGAGTTACTAATACCCCCTTCGCCAATGAGCGCCAACCGATCGCCATTGATACTTCCTATTTCTCTTACCTGAGTGATTGGAGTGGTGTTTTTAATCGCGAAGCGGCCTATCTAGAAGAATACCTTCATCACAAAGACCAGATCATCACCTTAGAAGATGGAGAAGAGATTCGCATTCACATTGACTCTACGCTAGAGAACCTTGATTCTCTGCCGGTAGACACCATTGTAATCGTTCCGGTCATTAAACAGCGGGCTATTGCTCATACGACGACCAATTACCAGCGTAATATAGTATTGCAAGATAAGGCCTTGAGAGCCAACCGCATGGTTGAGATGATCTACAAAGACGGAACACCGGAAGTTTACTTCTCCCCGGTTGCCATCGACACGGTCGTCAACCCCAAGTTGACTCGATACCAAAACACCAAAATTAAGCTCATCCAAGAATCTCCTTTCAGTGTGGAGAGGCCTGAGAAGACAAGAAAACGCAAACGGAGAAAGGCGAAGATAGAAACAGAAACTTCTACGCCTATTACTGCAGAGCCAGCTGAGAAAGTAGTGGAAGCTCCGGCGGTCACTCCAGCTAAGCAAGACACGAGCAAAATTGATATTACCAACTACCTTTTCCAAAGTGAGTTCGATGAGGAACCGGAAAAAGAAGAAGAAAAGGTAGAGAAAGTCGCTGAAGCAGACAAAGAAGGAGAGAAAACGCAGGATGAAAAGATCAGTGACCAAGAAAACATACAGCCAAATCCCGATCTAACTATTGTTCCTGTACAGAAGGAAATTGTTAGCAGAGATCAAGAAGGAGACGATCCTTTATTTGAAGAGAAAAAGGTCTATCGTTTCCGTCCTGGTAGAATCGTACCTTATCGCTTGAAATTCCGTACGGACTTTGTCACCACCAAAATGGACAATACACTGCTCTTTGACGGGCTAGAGAGTATTGCCTCCAATCCAGATGGATTTTCTTATCCACCTCCTGGTATCCTTTTCAAGGCCAACTTCAAGGATTTGTTTGAGGATTATGAATTCGAGGGTGGTCTAAGGGTTCCGACCTCTTTCAATGGCACAGAATACTTCGCCATCTTTAACAATAGAAAAAAGAGATTGGATCAGCGGTTCGCCGTGTATCGTCGCAATTTGCGCATTGCTGAGGACAATAGTGTCCAAGCTCAAAGGCAAGAGAACAACATCCTTTTAGGCCAGTACGGCGTGAGCTATCCATTGGATATTTTCCGTAGTATTCGGGCTACTGCCACAATTCGGAGAGACCGGGTGTTACAATTGGCTACCGACCGGGCTACCTTGGAAGAGCCCACGATTAGTGATCAAAGGATCGGCATCAAGCTAGAGTACGTATTTGATAATACGTTAGATGTAGCTTTAAATATTAAGAATGGTACCCGCTATAAGATATGGGGAGAAATGGTGAAGAAATTCGCCCTGAACTTCACTGATGAGTTCTCATTTGAAGCAGACAGAGGCTTTATGACCATCCTTGGATTAGATGCTCGTCATTACCAAAGACTAGATCGCAATTCCATTTTTGCGGTGCGTTTAGCAGCAGCTACTTCCTTTGGTTCGGAGCAGAATCTATATTTCTTAGGAGGAGTCGACAACTGGCTATTCCCAACCAATATTACAGAGATCTCAACACCTCAGACTGGTAATTTCGCCTATCAAACCCAGGCGGCCAACCTAAGAGGTTTTGGAAGTAATATCCGTAACGGAGCCAGCTATGCATTGGTAAATACAGAACTTCGAATGCCCATCTTCAAGTATTTATCCAGAAGAATTCGATCTTCCTTCCTGCGTAATTTCCAGGTGATTGGTTTTTTCGACGTGGGAACAGCATGGGTAGGAAGTTCACCCTATAGTGATGAGAACCCATTAAATACCAGCTTCTTTCCAGAGGGGAACCCAGATTCGGCAGTTCGTGTAAAAGTGACCTATTTCAGGGATCCAATCGTTGCTGGATATGGTGTTGGAGCTAGAGCACTGCTATTTGGATATTTTGTACGGGTAGATTATGCCTGGGGCATTGAAACCAGAGAAGTTCAAGATCCGGTATGGCACTTCTCCTTGGGCATGGATTTCTAAAATGCAATAACCGAAGCCTAACAAAAAGCCTTCAGGATGCGTTCCTGAAGGCTTTTTGCTTCTTGCAAATGCTTTAAACCCGCTATTCTTGGCTGATGACGATCGCTTTTGCCAAAAAATATATCTAACTTTAACGTGCTCAACAATAATACAAATCAGTTGGAGATCTTGTCTCTCCTTTGGTTTCTCTCCAGTATAACAACTTTCTACATTTTGTAAAGTTACCTAGCAATCATTGAGTTTATCGCAAACCGTCTAGCACATTTCGTAAGTGCTCGCTGTAAGGCTATGCCACCCCCTTACTTTTATGAAAGTATTTTGTCATTCTTAGAAACTCAATGAAATTTTGGTGCGCGAAACATCGGTATGGAGAAAATAAGATAGGGCTGCTACATTTGGGTAGCCTACCTATTTTAGCACTTTCGGAAACAAGCATGAGTGACCTTTGGCCAGCAGTGCTCTCAGCTTCCCAGTGATTTTTTTACATTATTTCCCACAAACCGAGTTGATATATTTAGAACCTCAGGTATATATGAGTAGAAGTAGATTTAGTAACATCCAGGATATTATAGAAGGAGTGAAAGAAGGTGAGATGGAGGCAAAACAGCTATTGTATCTGTTTATGGAAAAATATCACTCTCAAAGTGTAAGTACTTACTTAGTAAACCAAGGTGGGCATACGCAGGATGTAGAAGATAAATTCCAAGATGCCATGATCGTGCTGTTACAGGCTATCGAAACCGAACGTTTTCGGCTAAAGCAGGTATCCTTGAAGAGCTATAGTGATCAGTTGGGTGCTTACTTCATGCGGACCATCCAAAACCTGTGGAAGAAGGAATTGAGATGGAGAAGACGCCCTACAATTATGGTTGAAGACTTTTATGAAGAGGTGAGCATAGACATTTTTGCCGGGATCGTTAAAGAAGAGTTCGGGCAATTACCTTCAGATTGTCAAAAGGTATTAAGCAAATACTTTATGGAGGGCTTGTCCACCCGAAAGATTGGCACGGATTTGAATATGACAACCCAAAATGTCAAAACGAGCATTAGCCGCTGCGTGGACAAGCTTTTGACTAATCTTCAATTCCTGAACGATACTAACCTTTCAACTAAGATGTGGGAAATTGTGAGTCAGGGGCTGGAAGATTTGGATCCCAAATGCCGTCAATTGATTCAGTCCTTCTACCTAAAAGGACAGGGACTGAAGGAAATTGCCAGCAAGCTTGGTTATGCAAGCAGTCATTCGGCCACAGAACAAAAAAGAAGATGTGTTCAGCAGTTAAATAAAGCAGTGGTTCACAATCTACTGAAAGCGTAGAAACTATCTAATTATCAAACTCCAAGTATAAGTAAATGCTCTATTGAGTCATTTGCTTACGTCCCCAAAACAAGACAATAAGAGATGGAAATCAATTACTCTTTATTGGATCAATTAAAACAGTATTTCCAGGGCGAACTCGATCCTGAAACAGCACAAACCATTACTAAAAAACTAGAAGAGGATCCAATTTACCAGGCACATGCCTACGTTTACAAGCTGAGTCAAGAAGGGATTGGCGCCCATCAAAGGCAGCAAAAACTCGATGTCATAAAGGACATCCCTGCAGCTATCAATGTAGAAGCCATCTGGCAGCAAGATCATCAACTTACTAAAAAGAAACGCCTGATTACTGGATTACTGGCCGTACTAATGGTGGCTATTGCCAGTGCATTAGTCCTAAGGCAATTCTCTGGTGAGCCCGAGAAGCAGGTCCCTATAGCAGATCAAATGGAGGAATCAGAACCTCTATTCGGGGCTGAAGGCCAAGAAAGAAGGGTAAGCCTAGTTCCCCTTAATTGGGACTCCACTGATCAGTTAATCCCAATTGAACAAGAAGAAAAGATCATCCTCCTACATCCTGCTGGAACAGAACAAATATCCTTTAGTAGACGGGGGGATACCCTCCACCTATATACCCCCAGGGTAGATTACGATCCTATCCAATGGATCAGCCGCAGCACAGCATCCCCAAGCCTCATTCTACGACTAGGAGACCAATTATTCGGTGTTCCTGAAAAAGAATCGGAAGGCACACTGAAAGTCAGTACTTATCTACTCGAAGATCTGCCGAAGTAGAAGCGCTCAGACATTACTCTTATACCAAAACAGGCATTTTATGAACAAGGTCTTTGCTATCTCAATTTTGATTTGCTTTGGCTCCTTCTCTAGTTTTGCCCAAGAAGAATACAATGGACTAATTTTGGAGGACGAAAACTTCGATACCCTCCCCTTGTCCCCATTTCAATCTGAAAGAGGGACTCTTCCGCTACTTATGGATCTCAAACCTTTCTGCCCTGCTGCCGGTGATCAAGGTCAACAACCCTCTTGTGTGGCTTGGACCATTGCCAATGCGCTAACGGTCATACGTGCCGTCAAAGCAGCAGAAAGAAGCACCCAAGGCAAACAAGCGATGGCGCATTCAGTAGCTTACATTTATAATCAAATCAAGCACCAGGGAGACTGCCTGAAGGGAGCCACTTTCAGTGCTGGATTGAGCTTACTGAAAACAAGGGGCGATTGCTTAGCTAAAGACCTGGCTTATGATCAAACTCAATGTCATGAGCTGCCCAGTAGCGTACACCATCAACAAGCCGCTAAATATCGCATCGCCAACTACTATAAACTATTTGACAAGACCAGTACTACTGATGAAAAAGTAAGTACTATCCTTACCGCAATAGCCAATCAGCAACCGGTGATTTTAGGTCTAAAAGTACCCTTTGGGCTACGTCAAAGAGTCCCCCGGAATGCTGAGGAATGGAAGCCAGAAACGCATCACGCCATGCTTGCTGTAGGTTATAACGACCTTACCGAAACGATCACCTTGATGAACAGTTATGGGCCGAATTGGGGAAAGGAAGGATTTTGTGAAATTGACTATCATTCGCTTGGCACCAATGTAGTGTATGCCTATGTGATCGAAATTGGCCAAGATTTCGGCCGCTCAATGGCTAGGTAACTTCAACTCAACAAGATGAAAACTGTTCTATCAAAAATCCTATACGCTGGCCTACTACTTCTACCTATTTACCTCCCAGCGCAAGACATAGCCAATTGGCAGGAACTGGACAGCCTGGCGAGGGTAGCCTACCAGGCAGGAGAAATGGATAAAGCCCAGACTTTGGGCCAACAAGCACTTGCCAATTGCCGGCTCCAATTGGGAGCCAATGATCCCAAATGCGGCTGGTGCAGTGATAAGCTAGGCATTATCTACCTAGATAGCTACCAGCTCGATGAGGCCCTGGAAACCTACCAAGAAGCGCTGAAAATTGGATATGAAGTTAGCTTGAAGCTGCATGGGGAACTACTAAGCAATATAGCAGAAACCTTAGAACGACTAGGGCAATTTGCGGAGGCAGTTCCTTATTATCAACTGGCGGTGGAGGCGGGTCGCGAAGCCTACGGAGCCAATAGCTTTGAATATGCCATCTGTTTGGCTTCTTTGGCTAGCATTTATCACGAAATTGGGAACTATATCCAGTCCGAACCGCTCTTCCTCGATGCTATCCGGCGACTTGAATTGAGAGGGGACACCCTACATCCCTACTACAATGTGATGCTTAACAATTTTGCGCTGCATTACATGGGGACGGATCAACTAGACAAAGCCCTCCCCCTGGCTCTGCGCTCCCTAGAAATCACGGAACGTATTCAAGGACAAGAGAGTACTGCCTACGGTACCCGCCTAGAAAACTTAGCGAATATCTATCTGAAGCTTGGGCAGACGCAATTGGCATTAGACTATATAAGCGCAGCGCTGGACAACAGCAGAAAAACGCTACCAGCTGAATCTCCAGACCTAGCCATTTCTCTACAGAACTATGCGAAGGTTCATCGCGAGATAGGTGAATTTGAAATCGCAGATCAATACTTCCAAGAATCTCTGGCAATGTTCCGTAATACCTTGGGTTCCAATAGTTATCGGACGGCACTAGCCCTGGCCAATTTGGCTTCGCTAAGGGTAGCACAAGATCGGTTTGAAGAAGCCAAAAAGTTTCAGCTACAAGCGGTAGAAATCGTTGGACAGCAATCGGAATACGATGGAGCGCTATACGCGCAGTTTTTGCTCAATCTAGTTAATATCAAGAATCACTTAGGCCAAAACGAGCAAGCTCTAGATTCTTGCTATCGAGCTTTGGTTATCATCAATACGATCTACGGGGATAATCATGAAGCATTTGGCACCGGTTTGAACTTCTTGGCCCGGCTACTTTCTACCAAAAAAGAAAGCGATAAAGTATTGACCGTTGCACGGAAAAATGCCAGAGTACGCCAGCAGCAAATTCAGCGCAATCTTAACCTACTAAGTGAAGCTGGCAAGGAGAATTTCTTGCCATTGGTACAGCAGGATTTTAATGATCATTTTTCGTATACCTACCAGTATCATGAAGATAATCCCGATTGGTCTATCCTCGGCACAGACAATGCACTTAGTCTTAAAAACCTGCTTTTAGGACATACCCAAACCTGGCTAGATGTAATCCGTACGATAGATGATCCTCAGATCAAATCCCAAGTGGAAGAATGGGTCTCGATTAAGCAACAACTTCAGTTTACCCAAAGCCAAGCAAAAGTTTGATCTTGATAGTCTGGAGGGAGTAGCCGAAAAGTTGGAAAGTTCGCTTGCCCTCGATGCTTTCGGCGCCATTGATCGAACTGAAGTCATAGACTGGAGAGCGGTGCAACAACAACTGCAGATAGACGAAGTAGGAATCGAATTTATACATTTCCCCTTCAATCGAGGTGGCGTACCTACCGACAGCACGCTCTATGGTGCTTTCATTATTCAAGCGGAAGCGCGCTATCCCATATTCGTCCCATTATTTGAGGAGCGTGAATTGGTAGCACTCATCCCCCCTACACAGCTACAGAGCAGAGAGAGGGTTAACCGGCTCTACTCCCCACAATTATACCAACTCATCTGGTCCAAAATTCAACCTCATCTTCGCAAGGTAAAAACGGTGTATTACGCTCCATCTGGCCAACTCCACCACATCAATCTAGCTGCTCTCCCTTGTGATGAAGAACGATATCTTTCGGATCGCCATCAGCTCTTCCAATTGAGTAGCTGTCGCAAATTATTGGAGGGAAAAATTGAACACCTACAAGCCGGGGGAAAAGCCTGGGTTTATGGCGACATTACCTATGATGCCCCAGTTCAAAATAAGCTTGACGACACAGCTACGTCCTCCACCCTCGCTTTAGCAGAACGGGAATGGCATTGGCAATCTTTACCTAAGACTAGGGAGGAGGCCATGCAGATTTCACATATTTTAGATACAGCAGGGTTCTCTGTTCAACAATACATGGAGATAAACGCCACCGAACAAACTATTAAGCAATTGATCAACCAAAAAGCTCCAGAGATCCTTCACTTTGGCACGCATGGCTTTTTCTTTCCTACCCCCGATAAACAATACGCAAACCTTCGCACCGGTGGTAGGCATAACTTCCGATTTTCTACCAACCCCTTCTTTCGTTCTGGTTTGGTTCTGTCCAGCGGTAATCAAGCCTGGCAACGTAAAGCCTCAATCCCAAATCAGGAAGATGGGATCCTGACAGCTTACGAAATCGCCAGTTTGGACTTGTCTAATACTCAATTGGCCATACTTTCTGCCTGTCAATCAGGCTTAGGAGAAGTAAAGGGGAAAGAAGGGGTTTATGGCTTACAGCGTGCCTTCAAGTTGGCGGGAGTAGACTATTTACTGGCCACCTTGTGGAATGTACCTGATAGTGAAGAAACGATTGATTTTACTACTACCTTTTTACAGAACTGTTTACAACCTCAACTCACCATTAGACAAGCCTTCCATCTCACCCAACAACAAATGAAAGCTAAATACGAGGATCCGTATTTCTGGGCCGCTTTCATCTTGATGGAATAATCACTGATCGCAACAGAGTCCACGATAGTTTTTCTTAGCCATCATCTTCAATAAGCCAGAAGGGGTCATTGGCCATTCATTGAGAAAATTGAAAATTTCCTAAAAGAAATCACCAAACTCAGTTGAGGATTCTAACCAGGGGGTATATATCTATGAACGCCATAATGAAAACAAGCCCAAAGCATCATGCTTTTGCTTCGCCAAAACCCATAATCAATCATGAAAAAGATTCTGATTACAACTCTCTTTCTATCACTTATTGGTACCATCTTCATCTACAGCCGACAACAAGTAGAAATTTTAGATGTCCTCAGTCCACAAGAAGAAGTAATACCGGAGCGCGGTCAAGGCAAGGTTAATACACATTCCTATTCGCAGCCGATGTATCCAAGTGTCATTCACTAAGAGCAAAAAATAGCGAACAGTATCCGTAAAGAAGCTTCATTTTCAGTTTTCCTATTCCAGGCTTTTCCATAGGTGGCTGTTCAATATCTACCGAAAACACCCAAAAATCAAATGCGAGGTATTGTATAAGCAAAAGGGGATGTCTTTTGGACATTCCCTTTGCTATTTCTTGGACCAGTGGTTGGCGAATCAAGCCTTTACTTGGTCTAGTATTGTTTTTCCGTTTTGGGTTCTAAATGATTAATCGTTAGGAACCGTATTTGGATTTAGCAGGTCATAGAACTGATCCAATTTAGGTAGAATAATGATTCTAGTCCTACGGTTGGTAGATCGACCTTCAGCGGTATCATTGCTCGCCAATTGATTGTACTGACCACGTCCAGCAGCAATTAAGCGATTAGGATCAACATCGTGTCCCCATTGCAAGGATCGAACCACAGCAGTAGCTCGCTTCACACTAAGGTCCCAGTTATCCGCCATACAACTATTCTTGATCGGCACATTATCGGTGTAACCTTCAACCATCACTTCCACCTCGGGTCTAGACTTAACAATCTGCGCGATCTTTCCAAGTACTTCACTAGCACGAGAAGTGATCTTAGCACTTCCACTTTGATACAGCATTTTGTCCGATAAGTTGACGTATACTACCGTTTTGTCCACCTTGATTTCCACATCTTCATCCTCGATCCCATCTTGTAGAACACTCTTGAGATTAACAGCCAGCGCTAGGTTGATAGAATCTGCTCTTGTTTTTGCGGCTTGCAAAAGCTGAATATACTTGTCTTTCTTTTCTAATTGGGACAAGGTCTCGCCAATGTTCTGGTTGGCAGATTGAGATAGTCTGGTCAAATCTTCAACCTGATTTAATTGGGCATCTCGTTGTATACGGATATCTGCAATCTGATCTTTAAGATCTTGAATTTGCTCTTCTCTTAATAGTAAGCTGTTCTGGGCACTTTTTAAGTTTCCTCTAAGGCCTTCACTTTCCTGCTGGCAAACCGACAAGCGATTCATATAAGCATTCAAGCTCTCGCCACATTTCCCCAAATCGTCATTGGCAGTGGCTAACTCTTTTTGTAGTAGCTCATACTGTTTTTTGCTAACACACGACGTCATGAGTAGTCCGAAACAAAGGAAGATCGAAAATCTTACAAAAGGATTCATTATTAACAATTTTAATAAAAAATAGTATGTAAAGTCAGTTTTCGTTTTCAAGGCAGAATATCTGTTTTCGTAGGGGTAGCCCTCCTGAAAAATAGACTAGCAATGGATTTAGTCCATTTAATATAGCAGTTTACGCCAATATCAGTTGTATGGTTCCACAAAAAACCGGGGTACTAGTCTGAGAAAAGAGGGGAGAATAGGAAGAGAATATCCCTTATAACTACGGGATCGATTTAAGTGGCACAGAAAGTGTCTGTAGATTGAACGAATTCACCTCATCTATATTGCTTACATTCAACAAAATAGGCATATGAAGGAGTATGATATATTTAGCACGGGAATCAAATGTCCAAGATTGAACATTGCAAGGATTAGGAGCAAAAAAAATTTTATTGCCGATCGAGAATTAAGATATTTGGTAGATGCGATTGTACCGCCTACTATCTATTTTTTTCCTCCATTTGCTTGCTTGGCAAACCATATTGGGACAAGATTATCTGAAGACCCTAGATAGTCCAGAAAAGTATTTGGAACAGAAGATCGCCAGGACAGGACTAGGAGAGATTGTGATCGGCACCTCCTCCCTGGAAGCGCTCAATACAGGCGATAATGGTCGTATTTTTCTCTCAAAAATGGATAATTGCGGCCAGCTGATTTGGTCCTACAGCTATGAAACGGAAGGATACTATATCGCTTTCAAGGACATAGCCATTGGAGGCGATGATGACATCTTCGTGTTCGGAAGTGCTTATCAAGGTTTCGATGAGCGAATTTTTCTCATGAAAGTAGATAAGGCGGGAATAGTTCGACGTTTCAAACTTTACAATACTGGTACAGTTGATCATTTCAGTTACAATATTGCGATTGAAGGGAATCAGATCATGGCGTATGGATTGCTGTTGGATTGGAATGTGCAAAAGCAAGGGTTCGTAGCTGTTTTTGATGATGAAGCGAACTATGTTTGGGGAAAACGTTTTGCGCCTGTAATTACTGGTGGAGAAGCTATTTTCACTCCCGATGGAGGGTTCCTATGTAGAACAGGAAAATACCTATACAAGCTCAACAGTATTGGGGACCTACAATGGGCAAGTATCAGCACCAGTGATGTACCAGCTCCAGTAGCTGGGCCGATTGCCATCAACGGTGGCTATATTTTTGAGGCGATCCAGAATAATCAGGCCTTCTTCTATAAGCTATCACCAAACGGTGACTTCCTATGGTCTAGTCCTAAGTTTCCTTCTATCAACTATCCTGCGGCCGTTTTAAGGGAAGGAGAAAACCAGATTCTCGCCGTCTACGGAATGCCTACAGGAGACACTAATGGACTGGCACATCTGAGGATTTCAGCAAATGGTGACATTCTTGAACAGGCTCAACTAATGACGGAACATTCCTTCACCACGGGAGAAATAAGCCATACCTGGAGTGATGATGGTTATCTGACTATCTCAGCTAATCCAGCTATTCCACCAGCACCTGCTCCCGCACTACGAACGTTCCTGCTACAGACCTCACTAGAACAATCCGCTAATGAATGCTTTACGTGGGAAGGTTTTTCAGAGACCTATCCAAATGATTTTGCGCCCGACTTCATCCCCCTGGATACCGCCATCATGGATCTGAATATGACGCTGTACGAAGGTAACTTTCCAATAGAGCGTTCCTCTACTTCGTCCATTTCTTTTAGAAACGAATGTGAACTATCACCTGATCAGAGTCAGCTTACTGTGGATACTTTGCTGGAATGTGGCGAAACCTGGATGGTTGATCTCCCCTCTACCGACTTCATTTGGCTAGATAGTGGCCGAAGTGAATCCCGAGAATTATCGGAAGAGGGTACCTATAAAGCCTCCAATCTTAGCTGCACTAATCCTATCGCTTATACCTTCACTTTAGCCCGAGAAGCATGTGCCTGTGAAGTTTATCTTCCTAATGCTTTTAGTCCGAATGGTGATGGCCAAAATGATCAACTCAACCTCTTCAGTGGTTGTAATATCTCCAAAGCTAAGACTACCGTCTATGGCCGCTGGGGTAGTAAACTACTCGAAAATAATACGACTGATTTTGTCTGGGATGGCAGTAGTAACGGACAGGCCGTGCCCCCTGGACTTTATCTTGTTGTAGTCAATTATGAGCTGGTTGATGAGGTGGGAGAGACACAACAAGGCGAAGTCGTGCAAGAAGTCATGATTATAAAATAATACGATTAATGCGCTCTCTTAGCTAGGCACTCCTCTACCCTATCTTGCTTTTAAACTCCCCTGATCTGCACTTACTCTACTTGCTCCATTGCTTTGCCTAGACTAGACTAGTTTTGAGAAAAATTTGAATATGAAATCGCTGTTACTTTTTCTCATACTTCTGCCACTTCTATCCGCTTGTCAAGCCCAGGCGACCGCCTCCACTCCTCTCGCGAGGCTCGTCGGCGCCCCTTGTCAAGGTTGTGAAGCTGTGCTTGAGGCAAAGCAGCGCCAAATAAAAGCCATCGACACCCTACCTCTGTTTCACACCTCCTCCAAACCGCTGAAAATTTCCGGTACCGTCTATCAACCAGATGGTAAAACGCCAGCAGTAGACGTGGTCTTATATCTATACCATACCAATGAAAAAGGGCTTTATCCTAGTGAAGGCGATGAAGGGGATTGGTCCAGAAAACATGGCCATCTCAGAACCTGGTTAAAAACCGATCAATCCGGACACTATACGCTTTACACGGGGCAACCAGCTAGCTATCCAAATCGAGAAATACCGGCACATATCCACCTCATCATTCTTGAACCCAATGGGAAGTATTACTACGTGGAAGATTACTACTTTGCGAATGACCCTTACCTCACCAAGGAGGAATTGAACCCCCAATCACCACGTGGTGGCACGAAGGGCGTGGTAAATCTACAACAGGATGGGAACCTTTGGATAGGGCAACGAAATCTCATTCTCGGCAAGAACATTCCCAATTATAATTGAATCGTCGATAGCTTATGTACCAGCAAAGGAGTACATCTATTTGAGTGTATTTTCCAAAACTAAGATCGGATCTACGGATGAACGCCATTTAGCAACCACCTCCTTCGGTGCCGGTATTACCCCTTCCACAAAGGAGCCTAAGATCACATCTTCATCTCCATCTTGATCAATGTCTCCACTATCCATCACAAGCCATCGACCTTCCGCCGCCGCTGGAAAATGATGGGCTGCGAATTCCAGTTTTCCTTGATGGTCTAAATACACAATTCCTTTTCGTCCCAAATCATTAAAATCAGGGTAGAAAGCACTGGCTATAAGGTCGATGTCACCATCCTGATCAAAATCACTGGCTCGAACCTTAGTAGCACCGTGCATAGGAAAGAAGTAGCGCTCTTCATAATTAAAATCTCCGGTATTGATAAAGACCCGCACCCCGTGGTAAGGTTTCAAAATCAAAGTTTTGTCTCCATTGTCACCATTAGCCAATACGATATCCATATCCCCATCTCCATCCATATCTAGAAAATCAAAATCACTCGAACCGTAGATCGGAGGAATACGTAAGATCTGATTTTCCTTAAATCGTCCTCTATTGTTATAAAAGATACTTACTCCTTCATCACCTTGTGCAAATAGAACGACAAGATCCAGGTCTTCATCTGCGTCAACGTCTCTCAAAAGAACCTTACTAGCACCAGGAACATTCTTTATCACCTTTTGATCATACTGATCACCATTTTTCTTGTACCAAGAAAGTTTACCAACTTCATTACCAAAATGACAAACCACCAGATCCTCTTCTTGATCACCATCCAGGTCTCCGGCGACGAAGTCAACCGGCCGAGCCAAGCTCGCGAACACCAAGTCTCGCCTAGAAAAACTAGGTACCTTAGTTTTCAATACTACCCCCGTCTCAATATCATTTGGATCCAATAAACCAATGCTCAATGTCAGTAAATCATCCCCTTGCCCTATTTTTTGTACATCTACCGGAGGGCTAGGCAATCTCAAGCGGGCCGTTTGCTGGAAGGTGCTATCTAAACTGTAGAGATAACCACTAGCATCCCCATAGTAAATCGTATTTGTAGAGGCATCGATCTCTAGCATGGTACCCATGGGAACACCTGTGTTATTTAGGTTTTTAAAAGCAGGCCGAAATAGCGGAGTAGTTTCTTGAAGTGGCGTTTCTGTAATGGAAAAACTATCTGGTGCTTGCTGCAGATAAAAGTCAACAATCTTTTGCCAAGAAGAATCCGCTAGCTGAGGAGTTTTGGGAAACACCCCCGCTGTATCCAGGTTAAAGGACTCTTGCATCGATTTTCCCTCATAAGGGTTAAAGTCCGTCTTAATACCCAGCCTTGGTCCTTTTCGCTGCAAAAGTCCCTCCCAATGTTCTTTGGGTAGTAGAGATGGATTCGGAGATAAATGGCAACCGCCACAGTATAGCGCTGCCAATTCTTCGCCATTCATTTTACCTTCGTTCACCTCATCCTTTACCTCATTGGTACAGTGATACATCGATAATAGTAGGCTAATTACAAAGCAGGTAAAAACCATTCCTCGTTTCGAAAAAATCCTTTTCATAAAAAAAAATTACTGGGTAAATCGAGATAGAACCAGCCCTTGGATTAATCCAACACCCGACTCACCTCCCCTTTATCGTTCAATAACTCAATCTTTTCAACTTGTTCTGTTTTCGTCACAAAACGCCCTTGCTGAGACATAAAGCTATGTCCCCAATAGAATTCTTCCAATCGTTTTTTCTCCCCTTTGAGATAGTAGATCGCTTTGACCTCCCCCGATTGCAGGGGGATGTGCTGCTGAGCTACCGCACTGGCTTGAAAAACACGCAAGGAGTCCCGGTTTTGTGTAGCTACAATGATCTCTTGATCTCCACTCAACACCTTGGCCATGCCAATACCATCTCCTCTTACCCTAAAATTGCTTTCAGCGATGGCTAATGGCCTAAATTCAAAACCATCCTGATTCATCAATGCCAACCCATTAAAGGCATCTGCCCTTCCTTGCTGCACCTCAATCCCATGGTCATTACCCACCATCAATAAGTCCATCTTGCCATCTTGGTTCAAATCATAAGGCAGGATGGCGTATACTGGCGCTAACTGGGCTTCAATCGGCAAGGCTTTCAGCTTGAATTCCCCGTTCCCCAAATTTTCAATAACCGCAGTTTTCATCCAGTTGGCAGAAAGAATAGTAGCTCCTTCCATTTCCTCCGCTGTAAACATCTCAGATACCGTTGCCTCCCCATACTCTCCGTAGGTATTGTACTTCTTTCGAATACCTACGAATTGCTTGACTAGGTCCTGCCTCGGATGATAGAGGTATTCGTCTTTGTTACCGAGGGAGTCCTGCCAATAGCAAGAGATAAGTGGATCCACCATCCCATTTTGATCTAAATCCTGCCCATAGATGCGCAAAGGCTGATCAGAAGTACATCGGAAGTACAGATTTTCACCAAAATTACCGGCGATATAATCCATGTCACCGTCCTGATCTAGGTCAGCAGCTGCTAAACTGTTCCACCAGCCTTGGTAATTGGCCAAGCCAGAGGTCTCACTTATGTCTTTCAAACCCTTTCCTTGCTCGTTTTTGAACACCATCAGCGACATCCACTCACCGGCCAACATTAAATCAGGCCACTGATCCCCATCTACATCGGTCCATAAAGCATCCGTTATTAGACCAGGCTTCAATAGTTTTTCGTTAATAGAGGCCGTGATATCGGTAAACTTAACTTTACCTCCTTCACTATCGTTTCTCAGCAAATAACATCTATCCGGTAAGGGGTAGGCTCTTGGCAATACTCGGCTACCTACAAATAAATCCAGGTCTCCATCACGATCAAAATCGGCAGCCTTTACGCAGGAGCCATTCGCTGTCATTTCAGGCAAGGCTTCGGAAGCCAGTGTAAATTGGCCCGTTCCATCGTTGACATACAATACATCCTGATACAATTTACTCCCCGCCTCTGATTGAGCATTTCCTCTCACCAAATAAAGGTCTAAGTCCTGATCTCCATCGGCATCAAAAAGCAGACTCGCAATGTCTTCTTCTCGCTTTTCTCCATCCGTCTTATAAGTCACAGCCTCTTGCCGAAACTGCCCATCAGCTTGTTGCCACATCCAGGTTTGATCAAAGCTTCGGCTACCGCCTAGGAAGATATCATCTTTACCATCCCCATTTGCATCTCCGACAGCAATGGATGGTCCATATTGTGAGAATTTATGGGGCAAGGTTCGTTGGAAATTGAAGTCAATAAAATCTAGATCCTCATGTTGATAATTGAGCTGGTATTGATCGGCTACTTCTTGCAGCGGTGGAATAACCTCTTCTTCGGCTAGCTGAGTAGGATCTACTGCCGTAGCATAATCCACCTCTAGTAGCTGATTGGCTTCAACATTTTGCAGTAAGGACTGCTTACCATCAGGCCATTGTACAATTAAGCTGTCTACCTTTGCCCGGCTTCCTAGGCCAAAGTGAGCTAGGTTTTCTGATTGAGAGAGGTAGCCACGATTTGAAAGGCTATAGCGAATTTGGCGGTCACCTCCTTGTTTTACTTCTATTTTAGTTCCAAAAGCATCTGGATTCAACGCATAGCCAGTCAATTTAATACGTAGGTAATGCTGGCCACTTGGAACAGTACTACCTTGGATCAAAGTATTCTCGAATACAAAGGCTTCATCATCAATATTGTTGGTGATCAACTCCAAATCGCCATCATTATCCAGATCGGCATAAGCCGCCCCATTACTGAAAGATGGGATAGCTAAACCCCAGTCTTTACCGACGGAGGAAAAACTAAGATCTCCTTGATTTCGAAAAAGAAAATTTGGGGATTTTACTTCAGGAATCCGCTCATATAGTTCTTGAGTAGTTACTAGATTACTAGCAAAGGCTCGGAAATCCGCAAAATCTCGATCGGTCACATCTCTGGGAAATCCATTGGCGACGTATAAATCCTGCCAACCATCATTATCATAGTCAGCAAAGAGTGCTGCCCAACTCCAGTCCGTTTCCTGCACCTGTGCATACATACCCACCTCTGAGAATACCGGAAGTTCCGTATCTGGATCAGTTCCCCTATTCAATTGCAAGGTATTGCGGGTATACTGGTAATTGTAGCCAAAGCGTTCCGTAAGAATCTGCATTTGATAACTACTTTCTCCCTGAAACAACTTCTTGCGCTTATTATAGTAAGGCTGCATCTCTGTGGTGAAGAAATCAGCGGCTCCGTCGTTATTAAAATCTGCTACATCGCTGCCCATAGCGGATAGGGAAAAGTGCTTAAAGATCTTTCCCGCTTGATTCGTAAAGGTGCCATCTTGATTATTGATGAATATAAGGTCATCACTTTGGTAGTCATTGGCTACATAAATATCTTGCCAGCCATCCTCATTGAAATCATGTATAAGGGTACTATGACTATACCCATCCTGCAACAAACCTGCCTCCAAAGACACGTCTATAAATACCGGATGTCCAAGTTCTTCATTCCAATCATTGCGGAAAAGATTGTCTCTATTCAAACCCGTTCCATCCAGTTTTATGTCGACAAATTGGTTAGGATATCTTCCCTCTATTAGGTTAACTCCGATAAACAGGTCCAGGTCACCATCATTATCATAGTCAAAAAACTGGGCATGGGAAGAATGGCTAGGATCATCTACCCCATATGCCGCGCCCATTTCTTCGAAGGTCGGATTTCCATCTTTGTCATTACCTTGATTAATGTACAGTAGATTACGACGATAGGTGTCCTCATCAGTTAGAGTATTGCAAACGTAAATATCGGATCGTCCATCGCGGTTGATATCGACTATGTTTACTCCTGATGACCAAACATTAGCATTGGGTTTACCGATTTTTGCAATAGTAGAAATATCCTTGAAGGTAAGATCACCTTGATTGATATAGAGTCGATTGTCCACCTGGTTTCCTGCAAAAAATAAGTCTTGCCAACCATCTCCATTGAGATCACCTACTGCTACTCCTCCTCCATTATAAATAAACTCTGTTTCCAAAATATTGAAGGAGTCTGTTTCGGTGATTTCATTGGTAAAATCTATACCCGTTTTCTCCGCAGCAAGAAGTTGATAGGTGGTGTTCGGTGCAGGAGATTCACAACTAGAAAATACTGTTATTGCCAGCAAAAGATATAGGATAGGAATTGGAATGTACGGATGATTATGCCTCATGTAATTTCTGTTTGTTTATGGCCCACAAAGGTAGCGTTTTTCACTACAGAAGTGCTGCTTCTAAGGTGCTTTCAAGGCTAACTTAACGAGAGAGGGCCGCCTGAATTCAGGCAGCCCTCTCTTTATATTATCTCTGTATAGTTGCAAGCAACTATCGTAGATTCATCTTAGTATCCAGGATTTTGCGTCAAGACGTCAGCTCCTTGAATATCGATCTGATCTTGAGGAATTGGATAGTACTCGTTTTTACCTGCGGTGAAACTAGCACCACCAAACTTGGTAACCAAGATCTTAGCTTCATACTGTAAGTATGCGTTCATAGTTTCAGCAGCGATTCCCCAGCGCACCAAGTCAAAGAAACGGTGACCTTCGCCAGACAATTCCAATTTACGCTCAAAGCGAACAGCTGTTCTAGCTGCACCTGCATCCGTCCAAGGATCATTGTACAACTCAATTTGGTAATTGGCTGCGTTAGATCCATCAGGATTTTTCACCCAAGAATCTTGGTTAGCGGCACGTGCACGAACCATGTTCACATATTCTCTAGCTTTCTCTAGATTACCTAGTTCTACCTCCGCTTCTGCAGCCATCAACAACACATCCGCAAAACGGATAATAGTGTAGTTCATAGTAGCATAACCACGCGTCCAAGAACTACCATCCGTCAAGGTATTTTCCTGACGCTTGTAGTAGATATACTTCTTAGGAGAATAAGGTCCAGCATAAGGCTGGTTACGGATCCAAGCTTTACCTGGGTGAGGAATCCAGTCTAGGTAAGGGATACTACGACGGCCAATAGAGTGGTCGATTCTTGGATCCAATGGACCCGCATCTGGTGTAAAATCAGCATCTGCTTCAACACCGTAGTCATGTACCAACTCATTAGCAGCATCATTGTAAGATCCATCCAACAATGGTAGACCACCATCTGTACGGAATGAATTAGCTAGTTCAAAACTTGGCTGGAAGAATCCACAGCAGTTACCAGGACCGTCAGAACCCGTGTTATAGGGGTAGTTCAAGTCATCAAATGCATTTGCATTTTGAACGTTACCAGAATTCATAGCAGATTCAACATCGAATACTGCCTCTTCGTGGTTGTCATTCTCAGCATTGTAGATCTCAGCATAGAAAGGCACCAATCCATATTTCTTGCCATTAACCGTCTGGCCATTAGCAATAATATCATCAAACAATGTTTTTGCCTGCGCCCACTTACCTTGATAAACGTAAGCTTTAGCTAAGTAAGAAGCAGCAGCCCATTTGTTGTTACGGCCTGATTGAGACTGCGTCTCAGGTAGGTTATCCATAGCAAACTGAAAGTCTGCCTCAATCTTACCCCAAACATCAGGTGAGTTAGCTATAGATGAAATATCATCTGGAGATACCGCAGTCTCATCAATGTAAGGAATACTGTTGAAGTGCTTCTTAAGATCAAAGTGGAAGTGTCCGCGCAATAGGCGAGCTTCACCAGAAATTCGAGCTACATCGTCAGTAGTCACATCTGTGGCATCTGCCAACAAGCGCAAGGTCTCATTAGCACGAGCAATTCCTTCGAAACGAGCTCTCCAAAAAGCGTTTAGATCTCCGCTAGTAGGATCCGTCTCATAACGTTGGATAGGGTTGATCGCAGAATAATCACCAGGGTCAGTACCTTTGTTGGCATCTCCACCACAAATACTTCCTGTGATCCAGTGGTTAGGACCTTCAAAACGGTTACCAAATACACCATTTAGTGCACTATAGGCACCAATCAAGGACCCTTCAACCCCGGCCTTCGTAGCCAACTGAGCATTAGCCAACGACCCTGTGGGGTTCACTTGCAAAAATTCGTCTTGACAGGACACCATAAACATAGCGCAAGCTACCAGTGCCAGAAAGACTTTTTTGTAATGACTTTTATTATTCATTTTCGAAATCATTTTTCGTTAATTGATAATTGCGATTTCTTTTCCGCTCTCAAATTAAGGCTTTCCCCTAATTTCTGGGCAGTATTGAGATTCGCAAACTGTCGAGATTCGACAAATACGTAGGATTACTAGAATCCTAGACCTAGGGTAACCGTGTATCCTCTAGTGACAGGATAGTTACCTACGTCAATACCGAAACGAGTATCCGCATCTCCACCTACTTGAGGATCCAATCCTTCATATCCAGTAATGGTGAATAGGTTATTCGCGGCTAAACCGATTCTCAAGCTAGACAAACCGTATTTCTCGATTCCACTTGATAGCTCATAAGTTAAGGACAATTGCTGCATTCTCAAGTATGAACCATCTTCCACGTACCAAGAGTTCTCAGCACCACTAGTACTTAAGTTAGAAACTGATTCCCAAATAGGAACAGCAGCAGCATCGCCCAATTCAGGTGTCCAAGATTCTTTGGCTCTTACCCCTTTAGCAGATCCCTCGAAAGTACCGAAGAAGTCCGTAAACCACTTTTGCTGGTTCCAGATATCATTTCCAATAGAAGTGTAGAAGTAGGTCCCTAAGGTCCAGTTCTTATAAGATACGTTGAAGGTCAAACCACCTGTAAAGTCAGGAATTGGATCTCCCAAGAAGGTACGATCATCAGGCGTAATTTCGCCGTCACCATCAATATCTTCGTATTTGAAGCGTCCTACACCAGCACCAGGCTGAGTTGGTGAGTTAGCAAC
Organism: Saprospiraceae bacterium; assembly: GCA_013214355.1. GTDB lineage: Bacteria > Bacteroidota > Bacteroidia > Chitinophagales > Saprospiraceae > DT-111. Next base: position 6,526 of record JABSSL010000124.1, on the reverse strand, counting down.
ATCCGCCGCGCTATTGAAGTAGCCCAATACATTATATCCAAAGAAAGAAGAAAGTGGCTGACCCACTGCATTTCTAATTGGACGAATACCACGGAAAGATGGGTTAATACCTGTGATAAAGTCTAGACCAGGTGCCAAGAAAGTAATTTCATTTTCTAGGAAAGCACCATTTACAGTTAATTCGTACTTGAAGTCACCGCCAAGGTTACCACGGTTGATTACTTGAATGTCAACACCTTGGTTTAACATCGTAGCGATGTTCACAGAAGGAGCTGAGGCGTAAGGACCGACAACTGCTGCTACAGGAACTTGGAATAGTAGATCATTTGTTTCTTTTCTCCACCAGTCAAAGATAATCTCAAGACGGTTGTTGAAGAAAGCAGCATCAAACCCAATATTCGTCATTACACTAGTCTCCCATCTTGCATCAGGGTTACCAATACGAGAACGAGCAAAACCTTCATCTACACCACTGCTTTGTCCAGCAATTGGATAGAATGTACGAGCTCTATTGGAGTTATACAGAGAGAACTGGTTACTTGGATCAACGTTGTTGGAGTTACCCATTTCACCCCATCCACCACGAATCTTCATGTCATAGATCCAAGATACACCTTGCATGAAAGGCTCAGCAGTCAGACGCCAGGCAGCAGAAACTGCTGGGAAGGTACCGAAACGAGCGTTTTCACCAAAGCGAGAAGAACCATCACGACGGATAACACCCGTCAAGTAGTACTTTTCTTTATAGTTATAGTCCAACTTACCAAATAGCGAGTAGAAGTTAACGCCATTGAATAAACTACTATTCACTACTGGATTACCTACCGTAGATAGGTTTACGAAGTCTAAGTCAGTAGAGAAAGGATTGATACCAGAACCGCTGATGTCTCTTCCGCGACCTGTATTCAATGCCTCCACACCACCTAAAGCAGTGATACTGTGACTACCGCCGATTAGTGTTTTGTAGCTTACTGTATTAGTGAATACATATTGGTAAGAATAACCAGAACCTTCAGAGAAAGAGTTACTCGCAGCTGGCTCAGAGTCACCTAAGTAGCGGTAGTTGTAATTAACGAAGTGGTAATTATTGTAGCTACCTCCAATACTTGATCTGAAAACCAAATCTTTAATAGGCTGGATCTCCAAGTAAAGATTACCGAAACCAATATTGTTGAAGCCGTTGTCATCCTGACGATCTTGAACTAGACGACGTACTGGGTTACGAGGGTTGTTGAAACCTGCAGCCTTAGTACTTGCGTAGCTACCAAACTCGTCGAATACAGGAATGATAGTAGGCATACGGTAAGCAGCCAATACTTCTGATTCGTCATCAGCAATACCAGCACCACCACCACCACCAGTCTGACCTCTAGTAGAACGGAAAGTGAACTGAAGGTTTTCTCCTACTTTCAACCAAGGAGTCAACTCCCAAGAAGAGTTGGCACGGAAACTGTAACGACGGAAGTCATTAGACAACAAGATACCTTCTTGCTCTTGCATAGACATACCGAAGTAGTAACCACCGTTGTCTGTTCCACCACTAAAGCCTAAAGAGTGACGCTGAAGGAAACCTGTACGCGTAATTTCATCATACCAGTTTGTACCAGCTAGATTAGGACGAATCAAGAATACATTTTCAGGGTCAGCCTCAAATGCCTTTCTGATCGCTTCTACATCAACCGTACCCACAACACCATTTTGACCATTAGCGTGTAGATAATCTGGCAAACGAGGTGTAGCATTTGAACCATACTGCGGGTGTGCATAATCTGGCTCCGTACCGTTAGCGGTAGCATTGTTGCGATAAGCAATGTGTGTCCACTCCGCCATTTCCTGTGGGTTCAACATTTCAGGAGAACCTCCTACGTTTGGATCAGTAGCACCGAAAATACCATCATAGAATACGCGAAGCTTTTTCTTGCCCTTAGCGCCTTGCTTAGTGGTATAAACGATTACACCATTCGCCGCACGAGCACCATAAATGGAAGCAGAAGCTGCATCCTTCAATACGGTAGAAGTTTCGATATCATCTGGAGATAAGAATTCAGTAGATCCTACAGGTACACCATCCACTACGTACAATGGCTGGTTACCACCGAAAGCACCAAAACCACGAACACGGATCTGACTGGTTGTACCAGGCTGTCCGTTCGTAACTACGGTTACACCGGCTACCCGCCCTTGCAACTGTTGCTCTACATTACCCGAAGGAATAGCTTTAAGGTCAGCTGATTTTACAATAGAAACGGCTCCTGTCGTTTGTCTTTTTGATTCTACAGAGTATCCCGTTACTACTACTTCCCCAAGGGCAACCCCCACAGATAATTGAATATCGATCACAGTTTCTGAACCGACCTCAATTTCTTGTGTGGAATAACCCGTGTAAGAAATCTCCAAAATATCTCCTGGCTTTGCCGCCACGGAGAAGTTACCATCAAGATCAGTAACTGTACCGGAAGAGGTTCCTTGTACCAATACGGAAGCACCGATTAAAGGCTCGCCCGTCTCGGTATCTGTTACCTTTCCTTGAATCTGCGCCGATAGGAAGGTTCCTAAGGCAAGAAACAACGAAAGGAAGCTTATCCGCAGTACTAGCGGATTCATACCCAAAGTTTTTTGTTTCATAAACCGATAATTATGTTTACAAGAGTAAATGATTGCCATATATTGATTTTTCGTTTTTGCCCAATACTATCTAGGCAGCACTTGCATACGCAAGGCTGGCCCTAGTAGCTGTGGCAAGTTTGTTATGATGATATAATGGCAGTAATACGTAGTCTGGTCTTACAGGCGGACATAGGAAGATGTGATGGGAAAAAACGTAGGAAAGGTGTATTTCTATAGAGTTCCTGATGAGTTTTTTCTTACTACATCTATGTTTTGGCTTAGGGGATGGATCTTCAGCATGAAAATCCGTGTGAAATGGTACTATATGTGTTAATGTGGCTAAGAGTTTATTTCAAAAAAGTACTATACTAACGATAATACATTCCTGAGCGCTGTTCATATAGTCACAAAAGTTTGATTCTTCTTAATAATTTTGCCGTAATTATCATCGGTTATTCTTTCATAAACCGAAGTAAAATTGGAAATCGAATGTAACCAAATTGTATAATACTTAATAGACTTCATTCAAAAAAGTATCAGTCTTTAGCTACAAAGTATTGAGAAACCGATCAATTCCCATTTTTGCCCTCAACAGCGAAAAATCGCCCCTCATGCTTGATGTGAAGTAGGTCTCTTTCGAGAGATAAACGGTAAGCTTTGGGTGTCACGCCTTTGTACTTTTTAAATAGGCGATTGAAGTTGGAAAGATTGTTAAATCCAGACTCAAAACAGATCTCTCTTACCGTGCATTCTGTTTCCAGCAGCAGTTTACAGGCAAAACTGACTCGTTTTTCCACTAAAAAGTGGATAAAACTCTTGTTAGAACACTTCTTAAAGTAGTGGCTAAAGGCCGAAGGGCTCATATTAGCTACAGCGGCAACTTCCGCTAACTGTAAATCTTTCTTGAAGTGCTGGTTTATATAATTGTATACATCCTCAATACGCTTGTTGCGGAAATAAGTAGTGGGTACCACGTAGCCAGCACTAGCGATTTGACGCTTTTCGGTTGTAGTGGCCAAAACATATAAAAACTCAAAGAAGGCTAAGGTGGCTGGAAAACCGCTTAGGTTTCTCAGCTCCTTTAACATCTTGACCCCCTTCTTTCTAGTCTCTCCGAAAAACTCGATGCCGCGAGAGGATTCACTCAATAAAATTCGAATCGGTACAAAAGCATCTTTCATCAACCAGTGATTGGTGAATAAATCCTTGTGGAATTGTACCACAATAACCTCGGGACTGACCCCCGTCTCTTCTACGTAGGCAGCACCATCCCAACAGTGTTGAATATAGGGTCCTAGTAATACTAATTCCTCTTCCTCATAAGTCTCCACTGCATCGCCCACAATTCGGGTGCCTTTACTACCTAACACCAAATTTATTTCATATTCTGGGTGATGATGAAGCGGATACCTGAACTCTGCTTCCGGATAGTGAAAAATCCGAAAGACATCTTTGCTAGTTACAGGAGTTATTTCTCGATAAACCCTTTTCATATCATTTACGATTGTAAGAAGCTATTTGATTTGAATACTCAAACCCAATAAAGCATATTAGTGCTGTGGTAAATCGCTGTTACAAGAAGAGATAAAGGCAATGTGTTAACGCCAAATAAATTTCAATTTATTACTATTTCTGAAGGGTTGCGTTAGGATTTTGAGGTTAATATCGTTGATCGTGACAGCTTATTAGATAAGCAAGATATAAAAAAAACTAGTATTCTGCCAACCTTGCTATTTTCCTAATTTGAGATACAGCTAATCAACTTCCACCGTATTTTGTTTTGAACAATTTACTCAAACCTAAGCTATACAAATACCTTAATGGCAACATACAATGCCTCAATACGGACGGGTTGCAGTGGCACTAACTCCATCACCCACTATCTTTCCATCAACAAATTCGGGCTGTGGTTTAACAAAAAAGGCCTGACCCCTACATACGATTTAGGAGCCAGGCCTTTTATTTGATAGCAAAAGAATTAGCTGTGCATTTCTTTAACGCTCTAGTACTTTGATCAACATCCCTCGCGGAAGACGATCCGTTAGCTGCATATCATTTAGTACCGCAAATTCCTCATGGCGCTTGCTGTCTACCCCGTAGCTCCGCAGCACGTCAGCCAAGGAACTATTATCAACTTTCACCGGCTGCACATCGAGCCGCTCCGGTTGACGATTCAGCTTATTAGGATCACGCAAAACCTTAAAGCTGCGCATAGTATTCAAGAAAGTATTCTGGTAAGTAGCAAAATCCTGTGCGTAAGACAAGCCGATAAATCGGTAGATCAAATTGTTGTATAGGATTAAATAAGTCTGCGCTTGCACGCGAGGCTGCTGCTGCCCCTGTTGTTGCTGTTGTTGCTGTTGCTGCTGCATTTCAGATACCATTTCAATGGCAGGCAAACCATTGACTGTTGTATTACGAGAAGAGATGGTATTAAACTTATACTGCTCGTTGGTAGCTTGTGCTGCTGCTTCCAATGACTGTCCCTGCGCCAAATTCATGATCATCATGGCTTTGCCATCTTTAGGCGCCATAGCCACTTGCTGAGGAGTGTTTTGCACTTGCCAGCCTTGAGGGGTTGGGAATTGGAATTTTAGATCGGGATGGTAAAAAGTATTATTCTCCACAAATCCTTGTCGAGGATCTTCTCCATAAGTAATGCCATCGATCATGCGCAAATAGCCGTCTCTGTTCACCTTAAAATTCTTCCCGGGTGCTTGTGCTTGCATTTGCTTAGCGTAGTTTGTGACATCTACCTCACGGTTTCCTGGATCAGGGTGAGTTGACATAAAAGTTGGAACTCTTCCCTCAGGTCCTCCAGTAACTCTATCCAAGACCCCAAAGAAGCGAGCCATTGCCTTGGCGTCGTAGCCAATCTTAGTCGAATACTCAACCCCCAATTTGTCTGACTGCCGCTCATCGTCTCGTCCAAATTTCAAGAACAACAAACCCAAACTCTGGCTCGCCAATTCTCCCATGGAGGCCAATTCTGGGGAAAGCACCATACCTAAGATCAATCCTCCTGAATACAGCATTTGTTTACTCTGTTGAGCTGCCCCGTGACGCGCCGTGATATGTCCAATTTCATGCCCTAGTACTCCGGCGAACTGTGCTTCATTATTGAAGTGAGCAAGAATCCCCCTAGTAAAGTACACATATCCACCCGGTAAGGCAAAGGCATTAAGCACCGGAGAATCAACTACCTTAAACTCGTATTTAAGATGAGAACGGTGCGAAATACTGGCCATTTCCTGACCTTTTTCCTTTATAAATGATTGTAACTGATCATTATTATATAGTCCAAATTGCGCTACAACCGCAGGATCGGATTGTTTCCCCAAAGCAATTTCCTGGCTTTCTGACATGAACATAACCTGGCGTTTACCCGTCACAGGGTTAATTGCGCACGATTCAATGATCAAGAAACCCACGATTAGGAGGGCGTAGCGAGTGAAGAAAAGTGGATTAAGTGACTTCATATGGAGTTCTATTTATTATTCTGAGACCAGCTATGCTAAAACCATGCTCCAGCCTACGGCATTGCAACGGCATAGCACATTAAGAACAGCAGTTTACGGGAGGTGACTTCTATCTTCCAACCCAACACCAAACTGAAATTAGGGTTTGGATATTTCTTAAGGGCTAGTTAATTCAGTTGTAAGGTATTCTTAAAACAATTCCTTTAGCCTATAACCAGGCTTGGTAGCGCTGCTATCAGCCAAAACCTGCGTCTCGTTTAAGCAAAAATGAATCATTTTCGTCTCAAAGACCGAAATTTAAACACACTCTTATCTCGACTTTAGCATTTTAAGAAAAGTGAGAACTCAAGAAAGAGAGTATTAAATTTGAAATAACCACAAATCAAATTTTATGCTTACTCTGCCCTCTGAGTTCTCGAAACAAATATCGGTATTTGCTC
>JABSSL010000123.1 GCA_013214355.1 Saprospiraceae bacterium | reverse complement strand
GGAATATCCACCATCAATGGTCAGTATTTGATAGAATTATTCTCCTTTCCAAATGCACCAGCAAGGCCTTCCTATCCTGAAGCTGCCGGGCTTAGGCACATTGCCTTCGGAGTCAATGATCTCGATGCATCGGTTGCTGAGCTGCAAGCTAAGGGGGTAGAGGTGGAACCCATTCGTGTGGACGAGTTTACGGACAAAAAATTCACTTTCTTTAGTGACCCGGATGATTTGCCGATCGAATTATATGAGTTGTAGTATTCTCGACCTCTGCTTGGATTTCAAATTTATGGCTGCGGTAGTAAACCACGGGCATATGCTCGAATCTAATTTGATTGACAAGGGTCAGTAGTTTTTGACGGTAAAGCCAAAGGTCAGAAATTGGTCTTCAAGCTGCTGGTTTTCGATCACAATACTCTCATAGGTATGCAGGTAGCTGATTTTAAAGTCTAAAAACTTCCAAGCGGGGAAATTCAAGCCGGCTTCCAATCGCCAACGAAAGTTGTCGCCCTGACTAACAGAGGGTTGAAAATAGCTTTCGTGGGTGAGGATGATCTTCTTTTTGACAATGGGGTGTTTGCCATTAACCCAGAGCGTACTTCTTAAGGTCTTGACGGTACGGGAAACATTGTACCGACTACGGTTAAAAGTAGCCTGCTTGAAATCTGTTTCTTCATATTCGCTTGAAATGGAAAGTTTTAGCCAGTTATCTTTCTTTTTCAGAACTTGAAAAGTGGCGCCCAACCCCATTAGGTAGCGTAAGTCAATCTGCCTACGGAAGTTAGTACTTACAATTCCCAGCAGTAAGGGATATACATTCTTTTCCGGGTTAAAGTAAAGGAAATTCAGACTCAGAATGTCTTCATCCGCCTTTTGCCTACCAAAGGCTTGGTACACGTATGAGTTCTTGGTTTTATAGACCCATTTCTTCCAAGGCTTGTAAGTCACATCTGACTTGGCTCGAAAGATTAAGGTTTGAACATTCCCTTCCTGCCAGATGCCTGTAAGAGAAAGATTAGCTCGGAATGTCGCAGTATCGCTTTCGTTGATTTGTGCGGAAAGGAAAATGGGGAGAAAAGACAGGCAATACATGACCTTAGGTATTCTTTTTCGCTGTGTCATTATCTAGTGGTAAATGGTTATAGCTGGGTCGTTATAAAGGAGCAATGGGCAGGGGATTACGCTGAGCGGTACCCCCCAACCCCATTAGTAGGTAAAGGAATAAAAGGCTAAATGGTTCTGCTTGGTAAAAAGAATCTGATTAAAAGTACAACAATCATGAGCGGAGAAGCACCAGCAAATAGAAATGACTAACTGTGTTTTGATAGCTTGGTAGGGCATGGAACTTGAGTTCTCCGTGTCATGTTCTTGTTCCATCACGCTGAGTAGAATACAGGTCAGCGTATTTTCACCATTCTTAAATCAAATGAAAAATGAAAAGATCCTTGCTGTTGTTTTTCTTAATGAGTAGCTATCTAGCTGCTGAAGGCCAAGTAAATTTGCGGGAACCCTTTCAGTCCTGCGGCATCAATGGTAGCATTACCATCTACGACTATCAGAGAAAGAAATGGATAGCTAGCGATATCAATGATAGTCACTATCCTACCTTACCCGCCTCAACTTTTAAAATTATCAATACACTAATCGCACTCGAATCTGAAGCGGTAAAAGATGAGTATGAAATGGTGAAATGGCCTGGTAGTACGGATACGGTGAAATATGGGTTTCGGCCCAAAATCTACCGTGACATGAGTATGAGGGAAGCTTTCCAACTTTCCGCGGGCTGGGTTTATGTGGAATTGGCAAAGCGAATAGGAAAAGATAAATACCGAGAGTTACTGCAGCAAAGCCATTATGGCAATGTAGATCTTTCTATAGACGATCCCGATTTTTGGAATTTTGGCAACTTTGCCATTTCACCGGCCAACCAAATAGAAATTCTAATTGGGGTTTATGAAGAAACGCTGCCATTCTCCAAAGTTCACTTTGCTACCCTAAAATCAATGATGATAGTAGAACAAACAGAAGGCTATATCCTACGGGCAAAAACGGGTTGGACTAGAGATGGAGGTAAAGATACCGGTTGGTGGGTCGGCTATCTTGAAAAGGAAAAGGAAGTCTATTTTTTTGCTACGCGCTTGATTAAAGATCGAGCGGATGATAAGCCTCAGTTTGGAAAGTGTAGAAAGGAAATTACGAAGACGATTTTACGACAATTAGAAATACTTGAATGAGTAGTTTTCTATCCTTATCGAGCAATATACTTGTCTTGAAAGCTGTAAGCAGCTAACTGTGTAAAATGACTGTAAGTTTTATCCAGAAAAACTACAATCCTAAATTTTTTGAAGCGCTTACACGGAAGAATTATATGTGGAAATTTTGGACCTTGAACGCAAGAATTCGTAGGTTCTAGAGCTTTCCGAAATCTTGTTTGCAAAGGGGGTGATGTTGAAATGAATTAAGACCGGATGGTAAGGAAACTATAAGAAATACAATTAGTTATGATTAATAAGGCGCGTAATCTATAACTAAAGTATAAGCTTATGACTAAGTATTGGAAAGGATTTGCTACGGTAGCACTAATTTTTATGTTGAGCTGTACAGAGGGTGGTCAAACCGGCCAAAAAGTAACCCAATTGATAGAATCCGAAAAGATCGAAAAACTGACACTAAAGCTGGGGTCAGATTCAGAGCCTCGATCATACAAAGCCAAAGATGTAAAACTAGAAGATCAGTTTCTTGTTGTCGGCAAAGAGTACATCAATTTAAGTGATCTACGAGTCATTAAAGTGAAAGGGCAAGAACTAGAATTGATTATAGAGTAAGACCCTAGTACTTTGTAACATAAGTTATTTGGAATTATGGGGAGCAGATTTTAAGTAAGCTCAAGGCGCGAGGAGGGAAAATAGCCTTAGCTACTTGACCGACGAGCAACGCAGGGCTTGTTTAAAAGATACCGCCAGAAACCAGAGAAATTTATGTTACAAAGTACTAGTTTTATGAGGATGCATACGCTCCGTTCTTAGTGGGAAACGGACCGTATGCATCTTTTGAATATATCTTTATCTCCTTTATTCCTAAATTCTCCGAATAAGATTATCTTACCCAAGACCAGAAGAATTCTCATATGGACTTGGATTCCATTCAAACCATCGACGCAGTTATTGAAGCCTTACAGGTCATCATTGATGAGGCTAAAGCAGAAAATAGTCCATATGGATACTTCCCTGCCTTATACCAGAAAGTGACGATAAAAGTGAGAGAAGGAATCAAAGATGGCTTCTTTGAGAATGGATCTCGAATGGAGAAATTGGATATCGTTTTTGCTAAACGCTATCTGGCGGCCTACCAAAACCAGCGAAAAGGAAGACAGACCACTCAATCCTGGGAAAAGGCCTTCCAGCTCAGTGAGCAATATTGGCCAATTGTGTTACAACATTTACTGATGGGGATGAATGCACATATCAATCTTGACTTAGGACTTGCTGCAGCCGAAATATCTACTCCGGAAAATATTCAATCCTTACAGACCGATTTTCAACGAATCAACCAAGTGCTGGCTAATTTAGTGGAGGAAGTGCAAGAGGACTTGGCCAAGATATGGCCCAGCTGGCATTGGATACTTAGAAGAACAGGAAGAATCGATAATTACCTCATTGATTTCAGCATGGAGGTAGCCAGAGAAGGTGCATGGCAAGTCGCGCAGAAAGCTGTTAGGGTTTCGCCAGAAGATAGCGCAAATTTTATTGAACAGCGGGATTCCAAAGTTGCCAATTTTGCTAATACCATAAGTCAGCCGGCTTGGTTGGTACAGTTAGCCCTGCGTATTATTCGAATCGGTGAAAGAGGAACAGTCGTAGAGAAGATCACAGCCCTGCAATCTCCTTAACTCCTGCCAAAATTGTTCGACCTTTGAACCCTAAAAGCATTTTCCAACGGAAAGAAGTGCAGCAGCTTTTTCACGCTTATGGCATTGACACAGCGCACGCCACCTTAATCAGATCTAATACCAACCTTATCTACGATTGCGGGACTGCGATCATTCGTCTTACACCGGCCACTGTTCGAACAAGACTAGATATCGCAAGTGAATTGGCCTGGCTAGCTTATTTAAGAGAAGAAGGCGCTCCGGTAGTAGAACTTATTTCTGACAGCGAACCCATCACCCTGAATATCGATGCATTTACCTTTTGGGGAGTGATATTCACCAAGATCCAGGGGCGCAAGGTGGAAGCCAAAGACTGGAATGCAGCTCATTTTGCAAGACTGGGGCAACTTACGGGTCTACTACATCGATTGGGACGAGCGTATCAATGGACCAAGCCCTTCAACTATAGGCCGTGGGATAAAATTCCAGAATTTGAAAACTATCCCAAGCTTGCTCAGACTATTCCTGGGGGTGTGGAGCTGCATCAGGCTGTCGTGGCTCGCATCAAAACCTTACCTACAAATCCCTCTAATTATGGTCTTGTTCATTACGATATTCACCATGGGAATTATCTATTGCAGGCTGATGGGAGCTTAGTTTTGTTTGACTTTGAATTGTGCTGTCAAACCTGGTATGTATATGACGTAGCGATTGTGCTTTATTATGCTGCGAATCACCTTGAGAATTTAGCTAAAGTCAACTTCCTAAACGATTTTTTAGAGAACTTTTGGAGCGGTTATACACAAGAATATCAGAAGCCTTCCCAAGCAGAAATAGCTTTTATTCCTACCTTTCTGCTTTATCGAGATTTGATGGTATACAGTTATGTGCTTGATATTTGGGATAGAAAAAAATTGACGGAACAGCAGCGGTCCTATATGGACCATATGGAGCAATCCATTGATAAAAGAAGAAGAATTTTTGCAAGAAAATAAGTGGTGTCGGCATAGTTGGGCACCACTCCAGATAAGAACAGCATCTAACTCCTTAATGAAGGTCCGAATCGTTTTTCGCTATATCTATCGTGTTAGCTTATCTCTGATCGCAGCAGTCGTGTTATATCTACTGTGTGCCATGGTTCTTTCGCTTATTCCGACCCGGCCCAAAGCCCAGACATGTGCATCTACAATGCCTTTTTATGTCACGAGTAATGGGATCCATCTTGATATCATTGTCCCGCGAACTTTTTTCGAAGGGGAGCAATGGGAGGGGATAGATGTGCCGGATGCGATTCAGTACATTGCAGTGGGGTGGGGTGATAAGGGATTCTACTTGGAAACACCTACCTGGGCGGACCTGAAGCTCTCAACGGCACTAAAGGCGCTTTTCTGGAAGAGTGAAACGGCTATGCACCTTACTTATTATCATCGAGTGCAATCCCATTGGCAGAAACTGGAACTCTGCCCCGAACAGGTACATCGTTTGAAAGCTTTTCTCTTTCACTCCTTTCTCAAGCTGGACGATGCACCTTTACAAGTAATACCTGATGCCGGATATACAAAGCTTGACGTATTTTTCGAAGCTAGGGGTAATTACTCCATTTTTAGAACGTGCAACAATTGGGCGAATCAAGCCTTGAAGGCTGCTCAAGTCAAAACCGCTATATGGTCCCCATTTGATTGGGGAGTGCTAAGGCATATAGAACGCCAGCCATGAACCAGGAGTAAAGGCTTATCGTTGTACCAAAATCTTCCTGATGGCTCTTCTCCCTAGTACTTCAATTTCTACAAAGTAGATTCCTGGCGAAAAACGCCTAATATCAATGGTCTTTTCCCAAGTACCTTCGCCTTCAATGGAGAAGCGGGATAGTTCCTGACCTAAAGCATTGATGAGACGCGCAGAGCCGAGTAGTTGACCGCCAAAAGCCAGTTTCAATTCCACTTCGTTGGCGGTCGGAACCGGACCTAAACGTATTTCTAACCCACCCGCAATTGGCGCTAGTTCTCCACAGCCGCCAATCGTGTTAAAATCTTCTAGTGCTATGCTTTTAATTCCAGGAGCGATATTACCTTTCACGATCCCCGATTCTACCTCCAGGACATTTACCCCGCAAATACTAATCATATATCCCGATTGTCCTTGCGATTCTCGCCAGTCTGGACTCAAGGCAAAAATGAATTCTTTACCATCTTCAAAGGTATCGGTAAACATACCGCAATCCGCTCCGTTGCCATCTCTAACAAATAGACTTTGCCCAGCTGCACTGCCATGGAGTGTCTGTAGTACTTCCACTCGCATACCACCGTTCTCACGCCTCACCTTCTTGCCATAGATGATCAAATGGGTATTGATGGTGTCCGTGCCAAAGGTTTGAGATTCGCAAAAGGTTTCAACGTAGGCACAGGAACAGGCCTGCAGATTGGGAGTGAAGAATAATAAGCTTAGGCCAAGCCCTATAAATGTGTATAGTAATTTCATACTAAGTTTTTTGTTGAGCACCAATTGGTTTATCTATTTTGATCAGATAGACGCTCGAAATCGCTGCCACGGTTGGGTATCAACCTTATTTAGTCCATGATTTTTCCGACATACCCTTGGTTCTGCTAAGAATATCTTACCACTTAATCACTTGGGACTTCCAACCAATCATCTGCCTAAACATTCCAGCAGAAAATGATGCTATTTGTCTGATAAAAGAGGATAACTCAAATGGAAAACACATTCATACTCAGCATAGCCAGACATTTGATCGGGTGGGTGTTTTTGTGTCTATGCTTAGTACTTTCCTGGTTTTTATTGCAGCAGATTAGCCTTGTGGTCCTACTAGATCCGGTCACTAGAGTTCAATCTGATACGCTGCCCACTTGGCTATGGGGAGCTGGCAGCGCCACGGTATTGAGTGCGGTGTTGCTATTAATTCGTTTTGGGGGTAACCAAATCAGAAGGGAAGAACAGTTGAAGTTGGATTTCGAACGTCGCTTATCCAAAGTAGAAATGAGAGCGCTACGATCTCAAATGAATCCGCACTTTATTTTTAATTGCTTAAACTCCATTGACTACTACATCCTTAAAAATGAGACCGAAAAAGCCTCTGATTATTTGAACCGCTTTTCCCGACTAATTCGACTTATCCTGCAAAATTCCAGGAAGAATCAAGTCAACTTAAAGGACGAACTAGAAGCTTTGCGACTCTATGTCGAGATGGAAACTTTGCGCTTTCAAGGACAATTTGTCTATACCATCCAGATCAAAAATGGTTTGGTACCTGTTGATCATGAAATTCCGCCGATGCTCCTACAACCCTATGTAGAGAATGCGATTTGGCATGGCCTTTTACATAGTGATAAACCTGGAAGATTAGACATAATACTGGCCATGCAAGGGCATAGCTTGATTTGCGTTATTCAAGATAATGGCGTGGGCCGCCAGTACGTACAAGAACTCAACGCTTCTTCCAAACTGAAGACGCGATCGATGGGGACTAAGATTACAGAAGATCGCTTGGAACTTTTCAGTAAGCTATATCATAATGAGGCTTCGGTACAAATAATTGATCTGACGGAAGTAGATGGAACGGCTTGCGGTACGAGAGTAGAACTTAGAATTCCAGTTCATTAAAGACCTAATTCATGTTAAAAAGACTTCTTTACCTGGGGATCGGCACTTATGTCTACTTGCTCTCACAACTGACTATTATCCTGCTCATTGTATTTACCGGGAATCTGCATCCCGTACTAGGCATGGACCGTGCTGCCGGAACTTCTTTAGGGTATGCCCTAATAATTGATATAAGCTTGATTGTGCTTTTTGGGATCCAACATTCTTTGATGTCGCGTAGGTCTGTTAAGGAATGGCTGCGTTCTTGGCTTCCTAGACCCCTAGAAAGGGCTGTCTTCTGCTTAATGGCTAGCTTATGTCTTATCCTACTTATTTTCTGTTGGCAACCGATACCAGGCTACTGCTGGAAGATTCAATCTTTTAGTCTCCAAGTGTGCTTCTATTTTCTATTTTTCCTAGGCTGGCTAATTATGTTTACTGCTACTTTTTTGATTAACCACTGGGATTTATTTGGCTTGCGACAGGTTTATCTTTATTGGCGGCAAAGACCCTACACGGCTTTGATCTACCGAGATCCGTTTCTCTACAAGAAATTAAGACACCCTCTTTATTTGGGCTTTCTGATCGCTTTTTGGTGTAGTCCTACTATGAGCATTGCACATCTTGTATTTGCTTGTTTAATGACCATCTATATTCTTTTAGGCATCCGATGGGAAGAGCAAGACTTGATCCAGGATTTTGGAGAGATTTATAGCGAATACAAGGGTAGGGTGCCTAAGCTTTTTCCCAGGGTTTAGTCGACTTTATCTATATAGTCTATTCACTTCTTACCTTTTCTTCTGACGACAAAATCCCCTAATGCGGTAAATAGATTTTATCTATTCATCAAAACTACTATCTTTAGGCACCTGGCCGCCTGGCCTGGATTTTATAAGTATGAAACCTAATTACCTGTCATGAGTAGACTGCTCTACCTCACAACTATTCTTTTATTTATGTGGACCTGTCAGAGTGGCCCGAAGGTTTATGAAAGCTTCGAGGACTACCCCTTGTACGAGGGTACCGATCTTGGCCTAACTTATTCCCCACAGGCTTCAATTTTCAAAGTTTGGAGCCCTGCTGTAGAAGCTATGCAGCTCAAATTATATGAACAAGGGTTGGGGGGCGACCCAATTCGTGAAGAGACCATGAAAATGGGGGATGATGGAGTTTGGGAGATTACCATCAACGAAGATTTGAAGGGGAAGTATTATGCCTTTCAAGCTAAATCGGATGGGAATTGGAGAGATGAAGTCCCTGATCCTTATGTTAAGGCAGTGGGCACCAATGGCCGCCGTGGAATGATCATAGATATGGAATCAACCAATCCCGAAGGTTGGGAAGCGGATAAACGTCCCGCCTTGGCCGGCTTCAATGATATCATCATCTATGAGCTTCATGTTCGGGATGTATCCATGGACCCCAATTCAGGTATTGAAAATAAAGGGAAGTTCTTAGGACTGGCCGAATCCGGCACCAAAACCCCTGATGGTTTATCCACAGGTCTGGACCATATTAAGGACTTGGGAGTCACCCATGTTCACCTCTTACCTTCCTACGATTACCTTTCCGTGGATGAATCTAAGTTAGAGGAGAATAACTACAACTGGGGCTATGATCCACAGAATTATAACACACCGGAAGGAAGTTATTCGACAAATCCAGAAGATGGAGCGGTCCGAGTCAGAGAATTCAAGCAGTTGATCAAGACGCTTCATGACAATGGTATAAGAGTGATTTTGGATGTCGTTTATAACCATACCGGTGCGACGGAGGGTTCGAATTTTAATCAACTAGTTCCGGGGTACTACTACCGGCAGAATGAGGAAGGAGGTTTTTCAGACGCTTCGGCTTGTGGTAATGAAACGGCCTCTGATCGAGCGATGATGCGCAAATTCATGATAGAATCCGTGAAGCATTGGGCAGAAGAATACCATATGGATGGCTTTCGATTCGATTTGATGGGAATACACGATATCGAAACGATGAATGCCATCACCAGCGCCTTGGATGAAATTGACCCAAGCATCTTTGTATACGGCGAGGGATGGACTGCTGGTTCAAGTCCGTTGCCTGATGAGAATAAAGCGATCAAGGCAAACACGACTAAACTAGATCGGGTGGCTGCTTTCAGTGATGATATCCGTGACGGGATAAAGGGACATGTATTTACGCACGAGGCAAAAGCCTTTGTAAGTGGGTTAGCTGGTCTGGAGGAGAGCGTGAAGTTTGGGGTAGTAGCCTCTACACAGCATCCGCAGGTACAATATGATTCCGTTAATTACTCCAATGCTCCTTGGGCAAAATCTCCTTTGCAAACGGTCACCTATGTGTCCTGCCATGATAATCATACCCTTTGGGATCGCCTAGCCATTTCTTGCCCGGAAGAATCCGAAGAAGAAAGAATCAAAATGCACAAGCTAGCTGGAGCGATTGTGTTAACTGCACAGGGCGTCAGTTTCCTTCATGCAGGTGTTGAAATGATTAGGACAAAAGGGGGCGAGGAGAACTCCTATAAATCTTCAGATGAAGTCAATCGTATTGACTGGGCTCGCAAAGGGCAATACCCTGGAGTACTCGACTATTTCAAAGGTCTAATTGCACTTCGAAAAGGCCATCCGGCCTTCCGAATGACCAGCACAGAAATGGTGCAACAGTATTTAGAGTTTCTTGAGGTATCTGATAACAACCTGATTGCTTATCAATTAAAGGACAATGCGAATGGCGATGAGTGGACCAATATCTTAGTTGTCTACAATGGAAACGCCGAATATAAAACCCTGGATATCCCAACTGGCAACTGGAAAGTGGTGCTCGATGGAGAACGAATGAATGAGGAGGGACTGGGAACAATTGCTGCATCACAATTGACCGTGCCAGGAAGAAGTGCCATGGTATTGGCTCAGTAAAACAAGTCCTTCTTTATTAGGAGCAGGAACGAAACCCTAAGTCTCGTTCCTGCTCAAATCAACTCCTTGTTATGCGAACAATGCAAAAAAGGCTTACGAATACTTTCTATGCCATTCTTAGTCTCCCTGCTACGGCCATGGGATTTGCACTCTCCGTCCAGATTGCGGCTTTAAGCTGGATCCTAAATACTAAATACGGCTTTAATCTAGAGGAAATTGGTTTGGTTTGGATGGCTGGACCTGCGGCTGGGATCTTGGGGCAAGTGATTATCGGCGTGATCAGTGACAATGTGTGGTTTTGGAATGGTAGACGACGCCCATTTATCATTATAGGCGGCACGATTGCTGCCCTGATGTTATTGGCCTTACCCAATATTGATGTGATTAATGACTCTTTAGGAATCGGCTCTTTGATTGGGGTGGCCATCACCGTGGCACTATCATTAGATCTTGCCATCAATATCAGCTTTAACCCGACCCGTTCTGTCATCGCAGATGTGACACCTCCGGGCGACGCTAGAACCAAAGGTTATACCTGGATGCAGTCCATTTCGGGTTTCTTTGGCGTGCTTGCCTATTTGATTGGGGCTTTCATTAGCAATTACACTTTGATCTATTTCGGGGCTGTGGTCGTCTTCGTCTGTTCTATTTTGCCCTTGTTTTTCATAGAAGAGCCACGTGAACTTTCTGCCGGCACAGAGGAGGATGGAGAACTAGTTCCCTCTGATACGGATTGGCTAGAATTTGGTAAGATTTGCTTTGCGCATGCCTTTACTTGGCTTGGCGTACAGACCATGTTCGTCTACACTTTTGCCTATATCAAAGAGGTGATTATGGGGTATGAAACTACCGTCAAGTTAAGTGCAGAACAGAACGATCACATTGGATTTGTTACTGGTATTGCCTTTGCTGTTTTGAATACTGTGGGTTTTCTTTTGCCAGCCTTAGTATTGGAACCGTTGTCTAAGCGAATCGGACGGGTAAAAACTCATATGGCTTGTATCGCTATCATGGCGATTGGGTATGGGGTGGTCGTTTTCTTCGGACAAAGTTCAACGATGCTCTTTTTAAGCATGATTGTCATTGGTGTGGGTTGGGCTGCGGTGGTCAGTTTACCTTTTGCGATTATGTCTGAAACCGTGAACCAAGCCAAGATGGGTATGTTTATGGGACTCTTTAATCTGTCGGTAGTGCTACCACAGTTAGTAGCTTCTTCCTTGGGTAAATTTATTGATGGGCAAAGTGACAAGTCCATCATCTACATCATCAGTGCGATAGCTCTAGCAGTTTCTGCGGTGCTTTGGCTGTTGGTGAAGGAGCAGAAGTCGGAGGGAAAGTTGAGCGCAGGAGGAGCACATTAAGCTTGGGGAGTGAAATAACGTCTACGGACTAGCCATACAACTAGTAAGCTAAATAAGAGTAGGGACCCAATGAGTAGATATTGGGTTTGACCAAACTGAAAATAGACCTGATCCATATTACCGATGGGGACAAAGGAAGCCCAATAGAAGGGATGAACATCCTTGTGCTTCCCTCTTTCAATGAAATCCAGTTTGGCAGCCCGCAGGGCTTCGTCCTTAGTTAGTCCCTCATTAATGAAGTCAAAAAAGCGATGCATGAGTTGGCTAGTTGCCTTGTCATCTACACTCCAATGGGAAGCCACCAGGCTTTTTGCGCCAGCATAAGAAAAACTACGGGCAATACTAGCTATGCCCTCTCCCTGCTGTAATTCACCTGTCCCGGTTTCACATGCACTTAGGACGATCAGCTCGGCATTTGTATTTAGATTATAAATCTCTCGGACGTAAAGTAGCGCCTGATCCCCTCTTACCTTGTCATCTTCGGTAAAGGCTAAAAAGGAGTAATCCCCGTAAGCATCATTGGCCTTACCGTGGGTAGCTAGATGCAGAATTCGATACCGAGCCTGTTCAGCCAAGAAATTGGCTTTGGTTGCCATGGGCCCGGCGAAGATCTCTCCGCCAAGGCGCTCCTGGGTTCCTTGTATTTCAGCTTGACTATATTTCAATTCATTCAGTTGCTTACTGTGATTGGGACCGAAGGTAGGGGAGAAGCCGAGGTAAGGCTTTAGTTTGGCGACGGAAGCCTGGGTTTGCATCTCCTTCAGAAGGCCAGTAGAGTAGTTGTAGCTAATGGTGAAATCGCGAATGAGATATTGGTATTCTTTGAAAAGGGATAGATTCTCTGGTGTTTCTTTCAAAAGTGCCTCAAAAGATAGATAGCCTAGTTCTTCATCAGGTATGATGATTAAGCGATCGTGGATAAGACCTTCCACCGGGGCAATGAGATATCGATATAGACTAAATGCGGCTTTAGCATAGGATTCTATATTGACTCTCAGCTCCTTGGTAGGAACAAAGGGAAAGTTTCGAATGGTATTATTGTAGTTGGTGATGATGGTACGAAAGTCCTCTTGAATAGGGATGCTTAGCACGTGAAAGTCACTGCTATTGATGACAAATAGATATAGGAATCTATTGCCCAGGAAATACTCTACGATACTTTCATTGGCCTCTAATAGATCGGATTGCAACCAGGAGATCTCTGGTGGATCCGTCTCATATCTCAAGCGATAATACTCCGGATAGTCCTTCTCCAATTGTTGGATAGCTTCTTTCAAGGACTGTTTTTTGTTGAATATTTGAGACTGTAAGCTGTCCGCCCGGGCCTGGCTGGTTTCTTCCGGGCGCTGCTGTAGTAAAAACAGCTGTGTCTCCAGCGATCCAATATCAATTTCAATTTGACTGATATGTTGTAGTCGGTCATCGGCTACGCCGGTGAAAGAGGCTGCCTCTGATTTCTTAAGCGCTTCGAGCAGGATTAGGCCCTTTGATTTTTCAGCATAGTAATAGGCCTGTTCATAATAGGTTTTGTCCTTCGTAAGGTCCCCTATGGTCGTGGACAAATGCACCGCATCGGAGTAGATAGCTTGGGCGGATTCTGCCAAAGCCAGCTTAGAGGCGGTAGCGGTGTAACTTGTTCTTAGATGATCGATTAGGTGATCGGCTTGTGCTAAGTATTGAGCGGCTTCCTCCAAATGAATCACTTTCTGTTCTTGCTGAAATCTGCGTTTGGGAATTTCGGCGGCTACTTGTAGTACCCGTAGTAGCAGAAGGGGATCGTTAACTTGGTCAAAGGAGGTAGTCTGATGGGCTTGAAATTGTAATGCCACTAGGCTTTGTTCGAAAGCAGCTTGGGCTTGTCCCCAGTCTTCTTGCCAGGCGTAGGTAAGGCCCATATTGAAATGGGTAGCCGCTACATCTGGATGGGCAGGCCCATAAACCTGTTGTTGAATGCTAAGTGCCTCTTGGAATAGATCCAATGCCTTTTGACTCTGTCCCATTTGGTCATAAGCATTAGCTAAATTATTGTAGGACAAAGCCACGAGGGGATGATTTTTACCATATAAGGCCTTCCAGATCAACTGTGCACTATTCTGGTAAATAATGAAGCTATCTATTTTCCCTTCTACTCCGTAAAGATTGCCCAAATTCAATAATACATCAGCTACCTTTGGGTGTTGTTTACCATATGCCTCTTGGTATCCTTGTAAGGCTGCGCGATAGGCTCGTTTACTTGCCTCAAAATTTTGCTGATCATCATAGCAAAGTCCGATATTGTTTTGGCATTGTGCGAGTTTAGGTAATTGGTCAGGAATGAGGTCCGTTCTGATAGCTAAGGCCTGTTGATGATAATCGAGCGCTTGATCAAAATCTCCACTAGCTTGTGCACAAATGCCGAGATTCACATAACTATCGGCTATTTTTGGGTGCCATAAACCCACAATTGACTGGCGCTGCTCTAGTGCCTGTTCCAGTAAAGGAACTGCCAACCCATAATCTTTAGTTTCAAGGTGGTAATTGCCAAGCTTATGGATAATTTCAGCATGTAGTAATTGTATGTCTGTGGAGCTAGTAGCCTCTTGCACTTCTTGTAAGGCCTGCTCGTAGCTATCTTTGGCCGAATCATAGTGTCCCTCTTCCAGTTCACAATCTCCCAATACCAATTGCAGTCCGATGGCAATGTCAATTGGGAAATCAGGGTCGTTGGGTCTTTCGCTAAGCAATCGTCTAGCGACAATGACCGCTGTCTTACAATCAGCGGACTGACTGAGTTCCTGTACTTGCAGGAATTGTTCCCGTAACGTCAGTGTATCTATTTTCCCGAAAAGAGAACAGACAGTGAAGAGCAACAGTACTGTAAGGCATAAAGATCGCATGTGTCGAAAGAGGCTTTTGCGTATCAGTTTGTTGGCGTATGTTTGAAAGTCACTTAGTGAAAATGAGACAGTAGTAAGTCCATTATTGGGATTCAATCGGAAAGGTATCTCCTTTCTGTGTTTTCGGCCAGAATCCTAGGAAATAAGGTCAATGGTTCACCCTTACTGATGAGCTAATATATATAATTTGACCTTTCTAGGTCGAAAAGATTGCTTATCGTGCAAAGGAAAACAAGAAATCCAATATAGGTAGCGGTAAAATTCCTGGTAATTGCTTTTTTTTGTTGAAAGGAATCAAAAAAACAAGAGTTAGGACAATTCCTTCGCTTCAATACACTTATTCTATAGTGATTGTCTTTCAATAAAAGGATATCGGCGTTGGACAATCGGCGCAGTCATTAAAACTAGTTTCAGCTAAAGCTAAATTGTTATGGACAAGCAGCCAACAAAATCCATATTCTTAGTTATTTTCTTAACCTGTGTCTCCTTGGGATGGGGGTTCCCTAAGAATGCCGTCCACCTAGGTATGGGACCTGATCTTTCCGTGTTTACCCTTGAATCGGACGCGAGACTTTTAGTTAACCGCTCAAGCTTTACGCCTGCTTCTAATCCCAAACCGGGGCAGGATATTAAGCTAAGTGTAGAAATTCTAAATGCTGGAAGTTCGGCTTCACCAGCTACTTTAGCCACCTTTCGTCTGCCAGCGGGGGTCTCTGCAAGGAATGGTCTTAGTAAAGGAATTCCTGCGCTTGGAAGTGGCCAAGCCCATATGATAAACTTCTATTTTAGCTATACTCCCTCTTTTTCCGAAAATACCATTTCGGTCGTACTAGAAACGCCTTCCACAGCGGGCTTAGCTGGACTTAAGAAGACCATGTTTATTAGCGTTAGTAGCCAGAGCAGGAGTGTGGTGCGAAACCAGGGTAGCGAAGTATACTGGGTTTCTCCTGATCCGGACGAAAACGAAGGAGGTGTGCGAACCAATCAGAAACAAGTAGACCTGAAGGTAATGGCCTTATCGGATGGGGCTTTATCTAAGAAGAACTTTGCGATTCGAGTAAACGGAAGACGAGCTCAAGGCCAAAAAGCCAACTTGAGCAAGCTAAAGTCTTCCAGCGAGACGGATGAGCGAGTCAATCATAGCTTTACTTCTGGGGTGGAATTGGAGGAGGGACGTAATGAAGTACAGATCGTATTCTATGAGGATGATGGGGAAACTATTGCGGCCAGAACCAAAACCTTCGTATTCTATTATGAACCTCCTGTCAAGGCGAACTTGTACCTATGGACAATTGGGGCCACCAAGGAAGAAAAAAAATGGGAGAAAGTGACCAAGCAATTGAGTACTCAGTTTAAACAGTCTTTTAAGCAAAAGAGCGCCAACATTGATGAAGCTCACTTCTATGATTTAGTCACTACCAATACTACTAAGCGCTTGTCCTTGATAAAGTCATTGGCACAACTGGAGCGCTTACCCATCAAGGACAATGATTGGGTAATCTTGTATTGGGCGGCGAATACCCAATCCAATTCAGATCAAGATCTTATCCTGCAACCGAGTGATTTTGACCAGGATTACCCGGGTATAACAGGTCTTGAGTTGCGACAAGACGTATTGCGGCAGTTGCAAAAAGCTAAGGGGAAGAAGATTCTTTTTCTGGATACAGCGGATGAATCTATCGATTTGGAACCTAATCAAAGTACTTTATCTAGCTTAATCAGAACCGCAGCCCCTTCCGTTGAAGTCTTTTTAGTAGACGGGAATCAAGGAGGGGATCAGGTCAAGGGACTCTTGGGGCGTATTCTGCTAGAAGCTATGCAAAATACGGAGGTTGAAGGGCGAATGGGAGAAAAAATTCGCTTGGCTCCGCAGGAGAAGGGTATTACAGTAGAAGACTTAAGCACTTTTATTCGTTCCAGATTGGCTTTCCTCTCACAAAACTCAAAAAAATTACTACATCAAAGAGGAGCAGAGGTGTCCAGAGAGCAGACGCTCCTTCGTCTAGGGCATTAGCTCTCGGTATCCTCCTTGGAAATAAATTAAGGGACGCTTATCCGGATGCTGCCCCATATCTATTACTTCTCCGATAAATATAACATGATCACCGCTTTCCAGCGAGGAGGACAAACGGCAATCTAAATATCCCATAGCCTCATCGATGATGGGGGATCCAGATTTCCCTTTCGTGTAAGAAATCAATTCAAAGCGCTCTTCGGCGGATAAGGCTCTATTCGCAAAGCCATTGGATATCTCTACTTGGTCATCCGCCAGGATGTTAACCGCGAAAGCTCCATTCTTTAGAAAAACAGGACATCCTTTGGAGTCCTTGTGCAGGCAAAAGAGGATTAGAGGAGGCTCCAACGATACCGAAGTATACGAATTTGCTGTAAAACCAAAGTGATCCTCACCAGACTGCGTAGTGATCACGGTCACCCCCGTAGCAAATTGCCCCATAACCTTTCGTAACTCCAAAGTATCCATCATCTGATTAAAGTCTAATTTCGCAATAAGATAATATCCTTGTTCGACAATCCAAACTGACGTATGGAAAACGACTAGGCATTTATTTTGTTTAAGCGCTATCTGAATATCTTTTAGGAATATTATATTGTGCTCCTCAGTAGTCCAATCAAGATCATCAAAGCAGGAAAAAATTCAAGTGATGTACAGAACCTTAATAGAAGCAGAGGAACTACAGGCGCTCCTAGGGCAAGCTGATGTTTGCATTGTGGATTGCAGGCATTTTTTGGCCGACCTGGAAAGAGGAAGGAATTTATATCGAGAAAGCCATATTCCTGGCGCCCATTTCGCTCACCTTGATGAGGATCTTTCAGGGGAAATCATACCGGGCACCACCGGGCGACATCCGTTTCCCTTGCTAGATGATTTTCTGGAGAAATGCCAGGCATGGGGGATTGGTCCTACCACACAGGTCGTTGCCTATGATCAAGGGCACGGCGGGATTGCTGCACGCTTATGGTTTCTGCTACACTGGATCGGGCACGATAAAGTCGCCGTATTGAACGGTGGTTGGGCGCGTTGGCAAAACCTGAAATTGCCCACGAACGATAAACCAGCAACCGCCTCACCACAAAGTTTTGTGCCTAAACTGCGAGCGGGCTTGCTGGTAGATGCAGCTCGCCTTCAAGAATTACAAAAGGAGGCGGGAGCGCTAGTAGTGGATTCTAGAGGCGCAGCTCGGTATCGAGGAGAGGAGGAGCCCATTGATCCAATCGCTGGTCATATTCCAGGAGCTATTTCGGCTCCCTTTGTAGATAATCTTGGAGGAGATGGGCGCTTCAAACCTGAGGCGGAGTTGCAGCAACGTTTTGATCAGCTGCTTGGGGAACAAGACATCTCTAATACCATCTTCTATTGTGGATCTGGAGTAACGGCCTGCCATAACCTTTTGGCACTGCATCACCTGGGACATACCGAGGCTAAACTGTACCCTGGATCTTGGAGTGATTGGATTACGGTAGATAATCGACCAATTGCTACCGGTAACGAGTAGAGCTTCGGAATAATGGATACCGTGACAACGCCACCCGGGTATATTCTTCCCATTATCGTTTTTGCTCAGTTTGCAGGTACCTCTTTATGGTTTGCCAGTAATGCGGTAATGCCGGAGTTATCCCTCGCTTTTGAATTGGGAGCGGGTTCAGTCAGTGATTTGACTTCCGCCGTTCAGTTCGGTTTTATCGGTGGAACCTTGGTATTCGCGATTTTGAACCTCGCCGATCGCTTTTCCCCTAGTCGTCTGTTTTTGGTGAGTGCGCTCCTTGGAGCCACCTTCAATGCCATGATGGTCTGGTTCCCAGCAGGGTTGACAGGTTTGCTTATCTACCGATTCTTAACCGGTTTCTTTTTGGCCGGGATTTATCCTGTTGGGATGAAGATAGCCTCGGACTGGTTTGCAGGGCAGCTGGGAAAGGCTTTAGGTCTTTTGGTAGGGGCATTGGTCCTAGGCACGGCGCTGCCGCACCTGATACGTAGCCTTGGAGCGTCCTTGGATTGGTCTTTGGTTGTTCTTGCTGTTTCTAGTTTGGCTGCCTTGGGTGGCTTATTGCTATTCTTCACCATACCGGATGGACCTCATCGGAAGACAGGTACAAAATTTAACCCGAGCGCACTGATTAAGGTCTTCAAAGAAAAAGACTTCCGAGCTGCCACTATAGGATACTTTGGCCATATGTGGGAATTGTACGCATTTTGGACTTTTATACCGATTTTGCTTGGCTATTATCTAGAACAAAATGATGGAATTGCTTTTGATATTTCCTTTTGGTCTTTCCTCATTATTGCTGCTGGCTTTCTGGGTTGTACCATTGGGGGCTACATATCTCTGAGAAAGGGCAGTGCTTGGGTAGCCTTCGGTTTGCTGAGTACTTCCTTGGTTTGTTGTCTTCTCTCGGTGTTTATATATACCCTGCCTCAAGTCATATTTTTCATTTTTTTGTTAATTTGGGGCATTAGCGTGGTGGGAGACTCACCGCAGTTCTCTACCTTAACAGCTAGGACAGCACCAAAAGAATGGGTGGGATCTGCCTTAACTATTTCAACCTGCATTGGCTTTAGTATCACGATCTTTAGTATCCAAATATTAAAACAAGCCCAATTAAGTGGCCAAATCGATTGGGCACTTCTTTGGTTGGTGCCAGGCCCCATTCTAGGTCTATGGGCTACATTCCCACTGCTAAAAAAGGAGCGCGAAAGCTGATTTTAGATAACTGATCGTAAACTTGCGCTTTAAAGGGAATTATG
Organism: Saprospiraceae bacterium; assembly: GCA_013214355.1. Taxonomy (GTDB): domain Bacteria; phylum Bacteroidota; class Bacteroidia; order Chitinophagales; family Saprospiraceae; genus DT-111. The sequence continues at coordinate 11,882 of JABSSL010000123.1, read as the reverse complement.
GAAAAAACAGAAGCTACCAAAAAGATTGGCTACCACCTTGAAAGAACCACTAGAATTGTAAAGCTTGGTTATCTGCAAGCTTTTGCCCAATTGGGCGTAGATATTACCCCCGAGCAGTGGGTGATGTTGGATAGCCTCTACCAGCGAAATGGACAATCACAAACGGAACTTGCGGGGGACAGCTACAAGAACGCACCCACGGTTTCTAGGATTATCGACCTATTGGAAAAGAAGGGCCTAGTGGAACGCCAAAGGTTTGCTAATGATAGACGTCGATATAAGATTTTCTTGACGAAAAAAGGGCAAGCTACCGTAGAAAAAGTCCAGCCTGCAGTTGCAACTTTAAGAGAACAGGGCTGGCAAGAACTTACCGACGAGGATTACTCCAATTTTCTTCGCATCCTCAATCAAATATTCGAAAATCTACAGGCCGGCAGCTAGCCATCTTCTAATTGCTAAGGCGAGTTGTCAAGCATAAGGCAAATATTCATCGATTTTTTCAATGAACCTATTTGCAGATTCAGTCGAAACGAAATATATTTGTCATGACAACTATTGATAAAGCAAGTAAAGAAGAATATATATGTCAGTTCTAACACAAGATTTGCCCAAACTTTTTGATGCAGCTGCTGATTTCATGCCCATCAACGGTACAGATTATATCGAACTATACGTGAGTAATGCTAAGCAAGCCGCTCATTACTATCGGACGGCCTTTGGTTTCCAGCCCCTAGCTTACAGAGGATTGGAGACGGGGTCGCGAGAGGTAGAATCCTACGTGGTGGTGCAAGACAAGATTCGCCTGATACTTACTTCGCCATTAATTAGTGGCACGGCCATTGGTGCTCACATTGACAAGCATGGAGATGGTGTGAAAGTGATTGCGCTATGGGTGGATGATGCGACCTACGCATTTGAAGAAACGGTGAGAAGGGGAGCTAAGCCAGCGATGGAACCAACCATTGAAGAAGATGAATTTGGAGAAGTGGTGAAGTCTGCTATTCATACCTATGGGGAGGTACTCCATGTATTTGTGGAAAGGAAGAATTACCGTGGACAATTCCTACCCGGTTTTAAGCAATGGGAAACACCTAGATTTCAAACCGAACCGATCGGCTTAAAATACATAGATCATATGGTAGGGAACGTTTCACTTGGACAGATGGACTATTGGGTTAAGTTCTATGAAGAAGTGATGGGGTTTGCTCAGATTTTGTCTTTTGATGATAATGATATCTCTACGGAATATACGGCCCTCATGAGTAAGGTGATGAGTAATGGGAATGGTCGCATAAAATTTCCCATCAATGAACCTGCTCCTGGTCTGAAGAAATCCCAAGTGGAAGAATACCTGACCTTTTACGAAGGGGAAGGCGTTCAGCATATTGCCGTAGCTACGGATGATATTATTAGTACAGTAGCAGCATTGCGCGCCAGAGGTGTAGAATTCCTGGAAGTACCTGAGACCTACTACGAAGCCTTAACGGAGAGAGTTGGACAGATTGATGAGGATATATCGGCACTAAAAGAGCTGAATATCTTGGTGGATCGGGACGATGAAGGCTATCTACTACAAATTTTCACCAAAACCGTACAGGCCCGTCCTACGATGTTCTTCGAGATCATCCAAAGAAAAGGGGCCAATTCGTTTGGAAAAGGTAACTTTAAAGCCCTGTTTGAAGCTTTGGAGCGAGAACAAGAATTGAGAGGTACACTCTAACGGCGCTTAAGAATAGATAACCTTTATCTTGGCTTGAGAGCAATAGCAGACTTTCAAGCCAAGTTCTTTTTTCGCACTACTTGTGTTAAACTTATACTTTTCATGTCCGATACTAAGACGAACATCAATATTTTCAAGTCTCATTTGACCATCAAGTCAGACTATGTGGGTGGGAAAGCTAAGCCGAAAGCCATAGATGGTCAGCAAATATACAAGCTCTCTAGTAATGAGAACCTCCTCGGCTCCTCTCCCAAGGCTTTAGCAGCGATCCAAACTTACCTGCAGAAATTGAATGAATACCCTGATCAGACTGATGCCAGATTACGGGAAGCGCTTGCTGAATTTTACGGGGCCTCAATGACCTCTGATCATTTCCTGACGGGTAATAGTGGTTCGGAGATTTTAGAATTGATTGCGCGAGCTTTCCTAGACCCTGGTCTAGAGGCCATCATCGCCAGTCCCACCTTTATGCCTTATCGGCTTTTTTCCGAAAAAATGGGGGCTAAGGTGTTGGACATCCCTCTACAAGAGCCGAACTTTCAGCTAAATGTGGCGGAAATACTGTCTGCTATAAACGATAAAACCCGCCTGCTTTTTTTGACTAGCCCAAATAATCCTACTGGGTCCTACATTCCTACCGCTACGCTGGAGTACATTTTGCAAGAGGTTCCTGCCCATGTGGTGGTGGTTTTGGATGAGGTATATTTTCAATTCGCAGATCAGACAGATTATACCACGGCCTTGCCATATGTAATGGCTAGCAAAAATATCATTGGAGTAAATAGCTTTTCGAAGGCTTATGGCTTAGCGGGACTTAGAGTGGGCTATGCCTATACCCATCCTGAATTAGCTCGGTACATCCGTCAATTGCATCGACCATTTCTACTGAATGCACTAAGTCTAAATGCGGCAATCGGTGCTTTATCTGATAGCGAGTTTTTGCGACAGACCGTGGAGTTGGTTCAGCAAGAAAGGAATTTCCTGTACGAGCAGCTCAATCAACTTCCCATTGAGTATTGGAAATCGCAAGGCAACTTTTTCCTCACTCGACCTCCTTTACCCCCGAAAGAGTTTGAAGCTCAAATGTTAGCGCAAGGAATTATGGTGCGTCCCGTGGAAAACTTTGGGGCAAAAGGTTGTGTACGCGTAACTATCGGTACCCGAGAAGCAAATCTAGCCATGTTGGCCGCTTTAAGATCCGTTTTGAAAGTAAACTAGTACGAGAACTGGCCGCTCTGTAAGGATTAATTTTAAACATACGCTAAATTCCTTTTCTTTGTCGGCAAACAAAGAGCCTTGCCAGGCTGGCTATGCCTAAACCAGAATTGCTTAAGTACATCTGGCGCCTTTCCATTCCCGTTCTGCTGACGAATTTGTTGCAGACCTCTGTTACTGTCATTGATACTTACATGGTTGGTAGGCTTGGACCCTTGGCGATCGCAGCGGTAGGCATGGGCAATACCTTGCGTCTTATGTTATTGATAGCCGTCTTGTCGGTCTCTGGTGGTGCCATGAGTTTGATTGCACAGGCTAAGGGGGCAAGGGATGAAACGAGGATGAGTCTCGTTACCCGCCAGGGGATTGTGTCAGGCTTACTCCTCTCGATATTTTTGGCTGGCTTAGGCTTTGCAGTGGCGCCTTGGCTATTGTCTGCCATGGAAAATGGAGGACAGGAAGGTGTTATTGAACTGAGTTATCAGTATCTCACGATCATTTTTATAGGCACTCCCTTTCTCACCCTGAATATCATCATGGATCGGCTAATGCAAGGGGCTGGGGATACTTTTACCCCCTTACTACTGACCATTGGAACGGTGATCCTAAATGTGGTGTTTAATTACTGCTTCATTTTTGGCTGGTGGATCATCCCGGCTTATGGATTGGTAGGGGCTGCCATCGGGACTGTATTGGCCCGTGTAATCGTTGTGATAATTGGGTTTACTATCTTTTATTCTGGTCGGAATGTGATCAAAATTCTGTCTGGCACTTGGTGGCCGGATTGGCCTTTGATCAAGGACATATTAGCAATTGGTGTGCCTTCGGGTATTCAGGGCTGGCTGCGACATGCGGGTGGTTTGGTAGCCATCGGCATTGTTACAGCAACGGAGTTGGGTACCTACGGAGCTGCTGTCCTCACGATTGGCTGGCAAGTTGAATCCTTGGCTGCACAGCCCGTGGTCGGTTTGAATGTAGCAGGGACTAGCTTGGTAGGGCAGGCCCTTGGGCGATGGCAAACACAACAAGCTTATTATCAGGGTAATATAATGATCGTGTTAGGTATTGTGGTGATGGGCATTTTAGTGACTCCTATGATCCTATTTGCTGAGGAGATTATTTTACTCTTTGATCCGACAGCCCATCCAAAGGTGTTGGAAGGAGGCCTAAGTTACTTTCGCGTCAACACCATCTTCCTGCCAATCACGGCCATCGCTATTTTAATTACAGGTACTTTAAGAGGTGCAGGAGATACGCGGCCGGCTATGATTAGCACGCTGATTGGTAGAAACTTACTTACCATAATCTCTGCTTGGATATTAGCCATTCCTATGGGCTACGGAGCCATTGGTGTGTGGTATGGCATGGCTTTCGGTAGGGTAGTGGATGGGATTTATATGTGGTGGGTATGGCGTGCTAGGAAATGGGTGCAGGTGGCGCTGGAGAAAACAGCTGTATTCAGGACGCACCTACAGCGTTTGCCGCCGGAAGAGGTACAGCGTTACTTAAAGGAGGTAAGGGCAGTCTATATGGCCGTGCCTAACACCCTTGAGCTTGTCAGTGACCAGCGGGTAGAATATCGCTCCCCAGGCCAGACGGTGAGGGTCCATTTCAAGGATCAAAAATTCACTGTTAGCCAATTGTAATGAGGCTGGAACCCAATAGAACACTCCTCCGCAACTAAGGCTAATTTTCTTAACTTTACCAAGCTTGGTAGTAGAGGCTAGCCCATTTTTCCAATATCAAAGCCTGTCATATGCCGTGGATCTTAAACGTGTTGGGATAGCTAGTCTTATCAGTAATAGCAAGCGTTTTTGCTAACAAGAATTCCTATTTGGGCTGAACTCAGCACCTGATGTTTTGCCCGGAGGCCAGTAAAACACAACAAAGATGCCCCTAAGGTTGAGGTTACTTCTATTCTACTTGAATCACATCGCTAAACAATTAGATTATTCTAAGCTTGATGCTCCCACCGTTCGTAAAATTAACCAACGGGAATTTGAGAAGGTCGATCGAGTGATCGATTATCCTGCCGAATCGATGACCCAGGTTTGGGATGAGGAAGTTTTAGTACGTGATGGGGCTAAGATCCCTGTACGTATCTATCAGCCAGTAGAAGACCGTGGGCTGCCATTAATCGTGTTCTACCATGGAGGGGGCTTCGTCACCAGGAGTATTGAAACACATGATAAGGCTTGTCGAAGGATTGCAAAGCAAAACCGTGCTGTAGTGGTATCCGTTGGCTATCGATTGGCGCCTGAATTCAAATTCCCTATTCCACTCTATGATTGTTACGATGCTTGCTGCTGGGCAGCTGAGCACGGAGAAAGACTTGGAGGGGATATAAATAAGCTCGTTGTCATGGGAGATAGTGCCGGCGGGAACTTGGCCACGGTGACGACCATTTTAGCAAGGGATCAGGATGGACCCAAAATCAGTGCCCAAGTATTAATCTATCCAACCGTAGACGGTCGACTGATTAGTCCCACGATAGATCAATTTTCTGATGGTTATTTATTGACCAAGCCGCTTATGCAGTGGTTCGTGAATCATTATCAAAGGACGATTGAGGATACGCTTGACCCCTTAATGTCTCCTATCCTTACGGAGAATCTCGCTGATCTACCTCCTGCTTATATTAGTACTGCTGAGTATGATCCACTAAAGGGAGAAGGAGCCGATTATACCATCCGCCTAAAGGAGTCTGGGAATGAGGTTTTTTACAAAGATTATAAAGGAGTTATACACGCCTTTCTAAACCTGCCTAAGATTACCGTAAAAGCAAGTCGGGAGATGATGCAAGATATTCAACTGTTTTTGCAAAAGACGATTGGTACCTAGCTCGGCCATTTCTGTCTAGAACTGGCAGATTGATCACTTGAAAAGGACTGTCATTAATGGTATCTTGCTTACGACAAAAATTACTTTTTTTCATTGAGATCTAGCAACTGAAATAAGACCGTTTATAGGCGCTATAAAGATCCGTCTTTGACAAAAATCAAAGAGCTAAAAAACAAAGAGATGTACGAAGATTTGAAGATTAAACGTGATGTATATGGGACGGAAGAACACAAAATGGTGAGAGAAACCGTTCGAGAATACTTGAAACAACATGTGCTTCCGTACCGAGAGCAATGGGAAGAGCAGGGGTATTGCTCGCGAGAGGCGTGGCTGAAAGCAGGAGAACTGGGATTATTAAACATTAGTCTTAGTGAGGAGTACGGTGGTGGTGGTCTAGATTTCTCTTTCAGTGCCCTTTTGATTGAAGAAATGTCTAGAGCCTTTGCGGACTCACCCGGTATATCGATGCACTCTGATATCGTTGGTCCATATATTGAACGGTACGGCTCGGAAACACTTAAGCGTAAGTATCTGCCTAAGATGGCCAGTGGCGAGGCCATCGGTTCTCTAGGGATGACTGAGCCTAGCACAGGTAGTGATGTTCAGGCTATTAAGACCAATGCTGTAGATAAAGGAGATTATTGGTTGTTGAACGGCTCTAAGACCTTTATCACCATCGGCTATACTTCTGATTTCACTATCGTGGCCTGTAAAACTCGACCTAATACCCCACAACAAGGCATTAGTTTGTTGGTGGTTGATGCGGACGCAGAAGGCTTTTCTAAAGGTAAACCCTTCAAGAAAATCGGCTTAAAGACCAGTGATACTTGCGAGCTCTTTTTTGAAGATGTGAAGGTACCTAAGGAGAATTTGTTGGGAGAGGAAGGCAAGGGATTCATCTATATGATGACCGAACTGCCACGAGAAAGACTAACCATCGCTTTACAGGCGATTGGAGCTTGCGAAGGTGCCATCGAGGACGCCATCAAATATACGAGTGAGCGAACGGCCTTTGGGCAACCCGTGGCAGGCTTCCAGAATACACAGTTCAAAATGGCCGAAATGGCTACGAAGCTACAGATTCATCAAGTTTTCGTTGATAAGTGTACGGAGTTGCTGGCGGATCATAAACTTACGGCTGAACAAGCTTCCATGGCAAAATTCTCTGCCACCGACGCTCAATTTGAGATCTTGGATACTTGCCTGCAGTTGCACGGTGGCTATGGCTACATCTGGGAATATCCAATTGCCAGGGCCTTTGCTGACAGTAGAGTCGCCCGGATTTATGGCGGTACCAATGAAATCATGAAGGTAATGATCGCCAGAAGACTCTTCAGTGGTTACTATGCTCAATTAAAGGCAAAACGCAAAGCAGCAATGGCCAATTAGAGGCCAGATATGCGGTTACAGAAAGTAGAATCATCGAACAGCTCTATACTTCTAATTTTCCAGCGTAGTTCGATATCGCTGATAACTCGATAGTAGACGAAATTCTCTAGCTTTTTCAACAATTCGGCCGGATGTATTATGGGAAAGGATTCAGTGTGAAGTCCCATTTGATTCAGGCTGAATTGTCGGCAAAGCATAAGACTTGTAGGATAAAATGATCCTGGTCTCCTTCCTGCACGAGATGGGTTAGCTAGACTTGAGTACAGAGCATCGGGAAATGAGAGAATAGGCAATGGTAGCCCATCATCGTCGGGATAAAGCTTTTTTCAAGAAAGATGGGCTTATCCTCGAATTCAGGCCACTCTTAAGAATCCTATCGCTGCCAAACGATACCTCTGTACCGAGTAGTCCAATATTCATGCTCCGCTCTCAGTACAGTCAGTCCTACTCTAAACTCAGCCCTTCGTGGGTAAGCACAATTTGCTCGATAGCAAAACTCCCTTTCATAGCATCCATTTCTCCAAAGGCAATCTCTTTGGGAAAAGCGTTCTTCAATGTCCAGGTGAATATCGGGCTGTGTTCTTCATCTAATAGCTTAATGGTTACTGTTTCGCGCTTAATGGCGTTTAGTTTTACCGATTGCATATAGGTCATCAGAACTTTATCGTCTTTAAACATGCCTTTGGTGAGATATACGTCGCTAAACGTCTGGGCAAGGGGCATTTTCACGTTGCTAAAGTCTATCGAGTTCCCTGCACGGTATTCAACTATCTGATAGGTCATTTTTAGACCTGTTACTTTTTGAAAGGCTATTTCGCCGTGGTCTCCTATTGTAACACTGAAATGCATACTGCCTACTGGCCACGGGGCTTCTTGCTTTTCTCCTGCCATTGTCTCTTATTTTAAATAGTGATAGATTATTCGATACTAGAAATATACCCTAACTCCTGGTAAATACTCACATCATGCGTTATTGTCTTGTCGTAGTTTTGATCAAACTTGTCAGACCAGCTTATATGTGAATCAATGACCATCGGTTCATCGCGTGAGAAGTAAGCTGCTGCGACATCCCAAAAAATACGGATTTCTTTCATGGGAGGAAGGTAAGTCAGCCTTTCAAAGATGGCGAAGGACGCTATCTCTTCTTTACCCTGTACCCCAGAGAAAGGAGGACTAAAATGGATGTGTATATTGAAGGCCTCTACGTGCGCGTAATTCTTGATGACAAGGTATAAAAGTCCTTGGTCAAAAAGAACGTCCACTAGCACGTTGGGACTGGAGAAAAGGTTATCATTTTCCATTGTGCTAATATAATAATATACTGATATATGACAGCGGTAAACACTATTTGGATAAATTGTAACTTGCAGTAACTAAGGAAGATAATTTTCAGCATTTTAGGGTTACAGTATATTGTTTAAATCATCATCATTAGATTTCCACTTGTTTAAACCAGTATTACATGGCTATTAACCCTATAGTAGACGAAATTCTCCAGCTTTTTCAAGCATTCGGCCACATGGAATATGGCGAAGGATTCAGTGTGAATTCTCATTCCATCCAGGCGGGATTGTTGGCAAAGGCACAAGGTTTGGATGAGGAAATGATCCTAGCCGCGTTCCTACACGATATCGGTCATCTTTATCCTTTGACGCTGGAAAAGGAGCATGAAAAAATGGGTGAATATGGGATTGAAGCCCATGATCGTTGGGGTAAAGCTTTCTTAGAAGAAAGAGGGTTTTCTGCCCGAATGCAGGCCACGGTCAAAAATCATGTAGCCGCTAAAAGGTACCTTTGTGCTGTTGATGCCGCTTACCACGATCAGCTTTCTTTAGCTAGTCAAAAGACGCTGACCTATCAGGGCGGGCCCATGTCTGAGCAAGAGGTGAAAGACTTTGAATTAGATCCCTATTTTCGAGACTCCATCATGATCCGAAAACTGGATGATGAAGCGAAAGAGAATACATTCGAAATACTTCCAGAACATTGGCAATACTTCCAAGCCCTGTTGAGTGCAAGAGTGAGCCAACTAAATTGATCTTTAGTTACAACTGACTCAAGTCGTACTCTGCTAGGATTAAACGCCACTCAATATTCTCCGTATACTCAAGGATTTTTTGTGATACTTGCTCTTTAATCTCAAAGTGCTTTTTGGGAAAGGCGAAGGCGTAGAATTGTAGATCAAATTTAACGGGTAGCACTTCCAGGTCCTGATAATCAGGGTCGTTGGCAATACGATATTTCATGATAGGCTCATCGTAAAGAAAAGCCTCGATTTCTTGATTCCCCAATGCGTTCAAGCCCCCAGCTAAGCCGTCAAAGCGCTGTATATCGGAGAAGAAGTGGGTGTCAAGGTAATCCAAGGTGCCTGAGGCAGCAACACAACCCACGGTTTGATCCTTGAAGTCATTGATCCCTTGCGGTGACCATTTTAACTGATTGACCGTCAGGGTGGAGGCGATACTGGCGGTAAATCCTGAAATGAATAGCAAAGCAGTAAACATCCAGATTAGGGCGATGACTTTTCCTCCGGTACTTTTTGGGGATTTATCTCCATAACCCACAGTGGTCATAGTGACCGCCGACCACCAAAGACCATCCCATATCCCTGCCAGTCCTTTCCTAAATTGTGTTTCATTGTATTTGCGTTCAAACAGCCAAGCTGCTAAACCGAATAGGCCAATAATAATCATCAATATTAAAAGGCCACTGAGAAAGTTTAGGGAGAAGAGCGACCTAGCGTAGTTAATGAATTTTTGGAAGGAGGATGTTTTTCGGATTGCTGCGGTGGAATTCGACACAAAAAAGGAGTGGGTAAAATCCATGTATTTACTTCGCTCACTGGTAATTGTTAGTGGGTTAATGCTCCCATCAATGCTCCCATCTTTCAAGGCTTCTAGCATATCGTTGAAACCCATCAATTTGAATTCATAAGGTATTTGTAGATCTTCCGCAATTCTTTCCCACAGCCAGATACTTAGACCTTTCAGTTGAGCCTCTTCTTCTAAAATAATAAATGGAGCCGCGCGGGTATAGCCAATCGTAAGGGTATCGGATGTAATTTGTGCCAATGCCTGAGGGGAGAGGCAGCAGATCAGGAGTAGCGCGGTAATAAGTCTTCTCATTATGAAATAGATATAGGTCAAAATGATGTATCTTGTATTAAGCCAGCAAGATTTTTCTCTCCAAAATAGCTAAATTTTCTCCATCTCAATAAATTTTTTCTAAAGACTTAGATTGTTATTTAAATATTTGATAATGAGTATATTGTGTGTTTGATGAGAAGCCTGTGTAGGAAAAAATATAGCTTTCTTTATGGTGGTAATTAAACCTTTTCATCAGATCAACATCTAAGCATCAGATGGGAATTAATACTGCAGTACGATCCATCCCCAAAAAACTTATTTGCTTCATTTCCTCCAAGTATGCTCAACTTGGAGCTCAAACAAAACTAATATGCGACAGCTACAGTCATTTTTAGTCATCCCACTTTTAGTATTCAGTTTTTTATTCACCAGCCTGCATGCTCAAACAGATGAGTCGATGGAGGAAACCGGTTACGCTGGAGATCACTTCAGCTTGGAAGGTGCGCTCAGCCTTTTCAAGGAGGCAAAGTCGATGGAGGATTTTGAGAAAGCATTGAATAAAGAAAACAACAAGATCAATAATTTAGATTTAAATGAAGATGGTGATATCGATTATATCCGTGTAATTGATCATGTGGATGGCGATGTACATGCCATTGTGCTACAAGTACCCATCAGTGAGGAGGAAAGCCAGGATTTGGCAGTGATTGAAATTGAAAAAACCGGAGCGGAAAACGCCATTTTGCAAATCATTGGTGATGAGGAGGTTTTTGGTAAATCCAAGATCGTAGAGCCTTTTGAGGTGGAAGGAGATGATTCGGAAGGGAGAGGCCCGGATGAAGTAGTTGCTTTTAAGCGCATCGTTGTCAACGTATGGCTTTGGCCTTCCGTTCGGTTCGTGTATGGACCTAGGTATAGAGCATGGGTTTCACCTTTCGGCTGGAGAGTTTATCCTCGCTGGTGGAGACCATGGCGTCCAAGGCCCTTCTCTGCTTTCTACGTAGGCCTACGACCTTACCGAACTAACTTCCGAGTGGTTAGCACGCATCGAGTAGTTAGAGCTCACAATGTATATGTACCACGTAGACGCACCTCTACCACGGTGGTCAGAAAGACGACGGTGGTGCGCACCAGCAAAGGCGGGGCGGCGGTTCGACGAACCACCTCCACTACCCAGAAAGCCCAAGGTGTTGCTGGAGCAAAGGCGGCGAAACGTTCAACGACGACGACGAAGGTAAAGGGGCGGAACGGTGCCACTGCCACTAAGAGAACCACCACTCAAGCTGCTGGCGTGAAGCGCAAGAATGGAGCGGCTGTGGGTAAAAAGAGAACGACTACGACCACTAAAGCCAGAAGCCGTAATGGAAAGACAGCTGGTAAAAAGAGAACGACCACGGTCCGTAAGAAACGAAAGAACTAAGCGTTAAGTTGAACCCTCCCACTTCCAGCGGTTCATCCGTTTGGAGGTGGGAGTTTAGGGTATAAAAGAGACTCAATCTGCCTCCCTAGGGCGTCCCTGAAAATGCCATAAGAATCAGCCTTTCGGAATAATATTCTGGGAGGCTGATTTTGATTGTAGGGTAATTGTAGGGTAAAGAACTGGTGTTGCAGTGATATCGGTCCCCTTGGAA
>JABSSL010000122.1 GCA_013214355.1 Saprospiraceae bacterium | reverse complement strand
CGGTCCCCAGCCGTTGTTGCGTGTTATCACCAACAACAATCCCGGGGCTGGGGAAGCTCCACTCCCCCACTCTCCACGGAATAATCTCTCCGGATTCTCCTCTTTCTAATCAATTTCGTATTTTGTATAGAGCAAAACGACGAATAACCAATGAATTTCCCTACCAAAAGCTTTCCAGCCATAGGTCAAGGACCGTGTTCGCACACAGCCTTACTAGGCCTAGTTTTGTACTTCCTTATACTACCTCTTATCCATCTTTCCGCCCAACCCTATGATCTTCTACTGAAGGGAGGAAACCTGATAGATCCGAAGAATGAAATAGACCAGCAGATGGACATTGCGGTCAAAGATGGGAAGATCGCAGCCGTGCAGATATCTATCCCTGATTCTAGTGCAAAAAAGGTTATCGATGTGAATGGTATAACGGTAACACCTGGTCTAATTGATATCCACGGGCACCACTTCTGGGGCACCCGACCAGATGCCTATCTGAGTAATAGTTATGCCTCCCTCCCACCCGATGGTTTCAGTCTTCCTGCGGGCGTTACAACGGTTGTAGATGCGGGATGTGCGGGATGGCGAAACTTCAAGGTCTTCAAGACGCAGACCATAGATCGCTCCAGAACAAGAGTCCTCGCCTTCATTAACATTATCGGAGGAGGGATGGCAGGGGGTGCTGTTGAACAAAATTTAGGGGATATGGACCCAAAATTGACCGCGATGGAAGCCCGCCGATTTGCCGAACACATTGTGGGGGTGAAATTAGCCCATTATAGTGGGGAAGACTGGACACCTACAGAAAGAGCCGTCGAAGCTGGACAACAAGCGAACATTCCCGTGATGATAGATTTTGGGCGACAGAATAGGCATCTGAACCTCGAGGTTTTATTCATGGAAAAATTGCGCCCTGGGGATATTTTCACCCATTGCTTCGCAGATGTACGCGGGCGCATGCCCATTGTGGATGACGAAGGCAAACTTAGGAGTTTCATTAAACCAGCCCAAGAGCGAGGGATCATCTTTGACGTGGGGCACGGTGGAGGCAGCTTTGTCTATTCCCAGGCCATACCGGCTCTTGAGCAAGGATTTCGACCCAATTCGATCAGTACAGATTTGCATACCGGTAGCATGAATAGTGGAATGAAAAGCATGAGTAACCTCATGTCTAAGCTTATGAACATCGGCGCAAGCTTGCAAGAAGTCATTGCACAATCTACCTGGAATCCCGCCAAAGCTATCCAACGGGAAGATTTGGGACATTTAAGTGTCGGAGCGGTAGCTGATATCACAGTCCTGCAAATAGCCAAAGGAGAATTTGGCTTTACCGATACCGCTGGTAAAAAGATCATCGGAGACAAGAAGCTCATCGCAGAACTTACTATTCGAGAGGGGAAAGTACTATGGGATCTAAATGGAAGGTCCAACCCGCTATACAAACCATAACACATCTATCAACACATAAATCCAATCAACAAATCATGAAACGCAATACCAGAAGAAGTTCCTTCAAAAAAATTGGCGCCACCTTCGCCGCGATCCTGGGAATTACTAGTACTCAAGCCCGTACACCTGCTAAAAACGTGGCGAAGAAAACCAAAGAAGTGGTTGGTACCATTGTTGAACACGAGCAAGGAGGCCCCCTCTTCTCTTCAGCAGTAGCCTACGGTAATTTACTCTTCCTCGCCGGGAAAGGTGCTCACTTTGATGGAGATATAACTGCGCACACCAAGCACGTCTTGGATGAGCTAGAAAAGGAATTGATCAAAAATGGCTCATCTATGGAAAAAGTACTGAAGGTCAATGTTTACCTACATGACCTAGCCGACTACAAGAAAATGAATGAAGTCTATCGAGGAAGATTTGGGGATAAACCTCCCGTAAGGACCACAGTAGCTACCTACGGTGGGGTACCGGGCGATTCCTTAGTAGAAATTGACTGTATCGCCGCCTTGGATGAATAGATAATCCTTTCCATCACCTTAATTTTAGCTTATGATCAATCGAAGAAAACTCCTTGGTCAGTTGGCAGCCCTTCCGCTGCTTGGCAGCTTCTTTTCTCCCGCCCGAGCTTCTGCCACAAGCTCGATCGCCACTCCCATTGGACGCGATTACTTTAAAGAACTTGGTGTCCGTACCTTCATCAATGCCGCAGGGACTTATACCTCTATGACCGGCTCACTCCTCCGACAGGAGGCCGTAGATGCCTATAATTACGCAGCTCAGCAATATGTGAATCTGGATGAATTGCAGGATAAGGTTGGTGCACGTATAGCAGAGCTCATCGGTTGCGAAGCCGCTACCGTAACGGCTGGGGCTGCCTCTGCCATCACCTTAGGAACAGCAGGCGTCCTAACGGGGAATGATCCCAAAAAGGCCTCACGGATCCCGACCGACCTGACGGGCATGAAGACGGAAGTGATTCTCCAGAAAGCACATAAGATCGGCTACGCGCACGCCATCCAGAACTGCGGCGTGAAACTAGTGATTGTCGAAACTCAAAAGGAATTAGAAGCAGCTATCAATGAAAAGACCGCCATGCTGTGGTTTCTCAATGCCAACAACAACCTGGGGAAAATCAAATACAAGGGCTTCTTAGAAGTAGCTAAAAAGTATAACATTCCCTCCTTCAACGATTGTGCGGCAGATGTACCACCTGTAGAAAATCTTTGGAAGTACACCGATATGGGTTTTGACTTGGTAGCCTTTTCGGGGGGTAAGGGAATGCGTGGGCCGCAAAGTACAGGTTTACTTTTAGGACGAAAAGACTTGATCGAGGCCGCTAGATTAAGTGCCCCACCACGAGGAGATACGGTCGGTCGAGGGATGAAAGTGAACAAAGAAGAGATCCTAGCGATGATGATCGCCCTGGAAAACTACCTGCAAAGAGATCATGATAAAGATTGGCAACTGTGGGACAAACAAATCCGGCATATCGCAGGCACAGTGGGCAAAATAGAAGGTGTGGAAACGGAAATACATATTCCCGATATTGCCAATCATGTTCCTTCCCTGAAAATTCGTTGGGATGAAGCCATGATCAAGACTACACCCAATGAACTTCGACAAGATTTGCGAGCGGGGCATCCTTCCATAGAAACGGTTGGTGGAGCAGAATCCATTAATATTACTACTTGGATGCTTAACCCAGGCGAAGAAAGAATCGTAGCCCAGCGAATCAAAGATTTGCTATCAAAAGCTAGCTCTTAGTAGAAAGATCAATCGGTGGTTGAAGTAGCGGCTAAGTTTTTTCTGACAGTCGCCACTTCAGCATCCGTGATGGGACTGGCTTGGTTACCAAAGTTCGTTCGAATAAAGGTTAAGACATCGGCTACCTCCTTATCGGTTAAAAAGGCATGCTGAGGCATAACACCGGTGTACATCTGCCCCTTGACTTCGATGGGTTCAGTGATTCCTTGCAGTGTCAATTGGATCAATCTGGTTTTATCACCCAGTACCCACTCTGCTCCATCCAGTGGCGGAAAGCGAGTGCCATCTCCTTTGCCATTGCTCTGATGGCAGGTGGCGCAAAAAGTGTTGTAGGTCAAGGCTCCCCTACCTTCAGCAGGCTGCTCCATTCGATCATGGATTTCATCAGGCGTCCGAATATGTAGCTTATCCTTGTTAACCAGCATTTTGGCCAAGGCTGCTTCACCAAATTCATCCTTTTCACCAGTGTACTGCACTCGCCAAATAGCTCCTTGCTCCGTATCACTAATGTAGAGGGAACCATCAGGTCCTTCTGCTAAACCCATGGGGCGAAAAATAGCATCGGTCACATTGATGATCGTATCTACTCTCGCAAAGCCATCAGCAAACACCTCCCAGGTACCGATCGGATTGCCATCTTTGAAAGGAATAAAACCGACGAAATAGCCGGATTGAGGATAGGGGGTTCGATTGGTGGAGCCGTGAAAGGCAACGAAAGCACCGTTTCTGTATC
The DNA here is from genome assembly GCA_013214355.1 of Saprospiraceae bacterium. GTDB lineage: Bacteria > Bacteroidota > Bacteroidia > Chitinophagales > Saprospiraceae > DT-111. Next base: position 27,334 of record JABSSL010000122.1, on the reverse strand, counting down.
GCTCAGGAAATTGATCTCCTTGGTAGAAGTGAATATCATTGGGTGCCCAATGCCCGGGGAAACCGATTAGTGGTTTATGGAATGTACTACAACGCCCTACGATTTCTCCATCTCCCCCATACTCCGGGGACAATACCTTCTGCTGCAACATCTGATCATAATAGCAATAGGGCCAGCCGTAGTTGCTTCCCTGTGTAATTCGGACAAATTCCTCCGAAGGCAAAAGTGCACTTTGCCAGGGGGAATAGCGATCGGGGAATAATCTCAGTAGATCATCTCGACCATGTATTACTGCATACAATTCCTGATCCTCAGGATTCCAAGTCAAACCTACCAGACTACGGATTCCGCTCGCCACCTGGACCCCATCAGCTTGTCGCTGATCCAACTTATCCAAATCGAAACGCCATACTCCTGCAAAGTTCTCCAACTGAGGGCAAGGATCCTGACCGGATGCTAGTGGGGTTCGCTTTGGCTCTTGGCAAGCATTGGAAGGGGCGCCAAAAGGGATGAAGAAATGCCCTGCATCATCGAAAGCAATGGGCTTGGCTATATGTTCACGCCGGGCTTTCCCCAAGTCATCGTGCAGTAATACTTCCATCTTCTCTTCCGGTAGCATTTTCCCTGGTCTTAGCTTCTGGCGGTAAACAGTGGTCTGATTACTAAAGTACAGATACCCCTGATGGATGCGCATGCCCGTTCCGTACTTACCATGTACCGGATATTGACCAAATACCTTGATCTTGTCTGCTCTACCATCTCCGTCCCGATCGCGGAGCACCGCATTTCCTCCCTTATCATCTGGCAGGCGCAACTTCACATAAATATCCCCATTGTCACGTACCGCCAAATGCCGGGCATTACCCACTAAACCATTGACCACCGCAATGGCTTCGAAACCTTCTGGGAGTTCCAATCCCCCATTTTTCTCTAAATCTAGCCGGATAAATTCAGATTCCTTCGCACAGGCCGTGCATAAGAAAAGAAAGAGGCTACAAAGGCCATAATTGATAAGGCTCAGAGGCAATTGACCACATTTTATATGTTTAAAATACATATCAAAGGTATTTCTTTCCGATAACAGTCCTATTTAAAGATAATAAATTTGCGTGCTCGAGCACACTATTTCTAGGATTAAGCTGTTTATGACGCTAATATTATTATCTGCCAGGGCCTTAAGTAGGGATCACCCCTCCAACTACTAGAAAACACTAGCTATTTCAAGGCTATTTCCAGATACTGGACAAAACTGACCACTTACCACGACCAAGCATCCCACTACCCGCTAGCCATTCCAAAACCCTTTGATTTCAAGCAATTTGGCTCTGTATTCAACACTAAACCACTACAGCCAAACCCAACAAACATGCTACCTACATCATCTCAACCGTCTCAGTCCAGCGATCAAGCCATCGTATACCACAAAACCAAATTTTCACAACCATCAGGGCTTTTCATTTCACCTCATAACCCCAAAAGATTTCTTCTACTACTAGGATTAACGATAGCAAGCTTCCTTGTACCTAGTCAACTAATTGAGGGAGATCTGAACAGTTCGCACATTTTTACCCTACAAAGTATTCCTTTCGTATTACTCACACTACTCCTGTGGGTAATCCAACAAGATTTCAAAAGAAGGCAGAGAGCCATGGTCGAGGAGCTACGGACGAAACTATCCGCAGATCTGCATGATGAAGTGGGTTCCGTCTTATCAGGACTGGCTATGCAAGCAGAAATACTGGAATGCACCGTACCGCAAGCCCAACGTGAGCGCATGCGGAAACTAGCAGAAATGAGTCGCCAGGCTATGGCTCAAATGCGCGATACCGTTTGGGCTTTGGACGCAAGAAAAGATAACTGGGGGGGACTAGTGGATCGCCTGCATGATCACGCCGCCGAACTCCTGGAGCCTAAACAAATCGCTTTCTCCATTGAAATTGAAGGTATCAATCGCCAAAAACCATTGAACGCAGAGGTACGCCAACATCTCTATCTAATCGGAAAAGAGGCTATCACCAATGCTGCCAAACACTCCAATGGTGATCAATTGCAAATTCGACTGTACCAAAATGGAGATCTACTAGAAATGTTTATCCAGGATAATGGTCGATGCGACGAGGGAATAGCCCCGACTAGCTCTGGACTAGGCCTATCTAATATAGCGTTGAGAGCTAAGGCTTTGGGCGCTAATCTGAATATCCAGCGAAAAAATGGCTTCGGGATATCCCTCTGTTTAGCCACTGGAAACTGATGCTATTACTCCAATAAACTCCAAAAATATACACCCCACTACTTACAATTTCCTTAAACCATTAAACCTCAAAAAAATGAAAACCTTTATTGCCATTTCGGCTATCTTTCTATTAGCCGTCAGCTTCACCTTCGCCCAAAACAATGTTGGTATTAATGATGATGGGTCAGAGCCCGATCCTAGTGCTATGTTACATGTCCAATCGAACTCCAAAGGGCTGCTGATTCCGCGGATGACTACCGCACAAAGAAACGGTATTGCTAATCCTGCGGCAGGACTACTCGTTTTTGACACCAATCTGAACACTTTCTTCTTTTTCAGCAATGGTGCTTGGCGAAGTATGAGCAATGGCCAATGGGCTGAAAATGGTGACAACATTTACTATAGTCAGGGCAATGTAGGGATCAAAGCAAATGATCCAAAGTCGGATCTACACATCGCCGGTAGAACCTTGATTGCTACAGCTGGAAACGGTAGCAACTTCAGGAATATCCCCGCCATGATGAGCACAGATAATGATGGATTCCTTTTTGCTCCTACAACTATTGGTGCCAATTCTGATCTTCGGTTATATATTGAAGATGACGCCAATGACGCCTTTTCCATCTACGGTAACTCCTGCGGTGGCGGCGACTGCAATGACCTCAATAAATCAAAAATGGTAGCCACCTTCAAGGCAGGTGGTAACGTTGGAATTGGACGCGCTCCTACTACTCGTTTGCATGTTGCTACTGGTGACGCCCTCGATTTCGGTCCTAATAGTAGCTCCATTGCTGCCTTTGAAAAATCAGGATCTGGTTATATATCTGTGAATACACCCAGCACACATGAACAAGGCATTCTATTCGGAGATGAAAGCTCTACAGCTGCAGGTGCCATCATTTACAACAACACCAGCAATAAGAAAGGACTACAATTCCGCGTCAACGGAAACCAAACTAAGTTGACCCTGGATGAAGAAGGTAATGTAGGTATTGGCACCAATACCCCTGAAGGTAAGTTTGAAGTAATCACCGAAGGAGTAGAGGGAGAAGAGACCCTGGATCAAGAAAGTACCGCCAACTCCGGCGTGTATTGGTACTGGGGGTCCTGGCAAAGTTTTACGGCAGGAGAAACCGGTAAAATGACGCGTATTGCAGCCCTCAAAGCAGAGAATGATGCTCTATCTGGCACACTAACCATTTATGAAGGAGAAGGAACTGGTGGACGAATACTGCTTCGGCAATCCTATAAAGAAGTAACTGGCCAAGGTTGGAAATCCTTTGCACTAAACAACCCAGTCGAAATGACAAAAGATGCCCAATATACCATCCACCTAAGTAAATGGCGATGGCTCGGCAACAGTGGTGATCCGTATGCTGGAGGGAGAGCAAGTGGTTCTGCAGATTGGGATCTTGGCTTCAAGGTCTATACCGCTGCTACTGCTCAGCAGACAACATTAGCAGTATCCAGAGGTCAGGTGACGATTGGTGGACCGGCAGGAATGGGCGCTACAGGGTATCGATTATCTGTAAATGGGAAAGTGGCCTGTGAGGAAGTACGCGTCGAGGTTGCGGGAAATTGGCCTGACTATGTTTTTCAGCAGGACTACCCACTCATGCCACTAACTGAGGTGGAGAAAGCCATTAAGAAAAACGGTCATTTGCCCGGTATACCTGCAGCTGCGGTAGTTGAGTCTGAGGGGCTGGACATGGGGGATATGCAGAAGCGAATGATGGAAAAGATCGAAGAGCTAACGCTACACCTAATCCAGCAGTCTAAAGATATTGAGCAACTTAAATCTGAAAATCAAGCGCTCAAGCAGCTAATTCAGAAGTAATAACCCCATTCCCTAAAGACCAAATCTTCTATCATGAAAAAGCAAAGCATTCGTAACAAAGGCCTAATCTATTGTTTGTTGCTTTCCCTTCTTTGTAGCGCTGGAGTAGTAGCACAATCCACTGTTGCAGCGAAAACAGCCAAAAGCTCGCAAGCCATTTCCAAGGAGCAGTTTCAAACAACTAAGCAAAAGGATAAAAAGAAAGCCCTACAGACTTTGGCCAAGCGTGAGCATAAAAACTACTTGAAGATGAGGGCCAGGATTCAGCAAATGGCAAAGGCTAAGAACCTGGCTATCCAAAGGATCGACCCAAACGGAAATTTGATCACCCTAGAGCATATCGATGAACATGGACATCCTTACTATGTCCATGCACAGAACCTGAACGCAATACAGACCATTTCAGCAGATAAGGTTAAAAGGGCCAGAAACCAAGGAGGTTATGGCCTTACGGGAAACAGCGTTACGCTGGGGATCTGGGACCAAAACAGCGTCAGAATTACACACCGTGAATTTGGTGGCCGAGCCCGTGTCCAGGATGGAACCACAACGCATAGTAGCCATGCTACCCACGTAGCAGGAACCATGATTGCGGCTGGTATCGATGCAAATGCCGAGGGTGTAGCATCCGGAGCAAACCTGGAAAGCTATAGTTGGAGCAATGATTTCGCAGAAATGGCTACGGCCGCAGTTGATACCACTCCTCTACACTGCTCCAATCACTCCTATGGCTTCGTTCATGGCTGGAATTGGGACAACCAACAGCGCGTATGGCGTTGGTATGGTAATCTAAGTATCAGCAGAAATGAAGACTGGCGCTTTGGGGCCTATACCTCAGTGACCCAAATGCTGGATTCGATTGCCTTCCTAGCTCCCTACTATCTGATCGTAATGGCCGCTGGGAATGATCGATCTGACGTTACTACAGCACCACATAGACATGGAAGTGGTAATCAAGTGTTCACGGACAGCCACCAGAGAGATGGCGGCGCAGATGGTTTTGACTGTATCGGCCTTAAAAAGACAGCAAAGAACATATTAACTGTTGGTGCTGTCAATGACGTGCCTGGTGGTTACCAGCGAGCTAGCGATGTTACCGCCACTAACTTTACTTCCTTTGGGCCTACCGATGACGGCCGTATTAAGCCAGATGTAGTTGCCAACGGTATGGGTGTGTTTTCCACCGATAATCGAAATGACCAAGATTACAGTAGCAAGAATGGAACCTCTATGGCCACGCCATCTGTGAGTGGGCTCGTAGGTCTGCTCTTGGAACATTGGAAATCCATGCATGATACTGTCCCCCTTTCCTCTACCATGAAAGCCCTACTCATCCATACAGCTGACGAAGCCGGATCAGACGATGGCCCAGATTATCGCTTTGGTTGGGGATTAGTGAATGGTAAAAAAGCGGCAGATCTCATCCAGCAGGACAACGATCGTGACTGTGCACACATTATGGAAGATGCGCTTGGAGTTGGGCAAAGGCTTCGATTCCCCGTGGTAGTCGGTGAAAATGCGGATTTCCTTCGCGCTACCATCGTGTGGAATGATCCACCGAGTGATACCTTAAATACCGGCACTTTGAATCCCACGGTACGCCGATTAGTCAACAACTTGAATATTCGCATCAAGAAAGACAATCAGAACTGGAAGCCATGGGTGTTGGACCCGACTAAACCCGGAGACAAAGCTACTCAGGGGAATAATGACCGTGATAATGTGGAACAGGTGCATATCAAAAATCCAGCTGCTGGGGAATACTTTGTGGAGGTATACCACGATGGTGTCTTAATCGGAGAAGATCAGCCCTTTTCCCTAATCATAAGCGGGAATGATGGCAGGCCAAATTCACTAACTTTCAACGATAAGCGCTTTGAGCAGGATCGAGTTTATCATGCTGGAAACACGATTACCGTAGAAGGAACTAGCAGTGTAGCAGAAAGTAAGTGGGTAGAAATGCGTGCGGGGCAGCGGATCATCCTAAAACCCGGTATGACAGCCGGTAAAGCGGTACGTTTTCGGGCTACTATTATCGATGATCCTTGTGAGAAACCCGTGCAATAATTCAAAGAGCTGCTATACCCGGTAGCTCTAACTAAAAAGAAGAAAAATGAAAAAGAACATTCTTATATACCTGGCTTTACTCCTAAGTTCTATCCAAGGGAGTCAAGCCCAAGCCAAACTACAAATCCAAGCTGGTGCTGAAATCGTAATCAAGGGAAAAGCCTTTATTCAATTGCAAGATACGGATTGGATTAATGAAGGGGGATTTATCAGTCCCGACCAGTCGACAGTCAGCATGACCACTACCCAGGCCAATCAACGGCCGCAAATTGGTGGTGCAGCTAGCTCCAACTTTTACCACCTCGTTCTCGCCGCAGCTCAATCCGCTGTTCAACTGGAAAATGACATCGAAGTACTGGGAGATCTAAGCTTCCAAGCAGGCAACTTGTTCATCGGGAACACGACCGTGGATCTCGGACAATCAGGGCAACTTGTCAATGAACGGGCGGAAAGCCGGATCGTTTCTGATGATCACGGTATCGTCCGGCGAGTAATCGACCTCAAGCAGCCCAAGCACGTCAATCCTGGTAATCTAGGATTATCCATTCAATCCAAGCAAAACCTGGGGAGGACACATGTGATCAGAGGACATGAGGTCTTTGAGTTGGCAAGCGGGAAAAGTGTGCGGCGATACTTTGACGTAATCCCGGAAAATAATGTCGCTCTAAACGCTACGGTACGCTATCACTATTTTGATCCAGAATTAGATGGGCAAAATGAATCCCACCTAAGGATCTGGGAGCAAAATGGTACAGAAGCGGCCTGGAAATTATTGGGCGCACAAGATCATGATGTCCAAAACAATTGGGTAGAGCAGAGTGGTGTTCAATGCTTCCACAGGCAAACCTTGGTGACTGAGGGGACTGCTAAGCCGACACCAACAGATCAGTCGCTCCCTAAAAGAGAAGCGATAAGATCACAAGTCAATAGCCTCAACGTTTTCCCCAACCCTAGTAGTGGAAATATTCAGGTGAATTATGAGTTACAAAGTCTAGGCAACGTAACGTTGACCATTACCAATGCCAAAGGAGGTTTGGTAAAACGAGTTCCGGTAATGCACCGGCCGGCCGGCCATTCCACCGAACACTTAGACCTAAGTCAACTTAGCCCAGGCTTATACATACTGCGCCTGGATACGGAAATGGGTAGTGAAAGTCGCAAGATCAGCATTGTTCGATAGGAGGAAGGCACAAGAGGAGCTTTGGTAGGACCTTAGTAATCCAGAATGATTATTATTTCACTCCTTTAAAAGGCTGGCTCAGGCTGCTTAGCAGGAGTCAGTCGTTTCCTATACTTTATCACTTATGATGAGGATCCAAATACCTGGCTAAAGTGTCCAACTACCCACTAAAACCCTCCTATTACTCAATAGCCATTTTTTTTGTGTTAAAAGAAGGACAAATTGTCTGCGTAATACACATCTAATTGGAACCGGGAATTGCAAATGCCAATCATTCAATTTTCCGATTTCAATCACCCAAAAAACCAAAAAACCATGTTATTGATTATTTCCACCTTCTTCGGCCTCTGCTGGCTTGTGCAGTACCGAAGCTTCAGAAAACAAGAACAAACTCTATTGCAGGCATCTACAAGTGCTAAAGTTATTGTGCTACAGGAATATCTAGCCACAAAAACACAACCACAAGCTTCTCAAGAAAGTAAGTTTCATACACCTATAAACCTCAAAAAAGCAAAGTAGAGGTAGCGTTGAGTACACAATAGATTGTTTGATGGCCCTGGCAGCTTTATGCTGTCAGGGTTTTCTTTTATCCTATTTATCAGATGATTACAAAAAAATCCATAGCCTCTGCCAGGACATTTTGGGCCGCTCAATACACCATCTAATAGATTACACTTTTAACCCTGAATACTACACACTCATGTTAAACACAAGACTATCAGTCCGTATTACTGCCAATACCCTAAGCCCAGAGATGATTTCCGAAATGTGGAGCATCTACCAAAAATTCTACGATCATACTCGCACCAGCTTTCTGGAGCGCCTAAAAAAGAATGATTACTACTCCATTTATCGTGACGGCAAAAAACTCATTGGTTTTACGGGGCTCCGGATCAAACGGGAGCGCATTAAAGGTCGTCGCAATTTGCTCATCAACTTTGGGCAAACCATCATCGAGCCTAAGTATCGTGGTAAATCTTTGATTCCAGCCACCGGCTTCAAACTATGTTGCAAGTTTGGCTGGGAAATCCTTTTGTCAAAGACCTACTTCTGGGCAGACTGTTTGACTTACAAAGCCTACCTGGTTTTTGCTAAAACACTGGAAGAGTACTACCCTTCTTATAAGATGGATGCAAGCAGACAAGCCCAGTCGGTGATTGATTGTATCGGCCAAACTTATTATGCCGATTCTTATTGTGCGACCTCTGGTACCGTTCGCAAGGATAGCATCGTGGTCAATGATGTGAATAACTACATTCCACAAGAATACCTGCTCGATCAAGACATTAACTTCTACACCCAACACAACCCTGGGTTTACCAAAGGTGATGGACTGATAACACTAGGACCTGTCAACTGGAAGAATTTTATCCTTTTATTAAAAAGAGCCGGACAGAAGTGGCTAGGCTTGCAGCAGCGTCCAACCAGAACAGGAAAAAGAATAACCCTGGCTACCAACTCCTACCGAAAGATCGCTTAATGCAAATACCCATATCATCAAAGAGCAGATGAAGCTGCTCAGCTTTTTCTGAATAAGGCTACCTGCCCTGATAGATATACTCTATCGGGGCTTTTTTGTACACTTTTCTAAACTTTTCACTACAAAACACTGTCCAAATGTTGACAGCAATCGTTATTTAACGTATACTTTCGTTATAAAACACAATTATGCGTCAATTAACGAAAGCTCAGGAAGAAATAATGCAACTCATTTGGGACATTGGCGAATGCACGGTCGGCAACATCCGGGATGAGATTGAAAAGCGAACGGGATCCAAGCCTCCGCATAGTACCGTGTCTGCTATCGTACTCGCCTTGGATAAACATGGCTTTGTCACGCACAAAACCTATGGTCGAACCTTTGTGTATCAAGCTGCCATGACTAGAGAAGCGTATGGACGAAAGTCTTTGACAAATCTGATGAAGAATTACTTTGGAGGTTCTCCTAATCGGCTGGTTGCTCATCTCGCTAAACGAGAAGATCTCGACCTGAACACCATTAATGATTTACTCAATAAACTGGAAGAAGAATGAATGCTATACCTATAGATTATCTCCTCCGGCTCAGTATCATCTGGGGTGCCCTACTAGTGTATTATCATTTTTTTCTCGCTAAGAACCACAATTGGCAACTGCGGCGAGTTTACCTATTCTCCACCTATCTTCTAGGCATCCTAATTCCATTGTTGCCCGCTGTTCAGCTCAATCCATTACCTGAAGTATTACCTGACCTATCCGTTATTCCAAACTTTGCTTTTGAAACCGCTGCAGTACAACTGGAGGCGGTAGAAAGTAGGGCTTTCTCCTGGTGGTTGGTCATCCCCCTTCTTTACGGAATTGGCGTATTCGTACAACTCTGCCTTTTCCTGAAAAACAGCTGGCAAATCTGGCGTTGGAAGCAAGTTGGAGAACGGAGCTCCTTCGGTCGATACGCCATCGTGGAACATCATTCCATCCCAAGTCCTTTCGCCGGCTGGCGCACCATTTTTCTTCCGCGGAAACTTGACGAAGAGCTGCAATCTGTAGCCTGCTTGCACGAAGCAGCTCACCTTCGCTCACACCACAACCTAGAGCGGCTACCCTTAGCGTTAGGGCAAATTCTCTTCTGGTTCCATCCCCTGCAATGGTACTACAACCATGCGCTCTCTACTGTACAAGAATATCAAGCGGATGAGGCTGTGTTACAGCACATCCCCACTAAAACATATGGCCATATTCTCATACAACAGTCTATGCAGCCTACTCACCAATGGCAGGCAGGACTATTTGCATCACCTTTAAAACAACGAATCAATATGATGGTTAGTCAAAAAAATAAGCAACCCTGGCGATTGCCGCAAATGAGCTTATTCCTTGGGCTCCTGGGTTTACTTGTATTTAGCTGTAGTGATATGATGAGTCCTGCGGGGCTTGACTATGAAAATGTGATCTCACATCTCGAAGCTGACCAGGCTCCTGTGCTAGTAACAAGCAGCGAGGAAACGCCCTCAAAACAATTTGTCAATCCCACCCTCCTCAAAACCATTTATAGTACCATCAAGTACCCTGCGACAGCTCGCCGGGACGGTATCGAGGGAAGTATACTTGCCAACTTCATCGTTGATGAACAAGGGAAGCTCAATGCTTTGGCGTTTGCTACCCCTGATGGCTACTTCAAGGCGGACCCATCGGGCAAAATAAAGGCCGTGGATGTCAAACCCGCTAACTTTATCAGCTCCGATGATGAAGTTGTTATCGTGGGCTACGGTAACACGGAAGGAAAAACAAGCGCTAGTCCTTCTGGAAACCTGGAAATTTTGATCGAAGAAATCACCAGAGTAATGACTACTCTTCCGGACTGGAAGCCGGCTATGAAAGATGGAAAAGCTGTTCCTGTTTCTATGGATTTATCTTTTCGATATAAGCTAGAGTAGTTTCCTGCCTAGACCTCACCGGGTGACTTAGTCACCGGGTGAGGTCTAGCTTATGCCAGCTTTCTCCTTTTGTCTAATAGATAGTGTTGAAAGATAGTTTGGGATAGATAGTGTCTCAAATATTTTTTCGGGCAAAGTGTAGATTATAGCTAGACCATTTCCACTTACTGTTAAAAGATGTTGACCATCCGCTGAAAAAATGGCTTTCGTGATAGGTGATCCTTGCTCCTCAAGATCTATCAATTTGTTCCCGTCAAAATCCCATAAACTCGCCCCTTGATTACCACCCAATTGTACAAAAAGATATTTATTATCTGGTGAGATTTTCAGCCATAGCTTAGATAGATACTCATACCAAATAGGTTCAACCGGAACCATATCAGATTGATCAAATATGGAGGTAGGGGCTCGATCTGGGTATAGGTTGATAAAAGTTTCCACCTGATCTTTTATATGTTCTAATCTTAACTCATAATTGTCATAAAATTCAAATTGAAATTCGCCCCGTGGCGAAAACCCAAAGAGTGCCTTCATTCTTTTGTAAGAAAGAAAACCGGGAACCGGGATATTGGTATTGACCTCTTCTTGATAGAACATATCCAATGATATCCTTTGAAATTGTTCTCCATTGGCCGAGTATAGGAGTAGGTTTCTGCGGTCTGCGCTTAATTTGAACTTTGTGTAGGTTGCTTCTTGTATCGACAGTTCCAATAATTGAGTTTCCACTTGCTGAAGCTTAGCAGGAGCCTCATCAGTCTGTTGATAGCTCTTATTCAATTTCCAGAATCGGATAGGTCCTAAATGGGATTTGGTGATAACAAATTGGTCTTCATGAAAGAACTCAATGAGCTGGTAGGGCTTAATACTGTCGCCGGTCATATGCACCTCAAAATACTCTGTCCCCTTTTCACCTAAGAATCGTACTTCATCCAACAGTATTCCATCCAGATTCCACAGTTGTACCAAAGCTTGCGATACAATGCTGTATAGCATTTCACCAGTTGGAGTAAATCTTACTTTCCTCAAATCTCGAAAAGAATCTGGTCCCTTGACCCACTGATTTTGCTCCCAACGCCATAGTGTACCTTCGAAGTTCTCGCCCGTCATCAACATTAGATTTGAATCTTCCGAAAACAATACATCTGCGATCTTCTCCAATGGCACATCCAGTTGCTTCAACTGTTTTCCATTCCTTTGCCACATCGTAGCCGAAGTTCTACTACGAGCCAGCACGAAATGTCCATTCGGTGAAAAATGAACCGTCCACTGCTCCTCAGGAGGCAATACTTGCTCAACCAAGGGAACCCCATCTACATCATAAAACCCAATAATATGATCAGAATGGACCCCTTGGAGTAAGGATTCACCTGGAATCCATTCTAGCTGCTGAAAGCGTACCTCTCCCGTACCAATCGATGTATGGAAACTAGTATGAAGGGCCCATTTCTCCAGCTTACTCCCATTAGATTCCAAATAAACATGTTGGCTGTCCTGGCTAAAAAAAGAAAAAGTACTAACGTCAAATTGTGGAAATTCAATGGAAACACCTGCGTGTAAATCAACTACTTTGCATCGTAGCGGAACATTGTTGAGTAAAAGATATCGACCATCCGGGGAAAATTGGGGAAGCAGCATCAACCTTGACTCTACCATCATGTAACTCACTGATCTGAACAGATAGATTTCCATCCCATTCAGTTCAAAGCTGGCCATAGCGTTTTGGTCAACTACCATCTTATCCTCCCAGAACACGGTCCCAGGTTCATTAACATCCCATATCAATGTTCCGTCCAGTCGATTAGTAAGGAAGAATCTGCTATTGGGCCCAAAACTCGGATGATAACTTTCAGAAACCTCCAACAGCAATTCCAGGTGTAATCCGGCATCTAACTTCCAAAGCTTGACGACGGCGTTTCCACTTTGCGTAAAGATCAGTTCACCATCCGGAGAAAATCCCACTTCCACCATCTCATGCTCCTCTTCTACTATCTTTCTGACTAATTCCTCCCCATCTGCAGTACTGATCAGGCATATTTCCTTTCCATCAACAAGTATAAACTGGCTTCCATCTGGAGAAAAAGGACCTACCCCACCTCTTTCCCAAGCCTTGATCAAGGTACCCTCAGAGGCCGATAGAAGTTGAACCCCTTTGTTGCCAGCTCGCTGGCAGAGGACTTGATTTTTTGTAGAGATATAAGCGTCTATAATCCCAGACTTTTCCCAGACTTTTTGCCAATCCTGCAAATCATCTCCTATCTGCATAAAACGAGTAGTTCCCTCGGGATCCATAAGGAGGCAGTATGTTCCATCAGGTGACCAACTAGCCACAACTGTCGGTTCCAGTTCTCGCCTTTGATCATTCCGAAAGTCCCAAATTTCATTAAGGTAACGAGAGGTAATAAATGCGTATCGATGCTGGGGATCAACAGTACAGGACTCAATAGATACATAAGTTTCAGAACTTGCTGCCATCAGCTGAAAATCCGGATTATATACCCTAAGGTGGCTATCGTACCCCTGCACCAGTAGCAAGTCCAAGCTGGAAGAAGCAGTCATCCACGACACTCCACCCTCTAGGTTCCGGACCGGCCAAAAGGGTTGATACTGATACGCCAATTGCAATAGGGTTCTGGTAGTAATGGTGGAGGGATGATCTGGTTGTATGGCTTGGTAGGAGGCGTGCGCGAGATAGTAGGCCAAGCCATTGTCTTTTCCAATCTCTGTGGCTGCCACCTGTGCATGGGCTAGGGACTGTACTTCTCGGCCCCTTTTCTCCGCTTCTTCTTTTTGGCGAAGCGCCTCGTCTCGTTGTTGCGTAATTTGCTCATTCAGACGCTCTAATCGCTCAATCTCATTCATGCGCTCTTGCATGCTTCTTTCTATAAAATCCTTTTCTAGCTGATTAAAGGAGTGGTCATCGTGGCTCAGTTCTCCGTGAAGGTTGGAAAGATGTGGATTATTATCCCACAAGAGGGAGGGAGTTGGTATGGTATCGGGCCTACGCTCTCTCACGCTTGAAGGTACTACCGTCTTGTATTCTTTTACCACCTCCCATAGATTTCTACGCACAATAAGTCTCTCTATCCCTTCCTCTTCGATCCATTGTCTACATTTTGGCCAGAATCGGATCAGTGCATCATGAACAGGCTCAAGGAAAGACTGTCCCTGTTGATCGCTCGTAAGAACGATTAATTGTTCATCAAGTAACTTCTGGACCACCTCTTCCACTTCTTGCTTTGCCTTTTCTCCAGGATAGTCGAGTTCATCAACCAATTTACGATCCTCATTGGTACTCAGTCCAGCAGGGAGAAAGGCCACTCTTCTGCCTGTCAATTGCCCGTTCTCCACCTGAACCATGCGGACTAATATCTTCTTTACTACAAGTTGTAAATCGGTAAGTTGTGTCGTGACACTATCCGCCCGATTTGAAAGAATTCCTGCTATTCCCCCCATCGACCAATACTCTGCGCCCAATAAAGTACGATCCTTTCGATTACTGGCTACAAATTTGTCATAGAGCACACTGAGACTTAAGGACAATAAAGGAAGGGCACCAGGCAGTCCGTCTAGTTCATTGGTTAAAGTAAATGGAAAGCTGGCGGGCTCAAAGAACAGCACCGCTTGATCCGCGGGTTGGATGATTACCTCAAGCAAGTCCTCCCGAGAAAAATAAGGTACTAGGAAACGTCCTTTTTTCCACCACTGCCCTTCTGTAGGATTTAGCGGATGAGGCTGCCCTTGTAAGAGTAGCTCATAATCAGAACGAATCGCAAGGACGATGAGCAAGGAGGCTGGTTTTCCATCTCTCCGCTTGGACGTCTCATCTCCTACAAACTTGGCCAACTCACTTTCGAAATCTTGCCATAGGGAGGAAGAAAAGCCGGTTGTTAAGCATTCCTCATACTGATCTATAATCCAAACCTTATTACCTGATTGTAGTTGATCTTGCCAGTCAGGCATTTCGGATTTTAGTTTGGCCAAAGGCTCCCCACCAGGGGTGAAAATTGGCAAGACCTCCCAGCCCATCTCCTCTAGTCTCGGTGCTAGACCAGCAGCTAAGAGCGAGGATTTTCCCACCCCTGACCCACCTGAGACCACCACAAGTGGCTCCTTTTGGCATTTATCCAGCAGGTCTTCCACAACCTCATCACGACCATGATAGTACAGGCGATCTTCTACTGTGTAAGAACGCAATCCGATATAAGGATTTCGTTCGGGGAAAGGCGGTAAGTTTAAAGGGCTGTTGGGGTTGAGGAAAAGAAATTCGCCCTTATCATGTCGTGCCAAGTCAAAGATGGCAGGTGTTTGCCGAACACTGCTATTTGCCGTCATCTGGTTGACTCGGTCCCGTAGGTAGATGTATAATTCTGTGGCGGTTACCAATCCATCTTGCTTCCCTTCCACCACACCAAAATCGGCAAGTCCAGATAGGCCTTCGAGCAAAGCCGTGGCGAAAGGTGAGTGCCGCACTCCCGTCCGAACGCCAAGTAGTCCATTCATCACATCGACCGCCTCTTGATCTGCCCCTGCCGAGACCAAGACCTGCCAAGCGGAATCCTTAATGTAATGAGTAAATCGTTCTTGATAAATCACTCGCTTACCACGGCGTCGGAAGTTTCTAGTTCCTAGCGACCACCGCAGGGAGCCTGCGAAACAACAATCCATGATCAGTAGGCCATGGCGGCAAGGCCAAGTATTCATAGCTTGGATCAATTCCCCCATTGGTAACAGGCTGTCTACTTCATCTAGATTGGCGTCAACAGGAACCAAAAAGCCCTGTGGATCTCCTTCACTTTCAAAGGCTACACCATGTCCAGCAAAGTAAAAGATAACGCGATTTTTTTCTCCTAACTGTGCTGGAATCGTCGTGTGAATAAGTTGGAGGATATTTTCTTTAGTAGCTGCTGCATCGAGTAGGATATTTGCAACGGTAAATCCTTGACCTCGGAAAGCTGCCTCCAACGCCTGAGCATCATTGACCGCCGTCTCTAACTGGCGTATTGATTCGTATTTATCGATACCGATAATGAAGGCATAACTCTGCTCAAAATGGGCGTTAAGATCAGTCATCTAATATAATTTTTGAGCTGCCTAGATCGTAAGCAATACTAGCTATCAGGTGCAGCCATGAGGTCGGGTTCCGCTACTCCAAACTGTAGCTCTTCATCTTCTGTTAATCTTTCCATCCACTCGGTGTCTCTCAATGCGTAATAGTTTCGCCAAATTCTAACCTTACCGTCTGTCTGATTGAAATTATCTAAATCTTTGGTGGCGACGTATAATCCCTCCGGAGAAAAGTCTCCCCACCATACATTGTTAACCTCATCTTCTAATTCTTGCAATACATGGCCTTCGTAATCGCAGATCCAAGCTATCCCACGGTTGTTTCCTCCTGCCCCGGCAATCAGGATAAAGCGTCCACCCGGTGAGAAACGGACCGCACG
The DNA here is from genome assembly GCA_013214355.1 of Saprospiraceae bacterium. Lineage (GTDB taxonomy): Bacteria > Bacteroidota > Bacteroidia > Chitinophagales > Saprospiraceae > DT-111. Next base: position 11,160 of record JABSSL010000122.1, on the reverse strand, counting down.
CATATCCACTGAATTTCTTCGTATGGTTTTTATTTTCTTTCCTTGATTGTCCCAAATAATAGCCTTTTCATCCGCGCCTCCCGTCAATAAGCGGTCTCCATCTGGAGAAATGGCTACTGAGTGAATATCATGTGAACCACTATGCCCCTTAAACTCTAGCATAATATCGCCGTCCATGTCCCAATAGAACACCTTCCCACCTGAACAACCAACTAACAGAAACTTGTCATTATCCGAAGTCGCTAGCACTAAGGCCTCGCCAGTGACCTTATGCTCTTCGGGATTCGCGTTATCTTTAGTCAGGATATGAATTTTGCGTTCCCGATTGGCCACATAGATTTTTTGTCCATCGCTACTAATCGCCACCCCCTCAATGATGCCTCCAATATCTCGTTCCCAGCTCGGCTCTCCTTTGAGATTAATACATTTTACTTTTCCATCCATGCCTCCAGTAACTAGGAATTGACCATTTTTAGAAAAGGCAGCCGTACGGATATTTTGCTCATGCTGTGCTACTAAGATGCGCCGCTTATCAATGGGATTTAGTAAAAAGCCTTGACCATCTGTTCCCCCGACGAAAACCGCCTGGGACTCCAGGGCAAAATCAGCTGGCGCAAAGGAAGATGGCACAAATAAAACCGGTGAAATCCCAAATCCTACTTCGGCACAACGATGGTCTATCGCCCCCTGGAGGTCATAAATAAGGTATCCACCTTTTCCGTCACCGACCAGCAGGTTGCGGCCTTTGGGGTGAAAATCCACCGCATTCATAGCCTGACCTCGGGCGCCCATCCTTTGTGGATCATAGTTGATTACATTGCCAATATAGATACTACCATCTTGACAAGTCATGGCCATCTGATCGCGCTGCTCCAGAAAGGTGACTGATGTGATGGCTCCTTCGCAGCGATCCAGTACTTGATAGACCTTGGCAGAATTCTCTCGGTTTTCCCATAAGAGCATTTGGTTTTCTTTGCCATTTGGAGCAGCCGCTCCTCCAGACAGTACAAATTCCTTGCTGCCGTGCATAGCCACTGCGGAGACGATGGCATGGTGGCCATCTTGTACAAACTCTCTAATGACTTCCCCTTGAAGATTCCAAAGTAAAATCAGCTTATTACCTGTTCCTGCTAAAATTTCTTGCCCATCAGGCGCAAAGTCTACACTCCATATTTGGTGCACATCATTTCGGGTATATTCCCTTAATGGGTTGCCAGAAATATCCCATAAGAGGACCCGATTATCTGTACTACCCGAAATAAATGTAAAGGAAGGCTCTTCTTCATTCAAACTGATGGGGACCGGAGAAAAGCAAATGCTAGTAACCGGCCCTTCATGCGCTTCCAAAACAATGGGTTCCGCTTCGAAATCTTCTAAACTCCAAATCCTGATCGATCGATCATGACTCGCCGTGACTAACCATTTGTCATCAGGTGAAACGCTAAGGTCCAGTATCTTTAATCGATGTCCTGCAAAGCGATGGGCTTCCTCTCCCGCTTTTAACCAAAGCCTGGCCGTACCATCATTACTGGCGGTTACAAATCTCTGTCCATCAGATAAATAGGCTACTGAGGTGATGGCTTCTGAATGCCCGTGGTAACGTTTGTAGAAGCGGCTACGTCGGTTTGATGTTTCTGCAATAGCACTTAATGCATCCTCTGATTTTGCCATATCATAAGCCTCTACGGCAAGATTGTAGGCAATCGTATTGTTTCCATCATAATGCAGCAAACCTTTCGCAGCTAAGGCGGAAGACCTCGCCTCATTCCGCTCGCGGCGTAATCGCGTAACTAAACTCGCTTTCTTTTGGGTACTCTCTCTGACGAAATCAACCTCTGCTTTATTGAGCCAATTATTTTCTCCTCGCAATACTTCCTGTAACTCCCCTAGTTTGGGATTTCGATCCCAAAGTAGAGACGCTCTCGTCAATTCATCTTCAAAAATGTCCTCATGACGTACTTCATCGCGGCTCAGGTAATCCACTACGGCTGTCCAAAGTAGTCTTTGCAATACGATATTGGCGGGGCCAAATTCCTGCACCCAGCGCAAACACCTCGGCCAAAAGTTGATCAGGGCATCATGCATTGGTTCCAGATAGCACTGTCCCGTTTCTTCATCCGGAGGCGTCACAATAATCAATTGTTCTGCTTCCAAGCGCTGTCGTACAGCTCTTACTAAAGCATCATCTTCGTCATCCTCAAAATCTAGCTCATTAAATACCTTAGGAATAACCTTTGAACCTTCAGATTCCGAAGAAGCGCTTTGCTTCTCAACCGCTGACAATAAAAAAGGGACTTTTCTTCGCACCAATTTGCCATTTTCAAGCTTTAGCATCCGTAAAATGATGCGCTTCATCATCGCTTGTTTGGCTGTGCCATTCTCTTCCTCTCCCAAAGCTGTAAAGACAGCATCCGCACGAGAACTGACCATGCCAATCAGACCACCGAGCGCCAAATAATCTGATTCCAACAGCTTGCGGTCTTCTCGATCTTCATCTTCTAATTTCTTAAAGAGTGTATTCAAACTGAGGGATAACAAAGGTAGCGCCCCTGGTTGTTGATCTACCTCCGTAACCAATTTGGCGGGAAAGTCTTCCGGTTCAAAAAACAGGACGGCTTGCTCTGCAGGTAAGGTGACAATATCATATAAGTTGTCCCAGCTTAAGGGTGGTACTACATAACGACTATTTCGCCACCAGTCGGCCAAAGCATGTTCAGCACCGTGCAATAGCAACTCATAATCTGATCGAATCGTCAGAATTAAGCGAAACCTAGATTCCTCACCTGTGTCGAGGCGGGCTTTTTCCTGATCCAAGAGACTCGCCAAAGCACGATCAAAGTCCAAATACTGTTCCACCATCACACCATGAATCATCGCTTGCTCATACTGATCGATGATCAAAATGGTTTTCTGACTTTCTATTTCTTTTAACAGATCTGACTTTGTGCTACTTGAATCTCCAGTAGTACTCTCTTCATTGACCTCCGCTTGAGCAGCAGCTAGGCTTAGGTCGCGTAAAACTTCCGGATCCGGACGTAGGACCTTTATTTCCCATTCTTCCTCGACCGCTTGCTGAAAAGGCACCCGTAGCTTAGGAATTAGGCCAGCCTTAACGATCGAAGACTTTCCCATTCCTGAACCCGCTGTGATAACTACCAGTGGTTGTACCAGGACTTTCTGTACTAGTGTTTCCACTACTGCTTCTCGGCCATAGAAAAATTCGGCATCTTGCTCCTCAAAGGTTTGTAGCCCTTGGTAGGGATTGCGGTCAGGGCGTTTATCTAAATTGAAAATGATCCTTGGATCGGGATTAATAAATAGATATTCTCCTTTGGCGTGGCGTCGCAGTTCTAGCAGATCGGGCGTCTGCTTTACTCGGCTATTTTTGGTTAATTCCTTTACACGATCTCTTACATAAATGAACAATTCTGTCACGGTGATAACGCCATCCTTTTCTCCTTCTAAAACACCAAAATCTGCCGCCCCCAACAGACCTTCTTCCAACGCTTGCGCAAAGGGGGATTGATTTCCTTGGCCTCTTGACCCCAGAAGGCGACTCACGACATCGACAGCCTCCTCATCAGAAGAAGCTGAGGTCAAAATCTGCCAAGCGGGATCGGTGGTATAGCGCGTGAATCGCTCGTCATAGATTTTCTTGGTACCCCTGCGCCTAAAATTCCGGGTGATTGTAGACCATTGAAAAGCGCCTGAAAAGCAACAATCCAGAATGACCAAACCATGCTTTCCTTTCCAGCTGGTCTCCATTTGCGTTCGCAGGAAGTCCATATTGACCATGGTATTTTGGTCATTAATATCTCCATCAACTGGCACCAAATACCCCTTAGGCCCCTCATCACTTTCATCATGATTGTCTATGGCAATTCCATGGCCGGCAAAGTAGAAGAGCATTCGATCATTCTCTTGTACCGTATTGGGTATGGTTTCAGAAATGAGGGTTTCAATACCAGTCTTCGTCGCGGCTCCATCTAGCAAGAGGCTATGCACCACAAAGTTATTGTTGGGTGAGCTATCTTCCGAGGGGGTCTCTTCCTCATCTATACCTACATCATTTGGATCGAGTCCTCGTAACAAGGTAGCAATTCTTTCTGCGTCCCCTTTGGCAGAAATCAACGGGTGAGTGGGATAGGCATTAATGCCAATGATGAAGGCGTGATGCTTACCGAAGGGAAGTTCCTTTTGGGCCATGCCATAGCGGTTTTAGGTGTATAAAGGATGGGGACTGCAACAACTATTCGATATATAAGACCGGAAGGCTCAACCATGGGCCAACCTTCCGACTTGACATTTCCTATTTCTGACAGGGCTCTAGCTCTCCACCAAGATGGTTTTGATCGTCAAGCTAGTGGTAAACCAATCCGTAGTTTTAGTTCCGGTAGAACCTCTCCTGCGGAAGTTACGTGTACCACCACCTGCTGCTCTCAAGAACTCCTCTAGTTGATTGGTGGGTTCCCGATCGCTGGGATTCTTAGTCCCTACGTGGTTTGCCAATGAGGCCTGTTCCAGATAGCCCGTATCAAATTCCTCCGTACTAACGATCAATTTGAAATGATCTTCCAACTCTGTAATGTTATTATCTATTTGCTGTTGTGACAAGAAGAAATCCGTGGCTTGCCAGCTTCCATTGGGGTCAAAGACAAACTCATTTTCATTATTGAAGTCTCCCGAGTTAATGTTGTACTGAATTTGCCCCTCAGTCAATTCAATATTGTCTTCGGTATGTGTTCGTAATCCTAGTATTGCACTCGGCGGCAGCCAACCCTGGGTAGATAGTGCAAAATCCTTGCTGAGGCCAACAAAACCGGCGTGATAGTGCTTATCCGATTTATTCATCTTCACTCGTATCTTGATACTCGGAATCACCCAATCATTGTCTTCATTACGGCGCATCTCCAGCACTAATTCTCCATTATCAGTCGGCAAAATACGATTAGGGTCTTCGGGGTCCTGGAAGCGTACATCCCCATCTTCCAATTCAGCATTCGGATCTGAAAAAGTGGCCAATTTTCCATCCTTTACGATAGCTGAGCCGCCGTCGAAGATTTCAATTTCCACATCGCCAGCTTGTATCTTATGTGGCTGTTCATTTTCCAGCTTTAAGGTACTCTCCCAGCGGGTGATATGCTGCAATTGTTCAATAGCAACGGTAGCAGCATCTTCATTAAATCCCTGCTCAACGGTAGCTAACTGTAAATTGTCCTCACGTCTCCTTAGGTAAAATCCCTGATCAGCACCATTGATACTAGCTACTAGCTTGAATTGAAAGCCTTCATTGGCTTCAGCTTCCGCTACCATAGGAATAATTTGCTGTCCTAGCTTTTCACGTAGCAATTCCACAGCAGCCGCAAGTTCTTGCTGTTGTACGGCGGGTAAATCCGCTAACATCTTCTCCTCTCCATCTACGGCTACTCCGAATCGGACCTTGGTGGGTGGCATGGGAGAAAGGGTGATCACCGCTTTCATCAGCGCTGTTCCTTCTGGGAACGTTTGCCCCTCTTCTAGTTGAATCCTGCTACGATGTGCCTCGACTTTGGTCAACCTGCCACTCAATGCCGTAGCCACATCCACTTCTTCAATGTCCACATCATGCGGATAAATATCCACAAAGGTAGTACCCGTAGAGGTAGAGGCTAAGCCATGCAAAGATCCTGCATCCATTATCGCCTCTGTTTCACTGGTTGGCCGCACCAGGTATAGATTGGCATTATCCACTACCTCCGTAGATAAGAATCCAAGATTAATATCCGACGGAGAGGTGGCACTGATCACGGGTGATTGGAAGGAAATTCCAGCCTTAGCTTTGACCCGGGCGCGTACCAACTTCGTTAGGTCCCGATAACTGATATTCCCTCCCGTGGCTCTTAACACCTGCAGGAAAAAGTAGGTAAATACCCCAAACTTCCCTTCGGGAAATAAAGCCTCTTTCGACAGTTCGTTCTCTCGGCAAGCCTGAATAGCCACGGCTTTGTCCGCTTGCTCTAGCGTAAAGGCGGATGTGTCTTCAAGATCCAAAATCGCTTTATTTTCCTCATAGAAGGCATAGGAATTCACTGGCCTTCTGTGATTAGCCATCTCATCTTCCTCAGCTTCGGGTGGCGTCGCAAAACGGATAGTAATGCCATTGGTATTGAAGTTTCGTGTTATATCCGCTGCGTAGCAACAGTCCATAGCGGAGATAATATGCGGTCCATTAGCCGCCACCTTCCTTAACAACCATCTGATTTCCAGGTCACTGAAGGGATAAACACGCTCTCCCTCTCGATCAATAAAGCTATCCTGGACCATGATCACTCCTCCCCTATTCAAGTCCATACTGGATCCCCCAATATGTGACAATTGATTCGGTCGGAATTCGAAAGAGCCATGTCCACTGAAGTGAATAAATACCGTATCCTCTGCTGTCGCTTGTCCCAAGAATTCATCAAAGGCTGCTAGCACATTCTCGCGCGTGGCGGGAAGCGGCGGTGCATCCTCTGCACATACAACATCCGGCGATATACTCCGGTGCTGCTCGGCAATCCTCAACGAGCGTAGCTTCCGAATATGCAGTCTATCCTGCGGGTCAGCAATACTTTCCTTCAGGAAACGTTCTACGTCCTCACTATCCCGCACACAACCCGTCAGGTTAAACTCTCCTTCAACAGTTCGATGATAATCATACCGATTCACACCGATCAATAGCGCAAACACCTTCCCTTCCGGGCTGATACTGACTCTATTTTCAAAAGGCGCTGTATTGCTATTACGCGTCAAGGTATTCCCATCCACGGAACCCAAGATGGGCTGCCCCCCCTGTAATCCTCGCCCCCCCAGTAACAATCCAACTGGGAAATCAATTTCATTGGACAATCCGACTGGCGTCTGTGTCTGTCCCATCTGTGCTGCTGTATCCGGCACCTTCGTCCTCAAATAATCCCAAACCTCATGGGCCGTCACCATGGTACGCCCATCCCTCGCAAAGTCGGAATAGCCACTCAGTGCCTCCATCAGATGCCAAGTAAAAGTCGAGATCCCGTGCTGGTGCAGCGTCAAGGAGTGTTCATCCCCAGTAGTGGAGAAGAGGAGGGTTTGGCCAAGACTGGCGGCGGGGTTGGGGATGGGTTTGGAGCCAATATTTCCTTCGTCTTCAGTTTCTGGCGGAGGTGGTGGATCTGGAATTGGCCTTTCGATGATTCCATCGCTAGACAAAGAAAGATTCTCGCTATCTGAAACAAATAGCAAGTTACTTGGCGGTAGACTTTGTATCAACCCGCTCAATGTATTTACATTCAGTGCTGATCGAAAAAGTCCTCCAATTTCAGAAACCACATCATGCGGAATTAAATAAGTCGGAGCTACACCTTCCGGATTCTTAATTTCAAAACCTGAGAAATAAATCAAAGCCGTCTTTTCCGCATGATGGTCTGCACGCAAGCGATTTTCTAGTTCAAAAAATCCATTAATAATATTTTGCCTAGTAGCTTCTTCTCCTAGAATGGATATTACATTTTTCAATTTATAAGCACAGCGGTCTTCTCCCACGATAATGGAGTGTAGCGCCTGTGCATTGGCCTCTCCCGTTGTGCTTAGGTGGGAGAAGGTCTCATCTCCCAGTCGATCCATTCCGATGAGAAGGGCATAGGTGTGTTCTAAGCGATTGGTCATATTTTTGGGTTTTAGTTTTTCGTGTTATTGGTGTATGATTTTCCCGATAAGCACCAGCTCATGTTGGTATTTTTTACCAACATGAAGTGCTGGGCTTCGTTTTATCTTCCCATTCCTTTTATACCCCGGATAGTCGCTGGTGGAAAACACCAGCAACGGCTGGGGAAAAGTCCACAGCCCATGTTGGTACCCGTCTAGCTAACCAGATAGATTTTCTACCAACATGTTACCATGATTCCCAGGTTACTTCGCATTCCAGCTTTCCAGCTTCTGCAGAAATTCCTCCTTGCGGCGACGTGAAATGCTAATGGCTTTTTTATCGCTCATGATCACGAAGCCACCTTCATTACGGATATATTCCGCTAGGTGATTGAAATTGATCAAGTAGGAATGATGAATACGGCAGAAGCCATAATCTTCCAATTTGGCTTCTACCCAGCCTAAGGACTTGGTGAGCTTTACCGGCTTTCGGCCATCCACATGTAGTACAGCCACGTTATCTTCTGCCTTCGCATAAATCACATCCTCAATCTCAATAAATTGTTGACCAGTGGAAATCGGAAAACCGATTCGATTAGCGGTAACAGTTGGAGCACTCACAACCGGCTGCTGAAGCAATTTGGAACGTACTTTTGCGACGGCATCCAGCAGTTCTTCCGTGTCCACCGGCTTCAGTAAATAGTCTACTGCACTATTCTTGATCGCCTCAATGGCATACTGGTCATAACTAGTTGTAAAAATCACTTCAAATGAAGGATGTCGAATGGCCTTCAAAACATCAAAACCGGTCATATCTCCCAACAAAATATCCAGGAAAAGTACATCGGGCAGATACCGTTTAATGGCCTTAATCGCATCCGCCCCATTAAGACACTCCGCCACGATCTCTACTTCAGGACAGTTGTTTTGCAATTTAAAGCGAAGATTATCCATACCCGAAGGCTCGTCCTCCACTAGGATAGCTCTCAAAGTGCTCATGTTTAGGTTTTTGTAATCTCTTTGTAGGGCAATCGGATGATAACTTGGGTGCCATTGGCCTTACCCTCTTCATCGTATAGATCAATTATTTCCACTTTAGCCCCCTTTGCCCGTCCTACTACATTCAATCTTTCCTGATTGATCTTCATTCCCACGGAGTTCTGCTGCAAAACTGAGGCTGCTTTAATTTCTGCGGCTTTGGTTCGGCCTACTCCATTATCTTTAATGATACAAACCAGATACTTCCCATCCCGTTCTACTTGTACCCTGACTAAACCGGGACCTTGCTTGGGCTTGATACCATGCCAAATAGCATTTTCAATGTAGGGTTGCAGAATCATAGCTGGCATTTCTACTATACCTGGATTGATATCCTCATCAATATCAATCAAATATCGTAGCTTATTTCTAAAGCGCAACTGTTCCAATTCTAAAAAATGCTCAAGGGTCTTGATCTCTTCTGCAAGATTAACCTTACCATCTCTTGAACTATTCAAAACCTTTCGAGTCAATCTGGAAAAGTGAACCAAGTATTTAGTTGCTGCTTCCTTTTTATCAAGATTTACCAAACTTTCAATCGCATTCAGGCTATTAGAAATGAAGTGCGGATTGATTTGGGCCCGCAATGCTTCCATCTTAGCCCTTAGTCGTTTTTGTTGCTGTCCTTGTAGCAAAACAACAAATACAAGACTGGCCAGTAGTAAACCTGCTCCACTAATGATCCATTGAACGCGGCTCCTTTGCTGACTCTTGATCTCTAACTCCCAACGTTGAAAGGCTCTATTTCTTTGATTTGCAGTTTGTAAAATTTGACCAATAGTATCTGTAATCGCGGCATAATTTGAATTAAGAAAATCTGCTACACTACTTCCTAAAAGTTGACTACAATCTACTTCTGTACTTCTTTGGCGCCACTCACAAAGGCCTGAAATATTTCTGCCCATTTTCTTTAATACAACTAATGCCCCTTCCTTTCTTGCCTCTTCCATGGCTTTCTTGTATGCAACTATTGCAGAATCCACTGAACTATATACAACCTCAACTTCATCACTCATAGATGCCCGTAGTTGATAGTTCTGACCAATTGTATTATATAGATAATAGAGATCTTCCTCTTGATATTGAAAGCACTTCTCATTACTCTTAATCGCCTCGTGAAAATCTGCTACTTGGCCTGATTCCTGATATTGCAAAATTCTTAACACTCCAAGCTTCTGATAACCGAAGGCAAGGGCTTGTATATCCTTTAGATGTCTTGACTTTTCGATAGCATTCAATATCAGATCCTCCGCTCGGTCCAATTTTTTCTGCTTAAAAAGCAAATTGGCAAAATCCAGCTCCAACCTTATTAGACCAGGTTCATTATTTGCCAATTTGTACAATTTGTAGCTCTGTAAAAATTGTTCCCTAGAACGCATTGTATCAGTCGTCTTAGAGATGTTTGCATAATCATGTAAGAGTTCCCCAGCTAGATTTATGGAATCTTTTGATCTTAGTTGACCTTGCTTAAGGATGTGCATAGCCGAATCTAAGTAAGTCAGAGCCATTTTTGAATTCTTCTTCTTTTCATGGAAAATGGCAATAAGATTATTAATCCTTAATAGCCAAGGATAATTTTGTATTCCTTCAAACAACTGCATACTGATTTCAGCATCCACCAACGCATCTTCAATCCCCTCCCCATACTTCTCCCGTCTCCCCTTTAATAGCGCGATGTAATAGGATGCGATCCCTCTCGACAACTGCCAATTCTTCTCTGTCGCCATGCTATAAGCAGTATCCGCATACACCAAGGCCACATCATCATCATAGTTCTTCAATTTATCGGCAAGGGTCAATATGCTATCCAATTGCTGCCGCTTCCCTTTCACTTGATCCAACCCTTCAAAAACCGCCTTGGTATCCAGGTATTGGTCCAGGTCTTCGGTGGGAGGTGCGCCGCTATAGCTCGGCTCGAACTTGGGGCGGTCCGGGTTGCAGGAGGTGGCGAGTATAAGGACTAGGAGAGAGGACAGCAGATAGAAGACCGAAGACAGACGGGATTGGGTAGGGATTTTCGTACCTCGGCCTTTTCCAACTTCCCACTTCCAAATTCCCACTTCTTTTTGCTGATATCTGTCCGTCAACATCTGTTCGCTAACCTCTGTCTCCTGACATCTGACATCTACTTCCTGGCCTTGCAGCAAGCTAACATCTAGATCAAATTTTGACACTGATTCCACGTTCAAAGGTGTAGGATTTGAGTTGATTCAAAAGTAGGGATATGCGGATGTCAGGAAAACCACATCTTGATGTGGAAACCTACATGACATACCCAATTTTAGGAGTTGTATTTGATCGTGGGGTTATGCTTGGAGGAGACTTAACACGGGTTGTAAAATAGGAAAAAAATCTTCGAGTGTTTAGACTTCCGAAGTCTTTGAGACTTCGGAAGTGGATTGGTCGATATTTAGAGGAATGAGTAAATAATATTTCTCCAAAATTGGCTTAGGTGTTAACTTAGGGTAAAAAGCATTGAGA
>JABSSL010000121.1 GCA_013214355.1 Saprospiraceae bacterium | reverse complement strand
CCGCCGTTGTCTCCGCCGCCACTACAAGTGGAGGTACATCTTGCATTGGCGATAATATTCCGGATCACGTTCCCTGGTTGTTGACCAAAGCCTTTACTGAAATTGATGCCCGTGCTATGAATGTGACAATAAGACATGATTGTTCCACCATTTGAGGGAGCGCCCGGATTACCACAGCTTCCCTCCGTAAACCCTGCACAACCGTCGATAGCGGTATTATTCCCATTCCACTTACAGGCATGTGTGTGATGTGAACCTAAAAGGTGCCCCAATTCGTGGGCTACTACCCTCACCGAGAAGGAGTAGTTAGGAATGGCTCGATACGTTTTATTGATACTGGAAAAGCTCAATCGCGCAGCAGTGTAGGGGTGACATAGTCCATTAAGTACAGCGATACCACCGCTTGCCTGATAGGACAGGAGTTGCCCTAGATCTCCATTGAAGCTTCTTCTAATGTTCTGGAATTGTGAAAGCATTGCTGAACTACTACTGCCAGAATAAGGACTGGTGCTGGTCCAGATGAATATCTCGGATATTGTAATGTTGACATTTTCATTGGCGTACAGGGTCGCAACTTCATTGAACAGGCCTGTCACGTAATTGGTAACCTGCGAACTACTTCCTTTATCGCGATAAATATCATTATCTACTTCGAAATAAATTTGGACACAATCCCCTACATCTCTAGCACTGCTGGTCATGTCCATGAGTTGTTCTCGTGTATATCCTGGGCCATCATCGGGCGTTCCACATTCGAATGGAGTATTTTTTATCACCTCTTGATCATTATACAGAATATACTGATCGGTAGGTGCTTGCTCATCATCTGTGAGTTTACCCAGGACGATGTTTCCTTGATGTGGAAGGCTAAATAGACCCATTACTTCATTTTCAAATACACTGATAGCCACGACAGACTTATCGACCCCCTTCACAACACCTCTGTAGTGTACCCCCATTTCGGAAAGGATAGGGCGATTACCATCGCTTTCGATTACGCGGAACCCCTCTGCTAAGAGGTCGACCTTTACTAGTTCGACTTCCATCTGCTGTCTATTCAGCGAGGGGACTTGCATGGTGAATGATTCGGGAGATTCTGCTAGGAGAGCTTGTAGCTCTTCATCCTGCAGTTGTAGATGATCATAGGTGCTGATCCCGGCTTGTGCGATTTCGGTTCGATTCCTTCCTTCCGGATTCAAAGTAAAAAGTGTCTTAGCTTGAAATTCGAGTCCACTTGTTTTACCCATTTCGACCAAACCTGCTGGACTAATAGTAGAAAGTTGTTTTTGTGCCTGGGCAGTATATAGTACTGCCACTGCCCAAAGCAGGGTTAAAAAGATTCTCATGATGTTGAAATCGGTTTTCGGTTTACAATTCAAATTAGGCGAAGCGTGTTTGTTCATTGTTTCATGCTGTTTGCGCTCAAGACATGGCAAGCCCTGTCCGCCGATTGACAATTGGGCGGATCAAGGGCTTGGGTAGCCCTATATTTCTGGATCTTCAGCATCTTGTTGAAGATCTATGTGTTGTATAAACTTGTAGGTTATTTTTCAGTCAACGCATAGCTTGCTCAGCCCTCCCAAATGGAAGAGAAAAGAGAACAATACAGCATTTGTAAAGGATGAAACAAAGGGACTGTAGTGCTAACTGCTACGACTTGTTAACTGGGTAGATATGTCATGGATTGATAAAAAAGTTCTTTGGGAAGAAGAATTGAATTACCGGGGAATGTAAAAGAAATGAACAAATGGAAAGGGAAACCTTTTTTCTTCGTTCATAGGGATTTTGTTTCTGTATCGAATTCCCAAACTAAACGACAAAAAAAATGAGAAAAGTGTCCATAGCTCCAAAAAAAGTGAATTTTTTAGGGAACGCACAACTTGACTGAGGAAGTGGTAGGGTGGACCAAAAAAAATCCATGCATCGCGAGCAGCGAGCATGGAATAAGAAGCGTATGTAAAACTATTTTGGTTAGATTACAGTCACGGTCCTTGATTGAGAAAGGTGGTAAAAGGACACTATGTGCTTTGTAAACTCAGCTTCAAATATCAATTTAGCATTACACAGATGCCGCCATACGCCAAACGGTGTATCATTTATAAACAGACCTCAAACCAACCGGAGCTGGCATAGGAATAAAAACAAAGGGTTTTACATGTTTACTTTGAACGAACTGTAGAAGTGCGGGTGAAAAGGTGGTTTTTCGAATGCTGAGATTTTAGGATAAGAGTCTGCACTAAAGCTTGTGTGTTCTAAAAGTGAGGTTAGCGTTATTATCCAGACAAGAATTACGATAGCAAATTTATTAATTTTGCGAAAATTGCAAAAGAAAGATTTGTTTTTTTTAAATCTTAAGTCTTACCATTAATCTTTTGCAGAACGCCTTTTAAGAGATTATAAGATTTTGTACGGAAAGATCAGATAAACAGAAAATCATGATTAAGTATTACCTGCCCTTACTCTTTTGTGCCCTTTTGATGGCTTGCGAGGAATCGCCAATACAAGAAGAAAAGACGACTACTGCTGAGCATCCAGCGCAGCAAATTATTGACCAATGCATTGAAAAGCATGGAGGGGAGTCTTATGCGAATTTAGAAGTATCCTTTGCGTTTAGAGATCGTACCTATAAGGGCAGTAGGAAAGAGGGGCGATTCAGCTATGAAAGATTACTAGTCCAAGAGGACGGGACGAAGCTTCTCGATATCCTCACCAATGATCGCTTGATTCGAAAACAGAATGGCCAGCAGATAGCGCTAACAGCCAAGGATAGTAGTGCCTATGCGAATTCTGTAAATTCTGTTTTCTACTTTGCTTTGTTGCCCTACTTCCTGAATGATCCTGCTGCCATCAAGACCTACCTTGGTACCAGTAGCATTAAGGAACAGCCCTATCACAAAATACAAGTTACCTTTCGTCAAGCAGGAGGGGGCAAGGATTTTGAAGACCAGTTTGTTTATTGGATTCATCGGGATAATTACACAATGGACTATTTAGCTTATAATTATCTAACCGATGGAGGGGGGGCACGATTTCGAGAGGCCTATAATGTTCGAACGATTAAAGGGATACGTTTTGCCGACTACATCAACTATAAGCCAGATCCAGACAGTAGGGAAGTGGCCACTTTTGATGCCTTATTTGAGCAAGGCTTGATGAAGGAGCTTTCTCGGATTGATACGGAAAATATTGAGGTTGAACTGCTACCCTAGCCAATGAATCTTTAAATGAGTAGATGGAACTGAATCTTAAGGATGCATTGCTCTTGCTGGGCCTGGTACAGGGAGGGATCGTAATATACGCCACCTTGAGGCGCAAACCGCCGAATATCTTGGCCTACCGATTTTTTGGATTAATTCTGTTGACGCTAACGTTGAGTACCTTGGGCGCATTTCGAACCTATTTGCTCAACGATTACCTACACTCCATCCAGTCGAGATTACTGCTGCAGTTCTTTCCCTATTTCACCTTTTTACTCTTGGGACCTGCACTGTACTTCTACCAGCGTACCCTGCTGGAGCCAAGCTTTAGACTGCAAACCCGAGATAAACGCCATTTTCTACCCGTCTTATTGGAGCTAGTCCCTTTCTTGACTGCGATTTTGGCGGCGCTGCTGTTTACGCTAAATGGGATTAGTCTAGACCAAGCGTTGAGCTTAGTAGATGTCCTTGGGGAACTAGAGCTATACCTACTCCTACCTAGAATACTAAGTATATCGGTATACCTATGGCTAAGCTGGAAGGTATTGCACTCCAATCGTAGCAAGACTCCCGAAACTATGTTTGGATGGCTTCGGACCTTATTGGTAATTTTTACCGTACTAAATATCTCTTATGGTTTCATCACCTTAGTTTTGTTCTCTCCCTGGGTATATGTATTGCTGGACGATTTCCCCTATTCTTTAGCTTACCTCGTGCATTTTCCCATAGTAGGGCTAATCTATTTTCTTACCCTTAAATTCATGCTGAATCAGATTCCTTGGGGCAGTCAAGGAAGCATAATCCCCGATTTAGTAAAAAAGGCAGAGAGACTACGCCAATTAATGCAAGAAGAAAAGCTGTATCGAGATCCTGACCTCAAACTAAAACAATTGAGTTTACAGGCGGGCATGAGCGAAAAATCGATTTCCTTTATACTTAATCAACACTTCAAGACTGGCTTTAACGACTTTGTCAATGGGTATCGGGTGGCAGAGGCGATAGAAAAGATTCAGAACCAAAAGCTGCAGCATTTAACCCTAGAGGGCATTGCGGCGGAAGTCGGATTCTCTTCTCGATCCACCTTTTATCGGGCTTTCAAAAAAGTGACTCAGAAGCTTCCTACCGATTATATGGACTGAAAATAGGACTCTACCAGCCCGAAAACCTGTTTCAAATCCGGATTTGGGATAGAAACAAGCGTTTTTGAGACGACTTAAAAGATTAATCCAGGCATCTTGCCATCGTGATCAGATCATTCTTTTTTCAGTTCAAGAAAACAATAGACATATGAAACAACGGTTCTTTTGCCTGGCACTATGGCTGTGCTTGGGATTCACTTTCCTTGCTGGACAAACATCGATTAAAAATGCCCTTGGGGAAGAAGTTGAGCGAATAGATCTCGAGGAGTTTCTAAGCATTGCCATGGAAGATTTTGAAATACCTGGTCTTTCTCTAGCCATTATCAATGATGGTCAGGTGGTCTACCACACGGTCCGAGGAATGGCCGACCGGGAAGAGGAGGTAAAGGTTGATGCACTAACAATCTTTGAAGGCGCCTCGCTATCCAAACCCCTTTTCGCGCATTTTGTAATGACCTTTGTGGAAGAAGGAAAGTTAGATCTAGATCGACCGCTCTACGAATATCTTCCGTACGAAGATATCGCCGATGATGAAAGGTATAAGCAAATCACTGCCCGAATGGTCTTATGCCATACCACCGGCTTTCCCAATTGGCGTACAGACTATCCAGCGCAGAAACTCTTCATTCAATTTGAGCCAGGATCAAGTTGGCATTATTCTGGCGAAGGGTATCAATATTTGGCCTTAGTTTTGGCGAAGTTGGCCAATACTGATGCGAAGGGGTTAGAAGCTCTCTTCCAAGAACGGATAGCTGTGCCCATTGGCTTAAGTCACACCCGATTTATCCAAGATTCGACTAACTTGGCTCGCAAAGCCAAACCGTACAAGGAAGGGATGAAGTTGAAGTCTAGCTTTACCAATGAGGCCTTTGGTGCTGCTTATGGGGTGCATACAGAAGCTCAGGATTTCTCCAAGTGGCTTATTGCGGTATTGGATGAAGCCTTGTTGAAAAAGGAGAGCTATGCGGTTTTATTTGAGGATCAAGTTCGTTTTCCGGCAGACTCGGAAAATGCCCAAGCTGGCAATTCCCATTGGACGCTTGGTTTTTCTAAATTTAATTCACCCTTTGGTACCTTCTACACACACGGTGGCAACAATCCAGGATTTACTTCCGCCTTTGGGATTCAAAGAGCGCAAAAATGGGGCGTAGTTTATTTCACCAATGCCAATCAAGTCTCGGATTTTGGCTTTGAGTTATTTGCCTTTTTACATGAACAATAAAAAGAACATTGCCATGGAAAAGCCACAAAAATGCTTCATCGATTACAACTTATTGATGTTGTTGCTGATGCTGGTTTTACCCGTCACTCTAGTGGGGCAGGACCAGGTAGTTTCTAGCCAGGTCGTCGATGAGACTGGAGCAGGAATAGCCTACGTAGCCATCGGAATTCCTGCTAAACAGTTTGGAACCAATACTTTCGAAGATGGCAGTTTTACATTCCCCTTCAAAAAGGGATACTTGAAAGATTCTCTCTTGATCTCCGCCATTGGTTATGAAAGGAAGAAACTGAGCTATCAGGAATTCATAGAGCAGCAACCCTCCAAAATTGTACTTAAAACCAATCCCATTGCTTTGCCGGCCATTACGATCCGCTCCTCCCGCTTGGAAGAAGTAAGGCTTGGTGTGAAGCGGAAAGGTTCTAGAAACAACTTCAGTCTGGGTAGCCCACTCAAAGGAGTGACAGTAGCCATGTTGTTTGATCAAATTGATAAGCCGATACGGATTAAGGAAATTAGTGTCAGTGTGGGCAAAAGCAATATGGATTCCTTACAGTTGCGCTGTAGGATTTTTGCCAAGCATCCGGATACCGGGCTTCCTGGTGAGGATTTACTACAGCAAACCTTAATTCAAACGGCTACACAGAAGCGGGCTATTCTCCGCTTTAGCTTACAAGAGGAATTCTGGCTGGATCAAGATTTTTATGTCGGTTTCGAATGGGTAATGACAAAGCAACAATTTGCTCAGTTGGAAAACGCACGCGAACGTTATCCCATTAATTTTTTATCCGATATCTATGCGACCTACCCAGACCTGCAACCAAATATCAACGAAAATAAGCGAGTTCACTTCAGGGATTCGACTAATAAGGTAGTAAAAGAAGTTGTCCTTAGCCGCGAGCAGACGGAGGTGTTGCGGGCAAGAGCCGCAGCCGCGCCTCAGTTGCAGTTCAAAATATTGATGAAAGGGCAGCGTACTTATTATGGCTTACCCCTTACGCAGTCATGGAATCGCATTCCGCACGAAGCCTTAATCTCTCTTCTGGTGCAACAAGAACCTTAGGTAGCAGATCAAGGATGTTGAATGCAAGGAATGCATTTCCCATTCGTATAAAGGAGAGGGACTTGGAGCACAAAACGCTACTCTATGCGAATGCCAAAGGCCGTAGCGCCTTTGGCATTAGAGCAGCAGATGCCAACCAACTCCTTACGGAAAGCTAAATCATGGCCACATGGCAAATGATCACTCAATTCGCGATTCTCTTAAGAAGCCCCGTAGAGAATGAGTTGGGACAAAGTATGGCTACCGCTACATAGATGTTCATTTTAGGATAGACCTGCTAATTGCCCGTACTAATTGCATCCTTGGAAATAGTAATTAATTACTGCTCCATTTTCTCCTTGACTATATATTCCATCAACTGGTTTTACCTCAAACTCTTGATTTTCACACCTGAATCCATCAGTTAAGTTCGCTTCTACGAAGTACCTAAACTCAACGTCATTACCAATGCTAGTGGTTAGCATTGAGTTAATTATTTCTGCTTCATAGTCCTTGGTCACATTTCCTGTCGGCGTAACTTTAATACCGTATCCAATGGCAGGAGGGTTTCTTCTTCCTGTAACTTGTTGTTCCGTAAAAAGATAAGGTTCATCAGTGGAACTAGCAATGAATTTCGATTCATCAAGGTCATAGGTGATTGCGTGAATAACCGGCGTCTCCACATAGTTTCCGGCAGCATTATCGACTTCAAACTCTACTACGATCTTGAGGGCTACTTCCGTGTTAGCGGGTACAAAAAAAGAAGTGTTTTTAAAGTACTCGATCGGTATGAGTCTAGTAGAAAATTTCATGGAGTTTTCTTGCAATTCGACCACTTCATAATTATTTCGCTGTAATTGCTTAAACAGTGGAGAGTGATGAAAATAGACTATCATATTATTTGAGGTGAAAACAGAATGATGTACGGTAAAAAGTGCGGGAGAGTATTTGGTAGAACAAAAAAGTTCCTCATAAAAGGATGGACCAATACCATTGATTTCTCCAATGAAAGCAGCATAAACATTTTTTACTTTCAAACCTGAGGCAGCGTTAATAGCTATTTCCAGGTCGTCCTTGATTACCAGGGACTTGTACCTTCCTTTCGCATAATTACCTAAACCGATATTGATCGGTGTCGCAGAATCAATAAGAAGTTTTTCATCATGAAACTGGTCAAAAGCCATCTTTAGTTGCCCCGCCTTTGGATACTGCGTATAAAAATCATTGGAGGATATTAGTGGCGAAGGTTTTAGTCGATACTGTTGCGGATTTCCCCAATTAACATCAAATTCTCTAATTTCTAATGGGGGTGTTTTTTCCAGAGAAAAAACGCCTAATGGACAGTCATAATGGGGCAGTCCATTAGGTGCAGTAGCGGGATGCCTGCCACCTGGTAGCTGCAAGATAATGTTAGAGGCATTTGTCTGCGTCTTGATATTACCCGTCAAAGTGATATTCCCTGTAGAAATGGTTGGTTGAACTTTTACGGCTTGTGGTACACTTGATTTATCCCCTGCAGGTTTACCAATGAACAAGTCGAATACTTTGACAACTGTTCCTAAGATGGGGTCCATTACCTTTGCTATCTTAGCTCCACCCAGAATAATTTTCTTCAGTTTCCCATCTCGAATTGCTTCACCTGTTACCTGTAGACTATGCCTAAAATCTTGTCCTACTTCGGTATCCCCATAGTTATTGTAAATACTATCCGCACCACTTAATAGAGCATCCTCTATTTGTTTGAACTTTTTCTTCAGTGCTTCGGCAGAAGGTACCTTTTTAAGGACTTTCTGTCCTTGAACAGCCCATTCGTAAGCATTGGGCCTATTGATCGGGGTTTTAGCAGTTTCATCGCCCTTTACAGCCACGGTAGAAAATTCGAAGTCACCGCTCAATTTCACTTCTTGATCTACTACAGAGAAGGTCTCGATTAATAGTTCGTAATACTTATTGATGTCTGTATGGTGGTCAAAGGCTACTATGAATTCTGTGACAAACCAAGCATTAACCTGGTATTCATTCACAATATTTAATGCCTTGTCTCCAGTACCCGACAATTGTGGAAAATACGCCTCATTCGGTTTGCTATCGTCATTGTGAGTCAGTAGTGAGGTTTGAAGGGAATTACCCTGCCATGCCATTGTCACTAAGGCTTGCTCCTGTTGTATACCATAATTATTGTATTGGAAGACTCTTACAATAGCTCGAAACTTATTGTACAATATAAAATAAGGATAATCACCTTCTTTAGGTTCAGCCGGACACCCAAACTCCTTCATTAACAATACCCAGCCATTCTCTTTGGTATAATCTTCACTAATCACTATCTCATTAATTCCACTACTAAGGGTGTTAATAAATGGGCTGGACATATTAATAGAATTCCCACTCGGCATACTCGTTAAATAGGCTTTCCAATCATCAGGGTTGTTAGAGACCCAGTCCCAGCCTGTGTACTCGTCGCATATGGCAGACAGTGGGTTGACGTGTAAAACGGAAAGCAGTAGTATTAAGAAATATTTATTCATGTTCATTTGCTTGACTTTTTAGTTGTGAGCGCAATTCCACATTTTGTTGCTTTAACTCATTGATATCTTCTTGTTGTTGAAGGAGATAAAGGGTTAATTCTTCCACTTTTTCTAATAGAATCTTATCCATATCTCCTAGACTTATACCATCTGCTTCTACTTCTTTGGCACTGGGTACATTAGGTAGGTGGTGATTATCACTAATGAATTTGGCGAGTTCGCCCATTGGCATTAATTCATAAGCGGGATCGAATACGTAATCAGGAAAATTATTGATGGTAACTTTAACATGCTTAGCATATAGAATTCCATCATCGTTCAGCGCTAAGAGGTCTTCCATAGCGGTCAGCGTAGGGTTCCAATGTTTTATTCGGAAGTAAGAATTCGCTTGTCCTACTTGTTGAGAGACCTGCCATCCACCAATCTTGAGCTCTCCGCTTTTAATATCTACTTGGCCACTACCTCTAACAATCATTTTTACATTTTCATAAACTTGCGCATCTGTTAGTGTTTGATTGGTTCCTCCACTGGATTGGACCGTAGAAAAATAAATGTCTCCTCCAACGTTACCATAAACAATACTGCCTCCGTTGTTGGCTCCATCACTATAAAAATTCCAATTTGTACCATCTCGAGCGGCATTAAACCCCATATAGCTTGTCCCATAATTTAGACTACTGCCGTTAGTCGCTACCTCTCCGAGGCTTAAAGTGGACAATCCAGTCCCAATTTGTAAGCGATTGGTAGCACCTTCCCCATCAATGAGAACCTCTCCGTTTTCTTTCCATTTCAAAATCATTTTTTGGGTTCCAGACCTATTAACCCCTAAAGCACCGCCATCAAATCCAAAAAGTACTGGCCCATCAA
The DNA here is from genome assembly GCA_013214355.1 of Saprospiraceae bacterium. Classification (GTDB taxonomy): domain Bacteria; phylum Bacteroidota; class Bacteroidia; order Chitinophagales; family Saprospiraceae; genus DT-111. The sequence continues at coordinate 21,717 of JABSSL010000121.1, read as the reverse complement.
TGGCGTATCCATCAAAGTTCCAAAACCATCCTAAGCCATGGTTATTATCTCCAGCCCCACGAAGGTATAGTTTGTCATTATTTAGGTAAATGTCAGCAAGGCTGGCCTTTAGATGGGGGGTGGGACGATTTCTCCAGCTGGGAGTATTAAATTTTCCACTAGGTAAATAGTTGTTAGCTGCAAACGCAACGATATCATCTTCCAAGGTGATCCCGTCTTGTGCAAGTGACAGTTGAACTAGCCCACAGAATAACACTAGCGTTAATAGATTTTTTTTAAGTAAACTCATCGTTTGGGTTTTAAAAAATCAGTGAACTGATTTTCAGATTTAAATAGACATTGTGGTATGAGGAATTAGCTATCTCTTATCGAGGACTCCTCAGATAGCTTTAGAAATAGGCATATCCTGAATGGTCATTTTATGCAAGCAGTTAGTCTTGACGACTATTTTGACTTTGTGCGAGCTTTGTTGAAAACACAGAGGAAAGTGTGATAATCAGTAGAAGAATTTTCTTTGTTATCATGTTTGAGACTTAGGTTTAGTTGGGGTTATTTGATGTCAGTTCATGAACAAACTCGACTATATATCACCTGATTTTTTGGAATCTTACCCTCGAGGACAAAAAAAAATAGATGGATCTTTTCTCTTGTGTTCAGATCTAAATACAAGAACGCTAGGGATAACACAGGAATGGCAGTGATTTTAGAACCGAAGAATACTTTCCCCTTGAAAACCCTACATTTGCAGGGTGAAGAAAATATTGATCATACGCTTTAGTTCCATTGGTGATATAGTCCTTACCACTCCGGTTATTCGTTGCCTGAAGCAACAACTAGGAGCCGAAATACACTTCTTGACCAAGAAGCGCTTCCGACAGGTCGTCGATCCTAACCCCTACATCGATCAGGTGCATGCCATTGATAAGAAGGTTAGCGAAGTAATGCCGGAATTGAAGCGTGTAGGTTTTGATCATATCATCGATCTTCATCGAAACTTGCGCTCCTTGCAAGTGAAACTGGCCTTAAGAGCCCCCAGTCACTCTTTTGATAAGCTCAATTGGCAGAAGTGGCTCATGGTAAGATTTAAAGTGAATCGATTACCAGATATCCATATTGTTGATCGATATTTAGCTACCACATTGCCCCTTGGCATTCAGAAGGATGGCCAAGGACTGGATTACTTTATCCCCGAGGCGGATGAGGTGGACACCAAGACCATACTCCCTACAAATGCCGGACCGTATGTAGCCTTCGTCATCGGAGCAGCCCATGCCACCAAGCGACTTCCGGAAAGCAAGATCATCGCCATGTGTCAGAAGATCGCTCAGCCCGTAATCCTATTGGGAGGGCCAGGAGAGAAGGAGGTGGGAGAAATTATCGCAGCAGCAGCCGGAGCGCACGTGATCAATACCTGTGGTAGCTTGCGTCTGCATCAATCTGCCTCTGTCGTTCGCCAAGCGGATAAGGTGATCAGCCATGATACGGGATTGATGCACGTAGCAGCGGCTTTTCAAAAAGAAATTATTTCGATTTGGGGAAATACCATACCTGAGTTCGGCATGTATCCGTACTACGGTACTCAGCCCGACCGCAACACCACTCAGCAAGTCAGTAGTCTTTCCTGTCGACCCTGTTCTAAGATCGGGTATCAGCAATGTCCTAAGGGGCATTTCAAATGTATGATGGAACAAGAAGAGGAAGTGCTGAAAATCTCCTTGAATTAAAACCACAAGGTGCAGGAGCTGACATATTATCTTAAATTTGACTAAAAAACTAGCATGGAAAAGGCAAACAACGATTCACCGAAGGAAAAAGAAACTCCTGAAAAGAATACTCCTGAAAAGAATACTCCTGAAAATAACTCTCCTGAAAAAGAGGCTCCTGAAGAGGACAAGCCAGGTGTTTTGGAGGGACTCGAAGATAAAGTGAAGGACTTTATCAAAGATGCTGATAAAGAAATTTCGGAGAAGATTGACGCGGGTGTAAAACGAACCAAGAGTTTCTTTAGACGGCTGCTGATCGGTTTGCTAGTGCTAGCAGCTTTAGCTGGTGCTGGTTATATGCTATATGCGAATTATACCTATAGCGAAGGGACGAGAGCCGGTAACCTCATCAAGATCTCCAAGAAGGGTATGGTATTCAAAACCTACGAGGGGCAGCTAAAGTTGGGCGGTATCGATCTAAGCAATACCAATGAAGGCCTAAGCGACACCTGGAGCTTTTCTGTGAAAGATGAAGCCATTGTACAACAATTGGAAAAATTGCAAGGGCAAAGAGTCGTTTTGCGCTATAAAGAGATCAACCAATCTATGCCTTGGCAAGGGGATACTAATTACTTTATTGTGTCGATCGAGCCTCAGGAGTAATGGGGATGAGCAAGTCACGAATAATTCTACAGGTTTTTCCCAGACTTCTCCGAAAATCGTACTTTTAGATGAGCCGGTTCTAACAGAAGCTGAGCGTATTGACACTAGACTAATTGATATGGAATCTAAGAAGTACGAAGAAGCAAAAAAAAGAGTTAAAAAAAAGAAGGAGTTTAGAGAACATCTCAAATCCTTTATAACCGTTAATGCCATAATGCTCGCTATGGGTTGGATGTTCGGCTTCTTTAATGCCTGGCAAACGGTAATCTTCTTTTGGGGGATTGGTTTGGTATTTCATTATGTAGAGGCTTATGGTATTCCTGGTATGGGGAGTGATGAGGATTGGGAGAAGGAGGAAATGGAAAAAGAGCTGAAAAATTTGGGCGGAACGGAGGCCGATATCGAGATGATGCGTGAAGACCAAGCTTCCGACGAATTCCTGGATCTAGACGCCCGACGACCAGTGGAAAGAAAAAATTATGACGAAGGAGATCTGGTGTAAATCTCCCTAAGCCAACCTCAACTCCCGCTAAGCACTTAGCAGGATTTTCGCTCTTTTCCCACCGATAGGCTTGATCTTTAATTCCGAGAGACTTGATCTCCCGACTAACAATTTCAAATTAAAGACAAGCAATCATGAAAGCAAAACTCCTTGGCGCATTTTTTGGACTGGGGCTACTAGCCTTAATTACACTGGGTATGAAAAGTGATTACCTGGACCTCTCTGGCATCGAAACTCACCTAGATGTTGACTACTATACTGGACCTGAAGCTGACGCGGAAAAGCACAAATTAGACCTCTATTTACCAGAAAATAAGGCTGAAGCACCCCTACTGCTATGGATTCATGGTGGGGCCTGGGTAACTGGTGGCCGAAAACAAGAAGCTGGACTGGCTAAGCACCTAGTTGCAAAAGGGATTGGTGTAGCTGTGATGAGTTACCGCCTAAGTGATGGTAGATGGATGAATCCAAATTTTACCGGAACCGCAAAACATCCTGATCACATCCAAGATTGTGTGCGGGCTTTTGCCTGGCTCAAAAAGCAGGCTAAAGCGTATGGATACGACTCTAGTAATTTGTTTGTGGGAGGTTATTCGGCGGGGGGGCACCTGTCAGCTTTAATGTGTATGGATGAGCAATACCTAAAGGAAGAAGGGCTATCCTTTGCTGATGTTAAGGGAGCTGTGCCCATGGCTGGTGCCTATGATATGGTGGCCTATTATAATAGCCACGTGGAAGGAAATGGAAAAGAAATGGCGGACAGTCACGTCAAAGGGGTATTCGGTGAGTTAGAAGAGGTGAAAAAAGCTAGCCCAACGGAATACATTGAAGCCTCCGTAATTCCCATGTTGGTGGTCTCTGAAACGGATACCTACGATTATACCAAAGTGTTGGAAGATAGGGTAGGAGAGAAGCCACATATTGAGTTTTATCACGTTCGAGACAAGAACCACGCCGCTCTGTACTTGGATATGGCCAGGAAGGCAGATAGTGAGCATACCCAGAAAATTGCAGATTATCTGCTACGAGTGAATGAAGAAGCAGTGAAATAACACAAAGGATAATTCTCTTCTCATATACATTACCGTTTTATAAAAACCTTGGGAGATCGTTTTGGTCTCCCTTTTCAGTAAATACAGGACTTCAGGGCATTAAAAAAACATACAGTATTGTATGGTATGGAAAAATCCCCTATCTTTGAACCATGGCAAGGTTATCGAAAGAAGATTGGCTAGAGGAAGGATTTAAGATCCTTCGGGAGTTTGCGCAAGACAAGCTGCGTATCCTGTATCTATGCCAGCGCTTGAACGTGACCAGAGGCTCTTTTTATCATCACTTCAGTAGCATTGAAAACTATGTAGCCAGTTTGATGCAGCGTTGGGAAAAAGACAATACCAAGAGATACATTGAGGCGGCCAATCAGAAGAGTGAAGCCCAAGACAAAATGAATGTCTTGAATGATCTCATTTTACAGCAAGATCACGCCATTGAGGCGGCCATTCGCTCCTGGGGTTTTTATCAACCCTTAGTGAAAGAATACTTGGATAGGGTAGACCAAGTTCGGATCAACTACCTCGAAGAGATTTTTCGGGCGAAAGGCTATGAGCAGAAGGAAGCCAGCATTATGGCTGAATTGGAGTATGCGCTCCTAATCGGTGTACAGCACCGCTACCCCGGCAAGTTTGGTAAAAGGGTACGAGCCTTGTACCTTAAGTATGCCCAGCTGGTCGAAGACGATCTCAAATAGACTATTATTTTTTGTCCAAGTACATACAATACTGTATGGTATGCTAAATTAAAAGATTATGAAAAATATCCCGATCGAAAAAGAATGGAAACGAATCCGTGAGCACTTCCGTCGGAGTCGGCAAGCCAATTCCCATTTCGTCATCAGTTTAGTAGATGATGAAGGTTATCCTCGCACCATGCCCATTGGGTCTGTAATGCTAAACCGAGAGCCTGGCGGTTACTTCTTCGAAAAATTTACCAGCACCTTTTCGCGCTATGGCACTCCTGGCCAAAAGATTTGTATGCTAGCGGTGAATACCGGTCGATGGTTTTGGATTAAATCCATCTTTAAAGGCCGCTTTGAGCGTCCGCCCGCCATTCGATTATATGGCCGCCTAGGGGAGTTGAGGGAAGGAACCCCAGAAGAGCGGGAACGCTTTCAGCGGATGGTAAGGCCAGTACGAGGTACTAAGGGGCATCGGCTGATGTGGGAGGACATGAGTCGGGTACGAGAATTGATTTTCGATCGAGCGGAAGGGGCTAATTTGGGTAAGATGACGGAAGCACTTTGGAAGGAGTTTGGATCAAAGGCTACCGAAAAAGTACTCCTGTAGACCTGTTAAGAAATCACCTTTCAACCCTTTGCCAAGGCAAGTTTTTTACCTAGAATTCCACTAGGATGTGCCCTTTGAGGCCTAATTGACTGCATCGATTAGGCCTCATCTTCTTTTACAGGAGAAAGGTCAAAACACCTAGGGGAAAATATCTTTATGTAGTGATTGTCATGCTATGCGATGTGTAGCCCTGAGCCCTAGGTTTGTACACTCGAAACAAATTGCTCCTACAACATTTTCACTAGATTGGTTGTCTTGACTTTGTCTAATTGTGCTTCCATCGGTAAAGAACTTGCCGGTATACCAATGAGGGATAATATGAAATTGCTATATTTTGTCTTAGGACTTATGTTAGTGAGTTGCCAGCAAGAAGAAAGGAAGACTATGCGAAAAGATCGACATATTGCCATCGAGTCTGAGCTCGAGTTGTGGGTGGAAACCTATGGAGAAAAGGGACAAGAAGCTTGCTTGTTGATATCCGGAGCGGGAGCCAATAGTTCGTTTTGGTCGGGTACACTTTGTCAAAAATTGGTTGAGCGGGGCTTCTATGTGATCAAATACGACCATCGTGACTTTGGGTATTCGACAAAGATAGATTGGGACAAAGATCCTTACGATTTCCTGCAGCTGGCCGAAGATGCTTTAGCCTTGCTGGATGAGCTGGGTGTGGAACAGGCACATGTAGTAGGCCATTCTATGGGAGGGTTTATTGTTCAATTATTGGGTATTCATTTTCCGAATCGCATCCTCTCGCTGACCTCTATTTCTTCTTCTACCCATTCACCAACGGTTCCGCCACCACCGAAGGAGACCTGGGATATTTTCTTGTCCAACCATCCTCAGAATGATTTTGAAAAGGACTTACCCGGATTTATGAAGGTGTGGGCTTATTTGAATGGAACTGCTGATTTTGATGAGGAGCTGGCCGTAGCCTACACCAAGAACTTGTATGAGCGACAAGCTATCGATGGAGCATTAGGAGCTACACACGTGAAAGCACAAGAGACACTTACGGATAGAACAGAGGCCTTGGCATCAGTCAATATTCCTACTTTAGTCATGCATGGCGAAGAGGACTATGCCGTTGATAGATATGGAGCCGTTCAAACGGCTGCGTCTATCCCGAATGCGGAGCTAGTATTGATTCCAAAAATGGGCCATCTTCCATTCAATCACGAAATTTTGGCAAGATTCGAAAACGAGATTATAGCATTTATTACTAAAAATAGACGTCGAGAAGAGTAGCTTCACCCGGAAAGATGGATAAGTTGGAAGGAATCCGGAATTTGCTTGGACGGATAGGATCATGATAAAGCATCAAGACCAAATATCGCTAAACGGAACTCCCGTTTTTACCGTTATCAGCCTGGAGACGCCGCTGCAGGAGGCGCTGCATTTGCCTTCCGATGCCTGCTATCTCTACATTGAAAAAGGGAGTGGGCAGCAGTTGGCTAAGCCCGGCAATATTCTTGCGAAAGCAGGAACCGTGATCTTATCGACTTGTGGGTTGACGGTGGGGAAAATGATCTCTGAGCAACCTAAAGGGACAATGGATTCCATTATCGTCCATCTCAATAGGCCCTTATTGCAGCAAATTTTTGAGGACGACAAGCCGACGCTTTGGGAAGAATTGCGTACACCCGTTAACCAATACGTGGTGCAGACCGCCGCCAACGAACTGGTCAATTTCTATTTTGAGGGCATTGGCCGTCTTTTCGAAAATAAAGCTGCCATCAGCGATACGATCTTGAAAATTAAACTGAAGGAAATTGTTCTTCTATTGCTACAGACGGATAATGCAGAACCCATTCGTCAAATCGTTAAGAGCCTATTTTCCGAAAGAACTTTTACGTTTAAAGAATTAGTGGATGCCCATATTCTGAGCGCTGCGTCTATCGAGAACCTTGCACAATTGACCAATCATAGTCTTTCCACCTTTAAGCGCAAGTTCAAAGAAATTTATGATACCTCACCGGGTAAGTATATCCTGGATAAGCGATTGGAAAAGGTGGCAGAATCCTTGCGAGTATCCGATGATGCCATCAGCCACATTGGCTATGATTTAGGTTTTGAAAGCCCGGAGCATTTATCCAGGGTATTTAAGAAAAAGTATGGTTTTTCTCCCTCCTCCTATCGATTGAGCTTCTCAGTCAAGTAATTAGGCCATTTGATCAAGAGAATACGTCCATTTCCCTCCAAATTGCAGTGTAAAATAATTGATCACTAAAGATTTGGAACCATGGACGCTATCCATCCAAAGTTGAAATTATTAGCCTTATGGCTATTCATTCTATTGAATGTTATTTTCCGTGATATTCATCAATTCACGATGAAATCTCATCTTGAAATGTTGCTTACCGGCTACTACAACGGTATGGAAGTCACCGAAACGCTCATGTTAATCGGAGGTATTGTGCTCGAAATCCCCATCGCTATGGTCTTATTCTCGCTGTTGCTTAAAAGGAAGATTAATCGATCCGTTAACCTCGTTGCCGTGGTCATTAGTGCGGGCCTATTTTTGGTAGAGCCACCTAGCGACCTTGATGACTGGTTCTTCAAAATAGTTGAGTTCATTGGATTCATCGCTATTCTTTGGACGATCCGGAATTGGAAAACGGATGAGGAGGCCCCAGCCTTATTGCCTGGCTAGCACAGCGACTCTTATTAACCATTTGATCACTAAAAAATCAACTAATGACACTAGTAAAGTTATTGACGGCTAAGCAAGACCGTAGGATCGTGCTTGCCATCACCTGGATTTTTGTCTTAATGAACATGATTTATGCAGATATCCTAAATACTTTGAAGCCAAGCTATTTGGAGGAGCTTGCATACGTCAGCACAGAATTGTCTGGAGAAATAGTACTGTTATTTGCAGTCCTCATGGAACTACCCATCATCATGATTCCTTTGTCTAGGTTTATGGATCGCAAAAGTAACCGGGTGATTCATTTAGTGACCGTACCCCTATCTATCCTTTGGGTAGTAGTGCCTTCGCTGGTAATGCCAGGTACGCCCATGTCCTATGTTTTCTTTGCCTCGATAGAGGTGCTGGCGATGCTCTTTGCACTATATGTTGCCTGGACATGGCCAGTGGAGGAGCCAAATAAAATCCTTTAATCTTGGGTAGCTTCTAGCGCAAATAGTTTAGGTTTGTGAGGCGTAGTCGATTACTTTTGACTACGCCTCTTGTCGTTCAAAATAAGACCTATGAAAACCTTTACCAACCAAGATGTAGAGAACTACTATGATCATACCGAGCCGCATTATCGGATGTGGTGGAAACTCGATGCCAGCATGGGATTGCATTATGGCGTTTGGGATAAAGAGGTGAAAAGTTTGAAAGATGCGGTAATCAATACCAATCGAGAGCTGATGCTTTTGGGGGAAATTCCCAGAGGAGCCCAAGTGTTGGATGCTGGCTGCGGGGTAGGGGGAAGCAGTATCTTCTTGGCCAAGGAAAGAAATTGCGAAGCAAAGGGAATCACCTTAAGTGCTCGACAAGTGGCAACTGCTACCCAATACGCAGAGCGGCATGCCGTACAAAATTTAGTGCAATTCGAACAGAAGGATTATACTAAGACAGCATACATAGAGAATACCTTCGACTTTGCTTGGGCCATAGAAAGTATGCAAACGGCACAGCACAAGACGCTCTTCTTTAAGGAAATGGCACGAGTACTGAAACCCGGTGGCCGCCTACTTATCGCTGACTGCTTCAAATCCTATGTCTATGACATTAATCAGGAACCTGAGATGCTTACTATGTTAAATGGTTGGGCAATTTCTGATATTCTTACTTTGGAAGAGTTGAAAGAAATGGCCGGAACCTACGGTCTTGAGTTGACGGGGAGAAGAAATGTAACTAGGGAGATAAAACCTTCCGTGAATAGAATCTACTGGGCAGCCCTCGCCGGAATGATTGGGACAAAAGCCTATAATCTGGTGTATAATGCTACCTACTTTTCTAAGATTCATTACAAAACAGGTCTCGCCCAATATAAGACGTACCGGAAAGGACTTTGGGATTATGAGTTACTGGCCCTACAAAAGGTGTAATCTGTAATCAAAAAGGTGATTCCTACGTATTTTATGACATTTTGTAATCAAATAATTGATTTATTGACAAAGTATTCGTAAATTAGTGTCATTGTTGACGCTAATTAGAATACCATGATCAAATTGACTATTAAAGATGAGACGGCTACAGGAGGCCTATTGCAAGAATGGGAATTACCTGTAGAAAGTGAATGGGTAAGTGTTCGTGATATTATTGCTCAGCGTGTAAAGGCTGAAGTGGAGCACTTCAATCAGAAACAGGCCTCTTCCCGCCAATTACTCATACAACCTACTGCTAAGGAACAAGCCCTCAACTTGTTTTCGAGAAAGAAAAAGGCCCCTTGGATTGATACCGAAAAACAGATCTATCTCGCCTGGGCCGCCTTTACGCAAAACAGTTTCTTTGTTTTGGTCAATAATTTTCAAGTGGAATCTCTAGACAAGGAAATCCTAGTCAATAATGAAACAGTTGTCAGCTTTATTAAGCTTACCCCATTGGTTGGAGGATAAATTCCACCGCACACCTCCCCATTCATCCCACACCACTCAAAATTCAGCACCTATGGCACTTACCGACCTACTCAGTCGCTGGTTGCAATACAGTGATCAAAAGGAATCTGTTGTTTTCCATCCTTTCTATACCGAATATATCAAACCTTTAATCGCTGCGGTTGAAGGGGGGCATTATTCTTTCTACTATCGCAATTTTAAGTGGACCGGTGTCGACAGCTACGAAAGCTTGAAGAAAGCAGCACCTGAGACCAAAAAGGCACTAGTTTTTTGGCTTATTGAGGATATCCGCAAGCTGAACAAGAAGCGACTGAAAAGCAAAACCTATGATAGTAAACATCCTGTTTCGGTGCGTCAAGGGGTAGAAGAGGATATGCTGAAACTACTACTGAAGTCAAGTTTGCCCTTTACCTTGGATGAACTGGTGGACTTATTCACTGCCTTTAAGCGCAAAGACAAACACTACGAAGTTCATTTGCGTGATTGGCCACTGGGATGGGCCACCAGGCAATTGGAGAGAGCTGTGAAACGAGAAGTTATGACTGATTCACAAATGGCATTCTTCACTGCCTTTCTAGAACTGCCAAATTTTATCAATCCACGTGCCTCCTATAGCTATGGCTCGGATTTGAAGAAGGTGGGCATGAAATTGGAAAAAATTCTGCACGAGGCAGGCGGGTACGAGATTACGGTGGTGCCGGTTTTACTTTCAGAGGATGATGAATTTGGTCGATTTGTCAATCAAAAAATTGCTGAGCTGAACCTGGATCAGAAGAACTTATATTTCCAACTGCTTGACCTCTTATTGGGTATTAAAGGTGGAAAGCCTAGCCGGAAATTTGAGAAACACAGTCAGGCCTTAATCGATCAAATCGGTAAACGTACCTATCGTAAATGGCTAAAGGAGGTTCTGCAATTCTTAGTAGACCTCAAAGAATCACATCAAGAGCATTCCTATACTTACGGACTTACATTCTATACCTACACCACTACCACTTTCTTGTACGATGATAATAATGCGGTGGCAAAGGGGCTGGTCTGGACCTTACTGCATGTCCAGGATAAAGCAGGTCTGCAAATCGTCGAGCAATTGGCTGCGCGATCTTTTAAAAAGATTCCGCAAGTGGGAGCGGCGGCCACGGCTGTGGGTAATGCTTGTTTCTATGTTTTAGCCAATGCAAAGGGGCTGGAGGGGCTAGCCCAATTGTCTCGTCTGCGCGTCAAGATTAAGCAAAATAGTGCCAAAAAGCTAATCGATAAGTATCTCGATGAGCAGTCAGCAGCTAAAGGCACCACCCGCCAGGAGTTGGAAGAAATGGCAATTAGTGATTATGGCTTGGTTCAGGGAGTGCAGCTTTTTGATTTTCAGGATTACCAATTGCGATTGAGCATCACCGGAATTGGAAAGACGCGCTTGGAATGGATAAAGCCAGATGGGAAATTGCAGAAGAGTGTGCCGGCCTTCGTAAAGCAGCAGGCGAAATGGAAAAACAAACTAAAACGGGTTAAGGTCACTAATAAAAGCATTCAACAGGCACTTAGTCTTGAAAGAGATAAGCTGGATCGTAGCTATCTAGAGAACCGTACGTGGGCCTTTGAACGATTCCAGCAACTATTTATCGAGCATGGACTCTTGTCTTATCTGGGCAAGCGTTTAATCTGGACCTTTGATTTAGGAGAGCATGCGCTGAATGCCATGTGGCGAGCGGGAGAATGGTGGAATGCAGACGGTGAAAAGGTAGAAGGCCTAGAGGAAAGCTCCAGGGTACGATTATGGCATCCTGTCTTCAGCCAAACCTTGGAGATACAACAATGGAGGGATCAAATGCAGACCTGGCAAATTACTCAACCCATGAAGCAAGCCTTCCGTGAAATCTACCTCTTGACCGATGCGGAAGTCAATACTGGTACCTACAGTAATCGAATGGCTGGCCATTTGATTAAGCAACATCAATTCAATGCCCTGGCAAGTACCCGGGATTGGCGCTACACCCTAGTCGGGGCTTGGGATCATGGTACTGATTGCGTAGCACATAAGAAACTGCCAAAGTATGATATGACGGCAGAATTTTGGTGTATCGAGCTAACGGATAGTGACGACTACAGTGATTCGGGAATTTGGACCTATGTGGGTACGGATCAGGTACGCTTTGTCACTCCACATGATGAGGTGATTCCTTTGGAAACGGTTCCCCCTTTGGTGTTGACGGAGGTGATGAGAGATGTGGACCTATTCGTGGGAGTAGGTAGCGTAGGTAATGATCCGGCCTGGCAAGATAATGGCGGTTTGCCACAATATCGAAACTACTGGCAAGAATATTCTTTTGGGGATTTGCGGGAAACGGCGAAGGTGCGCAAGCAAACGCTGGAACGTATTTTGCCGATGCTAAAGATCCGAGATGTGGCTAGTATTCGAGGAAAATTTCTGGTCGTGAAAGGTAAGATACGAACCTACAAAATCCACATCGGTAGTACCAATATACTCATGGAACCCAATGATCAATATCTCTGTATCGTAGCAGCCCGTTCTAAAGCTAGCCAAACGGAGAAGGTATTCTTACCCTTTGAAGGCGACCGGGGATTCAGTATCCTGCTAAGTAAAGCTTTCTTATTGGCAGAGGATGATAAGATTACGGATCCAACGATTACTTCACAGTTGAGGTTACGGGTGCTCTAGCCTAGCTGGTTCAAATAATCGACCACTTCCTGGTGATTATCCTTTTCAGCAAAGCTTAGGGCCGTTTCCCCTGAATCCATCTTGGTATGAACATTTGCCCCTGCTCCGACCAATGCTTTTACCATGTCAAGATTGCCACGGTGCGCAGCGGAGTGTAGCGGGGTAATACCTTGAGTTTGGGCTAAGTTGACCGCTGCCCCTTCATCAAGGAGGAGCTTTACCAGCTCCAGGTGATTGGCAGCAACGGCGGCGTGAATGGCGGCTACTTTGGAAGGGTTCGCAGCGGCTTGATTCAGATCAGCACCTTGCTCTATTAGCCATTTTGCTACCTCAAATTGAGCAAAATACGCGGCGAGACAGAGGGGACTGAAGCCATCTGGAGCAGCTTGATTTAATAGATCAGATTGCTTCGTGATAGCCTCTTTCACACCTTGCAACTGCCCATAAGCGATACTTTCATACAAGTCCATGCTTGGCGCCAACTGCTGAGCGCTGGGCATCACACCTGCCAAGCGATGGTAGGCTATCAGCATTAAACCAGATGGCCCGTTTTCGTCCTTTAGGGCTAAGACTGTTGCATTCGCTGATAGGAACTCGATAATCTTTTGTTCATCACGTTCTTGCAGTAGCGTTTTGAATTGGGCGAATTGCTCAGCTGAATCACTCATGCTTCTAATTTTGATTAAAGAGATACCTAAAATTTACTAATCTTTTTACAGATAAACTTGTCGACCGTTCTGAAGTGACCCTCTCCATTTGCTCGGAATAGAACCGATTTTATTCCAACGCAGATCCAATTTTTCCCATTGCTCTAATTCCACCCATGCGCTGGGGATGTGGGTCAAGCGATTAGCTCTAAGATCGAGACTCCGGAGTGCTGGCATATGAAGCAAGGACTCTGGCCAATTTTGAAGTTTATTGCTTCTCAGTTCCAACTGTTGTAAATGCTTAAGGTCCTTCATGGAATCTGGCAGTACTTCAATATGGTTGTTTTGTAGGTATAGTTCTTTTAAGTTCTGTAATTGGCCCATGCTATGGGGCAAGGACTGTAACTGATTGTTGTAGAGTCTTAGCTCTTGGAGACTTGATAATTCTCCCAACCAGTCAGGTAGTGTTGTAAATTGATTATCGGTCAAATTGAGGTATCGCAACTTAGTGAGCTTTCTCATGGAATCTGGTAGATTGGACAGGCGATTATTGCTGATGTAAAGAAAGTTTTTGAGGCTTTTCAGTTGCCCTAAACTTTCTGGAAGGGATTCCAATTGATTGTGGGCAATATCCAAGGTATGTACTCGCTGCAGTTGCCCTAAGCTGTTAGGAAGTTCGGTAGCCTTCATGTCATGTAGGTACAGTTCCTCTAGCTGCTTAAGTTTTCCAATCGCTTCGTCAATGTTTCCTATTGGGTTGCTCCCAATGGACAGTACCCGCAGCTTGCTCATCTGCCATAAGCTGCTTGGCAAATTGGTCAGCTGATTATTATGAATAAATAGCTCTTCTAGAGGGAGTAGACCAACTTCTTCCGGTATCTGATTAAGTTTATTGTTATCCAGAGATAGCCTCTTCAGCATGTTTAAGTCGCTGATAGAATAGGGTAAGCCTTCAATAGCATTCTCATCTGCAAGGAGTTCTTTGAGTTGTCCCAGTTGCCCGATTTTTACTGGCAGACTTTGGAATTTATTCCCGCTGATGTCTAGTAATTCTAAGGTGTCAATATCACAAATCTCTGCAGGGAATACCTCAAGATTTTGGTAACGCAGATTGATAGCAACTACATCTTCTCCTCGCAGATACATACCGACTTCTTGGCGGTAGTCGATACTCCCATCAAAGGAATGGCGCGGAAGATTAGCAATAGATGGTGGTATTGAATTCATGATCTGCCCTAAATTTAGGTACCCAAGATAATAGCTCTCGACTATATTTGATGAACAACTCCTGTAGCGGTGTAAAGAACTGTTTTATCGCTGTGGTTCATTTGTGAAATTGACTTCTCTTGGTCAAATCACTCATTTTCTAGCAAAAATTTGACTTATCCTCTTCCTGCATATCTATTTTCAGTAACGATTCTCTCAGCTCAAAATGAAATATACTAGCCCTTTTGTTACCACCAGATTTTGTCTTTGGAATACGATTTAAACTGAGCCTTTTATCTATAAGTTGCCTATTTTTCTTGGCCTGACTAGGCTCATCATAAACTCCTCAATAAATGCGAACCCAAATCCTATCTGCCCTTATTTTGCTCCTAATATTTGGTCAACAATTACTGGCCCAGCAAGATTGTACGCCGCCAGCTTTGCATCAAGTCTGGCCCGATCGAGCCTCTGCCATTGTTATCGCTAAGTCCAAAGAAGGGGTTGAGAAATATATAGTTCGGGCTCGCAGACAAGGGGAGGCAGATTGGCCGCTCTATTTTTCAGAAGCAGATACGGCCGTGAATGTATTATACCTAGAACCTGATACGAACTACGAGTACCAATTGCAGTCTAGCTGCGGAGATGGGTTTTCCTATTTTTCTGACATTCGAACGTTTCGGACTTATGGCCCTACTAATCCAGGCGGGGCAAGTCCCTTGGAGCATTGGGAAGCATTAACGGACAAAGTCATTTTATTAAAATTCAACGAGGGCTTTGTACAACATCACCAATTGGGACAAAAAGGACAAGACGATCTTCTCTTTCGACAACCACTAAACACAATCCAAGCTGGACTAACATCAACTTACACCATTTTTAGTTCGACGGACCAAAACTATATAGCTGGGGAGCCTCCGCTCCTAGTTAGTCGGAAATCTAAGGGACGGGCTTTCTCAAGTATTTGGCCAGACTATCCCTATGCTCAAGAACATTATCTCTACTTGGAGTTGCCTTATGCACTTCGTAGAGGGGAAACCTATACGATCAACCTCGGTGGAATGGCCAATAATCGATCAGCGGTGACGATCATCTTCGATGAGTTTGTGGAGCGTTCTGAGGCGATTCATGTCAATCAAATTGGTTATGTCCCCCAAGCCAATCTCAAGTATGCTTACGTTTATCATTGGATGGGCGATGGTGATGGATTAAAGCTGGATGCTTATGCCAATCGTCCCTTTCATCTAGTGGATGAGATAACGGGTAATACTGTTTTTACTGGGCAGTTGAAGAAGCGCTACGATTTACAAACTGGCCCGGATGAAGCCTACAACGCTACTGAAAGTGAAAAAGGGTATTACGGAACGGATGTTTGGGAATGTGATTTTTCCACCTATGGTACAGCGGGACGATATCGATTGGTCGTGGAGGGAATTGGAAGCTCTTTCTTGTTCGACATAAAGGAAGATGTCTATAGGCTCCCATTCCAGACTACTGCCCGGGGATTATTCCATCATCGTAGTGGCATTGAACGAACCACTGCTCATACAGATTGGACTAAACCCATAGATCACCGACCAGGGGTGAATGGATTTAAGGTGTATTATTCAGATTGGCGCTATATGGATGGTAGTAATGCCTTTGAGCAATTACCTGCCAATGCTACAACGATTGAAATGCCAGAGGCTTGGGGTGGCTGGATGGATGCTGGAGACTTTGATCGGCAGAATCGCCACATGGTCATTTCCAATCTTTTGATGTGGGTCTATGAATGGGTGCCCAATAACTTTTCGGATGGAGAACTAAATATACCAGAAAGCGGCAATGGGATCCCCGATATTTTAGATGAAGCCATTTGGGGTATAGATCTGTTCCGAAGGATGAAGGGGCCTACTGGGGGCATTTCAGGAGGAATAGAGGCAAATGAGCACCCAAGAGCTGGAGAGGCCTCCTGGTCGGATGGCCTAGATTGGTATGCCTATGCTGAGGAGCCCCTAGGTTCTTTTCGGTATGCGGCAACGGCTACCCAATTGGCCTATGTATTGGAAATGGCCGGTCTCCCCGATCAAAGCTCTGTATGGTTAACGGAGGCCAGGGGTGCCTACAACTGGGCACAACAAAATATGCGTGAAGGGGATGAAGCCCTTTGCCGAGATCAAAGAGCACACGCTGCGGCGTGGTTATTTAGATATACCGGTGAAGAAAGTTTTCACACTCAGTTTAAGTCTGATCTAGTCATCCAATCTGCCAATGATCATTTGAGAACGGGTGAGTATGATCAGGAATTGGCGGTTTGGACCTATGTAAGTACAGAGCAAGCTGCTATAGATCAGAACCTAAAGGCCCTTTTGGAACAAGCCTGTTTGAATTGGGCGGATTATTACAACCTAACTTCAGCACAAACCCGGGCTTGTCGAATGGGTTTCGACTTTTGGGTGCCGACGGTGGTAGGCCTAGGTTCCACAACACCCATGGTGATGCCAGCTATCATGGCGTACGAGATCAGTGGGGAGCAAGCCTATCTCGATTATGTGCGCACCACTTGTGATTACTATTTAGGAGGAAATCCCTTGAATATGACTTGGGTAACAGGCCTAGGGGATCGCTCACCAAAAGAAGTATTAAATATTGATAGCTGGTTTGATGATGTTGAGCCTGTCATTCCTGGTATTGTACCTTATGGGATGTATACACCCGCTTTTGATGATGGAGATACTGGGGTCTGGCAATCTGGCTTTTTGAAGACCTCCTGCTATCCGGAAGATCCTACGGATTGGCCTATTCATGAACTCTATTTTGAAAGCAGATACACCCCCATAACGAATGAGTATACCGTATGGCAAAACATTGGGCCTGCGGCAGCGGCATACGGTTATCTAACGGCTAAGCAGGAGATTACATCAAGTGTCGAGGCACTCGGGGCAATGGAAAGTAAATTGTTTGTAAGCCCTAACCCCGGACAGGGCTGGGTGAAGGTGAAAGGGGTGGAACAGATCTTTCGACTTACACTTTTTGATATGAGGGGTGTTCCTATTCGTTCGTTTGAAGCTTTGGATCAATTGGAATATACGATGGAGCTTGCGGATCTACCCACGGGAATCTATTGGATTAGTGCCTGGAGTCGTAAAGGTTGGCTGGGAGGGCAGAAATGGATTAAACGGTAACCGGCTGGCGTGCCTATTTATTTCCCTTTTAAGTTGTCGAGTAATTTCGCCATATCCCGCTTGATTTTTCGCTTTCGTTGGCGATGCTCTTCGATTAGAAAAGAAGCCTCCTTTACCAATTTATCAACGGGGAATTTCAATTGAATCAGCCATCTTTTTGATTGTATGAATCCCTCCTTCAATAGTTGTAGATCGGCCTTCAAATGAAAGTCTTCAGAAAATTGCCGCATGGGAGCTAGGTGTTGCTCCCAGTCTGGTATGTGCGCCTTATTTGCTTTGGCGAATTTGTTGTAAGCCTGGCACTCTGATTCTAATCTGGCGAAGTTGACCTGTAGGTGTGCTAATTGATTTTCGATCCGCTCCAATTCCCGTAAGATTCTTGAAACGGTATATTTATCAATCTTTTTCCCTAGACCATACAACTCGATCTGATGAAGACCCGCCAAAATCTCCTCGATGCGAATTAAATTATCCTGTGCTTTAGATTGAATCCCCTCTAAGAGATAAATGATGCCCTTCTGAATCTCTTCGTTCTGCTCCAACATCTTATAGTTTTGGTTTTGACGAAGGGCTTGTACCTTTTGGGCTGCTTTCACCTTGATGAGGTCCATTAATTTGTGCTGCAATTCTTCTTGTTGGCCAAGTTTTTCCGTAAGGACCTTGCTTTCGAATTGCAAGAGCGAGATTTCTTTGTCTACTTTTCTGAGGTCGAGTACTGCTTCAAAGTATTCTTGTTTTTC
This sequence comes from Saprospiraceae bacterium, assembly GCA_013214355.1. Taxonomy (GTDB): domain Bacteria; phylum Bacteroidota; class Bacteroidia; order Chitinophagales; family Saprospiraceae; genus DT-111. Next base: position 3,507 of record JABSSL010000121.1, on the reverse strand, counting down.
CTTTTCCAATTTTTCTTCATCCGGGAGCAAGAATAGACTTCGGATAGCTTGTTCATTGCGTTTCTTTTCATCCTTGTATTCTTCGTACTCCTTTTCCACTTTCTTCTGTAACTTAAGCTGCAACTTCTCTAACTTTTTCTGCTTGTTGTTCAAAGACCAGATGTGCGATTGCACACGGTTCAAGTCATTCAGTTGTTGTTTTACAGCGTCTATTTTCTGTTCAAGATCCATGACTTTCTAAATTTTGTAGGCCAAGCAACTCAAGCTAAAGATAAGTAGCAGACTGTATAAATGGAAGGCCCAGGGGGTTGTTGGCTGCATACCAGCACACTGACAGCTTCTAGCATTTGCCCAGGCGATAAAGGCATCGGCAACAGCTAGTTTACCACCAAGGTACTTCTTTTTCTTCCCCCACCTTATTGGTACTCCGAAACCCTCGATACTGTTTCGGATAGCAATGTGCTTCGAACAATCTCCATTCATCAGCATGGCCCTTGCTCCCACCACAGAAGCTGCTCCACCGATACCCAGCAAAACTGGCCCGGAATCTATATCTCCCTTCCCGGATAAACCTTTGGGATATTCCCGGATACCCGCCAAACCAAATCTATAGTCTAAAAAATGATGCTCATACAAAGTGAATTGAGTTTTTGCAAAAGATGGGTCGATGAGGGGGAGGAAGTTAAGCATTAAACTTTGTGAAGAGCCCCTGGCTGGTCCTGGTTCATGGGCTAGGTATTCGTGTGGGATTAAGCCAGTCTCTGGGTCGAGATGTGCTTTGATCTTCTCTATCCAAGAGTTTATCTCGGCGCCGTATGAGGGCTCGAATAATTGATCGTGAAGTGCTAAAGCAGATAGGCAAAGCAGATTATCGGCTGGCCATGTTCCATAAGAATAGGAGGAGAGATAAGGGCGATCGTTACGGGTAACGGCATTGGCAATCATTTTGCACTTCTCCTGAAAGATTTTGAGCATGGTGGAGTCGTAGTTTGACACAGACTGCAATTGTAGTTTCCTAGCCAGTACATAGGAACTCCAGCCCTGATAAAAGGCCCCATAAGCTAAAGGTAGTTCCGGGGAGAAGGGTTGACGAGCTTCTTCAGAGAGCAAGAATTCTATGGCTAAATTGAGTGCCCTCTGTCCATCCTCTTGAACGTCAAGTCTTGTAGGTGATTGTTCCAAAACATCAGCCCAGGCCAATGCATATAGAGCATAGGTAAATATAGCTCCTTCGGGGTATAGCTCCTGCATTTCTGCCCCTGCTCCTCTAGCCAGCTGTTCGTCAAGATGTCTCAGTTGAGCTACACAAGCGGTATTCCAATGACCTTTACTTCCTTCCGCACAGGAAGGACCATAGTAGACCTTGCCATTCACCACCAAAACCAAAAGGACAGGTAGCAGCAATATTCCCTTCAAGAGGTGTAATAGGACCTTATTCATCCCGACATATTACCCAATTGATCAAAAAAAATGTTCCTTTAAGCGTTATTTATTGTGAGAGCGCCGTATTTTATAGAGCTTGAAGTAAAAAAGGGTTAAGGTCTTCTCTTAACTTTTATACCTAAATCCATAGGCCCCTTAGCGTTTGTTCCAGGGGCGCCAAACAAATCGACTATGTATTCTTCTATGAGGGAACTACCCCAACGTTTTTTCCCGATCTGCCTATTTGTACTTTTATGCCTTCCATTATCCATGCTTGCCCAGGAAGAGGAAGATTCAGAAAAGCAAAGTTTCTTTTCTCGGCTTTATCAAGAAGAAATTAAGGCCATTGACGTGGAATTGCAATTGGACCTGAAGGTCTTCTTAAAGAATAAGAAAAAGGAAGAATATCAGGAAGGTAAGATCCGATTCGTGAATCCTTACACACAGGAGGAAGAAGAGTGGGATGTAGAACTCCGTCCGCGAGGGAATATGCGGCGAAAGATTAGCTATATCCCCCCGATCAAGTTAAAACTCAGTAAAAAGAATCTTAAATCAAAGGGACTTGAAAAATTCAATAAGATTAAGATGGTCTCACAGTTCCGCAATGGGATTATGGCGGAGCAGTATGTGCTGAAGGAATTTCATGCTTACAAGATGTACAACATGATATCACCCTACAGTTTTCGAGTTCAGCTCATTCGACTCACCTTGCGAGACCAGAGCGCGAAGAAACGTGTGGTTAAATACTATGGCTTCTTGATAGAGCCCATGGCAGAATTGGCTGACCGCTTTAATGGTGTAGAAATAGAAAGAGAGAAAGTCCGATCTGGGTTTTTGGTAGAAAAGGAATTTCAGAAAATGAGCCTATTTCAATATATGATTGGTAATACGGACTGGTCCGTAGGAAATAGCCACAATTTGAAATTGCTCAAAGTACCTGACCTAAGCAAGATGGTACCCATTCCCTATGACTTTGACTACGCTGGCTTGGTGAATGCGGTCTATGCAGCTCCCTATCATACCTTACCCATTGATAAGGTAACAGAACGACTTTACCGGGGTAATAGCTTTAGCAGTGAAGATATGGAGGAGATTATTCCTCAATTCGAGGCCAAAGCTGGAGACATGATTCAGCTATTGGAAAGTTGTGATTATTTGGATAAACGCAGTAAAAAGCATACGGTGACTTATATGCGCTCTTTTTTCAAAGAGTGTAAGCGTCGTAAGAGTTTTGCTTATGTCCTGCAGAAGTATGGGTACTAAGGAGTTGTAATGTATTGCAAATGGAAACACTAAAAATTCAAGCGCCAAAGTGGAAGATTTACTTAACCGTACTAGCGCTGGTCGTTTTCGTAGTACTGGGGATTTGGATGCTAATTGGGGATACTTCCTGGTTTCACAAAATCGTAGGTTTAATCTCCATTGTCTTCTTTGGGGGATTTGGAAGTGTAGCGATGTATTCTACCCTGGTGAAGGGGAAAGGTTATGTGGTCATTACTCCCGAGGCTTTGGAGTTGAGTTTTCCAGATTGCCCCATTATTCCGATCAAATGGGAATGGATTAAAGGCTTCGGTATCTACGAAATCAGTGGACAAAGTTTCACCACCGTCAAACTGCAGGATTACCAGGACTTCATGCAGGAATTCACGCCCAGTGAGATCCAGAAAATCCTCAACAGATTTAAAGCACTTAAGGTCATAGGTCATGCCACAGCTGCGATTAAAACTTTAGGCCCGGTGCCAGCAGGGGAAATAGCAGCTATCTTACCCACATCAGAGGACCTTAAAAAGTTTAGCTCCTTCTTGACTTATTCCAGGAACAAGTTTGGAGGGGAATTCCAGATTGCCTGGAATATGAGAGATCGAAAAGCGGTAGAATTTGCTGAGTTTTTGGAGGAGAAACGACAGGCATATACTACTTTGTAACATAAATTTCTCTGGTTTCTGGCGGCATCTTTTAAACAAGCTCTGCGTTGCTCGTCGGTCAAGTAGCTAAGGCTATCCCGCCTGGCGGCCCGACAGGTTTTCCCTCCTCGCGCCTTGAGCTTACTTAAAATCTGCTCCCCATAATTCCAAATAACTTATG
>JABSSL010000120.1 GCA_013214355.1 Saprospiraceae bacterium | reverse complement strand
ACAGCAAACACGAGTTTGGTCAATCCATTGTAGCACAGAGACAAAAGTTACTACGCAACGAGATAAAACGAATATCCAAAAACGGGGAAGTCATATTGGCAAAATCTGCCTAATTTCGACCAACCCATATCCGAAGTTTTGCGGAGCCAAGCCTCGGGAAACTCTGAATATCTGGCGTTTGCTTCTTATCAAAAACTTAATACATAAGTTGTAGAGAATCAAGAAGCCCCAATGCCATCCTTGGCAGCTTTTCTGTGGTGAGCCAAGGCGAAGTGAATTTGAGTATAGGAGAACAAGCCATCAAAGCGTTCGTAAATGTCCTTGAGTTTATAGGGTTGTTCTAGATACTTGAGGGTTCCTGTTATCTCTTTGATCTGTGTAATGGAGATAATGGGGTCAATATTAATTGCTTCCCCATTTTCATACAGCTGAGCCAGGTGATTGTAGATAGTTCTGCTGGTTAACTCGCGTTTGCTTGCCATTTCTTCTACACTCAGCCCCTGTTTGTACAATTGCAGCGTAACTTGTAAGGTAGCACCATCTCTGAGGCTCGTAGCATTATTGGCGACAAAAGCTCGAATGGCTTCCATAAACGCATCCCCGTACAATTGGAGTTTTCTTTCACCCACACCTGAAATTTGTTGCATCTCAGTATCGGACATAGGGCGACGAGCTGCCATCTCTTCTAAGGTCGCGTCACTAAAGATGATATAAGGAGGGACCCCACGTTGTTGCGCCAATTGCTTCCGCAGTTGCCGTAGTACTTCGAATAGATCATCTCTAACACGCTGTCGTTTTGTGGCAGGCTTGGCCTTTGCTTTGGCCGCCTCTTGGCGAGCCTTGACGGTGGTTTGCTGGACTAGCTGGATCCTTTCATTTTGGAAAAGTACTCGTTGACTAGCAGGCGTCATCTTCACTACACTTTTTTGATCGTAGGCAATCTCTAGATAACCCAGATTGATCAATTGGAGCAAATAGTGTTGCCAATCCAGAAAACTATATTCTCGCCCAGCTCCGTAAGTCTTTATATTTTGAAAACCTCGTTCAAATATCTCCTTACGCCCCGAGCCCCGTAAAACGTCAATCAGCAGGCGAAGGCCAACACTTTCTCGTAAGCGATAAACGGCCGAAAGGGCCTTTTGCGCGATGATAGTACCATCGAAGTAGGTTGGTGGATTTAGGCAGTTGTCACAATTCCCGCAACGCTCGTTGCTGTCCTCAGAAAAGTAGTTGAGTAGAATTCGACGACGGCAAGCCAAAGATTCAGCATATTGCTGCATCCGTTCTAGCTTAGCCAGTTGGATCTCGGTATTCTCAGACTGATTTTTTTCCAAGATCTCACGGAGAACCATGATATCGCTATAACTATAAAAGAGTAACGTTTCCGCGGTAGTTCCGTCCCGCCCTGCCCGTCCAATTTCCTGATAGTAGCTTTCCATATTCTTAGGCAGGTTATAATGGATAATCCAACGGACGTTAGACTTGTCTATACCCATACCAAAGGCTATGGTGGCAGCAATGACCGGTACTTGATCATTGATAAAGGCTTCCTGAATACGTGATCGCTCGGCGGCACTCAGGCCGGCGTGATAAAAGCCTGCCTTGATTCCGCGAGCGTTTAGCTTTTCAGCCAGCTTTTCCGTGCTTTTGCGACTCAGGCAATAAATGATACCTGACTGTCCTTGTTTTCTCCCAATGAAGGCCAGGATTTGCTCCAGGCGTTTCTGCCCGGGACGTACCTCCAGGCTAATGTTTGGCCGATCAAAAGAGGCCACAAAAGTTTGGGACCCTACCAGGCCCAACTGTTCAAGGATATCTTTGCGGGTCAGTTTGTCCGCCGTGGCCGTTAGGGCGATAATTGGAACATCTGGAAAGTCTCGCTTAATGAATTTAAGCTGACTATATTCTGGTCGAAAATCATGACCCCAAGCCGAAATGCAGTGTGCCTCATCGATAGCAAAGAGATTAATCTTAGCTTTTTGTAGCAAGGGCTGGAAGGAAGAATTGACGAGTTTTTCGGGGGAGACATAAAGCAATTGAATGTTTCCATGAAAGAAGTCGTCTTCAATGGCTTGCTGCTCGGCGGAGTCTTGGCTACTATTTAGGAAAGCGGCCTTGATTCCATTGGCTTTAAGACTTTCTACTTGATCCTTCATCAGAGAAATCAGCGGACTGATTACGACACAAGTCCCGGGCAGGGTAATCGCAGGAATTTGATAGCAAATGGATTTTCCTCCACCAGTTGGCATCAGAACGAGAGCATCCTTACGATCGTAGACAGATTGAATAATTTCCCCCTGCATCGGACGAAAGGACTCGTAACCGAAGTATTTTTTGAGCGCTGTTTTGGCGTTATCTAAATGCATATTTACGGTAAAATGAGGGCAGAGCTCGATCTGGTCGAACTCTAGCTAAACAAAAGATTTGTTGTATGATCCTGCTGAAGTAAAAGTAACAATTTTGCCTCAGTTCTTAGACTGAAGGTCAATTTGTCAACCATCTCTGCCGATAATGATTGCCAGAGATCCTTTAGACATAAATAGGAAGGGTATAAAAAGTGAAAAGGGCTTTTTTCTGGAAAAAGCCCTTTTCATGAATAGAACACTGAGATTGAGCGCTTAAAAGCGCCTAGAATAAAAATATTACTGGAGTTTAGTCTTATCTTTTTAAAAAAAGTGGGACTTTCTAGACCGAAAGTCCCTATGTAAACACGCTTCTTGTTGATAGGTGAATAGGAAGGATAATATCTTTTCCTGTTCACGGGATCTTTGTCTAAGATGATTCAAAGATAAGGGGAAGAATACTTCTGTGAAACCCCATATTCATGGGGTGGGGGGTGGGGGTACCTATTTGGCAAACTTGCGCATCTGCAGTTGTACCTGAAAACCATTGTCCTTGGCGATCTTAATTTCAGCCTTTAGCCGCTGGGCACGCATCTTCATGTTAGTCAAGCCTTGGCCAGATTTTTTGCGCGTACGAACGTTAATGATCTTACCTCTACTTTCGTTCTCCAATACTGCTACGGGAATAGCGGCTCCGTTGTCACTGATCGTGAGTTGGAAGAGGGGCCCTAGGTTTTCCATATGGATGTTAACCTTAGTGGCTTGGGAATGTTTCGCGATATTGTTTATTGCCTCTTTATAGATGAAGTAGATGTCTTGACGAATATTGGCCGGAATCTTCTGCTGACGCTCCATTTTCTCCACCTTAAAGTCGTACCGTATGTCAATGGGTAGCAGCACCTCGTCAGCATGGACATGCATCCTTTCTATGAGATCTTCCAGGCGGTCCTTTCTTGAATCAATAGACCAAATCACATCACTCATCTTGGACATGGCTTTGCGACTGGCTTCCCCAATCGTTTTCAGACGAGGTTTTAAGTTCTGATCGTTTGACATCATCCGGAGCATGTCCGACTGCATAGCAATTCCCGAAAGTAAACCACTAACTTCGTCGTGCAAGTCACTGGACAACTTCATCCGCAAGCGCTCCATGCGTAGCTTCTGTTCTAGGCGGTTTTTCAAGATGGCATAGATAATGCCCACTAGACCTAGAAAAATGAAGAACCAGAAGATGGGTTTCTTGTAGAAGTATTGCTCGATTTGGATAGCCATCTGATATTCCTCCGTACTCCAGTTTCCATTACTATCCGCACCTTTTACCCGCAATAGATAATCTCCGGGCGGAAGATTATTGTACTTGATCACACCGGTCTTATGATCTCGCCAAGACTGCTCATAGTTTTCTAGCTTGGATCTGAAGCGAATCTTCCCACGACCGTAGTAGATCGGGAGAGCAAAGTGTAGGGTGAAAAAGGAAGCCCCAGGCTGTATGGTGAGTTCTTTGAGGTCTACTAAATTGGTATCTTGAACGATGGGCTTATTGCTGTCCGAATCAAACCTTTCTACTCGGGTTAAGATTACTTTTGGGATCGTTTTATCCACCAGGATATCTTCTGGATAGAAAGCATTTAGCCCGTTCACCGTACCAAAATAGCATTGGCCGTATTCATCTTTATAAAAGGAAAAAGGAGTGAATTCGTCATTGCTAAACCCATCAATCTCATAAAAAATGCGAAACAAATCTTTCTTCCGATCATAGTGAGTTAGTCCATTGAAGGTACTGATCCAGAGGTTCTGATTCTCATCTAATTGGATACCGTGGACTGTGCTACTCGACATCCCGTTATCCTTTGTAAATACCTTTACTTCCTTAGTGATGGGATTCAGTGAGTTAAGGCCATTCTTAGTGCCAATCCACATGGTGCCTGCTTGGTCTTCCACAATCACATAGCAACTATTGTGGGACAATTGGCCTTTTCCACTTTCATTATCAATACTGAATCGCTCAATATCCCCATTCTGTGGGTTCATTTTGAGTACTCCACCGTCAGTTCCCATCCAGAGGTGTCCATCTCGGTCAAAGGTCAAGTAGTAGGGAGTAAGTCCCTCTAAAGGATTAAGACTATCAGGGGTCATATAGGGTACAAACACTTCCCTGTTGGCGTCAAAGAGCAGTAATTGTCCTTCATGTTCCTTTTCACCTCCAGCAATCCAAATGGTGCCATTGTCATCCTGTGCCATAGCATCGAAGCCGATCGTGCCAGGATAGGAATGAGTCTCGCAAGTCTCGAGATCGTATTTGATCAATTTGCCATAATTGGTGAAATGACAAGTGATACCCCATAAAAGACCAGCGGGATCATACAGCAGTTCGGAAGCACAGGTGAAGTTGATATGACGACCAGTTTCGGAGTCGATCATGGGGAGGGTATCCAAGTACTGTGTTTTCAGGTCATAAGCATAAATCTGCTCATTCTCGGCCAGGATAAAGACTTGCCCATGATCGTCTCCCGTAATACCTCGAACAACTACGGCATCCTCTTCGGTAGGGTCATTGAGGTAAGTTTTAATATTACTTTTCCCATTCCGCACAATCTTTAGCCCGCCTTCTACGCCGAAGAACAGTATTTTCGAAAACTCCTGACCATATGCTGCTGTGATATAATCCTCATACGTTAGCAAGTGGGAATAATCTTGCACATCATTCTCAAGTGTAACGTAGTACAGCCCATTGGTCTCCGCATCAATATTTCTATTTTTGCCAGTGCTCAGCAAGACATTGCCGGCTTGATCTTCCCAGATACGAGTGAAATATTTGTTTCGAGGTAATCGATCTACTGGATAAAAATTCAAAGCATTTTCATCGAGTAGGAATAATCGCGGAGTATGATACAGTGACAACCACACCTTACCTTGTTGGTCCTCATGCATAAAGAATGCCGGGTTAGGATAGGCAAAAGGCTTGCGAATGCTGATGAAATCTCGGCTACGGAATGCTTTGCTTAAGGTGCCAAATTCATCGAACAGTCGTACCCCATACTTGGCATCATTAATTAATATATTGCCATTTTGAAGAACCAATAGATTGGCCTTAGCGGCAATGTCACTGTGCTCTTCTTCAACTTCCAGCACCTTTTCAACTTGGCCTTCACCTTTGAAATGGTAAACTTGTAAACTATTTCGTTTGATGGTCAGCACATAGATCTCACCCTCACGATTTACGTGGATATCACGCACATTCCCACTTACTCCATTGGAGAGCGTTAACTCCACCTTTTCCAGTTCGTGGGTGATCGGATCCAGCAAGTCAAAGATGTAATGCAGATTTCGATACATAATAACTAGGCGTCCATCCTTGTCCTCCGCAAGTTCTAGAATATCGTCATTTGAAATCTGATTTTTGTTGCCAGGGAAGTTATTGAAGACCGTGAACTCGTAGCCATCAAATTTATTCAAACCATTGGACGTCCCAATCCAGATCATTTGATCATGGGTCTGAATAATGTCGGTTACGTTTCGATCGGATAGGCCATCATTATAAGAATAGAAATCTGCCGGAGCCAGATCTTTCTGACTTTTGGAGCTTACTGAATACAAACACAGGAACAGCAACAGGGCTACTACCTGTTGTAGTTGTCTGGGTGGCCTAAAGGGGAAATAGACTTGATATTCATTTGATCCCATAAAACAATAGATCCTTATGCACGTACTGGGAGTCTTATGCTATTGCTCCAACTGTAATTTTAGTGCTTCCATACAATAGCGCTCTCTTGTATGAAGTTTCGCGATTATGGGGTAAAGTTTCAAGTTCGTCCTCACAAAATACTATATATTTTTGATAATACAGGAGGAGCTATGGCCTTTGACCATTCGATCCGAAAGTGGAGACCGTTAGATCTCTCCATCCATCTTCTTCTTAATCACTTCGGCTTTGCTATTTACTTGTAACTTCTTGTATATCTTCTTAATGTGATCTCTTACGGTTTCCACCGAGATCAGATACTTATCCGCAATCATCTTATAGCTGAGTCCTTCTACTAGACCTTCGACGATTTGTTGTTGGCGAGGAGTCAGTACATCCTCTGGTGCCTGCTGTTTCGGAGCGAAATGGTCTACGACTTTTCGAGCGATAGATGGAGACATATAGGCTCCACCTCGGAAAACGGTTTCCAGCGCATCTTTAATGGTATGGAGATCGCTTCGTTTAGACAAATAGGAGACCGCACCCGCGCATAAGGATTTGAAGATACGCTCAGAATCATCATAGGCCGTCAACATCAGGATCTCTACCTGCTTTTTTCGGGCTTTGATGTGCCGGATGCCCTCCATGCCGGACATACCTGGCAGATTGATGTCCAATAGGATCATATTGACTGCAGAATCCTCTTGAAAGTCCAGCAGAAAATCTTCTACGCTATCCGTAGCAATATCCACTGCAATATTGACCTGATTACCTAGGTAGGTGATCAAGTTATCTCTTACAAGTGGTTCATCTTCAATTATGCCGAGGTGTATCATCTACTGAGTGAATTAAGGGGTTTGGTATGCAAAATACTTATATTTGAGCAAATTTAGGTCCTCTTTGTTCTCTCTCTCCAACTAGGCCTTGATTGCTACGCATTTCTATAGGTACTAACGCTTTTGAATGCTGCTGGTTGCAATCCCATCATTTTATAGTGGATGATCTGCATATTCCGAAATTCATTTTTTAGGAACTGCACAAACAATTTTTAATTTTGTCTTCGAATTCGATCAGAAAACAAAGCGACCGTTTGGACAGAGTGATCAAAATCTAGTAACAATCATTAATTGAATCGTTTATGCTGAAATCGAAAATTGCAGGAATTGGGCATTACGTCCCAGATAAAGTGGTTACGAATGACGACCTAGCAAAGGTCATGGATACTTCGGACGAATGGATCAGGGAAAGAACGGGAATTGAGGAACGTCGATATGGTACCAAACACAAGCAGACTACGACGACCATGGGCGTTGAGGCAGCCAAAATTGCGATTGAACGAGCGGGTATTACTAAAGAAGAGGTTGACTTCATCATATTCGCGACGCTAAGTCCAGATTATTATTTCCCTGGTTGCGGTGTTTTATTACAAAGAGAATTGGGGATCACCAATACAGAAGTTGGTGCCTTAGATATTCGAAATCAATGCTCTGGCTTCATCTACGGATTGTCTATCGCTGATCAATTCGTTAAGACTGGAATGTATAGGAATATCTTACTTGTAGGTGCAGAGATGCACTCTATGGGACTCGAGTATACGACCAAAGGAAGAAATGTCACGGTGATCTTTGGCGATGGTGCAGGGGCCGCTATTATACAACCAGCCGGAGAGGGCGAGGAAGGAATCCTGACTACCCATTTGCATTCGGATGGAACCTACGCGGAGAAACTTTCCTTTATCAACCCGGGCTCACATGGAGGTTATCACTTTGATAAAATGGGGGAGTCGGTTGATTTTGGTTATGCAGATACGGAATATGGCGAGATTTTTGTCAATAAGCACATGATTGACAATGCCCAGATTTATCCACATATGGAAGGGCAGTTCGTGTTCAAGATGGCCGTAAAGAAATTTCCTGAAGTAATCATGGAAGCCTTGGCCAAAACTGGGCATCAGCCAAGTGATATTGATATGTTGATCCCGCATCAAGCCAACCTACGAATTAGCCAATTTGTACAAAGAGTAATGAAACTTGAGGACGGTAAAGTTTGGAACAATATCCAGAAATATGGCAACACTACAGCTGCTTCCATTCCGATTGCGCTGTGCGAAGCCGTAGAGGCTGGAGCCGTGAAAAAAGGAGATTTGGTGTGTTTAGCAGCCTTTGGTAGTGGTTTTACGTGGGGATCAGCCTTGTTAAGATGGTAAATATTTGTAAATTAGGGCGCTACGCATAACCTATTCGACATGTCTGGATGCCTACGGGTATCTTTTTCATAAAGATTGTACATTAACTTTTTCATAGCACATTTTGGTCCCGGTACCCAGTACCGGGATTTTTTATTCATTCCAACCCGATAACTAAAATGTCGATCAGTAGAAAGATAGATCATATTGTTTACGCCGTTCCTGACCTGGACCAGGCTATCCATGATTTTCAGTTGAAAACAGGAATTACACCCGTTTTCGGAGGATATCACAAAAATCAAGGGACGAAAAATGCTTTGGTTAACATTGGAGATGGAGTGTACCTGGAGCTGATCACCATAGATCACGACAATGCAGCCATTAGCTCTCCCAGATGGATGGGGGTTGACTTGATAACGGAGGCTCAGGTCACGCGTTGGTCGCTCAAATCCGATCAACTGGAGCCAGATAGCGATGCGCTAAAAGCATTTGATGAGCAGATGGGCGTGATTGAAGGTGGTCAAAGAAAAACGGCCAACGGGGATCTACTGTCTTGGATGATGATTCTGCCATTAGCGGAACCTGCAGTGGAGATTGCTCCTTTTGTGACGAGCTGGGGAGCGGATAGTATTCATCCGACACAAAACTTACCTGAGGTTTACCCTTTGCTCGATATACTGTTCTATCACCCGGATCCAGATTCGCTATCCACCTTATGGAGGCAATTGGGACTTTCCTATCCCATCCATCCAGCTGCCGTAGCACAGATCAAGATTATCTTGGACTGCCCGAATGGTAGAATAGAATTATAAAATCAAGGGTATAGGGGATAAAGTGTATCTTGTGCTACAATAAAGGATTATGTAATTGGGTTCTAATTTTGAACAACACTGACAGATTAATTCGTCAGAGAACTAATTTTACATTATGCTTAGGATAAAAATCTTGACCCTTCTACTCGTACTGAGTGGGAGCACACTACTACTGTCGCAGAAGCCAGCAGATACCCAATCTGAATACGAGGCGGCTTACAAAAAGCGCATTCAGAAACCTTACCTCAATAACGTATACATTCCTGCGGATATGGCGGAAGCCTTCGCCGAGTTCAATCGCTTGATTGACCAAGACTCCAAGAAAAAGTTCAAGAGTGTGCCAGAAGACATCGCTGCCCGAAAGCTTCATTTTAGCTTTGGCCGGTGGATGACTGTAAATTGGTCTTTCTATGAAGGATCTCGCTTTTCTCACTACCTAAAGCAGGTAGGCGTTACTCATCCAGATGATATGGCTCGATTTGTCATCATTTCATATCATCGATACCTCAATAAGAAGCCGCTTGACATCAAGGATCAAGTTACTTTCTATCAGGAGAAGCGTAAAGCTGAATTGGAAGCAAGACGAGCCCAAGGTACTGTCATTCATACAGAAACCCGACAACTGCAACCCAAAGGTAGCGGTAACTAATTTGAAGGGACAAACCGGTAAAAGAAAGTAGAAACAGGTAGGAGTGTTTAGTCTTCGCTTGCGAGTGCTTTTTTGTTACTGCTGGTGAGTGCGGGCACCCAACCAGCAGATCAGTTTGCCATTTATTCTAGCATGTGAAGGGGAAGTATTAAGATTCTTCCATCTCCAGAAGAGACTTTTCGTATTTCTTGACCATCATGGCCTGTTGTTCTGCAATTTTGTTCAACACTTTCAGTTCAACATTTAAAGCTGCATCTTTAGTCTCAACGTCTTCTTGATGAGGCAATTCTTTTTTCTTGCGATTAATATCCAAAATCTTTTGAATAGTTTGATGTAGGGCGATTCTGGCTTTAACTAATCGTCGTTTGATGGTTCTTCGCATCATACTCTGATGAATTAAGCTTTTTTCAATGGATGAATTAGGTAGTTGGTCGTCAATCATTCTCATAATCAAAAGGACTAGAAGGTGCTAAAATATCGCAATTTTTGCCCAAAATAAAATCTAAGCAATAAAAAGGCGAATGAAATTATTCTTTCTTTTGACCATACAAAACGTATTATTATTTTGTAATATGTACAAAATACTTAATCATTACAAACTATTAACAATCTGCAAAGTCAAATGGATCTGTGTGAGTGTCAGAAAAAATGTTAAAGTTTCGAAGCTGTATTTAGTATCAGTAAAGAAGATGTCTATAGCCACAAAAGACGGAATCTATGCCGGACTATAGATAAACTGGCATACTCAAATGTTTGGGTGAGTATAACAGGGATTATAAGGAAGTTGGTGTGGAATTGGGTTTGTTCCGATATAGCAGATGTTTGGGGTCTGGGAACTATAATCTGTAAGCTAGTTGGCTAATACTAAAACTCTTTTTTGAAAGGATTATTTTGTAGTAGTTACGATTTAAATCGTTAAAGTCTTAGACCAAAATACAAAAAAAATCATATTCGGATAGTATTTAATGTAATATTTTTGATTACCTCTGATTTGCCTGGTTCCACTAGGCTAGCTGATCTGTTTAGATTCTGTCACCAATTCATTTTTCTTGATAAAGTCAATTCGCTGCTGGACGTTAGCATAGGTGCGGCCTTGATCTTCAGGTGTTTGTAGGATGTAATCCTTTAGCCGGTCGATAGTAGTCGTAGCTACGTGCATGCGGGTATCGGATGAGGCATAATAGATAAATACTTCACCATTATCTCGCATTACCCAACCATTGCTGAAGGCTACGTTTGAAACATCACCCACACGTTCAATACCCTGTGGTGCGATGAAGTGTCGGTTCGGCTGTCTGATTACTTTCCAAGGTTCATCTAGATCACAAAGGAACAGATATAACACGTAGCGCAGTCCTGCTGCCGTGCGGCGTACTCCATGGGCTAGATGTAACCAACCAATATCTGTCTTAAGGGGAGCGGGACCTAGTCCATTCTTCACTTCTTTGACCGTATGGTATTTCTTATACTCGATTACTCTCTCATCTTGCAGCGCAGGATTTTGAATGTCATCGCACCAAGCCCAACCAATGCCGCCACCACCTCCCGTTTCAATAAAACCATCCATCGGACGAGTATAGAAGGCATATTTTCCATCAACAAATTCTGGATGTAGAACACAATTGCGCTGCTGAGCTGATTTTGAGACCAAGTCAGGAAGGCGCTCCCAGTTGATCAAGTCTTTGGTACGAGCCAAGCCGGAGGAGGCGATCGCTGCCGAAGTATCATGGGGTTTAGACAGGTCTTTTCTTTCTGCACAAAATATACCGTAGATCCAGCCATCTTCATGTTCCACTAAACGAATATCGTACACGTTCATATCTGGCTTAGCGGTTTCCGGCATGACGGTAGGGTAGGGCCAAAACCTAAAACCATCTACCCCGTTAGTGCTCTCTGCAACGCCGAAGAAGGATTTAACATCATTGGCTTCAATACGTGGCATCAACAGAATTTTATCTCCCCAGGCCATAGCGCCTGCGTTGAATACAGTGTTGATCTCCAGGCGCTCCATTAGATAAGGATTGCTTTCATAATTGAAGTCGTAGCGCCAATTTAGGGGGGTATGTTTCCACGTCAATACGGGATGTTGGTACCGGTGGAATATACCATTATAATTCTCTTCGATCTTCGGGTTTTTTCTTTCCAACCACTGTTCGTGATCTCGGATCAGTTCTGTTCTCCTTTGTTCAAAGGCTTCTTTCGTTTTCATTTCGACTCTTTTGTGTAGAAATTTTACTCAGATAGTGTTTTCTTTCAAATTGTTTGCTATGAAATAATAAATATGGCGAATACTCCTAGGTGACTTGAGCATTACGCTTAGACCCATTGGTCTAAGAGTAAAATACCAATGATACCTACAATTGAGATGCCAGTTTCCATGACGGTCCAAGATCTCAGCGTCTCTTTTACACTTAGATTAAAATACTCTTTGAATAGCCAGAAGCCACCATCATTCACATGTGAAAGGGTGATGCTGCCAGCCCCGATCGCCAAAGTTAGTAATTCTGGCGAAGTACCCTGTTGCACCAATGGTAACATTATCCCTGCAGCGGTTAAACCAGCAACGGTGGCCGAACCAACAGCTACTCTAATTAAAGCGGCGGTGATCCAAGCTAATAGCAAGGGAGATAAGCTGCTTTGACTCAAAAGTTGTCCGATGTAGTCCGCTGCCTTGCTTTCTACCAGGATCTCTTTCAATCCTCCTGCTCCCGCTATAATTAACAGTACCATGGTGATACTTGCTACGGCTCCGCTTAGCTCTTGCATGATATCCTCCATGCGCTTACCTCTTCTAATACCAAGAAAATACAAAGCAAACAATACCGAGATCAACATCGCTACCGCTGGAATACCTAATGCCGTAAGTAGGGTCAGTATGGGACTATCCGCAGAGAAAACTAGTGGTGCGATCGCTGCTAGACCAATGAGTACGACCGGTAAAAGTGCGCTGAATATACTCAAGGCTGCGGACGGCAGTTCATCTTCGGGCATGGGAGCTGCAGCCGTAAAAGTATCTAGCGGTTTAGATTTAATTTTGGAAACAAAAGGAGAAAGGCCTAGGCCTGCAATCAAGATGGCCGGTAAACCTACTATTAATCCATATAGGATGGTTAGCCCCAAATCCGCCTTAAACATTTCAGCAATGGCCGTGGGTGCAGGGTGTGGAGGTAAAAAACCGTGCGTTACGGATAGAGAGGCCAACATGGGTATTCCGACATACAGCAAGGGTAGCTGTAAGGTGGCAGCTACCGTAAATACCAACGGAACTAAAATGACAAAGCCCACGGAGTAGAACATAGGAATCCCCACGATAAAACCAGCGAACATTAAAGCTAGCTGGACTCGCTTAATCCCAAACCAAGCTACAAGGGTACCGGTGATTTTTTGCGCGGCCCCACTATCTGCTACCAACTTCCCCAGCATTGCCCCAAAACCGAGAATAAGCACCAACGATCCTAGGGTGGCTCCCATTCCTTTTTGCATCGCTTGTACCGTGGTAGGCAGGGATAGCCCCATTGCTAAACCCACGAAAAGAGAAACAATGACAAAGGATAGGAAGCCATTGATCTTCCAGACTGTGATTAACAACAGCAACAATAGCACACCTGCAAGGATAATGAGTAGTGGCATGAGGACTAAAGTTTTAAACTACTGGAGATACTTTTGTAGTTGTGGGTCGGTACTGAGGGAATAGGGTGCTGATTCTGGAGCATTGCCCCAGCCTTTGGTCGCTTTATCCGTCATTTGAAATTCGAGCTTTCCCCCTTTAACGATATCACTATGATTAATCCAGGCATTATTATAGGCCTGGCCATTAAGCTTAGCCTGGTCTATGTAGACATTTTGTTTGTTATTGTTCTTCGCCTCAAGTACGAAAGTATTGCCGTTCTCCAGGCTTATTTCTACCCGATCAAACAAAGGGCTGCCTATCACATATTGGGTGGTACCCGGTGTAACGGGATAGAAACCCAGCGCGCTGAAAACATACCAAGCTGAGGTTTGACCGTTGTCTTCATCTCCACAATACCCATCTGGAGTGGGGGCATACAGCTTGTCCATCACCTCCCGCACTTTTTCTTGGGTTTTCCAACTTTGGCCCGCATGATTGTATAGATAGATCATATGTTGAATGGGCTGATTGCCATGTGCATAATTACCCATGTTGACAATTTGCATCTCCCTGATTTCATGGATGGTAAATCCATAGTAGGAAGCATCGAATATTGGGGGCATTTCGAAAACTTGATCCAGTTTCTGAGCAAAAGCTTCTTTGCCTCCCATTAGGTCCATCAGTCCCGCAATATCCTGAAAGACGGACCAGGTGTAATGCAAGCTATTCCCTTCCGTAAAGGCATCTCCCCATTTAAGTGGATTGAAAGGCTCCTGGAACTTTCCATCTTTATTTTTACCGCGCATCCAACCACTTTCCTGATCATAAAGTAATTTGTAGTTCATGGACTGTCGATAGAATTGCTGGGCATCTTCTTCTTTGCCTAACTCCCGAGCCAATTGCGCTAGCGCAAAGTCGGCATAAGCATATTCCAGGCTTCGAGCTGCATTTTCATTGATGCCTACATCATATGGGACATACCCCAGTTCATTATAGAATTCAACTCCTGCTCGACCCACGGAATTGACCGGCCGTCCATCACCGATCGATGCATTTTTTAACATAGCTTCATAGAGCGCCTCTACATCAAAACCTCGGATACCTTTCATATAGGCATCGGAAATCAAAGAGGCTGAATTGGATCCGATCATACAATCTCGATGCCCTGGACTGGCCCATTCTGGCAACCAGCCGGACTCCAAATAGGTATTGACTAAACCTTGCATGATCTGGCTGTTTAGCTCTGGATACATCAGTGCAAAGAAAGGAAAAACAGCTCTGAAGGTATCCCAAAAACCATTGTCCGTAAACTGATACCCTGGCAGAACTCGTCCATTGTAAGGGCTGTAGTGCATCACTTCACCCCGCTCATCTAATTCATAGAATTTTCTTGGGAATAGCAAGAGCCGATAAAGGCAAGAATAGAAGGTTTCAATATCATCACTGTTGGTACCCTGTACTTTGATTCGATTCAGCTCTTTGTTCCAAGATGACTTGCCCTTCTGTAGGGTTTCGGCAAATTTATCACCGCCAATTTCAGTCTGTAGGTTGCGTTCTGCCTGCTCTAGACTAATAAATGAAGAGGCTACTTTTACATGAACTTGTTCTCCCTTAGCTGTAGCAAACCCAATGATAGCACCTACGTGTTCCCCTTCTTGTTCAGTTTGGGTGGGAAAAAGCTTCCAGCCATCTCCCCAAGTGTGCATGTCTCGAAAATCCTTGTCAAAGGTGGCGACAAAGTAGTTGTGAAAGTTATCCGGAACACCACCACTATTGTTTCGGCAGTAGCCTATAATTTTCCGTTCTTCGGGAATGATCTTGACCATGGAACCCTTGAAAAAGGCATCCAGTATCAGATAGGCAGAATCTGCCTCGGGAAAGGTAAAGCGAAAATGAGCGGCTCTCTCTGTGGGTGCTACTTCGGCAATGACATCATAGTCTGCTAAATAAACCTGGTAATGGTGGGGTAGGGCAGTTTCTGCCTTATGGGAAAACCAGGAAGCACGTTCCTCTTCTTGATACTTTAAGCGGCCAGTAACCGCCATTAAGGAAAAAGCAGCATAGTCGTTTATCCAGGGACTAGGCTGATGGGTTTGCTTGATCCCTCGGATTTTGTTCTCATCATACTTGTAGGTCCAACCGTCTCCCATTTTACTTGTCATGGGCGTCCAGAAATTCATTCCCCATGGAAGGGCTATGGCGGGATAGGTATTTCCATTAGACAAACTAAAATCTGAATCAGTCCCCATCAATGGATTGACCAAGTCAACAGGGCTATCCGTCATGGAAGATGGAAAAGATAGAGAGGAGGAATTAGGTGATTGACAACTCTGGAGTATCAGGAGTAATCCCATGCCCCAGACAGCAATTTTTTGATATTTCATACGATTGGCCTCAATAATGATTCAATTACAGTAGGTCCTGGAGTAAAAGTGAGTATCTGTTTTGTTGGATTGACAATGTAGGTTTTTCGTTTTGTAGATGGCCTTTCAATCAATAAAAGACTACCTTTCATATAGTGATGCTCACTCCTGTGCAGACCTGAACTCGTAAATTTCCGTTAGACCGATTGAAATATCGATTTATTTTTCACTGGTAAAATTATAGAAAATATTTGAATTATGTGCTCGTGCACGGAAGAATTTTTATTTTTGTTTTGAGAGATATTCAAATGATGTTTTTGTGAACTA
The DNA here is from genome assembly GCA_013214355.1 of Saprospiraceae bacterium. Classification (GTDB taxonomy): domain Bacteria; phylum Bacteroidota; class Bacteroidia; order Chitinophagales; family Saprospiraceae; genus DT-111. The sequence goes on along the minus strand of JABSSL010000120.1, from coordinate 15,996 downwards.
GTATAATTAACTGTTGAGTTCTTATTATTTTGGGCCTTTTTAATAGGATAAGAACGGCTAATCAAGCCCCAAAAAATGGTAGTAAAGTAGAATCACGCTAATCTTTATTTGAAACCATTCACATTGAAAGGCAAAACTGAACCTATTTCTATTCGACTTATTGCTCACTAAAGGCCGGTGATAGACAGCAAATAGTTGGCAAAGACAAATCTATATGAAAAACCGAGTACGGATCAAAGATATCGCGGAAAAGGCTGGCGTTTCGAAAGGAACTGTGGATAGAGTACTGCACAAGCGTGGTAATGTATCGCCAGAGGCACGTAAGAAGGTTTTGGCAGCTATTGAAGAATTAGATTACCAGCGGAATATCATTGCTAGTGCACTAGCCTATAATCGAGTTTGGAAAATTGCCGCCCTGCTTCCTCGGCCAGAAGAAGACCCTTTCTGGCAACAACCTAAGTTGGGAATCGGTAGAGCTCACCGGGCCGTTCGTGACTATGGTGTAACGATCGATTTCTACCATTTTGCTGAGGCTAATGCCAACGAATTCATAACGGCAAGTCAAGAGATACTAGATGGTGAGTACGATGCGGTACTAGTTGCGCCGATATTTGCCAAGGAAGGACATGACTTTTTGGACCGATGCCAGGACAAGGGACTTAAGTATGTTCAAATCAATACCTACTTACCTAGGGAAGACGAGAACTTCATGTGTTATATAGGCCAGGACTCTTATCAGAGTGGGATGTTGGCGGCAAAGTTACTGAGCCTTGGTATGGCAGAAGGAAATGCGGCTATGATCTTGCACTTGGAGAAAGCTGTATACAACTCCATGCACTTGGTAGAAAAGGAAAAAGGCTTCACGGATTTCTTCAACCAAAATTCAGATAAATCGATCTCTCTCTTTCAAACCAGTTTTGAGGATATCTTTAACAAGGATGCCTTTGCCAATTTTGTGGAGAAAACCCTGGATCAACACCCAGAGGTAGGAGGGATCTTTGTAACTACTTCTCGTGCCTATCACTTAGTGGAGGCTTTGGAAAGATTGGGGAGATCACAGGTGAAGGTGCTTGGTTTTGACTTAATTAAAGAAAATCTCAAGCACCTCGAAACCGATCGGATCCACTTTTTGATTAACCAGAACCCCCTTAAGCAGGGCTATTTGGCTATTATCAACATCTTTAATCAATTGGTATTGAAAAAGGATGTCCAGAAAATCCAATACTTGCCTTTAGATGTAGTAATGCGAGAGAATATGCAGTATTATGTCAATGTAGAAGAGGAATTGCATTTGATCATCTAAAATCCTTCAAGATTTGTCGAAGAACCATTTTTTAACATTTAGCTTGATTGACGTATGAATGCACTCAATCGAATACTTACCCTTTTACTTATTGGACTCCTATTGTCTTGTCAGTCAAATGAAAAAGAGCAGGCGGAAGTCTATGACGTAATTGTTTTAGGAGAAGGAACGGGAGCAGTGGCAGCGGCCATCCAGGCGGCCCGAAGTGGCGCCAAAACGCTATTGGTTAACCCATTGCCCTGGCTGGGAGGGATGCTTACTTCCGCTGGCGTATCTGCCACTGACGGTAATCACCAACTTCCCGCTGGACTTTGGGGAGAGTTTAGGGGACTACTGCGCCAACACTATGGTGGGGCAGATTCTCTTTTTACGGGATGGGTTAGCAACACGATGTTTGAACCTAAAGTGGGGGCAAAGTACTGGGATGAATTGGCCACAGCAGAGACGAATTTAAAGGTGTACAATAATACGAAATACAAGGTCAATCCCCGAGCAAGAACGGCATGGCCTGTCGATTTGATCCTTGCGAGCGGAGAAAATAAGAGGGTAGAAGGGACGGAACTGGTAGATGGAACGGACCTAGGCGATGTAGCTGCACAAGTGGGCGCAGACTATGATGTAGGCATGGAATCATCATCGGTCAGCGGGGAATCTATTGCCCCAGAATCTGCGAATGATATCATCCAAGATTTTACCTACGCTGCCATTTTGAAGGACTATGGGCAAGGGACCGATCATACGATTGAGAAACCGTCCAATTATGATCCAAGTGTCTTTCGTTGCGCTTGCCAACATGATTGTGATGAGGAAGGTGTACATCCTTGTGCCACGATGATCTCCTATGGTAAATTGCCAAACGATAAATACATGATCAACTGGCCCATTGTTGGAAATGATTACTATGCCAATATGGTCGAGTTAGGCGAGCCAGAAAGACAGGCGATTTATGAGAAGGGTAAACAGCACACCCTAAACTTTATCTATTATATTCAGGCAGAATTGGGCTATACAAATCTAGGCTTGGCGGATGATGAATTTCCTACGGATGACCTACTGCCACTGATGCCCTATCATAGAGAAGGGAGGAGAATCAAAGGAGAAGTAAGGTTTAACCTGAATCATGTCTTGACCCCCTTTGACTACGGGCTGTATCGGACCGGGATCGCGGTTGGAGATTATCCAATTGACCACCATCACGATATGGAACCCTCAGCCCCAGAAATGGACTTTCCTCCTGTCCCGTCATTTAATATTCCTCTAGGAGCCTTAATCCCAGCTACAGTAGATCACCTGATTATGGCAGATAAGGCTATTTCTGTGAGTAATATCGTCAATGGATCCAGCCGTCTACAGCCCGTGATTTTGCAGATCGGACAGGTAGCTGGTTTGTTAGCGGCAATGGCTGCACAGAAGGGAAGTAGTCCAGATCAAGTTGACGTGAGGGCGCTACAGGATAGTCTGCTAGCTCATGGTGGGTTCTTAATGCCTTATATGGATGTTTTACCCGAAGATCCGCATTTTGCTGCCATTCATCGTCTGGGGGCTACTGGAGTATTAAGGGGAAAGGGTATCCCTTACAAATGGGCTAACCAAACCCGCTTTTATCCGGATACAACGGTATTGGTTGAGACACTATTGACCAATTTAGAAGATTGGAGGGGCGAGGAAATTGCGACGGATGCTGGCACTCAGGAACGGGTTAATGGTCAATTCCTTGTAAAATTGATACAGGATTTGCAAGGAAATACCGAAGCTGGCAAGGAGGAAGAAATTGAGTCTAGTATTTCGGCCTGTCAAGGTACGGAATATGATGCTTCTGAGTCGTTGCGCAAGGCTTGTATTGCAGCTGTCCTGGATCAGTTCTTAAACCCTTTCCAAGCGCGAAAGGTCGATTTGCAAGGGCAGTGGATAGATTAATTGCTGCTATTGGTTAGGGATCTAAAAGATTTTCATCCAAAGCATTAGCTGTGATCCAGAGAAATTCTACATTTGCGGCTATGATCATTCAAGCGGAAAACCTATCTGCAGGTCTAGGGACCGAAGTACTACTTCACGATATCAATTGGTCGGTGGCGCCACAGCAACATTGGGTAATAACTGGAGCTAACGGAGCTGGAAAATCGATGTTGATCAACACGATAGTCGGACGGTCCAGGATTATGAAGGGAAGTCTGCGTTTCCCATTTCTCGGTGAGAAAGTGGATTTTTTGAAAAAGAAGAAGGCCATTACCCGAGTCTCTTTCACCGATACATCGAAACTCTTCAAAAGTGCCGAAATCCAGCATTACTACCAACAACGCTATAACGCTTTTGATGCTGATGGGCACCTGACCGTACGAGACTACCTGCTAACAGGGGGATTGGAGGAAGAAAACCCAGCACACCAGGATGTATTGCAGTTATTAGGTCTTGATGTCCTGATTGATAAAGAGCGGATCAAACTATCCAGCGGCCAGACCCGCAAGCTGCTCTTAGCTAAAGCTTTAATTAAGCAGCCTAAACTATTGCTACTTGATAACCCATACATTGGACTGGACGCCGAAAGCCGGCAAGTGTTAAATGATACCTTGGATCGCTTGGCCGCAGAAAGTGATATTAGTATCGTGCTTTCGGGGCACTTCGATGTTCTTCCTAACTGCATCAAGCATCGACTTCATTTAGAGAAAGGTAAAATGAGTTATCAAGGCCCTTTAAAATCGTTAGACACAGATCTAGCCCCAGAACTGACAGCTCTGCAAAAAGAGAAGTTGGAGGAGCTAAGTATTTTCTATCAAGAGAAAAGTACTTCTTTAGAGGTTCATGATGTTTTTCAATTAGATGGAGTTAGCGTAAGGTATGGGCAAACTACGATCTTAGATAATTTGCGGTGGCGGGTGAAGCCAGGAGAAAAATGGATGCTAAAAGGGGAAAATGGAGCGGGAAAATCAACGCTGCTCAGCCTATTGTATGGAGATAACCCACAGGCCTATAGTCTTCCTGTATATCTATTCGATCAGAAGCGCGGACCGGGTCAGAGTATTTGGGCTATCAAGGAGCGGATTGGCTTTACCTCTCCGGAATTACATGCCTATTATGACCAAGATCTATTGGCTCGACACGTCGTTTGGAGTGGTTTGACAGATACCTTTCATGTCAAGCCAGGCACGCCACCGGAATTCCGCAAGACTACAGAAATTCTCTTCGAATATTTTGGTATCCATGAATACTTGAATCGACCTTTTAGTCAACTGTCTACAGGTATGCAAAGACTGGTGTTGTTCATGCGAGCGGTCATCAAAGTACCACCAGTACTTTTGCTAGATGAACCTTTTCAAGGTTTTGATCAACACTTAATCCAGTCTTGCCGCGCATTATTAAGCAAGATTCTGGATGAGCAATTCACCCTAATCTTTATTACACATTTTGTCCGAGAGGCACCTGATATCGTTAAGCAAATCTTTCAATTGGAAAGCTAAGCCGCAGCAAGATTTATTCCGTTTCTGGAGTCGGTAAAAAATCAGCTATTCCTTTGACTAGTTGTTGAAAAAGGCCAGTTGAATCACTATCAAACCAGGTTTCTGGTTTTTGACTCGACTGGAAAACAAAAGGATTGATTCTGCTGGTATCGCGGTAGATATCAACGGAAAGTCCTTCTGGCATTTGTGGCCCTTTCAAACTTACTTTTCCGAATCTGAAGTTTGCCGCTGCTAGTTCATCAAAATCATCGGCAAAGGTCTCTCCACGAAGGTTCGTGAAAAGGTGTAAGTAGTTCTCTACCTTCATAGAATCTAGAAGCTGATTTTCATACATCCAACCCGTTGGGCTTTTGCTCAAGGTTAAGCTATCGTCTTCTTTTTGGATGGTTACCTCCTCAAAAATCATATTAGGCGGAGTGTTGGTCAACATTCTATCACGATAAGAATTGAAGCCCTGTCCCAAGGTTAAGGTTTGAAAACCATCGACGGCATACACTTCTTTGCCACTACTGAGTCGAATGTAAGACGTCCCGGTCTGAGCTTGCTGATCAAAAGCAAATCGACCAGAAATAAAATCTTCCAGCAAGGTTTCGCCAGCGAAGATTTGAATACGAGTCCCTTGGTTTTCAGCCACTTCGTAATCGGCCAACTTCTCTTCACTATTGGCGGCAATGTACTTAGTCTGTATCAATCTAATGTTACTGAGCAACGCTTGGATAGCCGTTGCTGTTGCTTTAGTATTGACGGAGCCACTCGAGGCAATCCAGCCATTTCCTTCTCGTTGCAAGGTGATTTCCTCGCTAGCTGGAGGTTTGGTGTTAATGATGATGCGAGTGACTTGACTAGTGTCAACCTGGATTAATTCTGTATCGAAATTGCTGGTCCGCTTTCCGGTGAATACTTGGGAAAGGCCGTAAATGGCAAGTAAACCAAGAAAGATGAAGAATAGTGTTTTGTTGTTCATGCTTAAGTGGTTTTCTCTCTAAAAATGCTTTTAAATAAGGACGAACAGGGTAAAGGTAAGCTTCCTGCTGGTCGCCGTCTTAAAAATAGTAGGGCTGCTGTGAGATGGCCCGTATGGGGGGCAAATTTGAGGAAAAATCGGGAGTCAAGCAAGCATGGTATGAAGTTGTCTCAAGTTTTGTGTCGAGATGAATGACAAGGAATTGATTTTGAAGACAAAGTTCCTTTTGAGATTTATACCTGTAATATCCTGGACGATAAAGAGCTGAAGTGTTCGAAATCAAGGACTTGTAAGACAACCATCAGAATAACTGTGGACAATTTCCATAAAAGAAAACACCCCAAGTTGGTAAGACCAGGGGTGTTTTCAAAGCCAGGTATGAATCAGATAAATCTAATCCTACGGATTTTGCTCAATCAATGGATTAGCGTTTACTTCGTCCAGTGGGATCTGCCATTGCCAGCGATTGTCACCGGGGGGCACCTCAAGGAGATTGGCTAACACCCCGGCATTATGGTTAGCACCAGTCCTATCCAGTGCCAAATTCAAACGCTTGAGATCGTTAAAGCGAAAGCCTTCACCCCATAATTCCCATCGTCTCTGCAATAAGATCTCGTCAATCAACTCCTCACCAGTTTTGCTAGAAATGACGTACTCTGAATCTCGATTTGAAGCCAAGGCAAATAGGACATCTGAGGCACCAGCCGAGTCTCCTTGTCTCGCCTTTGCTTCGGCTTCGATTAGGTACATTTCTGCAGCTCTCATGTAGGGAACATCCCCACGGCTATCTCCGGTGGCTATGGCCAAGAACTTTTGACTGGTGTATGGGAAGCGACGGTGCCGAGAACTAATTTCAATACCAGGAGGCAGATCATTATGTTCCCCGGTCGGATCAAAGACCGTAGAGCGTACATCTGATTTTGGAATCATTTCGTACAGAGTACTATTAATGGATTTCGGATTACCACGAATGTTTGAGGAACTAAAATTTCTTGACATCCAGGCACCGAAGTTGGTGAAAGCAGATCCTTGTTCTGGATTGTAGAAGCCTCCCCACATCCATTCTGCGTTGGTGTAGTCGTTGAAACCTAGTCGGTAGGTGTCATTGCTCATCAAAGGATGCCCCGTTCTCGCCTCCATCGCAAACTGAGCAGCTACCGCGTAGTTGTGCTGAACCAAATTTACGCGAGCCTTCATACCCTTGGCTACATTCTGGCTAATGTGCGAGGTATTCGGACGTTCATATCCTTCCAGTAAGGTAATGGCCTGATCTAGATCCTGGTTGACCTGGGCGTAAACCTCGGCAACTGAACTTCTAGGTTGAGGTTCACTGGTACTGGCCAACATTAAAGGAATCCCCAACTGTGGGTTATTGCCACTTTCATCGTAGCGTTTGCCGTAAAGCTGTACCAGGCGGAAGTGGGCGAAAGCACGATAAGCATAGGCTTGACCCAGGGCTGCATTTCGCTCTGCATCTGGCCCTACCGCTTTATCAGCACCAGCAATCACAATATTGGCATTGTTAATGACCTTATACAAAACGCGCCAGGCGTGCCGAGTATCGGTATCAGCCGCATTGGTGTGATCATTCCATCTGGCCATATTGATCCACCAACCATTAGCTATTGCATTCATTACGAGATCTTCACCTAAGGCATCGTTTTGGATCATCATTGCAGAGTATCCACCACGGCCGTTGGACCCTTGTCGGGTATACATCAAGCGGTGTATTCCGTTAATAATGGTAAATAAGTTACCAGTAGTAGCGGTGGCTGAATCTGCAGAAACCGCTGTGGTTGGGGCTTGATCCAGGAAGTCTTCACTACAGGCGGCAAAGGCCACTACCAAGCCCAGTAGAAGAATATATTTAGAAAAGTACTTTTTCATTGCAATCTGTTTTGCTGTTTAGAAGGTTCCGGTTACACCAAAAGTCAAGACTCTAGAGGGAGTAAAAACGTTTTGCGTAGTACCATTGAAGTTTTGATTAACGTATAGTCCGCGGCGCTGAGTGGAGAAGAAAACATTTTCCCCATTGGCATATACACGTAAACTCTGCATGCCAATGCTCTTAGCTGTTAAGGCAGGTAGATCGTACGATAAGTTGATCTGTCGTAAGGCGATGTAGGAAGAACTAACCAACCAACGATCAGATCCTGCTCCAAAGGCTGCCGTCTGAGAAACATCCAAACGGGGTACATCCGTGATGTCACCAGGCTGTTGCCAACGCTTCAAAATATCAGTATGTGCGGCATTACCGTAGTTACCAGAAGACATCAGGCCTGCATAGTTAGTATCGTACGTTTGACCACCAATTTGATAAGTAAACAATACGCCTAGACGGAAATCCTTATAGGTGAAACCGCTGTTGAAACTACCAAAGACATCAGGTACGGCAGTGCCTACAAAGTCAAACTTTGCCTTGTTCTGGTTAGTGGTTACTAAGGTGCCATCCGCAGCGGTACGAACCTCAGAGTCACTAGGATCCACCTCATCATCCAAGATGTATAGGGCCGCCCCATCCGTTGGATCTACGCCATACCAATCCCGTAGCCAGTAATCGTAAATGGAACCACCTACAACTAGTTTCTTCGATCCCCGAATGATTTCTTCCTGTGGGAGTTGCGTGAATTGATTTTGGATGGTAGAAGCATTGATGTTGAAACGCCAAGTGAAGTCATCGGTGCGAATGATGTCCACACCCAGATCGATTTCAAAACCGCGATTATACATGGCTCCGATGTTCTGATTTACATCATCAATTCCAGAAGATAATGGCAAGGGAACATTGAAGATAAGATCGTCGGTGATCCGGTTGTAAAATTCTATGCTACCAGAAACGCGATAATTAAATAAGGCAAACTCTAGGGCTACATCAGTTTGTTGGTTGGATTCCCAAGCCAGGCTTGGAGCAGCCAAAGTACTTACTAAGATGCCCGGCTCATTCGCGTTATTGTTACCCAGGGAGAATAAGGCCTGACTGGCAAAGAAGCTCAGGGATGCATTGTCCAAATTGGAGTCGTTACCCACTTCACCATAAGAGGCTCTCGCTTTCAACATGCTGATCCAACTAATGCCCTGCAGGAAAGACTCTTGGTCTATACGCCATGCACCACCAACGGACCAAAAGTTACCCCATCTGACCTCTTCGTCAAAGCGAGAAGATCCGTCTCTACGGAAAGAGCCTGACAGGTAGTATTTGTCATCAAGATCGTATTCCAATCTGGCCAAGTATCCTTCTGTGGTATATCGATTAGTAAATGAGTTAAGGTTGGACGTATTGGTGAAATTCACCAATTCGGTATTTCCATCCGCTACAATATCAGTCCGGAAACCAGTCAGCCAATTGAATTCATACTCAAAGCTCTCATGCCCAACCAAACCAGTGATGGAATGGCGACCAAAGTCTCTGGTATAATTCAATAGTTGATTATAGCTTACCGTAGTACGGGTAGATGCATCACGACCAGCTCTCCCTGCAGGATTACCATCACCTACGATCGGGTTGTCAAAGTCTTCGTTATTAAAGAAGCGCTTATCTAGGCTGGCGTTAGCTGTAAACTTAAATCCGTCGAGGAAATACAAATCGATGAAGGCCCGTGCCCCCAAGGTAGTGATTCGATCACGATCTACATTCAATAAGGTCTCTTGGATTACGTGGCGTCCGTTGGTGTTCCCTACACGATCATCCCCTAGGTCAAAAATGCGATTCCCGGCATCATCCAAAATGAATTCCCCAGTTACTGGATCGTGTAGATAAACAGGGTAGATCGGTGCAATCCTTCTACTAGAGAAGAATGGGTTAACAAAAGAAGTGCTACCACCGTCAGCTGCCTGATTAGATTCTGAAGTAGCTCCAGAGAGGTTAAAGCCGGTACGAATCCAGTCTTTGGGCTGCATATTGACATTGATACGACCCGTTACCCGTTGGAAGTCGGAATTCAGGATCCATCCTTTGTCATCCAAGAAACTCATAGAAGCAAAATAGCTAGTCTTCTCGGTGGCTCCTTGGTAGGAGAGATCTACATTGGTACGGTCACCCGCTCTTACTAATGGCTCTTGCCAATCTAAATCGTCAGGATATAACAATTGAGCGTTTGGATTTAGCTGTCCATCTGTACCAACGATCTGATCATTGGCTACATTAAATGGATTCATGCCCAGTAAGCCGAAGATGTTATCAGAAGCCATCTGGTTAGCCTCTGATTCTGGGGTAGTGCCTGAAATGGAAAGACTGTTTCGATAGGCCTCCCACATGATGGGATAGTACTCTTCCGCACCAATACGATCATATTCGGCAATCCCGCGGCCAGTAACTCCTCTGCTGATATTCAAGGTCAGTTTCTCTGCATCTTTACGCCCTCCTTTAGTAGTGATCATGACGACACCATTGGCAGCCTTACTTCCGTATAATGCAGTAGAAGATGCATCTTTTAATACGGTAATACTTTCTACATCATTCGGGTTTATACTCGATAAACTGCCAGAGAAAATGATTCCGTCAACGACGTACAGGGGCTCACTGGAGGCATTTACTGAGCCAAAGCCTCTTACGCGAATACCTGAACTAGCACCAGGTTGACCATCACCAGGCGAAAACTGTATCCCGGCTGCTCCTTCAATGGCTGCGGAAACATTGGTTAACGCTCTCCCTTCTAGTGCTTCGGCATTGATCTGTGTAGCAGATCCGGTAAAACTACCTTTTTTGGCAGTCCCATAAGCTACCACGATGACTTCGTCGAGCACGCCCACAGATTCCTCCATGGTTACATCCAAGGTAGTGGTCGCAGCGGTGACCTGTACCTCCTGGGTGCTATATCCGGTATAAGAAAATACCAAGGTAGCAGGAGTACTTTCTACCTCAATGGAATACGTTCCGTCAACATCCGTGATGGACCCAGTGGTAGTGCCCTTTACGAGGATAGTAGCCCCGATCAGCGGATCTCCTTGCCGGTCTGCGATGATTCCACGAATGGTCGTAGACTGGGCAATTGATAATTGCACACCGAATAACATACAAGCTGCTATTAGAAATGTGCGTAAGCTTAACTTCATGGATAAAAGATTAAGGATTAAAAAATAAGTACAGCATTCCCTAAACCAAATCGAATGAACGATTGAGTCAGACTAACCATAGCATTCCCAGCCCTCTGTCCTGTGCATACAAACTAGAACAGGGAGATCCTATCCTAGGCCTGCAAGTTGGCAGAAGGAGCTAAATCTGGAATTAGCGTTGGGAAGATGATGGTATAGGTGAAAGTGCTAGCGCAAACTTTCTAGCTCCTGAGCTATACCATGGCATTGAACTCTTGAGCGCAAAAGCCCGAAAAAGCACATAGAAGTCCTGTTGCTGGATATGGAGTTGGTTATGTACAATCCAGCAGCGACTGACTCATCTTTTACCGATGATTTTCTTCGATAATAAATAGCTTCAGTGATGTCAATAAGGAAGGTCCTTCATGGGCCTTGGAAAGGAAGAAGCTAGTGAGTAAGGTCCTTTTTTTCATCATCAAACAATTTTGGGTTTAGAATGCGTTTTTCACAAAAGATTTATGCTGAATAGCATGATGCTACAAATAGCTTTGTGAACAAAGTCCTAAAACTTCAAAAAAGTTTTTTTCAACTAACCTTTAATACGAGTGGCAGGCGGCAAGATAAAGAGGACTATTAGAGTAAAATTGTACAATATTGCACTTGCCTCAAATTGTCAGGATAATTGACTTAAACAGCCCGCGATTTACTCTTTTGGTATGCTAGTAGACGAAAATAGATGGGCGTTAATTAAAACTTTTCTTGATCTATCTGTTATTTCAAATAAGTTATGCGTTCATACCGCTCATCAAACCAACCGAACGCTTTTGTTTTGAAACTGCGCACAGCTTAGGTGTACCAAGCTGGTTTTCAATATTATTTAAGGATGTATGAGGGGAGTCGATAACTTCTGACTTCCTAAACTCTCACCGGACATACTGGGTGTAAGCGGCTATATCCGACTGAATCCGCTATCTCCCAGCACTTTTAACCGATTTGTTATGAAAAAAGCGCTTTGCTGGCTGTAGCCGTAGCAATAGAGCTTTGGTTCTAAGTATCCAGATACTTAGTTCATGAACTTAGGACTACCAGACTATTGCCATCTTTCCTGCTGGATAGATTGGATTTTGGAAATCACTCACTTGTTATTAATGAAAAAATACATCTCAACCTTCAAGCAGTTTGAGGGACTGGAGCTACTTCGAGCTTCTTTTACTACGCAATATTTCAAACCTCACTTTCACGAGCAGTATGCTTTAATTTTAGTGGAGCAAGGTAAAGCGGATTACTCCTACAAGGGCAAGATAAGAGTGCTAGACAGTGGTTCTATTCTCCTCTTAAATCCTTACGAAGTCCACACCGGGAAATCCTTCAATGGGGAGCCCTGGAACTTTCGGTCGCTCTATATCTCGCAAGCGCTCTTTCACCAGGTGCATAAGGAATTTACCCAGAAAGAGTACTATCCAGCCTTTACTACCGCCGTCTTGCAAGATCCTACCTTTGCGCGTCTGTTTTCAAGGGTACATGAATATCTTTTGTCGGAAACAGAGGATGTCAGCGCTCAGACCGTGGTTACCAATCTTCTACAGGCATTGATCGAGCGTTGCTCATTTGAACCCATGAAAGCCGACTGGGGGCAAGTAGAGAAAAAAGCAGGAGCCGTAAAAGCCTACTTAGAAAAACACTTCCTGGATCAGATTCGCTTAGATGAACTGGAAAAGGAATTGGGCTTTAGTAAATACTACTTAATTCGAGTGTTCGAATCGGTTTACGGTCTATCTCCTATTCGCTACACGATAAACCTACGAATAGAGGAATCTAAAAGATTATTATATAGTGGTATGAAATATACAGAAGTTGCCTATGCAACAGGGTTTTATGACCAGAGTCATTTCATCAGGCATTTCAAGCTAATCGTTGGCGTAACCCCCAAAGATTTTTGCTAAGTCACTCCAACTGCGATAAAAAAGCTGAAGTCCAGGAGCTGCAAGACCTTAGATGGTAATCCAGATAAAAAAGTTTAAATCAGTTCTTGGTATTAAGTAGCAGGTTGATCGCCTCTAGCTAGTAAGAAGTCAACTAATTTCCGGATAGCTCTGCCCCGGTGGCTAATGGCATTTTTTGCCGCAGCATCCATTTCTGCAAAGGTAATATCATGTCCTTCCGGGTAAAACAATGGATCGTAACCGAATCCACCTTCACCTTGCGGCTCCAAGCCAATCCGGCCATTGATGATTCCTTCAAAGGTGTGTACTTCCCCTTCTAGAACTAAGGCTACTACCGTCTTAAAGCGAGCCATTCGATTGTCATTGCCCTCCAGTTTTTGCAGCAGGAGATCCATGTTGTCTTGAGAATTGCGCTGTGGGCCAGCGTAGCGGGCAGAGTAGACGCCCGGTTCACCATTAAGTGCCTCTACTTCCAATCCAGTATCCTCGGCAAAACAATCAGATTGATAATTGTCCAGGACGTACTGGGCTTTTTGCAAAGCATTGCCCTCAATGGTAGGTTGAGTTTCTGGGATATCTTCTGCACAACCGATTTCTTTCAAACCGATAATGTGGAAGATCTGACCGATCAATTCGTTAACTTCTTTGATCTTGTTTGGGTTGCTGGTAGCAAATACGATTGATTCCATTCAAATTTATGCGCTGGGTAAGAAAATTTGTTTGAGAGCGAGCCAAAGTGCTCCGGCTTTTTGATTTTTTCCGGCCAGCCGTTCCTCCTGGATTGTACCCAAAGAATCGACCCATAAGTAGGTCGTTCCTTGATAAATCACGGGGCTATAGGTGGGCAGCTGGAAATTAAGGCTCAATTGCTTGGGTTGTACCCCAAATAGTAATATATATGTGGGTGCTTTAGTGAAGGCAGCTGAGTTAAGGAGAATCGATTCGCCGGATGGGATAGCTAAAGTGGTAACATCTTGTTCCATGTCGATCTTAGCAGCTACTAGGATCTTTTTAAGGTATTCCAGACGCTCCTTTTCAGCAGCATCCGCCTCATAAGCAATGAAAATTCCTCGATCACCTTTTCCCTTTAAATCGGAAGATTGGAGTTGCTTATCGGGACTTGCAAATAATTCGAAATCTAGAAACAAGAAAAGTTGATTTTATGTCAAAAAATAGGTTTAAACAGAATTATATTTCGAATACAGCCTTTAGTATTGCTTGAAATAAAATCTTTAAGTATTTTTGTGAAAATCAGTATAATGAAATACGATATAAAGATAACCAAAGTTAAAGAGTCTCGTCTCCCGCAACTCGATTTCGATAATATTCCTTTCGGAAAAGTCTTTTCTGACCACATGTTTGTGGCAAATTATGAAAATGGAGCTTGGGTAAATCCTAGAATTGAGCCTTTCGGGCCCTTCCAGATTCATCCTGCTTCTATGGTACTGCATTATGGGCAATCCGTTTTTGAAGGTATGAAAGCTTCCAAGAGTTTACACGGAAAACCGATGCTGTTGCGTCCCGATATGCATGCCAAGCGTTTGAATGCTTCAGGTGCTCGCATGTGCATCCCAGAAATCCCGGAAGATCTCTTTTTGGAAGCCGTGCATACTTTGGTGGATTTGGACAAAGATTGGATTCCTCCGAAAGAAGGAAGTGCGCTTTATATCCGTCCTTACGTGTATGCTACCGATGAATTCATCGGAGTAAAGCCAGCTGAAACTTATACCTTTTGCATCTTCACCGGACCGGTTGGGCCTTACTATGCCAAGCCAGTACGTTTGCTAGCTGAAGAAACTTTCGTACGCGCTGTGAAAGGAGGTACCGGTGAGGCCAAAGCAGCTGGTAACTATGCGGCATCTTTACTCCCTGCCCGATTAGCGCAGCAGAAGGGCTTTGATCAAGTGATGTGGTTGGATGGTAATGAATTTAAGTACGTGCAGGAAGTAGGTACGATGAATATCTTCTTTGTTATCGATGGCAAGGTGGTAACACCCGCTACCGATGGGGCTATCCTAAAGGGAATCACTCGCTATTGTGTGATGGATCTCCTGAAAGACAAAGGTTATACCGTGGAGGAAAGACCGGTAACGATCCATGAAATAATGGAGGCGCATGCTGCTGGGAAATTGGAGGAAGTGTTTGGAACCGGGACAGCTGCGGTGGTATCGGTAGTAGAGGCGATTTCCTATCAAGGGAAGACCATTGAAATTGTACCTGCTGGACCTGAAAGCATCTCCACGATTGCTAAAGCAGAAATTGACGGTCTACGTTCCGGAAGAATCGAGGACGCTTACTCATGGGTGGTTCCTGTTGATTCGCCAGCTCTGATCAATATGTAATCTCCTACCAAGGAGACTTAGAATAAAAAAGGTGGTTGGTTAATACCGACCACCTTTTTCATGTGTATAGTAAACTAACCTACTCAATAATCCTCATATACGGTCCGGAACTTCAAATTGAGCTTTACACCCAAATTGTATAGGTTGCGATTGAGTTCAAGGGTATCAATGAAGATCCCTCGCATCCAAAACTCAAAAGTAGGTTGAATGACCAGGGAAAGCGTTTCGCTAATGTCTGTCTCCCATCCAACGGCCGTCACGAAGGCGAAATTAACGGGACGGAACTCTTGCTCGTTATCTGTTACATCTATCCGCTCTGAACTTCCATCACGTTGTAATATCTTGAAGGCTGAATTGGAGATATTGTAGCTCATTGCTCCGCCAAGGGTAAAAATGAACTCATTACCTGGACTTACTTCCTGGTAGAAATGGAGCTCCGCCGGGATTTCAATGTTGAAATTTCGAAAGAGAAACCGCCGTTCAGTGCCTAGGTTCTCATCAGGATCACCGGGAAGAATGGTTTCGGAAATGGTACGATAGCCCGTATTCATGAAATTAACCCCAGTCTGAAAACTGACTTTTTCAGTTCTCCACTCTGCCAGCACACCACCTGAGTAGGAGAATCGACCACCTTCTAGACTATCTAGGCGGTTAATTTCATCTTGGGTGATAAAGGAATAGGCAATGAGTCTCCGGTCAGAATAATTGGGGTACAAGCTAATGCCCCAGGAAAAGCCAGCTTGGGCCAGCCCTTCGCCCATGTAACAAAGACAAAGCAACAAAAAAAGATATCGTAGCATAGTCACGGGGTTTGATCGGGATAATAACGCGAGAATTCTGAAAAGCGTATGTCTTAGAGGGGGAGGAGGGGCGTGAATTTCGAATTTAACTGGGTTTGACGCGTTTGCGACTTTCACCTAAGCGAGCAACACTTCCGAAGTGGGTTGGTCGAAATTAG
>JABSSL010000012.1 GCA_013214355.1 Saprospiraceae bacterium | reverse complement strand
CCGAATTTAGCCTTTTTTGGCTGTTTTCGGGGAATTTTATACCCAAATCTAAAGGCCAACTACTTCGTAGTCAGCCTTGTAAATATTTTCAGGGACGCCCTAGCTAGCTATTTACCGGACATTCCCATTTGTACATCTAGAAAAGAGATTATACCAAAGCTACCTATTATGAAAAAACTCAATCGCCGTCATTTCTTGGCTGCCACACCTGGTTTTATAGCCTTACCTGCCCTGTTCTGGCAAAAACCTGAACTGATCCTCTACAATGGCAACTTCATTACTATTGATCCGCTGAAGCCTCGTGCTCAGGCTATAGCTATCGGTCATCAGCACATTCTCGCCGTAGGTTCCAATCAGGAAATAAAAGGCTTAGGGGGAAGCAATACAAAAATGATAGATTTGGGAGGAAGCACGGTCACGCCCGGCTTCATCGATGCCCATTCACACCCCGGTAGTGCCGGCCGCTCACACCTTTTCAATGTGGACTGCGATCTCCGATCTATCAAAGAAATTCAAGCCGCCATTCGAGAACGAGCAGCCACCATACCCAAGGGAGAAGTAATCCAAGGATTTAAATATGATGATACTAAAACCAAAGAGGGCAGGTTTTTGCATCGAAAAGACCTAGACCTCGCAGCTCCAGACCATGTGGTTATCATTACGCACCGAGGTGGACACTCTATGTATGTCAACACGCTAGCTTTCAAAAAAGCAGGCATCACAGCTACCAGCAAATCACTAGCGGGCGGAGAGTATGTGGTAGAGAATGGTAAACTAACGGGGCAGATCCTTGAAAATGCGGCGGCCCCTTTCCGACGGATGTTGCAGCGGCCAGAACGAAAAGATTACGTAGCTGGAGCAGAGGCGATCTCAAATATGCTAGCTAAAGCTGGCATTACTTCTGTGACGGATGCCGGTGGCAGTCCCTACGACCTTGAGGCTTATCACTCCGCCTATGAACAAGGACTGCTTAAGACAAGGGTCTATTGCCATATTCGCTATCCTCATTTAGATAAAATGATCAATGCAGGAGTCAAATCTGGCTTTGGCAACGAGTGGGTAAGGGTTGGAGCCATGAAAACGGGAATAGATGGATCTATCTCCGAACGAACCGCTCGACTATCTCAGCCTTATATGGGCCGCCCTGATGATTTTGGCATGCTCACTTCCACCCCAGAGCTGTTATATGAACAATGCAAAAAAGCGCACGATGCTGGTTGGCAAATTGGAGTACACGCCAATGGTGACGTCGGCATTGATATCACTTTAGGGGTCTACGAAAAACTCATGAAGGAAAGTCCAAGAAAAGATCCTCGCTTTCGACTAGAGCATTGCACCGTAGTCAACCCTGAACTGGTACAAAGAATCAAAGCACTCAACGCTATTCCTTGTCCATTTTCCACCTATGTCTACTTCCATGGTGAAAAGATGAAGGAGTACGGAGCAGAGCGGCTGAATAGCATGTTTGCGGTCCGCAGCTTCCTCGATGCTGGGATTATGGTCAACCAGACCTCCGATTATCCTCCTGGCCCCTTCGAGCCCCTAATGGCTATCCAGTCGAGTGTAACCCGCACAGATTATAAAGGCACGCTCTGGGGACCTAAACAGAAGGTCTCCGTTGAAGAGGCTATCAAAGTTGGGACTTTACATGGAGCCTATGCCTCCTTCGAAGAAAACATCAAAGGCTCCATCACCCCAGGGAAACTAGCCGACTTAACGGTATTAGATAAGGACCTTACTAAGATCGATCCCTTTGCTATCATGGATTGCAAAATTGAACGAACCATGGTCGGTGGTCGATGGGTTTATGAAAGTTAAGTCACTCCTAGCCTTTATTTCATATCCTGTTTAGAAAGTGGGAATAGCTTAAGGGAAAATGAGTTGGGAAGTTGTTCAGCTTGTCTAAATGTGAAGTACCCTGCTTCGACTCGTTTGTAGAAGAACGCCCAATTCATTTCAATAGGTATCTCTAGGAAAGGGAGTCGAACAATGATTCCATCCTGTTTTTCTTCCACAATTTCTACTTGAATAGGTTTGTTCATGATGATCGGGAGATTGTAGGTCTTCTCCATGTACCAAGAGCGCAAGCTCTCGGTCAAGAGTAACCTGAGTTAAACAACAGCTCCAACAGGGGTCGGCTTAAGCGAGATAATGAGGTAAAGAGAATACTCGTGGAATAAGGGGTTATTTCAACTGGTGGTCTTTAGTGGTAAGTATTTTTTAATAGTGTCTTTGTAATTAAAGACGGAAGGAATAATCAAAGGGTTGGTTTGGCCTAGGTCGTTGACATTCTTTTAACAGTTTCCAAGTATGTTAGGCCGAACCACTTTACTCGAAACCGTTGGGTTAAGCTTCAGAAACTACAAAAGGGATAGCTCTCTTGATAGAATCAGGCAGTGCATCATCGTAAGGCTTCCCATAATTTACCATAGCCTATTCATCCCAAAGTTCAGTATAAGCAGCCTGGATAGTATTGTAGATCTGCAAGTACTGTTCATAAAGGGTGTTTCTTTTGTTGGTAAGCGCAACAATAGCTTTTGACATTCCCAATTTGAGGTATGCACAGCAAGTGGCTGACAGCTCAAGATCATGCAGAATCAGAGGATGTAGTAGACCGGATTTTTCATATGAATAAATTACGAAGGTTGACCGATGGATCAAGTTAGCTTAATCGTAAGAACGCAGTGGTTTCCAAAATCTTGTAACTGAGCCTACTTGACTAATACTATAGATAATGCTTATCTTCATATAGCGACAATTCTGAGAAAGCGATTGTCCTTTTACTCAATCTCTAATGCATATACGCTCCTAAAAATACTTGCTCCGATAATTTTTGTGTTTCTGGCTGGCTAACCAGCTAAATAGCCTTTATTGCAACCCTTCATGTAAGAAGGTAATTCTATCAATACAGATTATCGGGGAACAAAAAAAGCACACATGACAATCTTCCTACTCATGCTCAGTTTCCTAAACATGCCCATCTCACAAACTAGCACCTTACCTGAATCTCTGCTCCATGACTACACAGATCAGCAAGGTCGTTGGTATCTCAGTTTGGAAAAGGAATATGCCCTCCTGGAGGCTGATTTCTGGACCTATGCGTCCATCTCAGAAAATAATGACCAGTATGAAATCATATTAACTAAAACGGATACTCTCTGCTACTATAATACCGAAGGAAGGTACGTCTGCGAACTGAAGAATAGACTGACCACCCTGCAAGTAAAACCGGATGTGAAAAGGACACTCAGTTGTAGCCAAGATGGACGAGCGCCTATGCCCTTATACAGGAGTGACAAAGCTCCTCCTTACCAAGGCATTCAGTCGCTCCCCAGCAAACAGCATGGGGGAATTGCTAAACTCAAGGGTATCGTAGATCCAGATTTAAAAGATATCCTAAGTATAAAAGTTTCAACTCCAAATTTCTTGTTTAGCGAGCAATTGAGCTACACGGTATGGCTAGAGCCCGATGGAAGCTTTCAATTAGACGTTCCTCTTCCCGGACCACAAGATGTTTATCTGGTTTATGGAGATCATCTTACTACCTTATTCCTTGCTCCCGAGGAATCATTAATGGTTAACCTTACAGATACTGATCCAAGAAAGTGGTTGTTTATGGGTCCCACTGCTGACCTTTCGCGAGATATTGCTAGCTACAAGGAATTAGAAGGAAAGGCATTAAAGAAGATAACCAAAACGTATCACCGAGAGGACATACAGTTAGCAGCCGAACCCCATCGTCAAAAACGACTAGCACTCAAAAATAAACAAGAAGATTACTTCAAGGACTATAGCAGTAAGCATGCCGTTTCTCCCGCCTTTGTGGAGTGGTTTGGCATCCATACTACACTAACTTTCTACGATGATCTGATACGATATTCCTGGCTGCACAACATGGGTAAAAGCCGGTACGTGGTCTGGACGACTGAGCACCCTACCTACTTCAACTTTCTAGATGAATTCGATTACTCCGACCCAAAGCTGCAATATTCCATGCATTACGGAAATTACACCCGAGAATTAATCGCATTCTTCAAGAATAAATACAAAAACGGGATTGATCACGCACCTGATACTTCCTATTGGCAGATGATGCGATCGGAAAGCCTTACCCCTGATGAACGTAGCTTAGCTGAGGCGGAATGGGAAAGAGCCAAACATCCAAGCCCCGCGCGTAAACTCTGGAAAGCGCTTTGGATCCAACATCAAGACACCATCTTTACCAAAGCTTTTACCAGCAGTAGTAGCAGTCGGCCCGAAAAGGCATTAGCAATCATCTTGGAAAAAGAGCCCACTCTTAGTATCGCACAAAAAGCACAATTAGACGAAGCCATTGCTGAGATTAAAGCTGAAAATGAACGCATCGCCGCTATCCGCAAGAAATATCCCCATATCTCCCAGATGGTAGGGGCTGAGAAAAGAATTGGCGCACTCGAATCCGTACCCAAACATCACGTGCAATTAGCCCCTTACGCCTGGGGTGGAGTTATGCAACGCCATCTTGAGGAAAGTGACGCCAAAAGGGCCAAATACTATTTAGAGAAAGTAAAGACTTACCCCTTAGATCAAAGCCACCGAGACCTTATCCAATGGGCTTACGATGAACTGCTAGAAAGCCAAAGTAAGCCCTTACCCGCCTTCGCGAATCTGGAAAATGTAGAAGCTGGAACCGCCAACGAATTCCTCCAAAAGCTAACCCGAAAGCATCAAAACAAAGTGATTTATCTCGATATTTGGGCCACTTGGTGCAGCCCCTGCCGAAGTCAATTTGAATATGCCGCCAACCTCAAAGCTGCCAACAAGGATAAAGATGTAGTATTTGTTTATCTCTGCGTATCCGGGGACAAATCCAATTGGAAGAACCTCATCAAGAAGTACCAATTGGATGGCGATCATTACTTTGTCGACAAATCGATCTACCAAGGGCTAGATCATAAATTCAATATTCAAGGGTATCCAACCTATATGATCCTGAACAAAGAGGGACGATTAGTTGAACGTAAAGCGCCATGGCCATATGATACCGAAAAATTGAATAGCAAGCTGGCTAAATATGCCGCTCAATAATTTCTTTAACCTCCAGCAAATTTCATCAAAAGTTGCCTACCCTTAGAATTACTTAATCCGCAAGACATCCTTTTGCTTCACCTGTGTCAGAATTAAGGGATAACTCTTTGCTAGCTTGTGGCGCCAGATCATAATGTCCTTATGATCGTAATTGACCAATACCTTAAACTGACGTAAAAGATCAAACCCAAGCAAACCATCCAATTTAGCACCAGCAAGATTTCGGTTGATAATACTCATATTGGTAAAAAGCGTACTCATGGGATAGCAAGCAAGGGAACCAATCTCCAATTGGGCCAGTTTACCCCGCAATACTGATTTGGTTTGAGCGGATATCCCACGGGTAATCACCTGCCGCCGATTAAATAGTAGGTCCTCCACAAGGGGAAGCCATTTAGTATCCATCAAACTGAATTCGCTGGCGGTATCCAAGCCAAATTTAAATGAGGTTGAAGCTATTCTTACCTCTATCCAAGGCATACCACCTTTGTACTTAAAGGGGATAATAGCATCAGGTTCACTAAATTGATCCCCCAATAAATCATAAGTACCATTGGTGGTCCCCCTAACGATTTCAATCTCCATTTTACTTAGATCGATTAGCAGTTGACAGTGACGAAAGAATTTGCCTCCCACCAATCCCAAGATTTTTACGCCCTTGGCCTTTTCTAGATGTTTCAACGATAGGATATGCGTCAAATAGCGTTTCCATTGAACTCCTCCAAAATTGGCGCTAGCCCAGGTCTTTTCGACTGCGGAAACAGTACCATTAATGCCGAAGGCCTCGGCAGGCTTCTCTAGCCTACCCTTATAATACCGGCTATTTAAAATGATGTCTGAAGCTCCAAGGTCTAGAATAAAATAGCCCGTTTGATCTTCAACGGTACCTTCGATCAAAATAAGTTTATCGATTAATTTTATGGGAATGATGGCATGTTCTGCCAATGCCAATTGGGTAGCCATACAAAAATAGCTACAAAGTAATAGTTGTAGGGTCGGGTGCATATCAGGTGGTTTAGTGACACAGTGGTTGAAATAAGAGTCAAGGATTCCAATCCACTACAAAAGGTTTTCCATTTTCAGCCTTTCAAGCCAAAGCCCGACCCATAATGGATGGACAAATTTGAAAAGCAACCCTTGGGTCTACCAATCCAAATCTAAGAAGTTGTTTAAGCCTGTCTATTGCACCGAAATGGAGTCAAGAAGCGCTTCAAAGCGGCCAATAAACTATCTTTGAATACTTCCAAAAGTCGTCTCAAGCACTAATCCAGGAAAAAGTGAAAAGAGGCTTCCTTCCACTTATAGAGGTTTTGTTAAACTACTGAAAAATCTCTGATCCTGCAAGGATCGAATCGACTTTTCCCCTATATGTAAGAAAAATCAGATGCTTCCCGGAATAATGTGCCGGAGTACCAAGCTACTCCCTGATGATGAAACCTAAGGAATCTCTCTGCTGGCCAAATGTGATCATTATGGGGTAATTCTTTGCATTAGAGTGTCGCCAAACTAATACTTCCTTCCGATCATAGTCAATCACTACTTTGAATTGACGCAAAAGATCAAAGCCTAATAATCCATCTAAATTTGCCCCGGCAAGATTGCGATTAATTGTCCCCATATCTGTAAACAAGGTACTCATAGGGTAACATTTAAGTGTTCCTACTGCTAAATCTCCCACCTTCCCGGACAAGACTGATTTTTCGGTAGCAGAAATTCCCCGGGACACGACCATACGCTTATTGAAAAGGTGAGTTTCTACAGAAGGTAGCCACTTCTCATGCATCACGCTATATTCGCTGGCCGTGTCTAGTCCAAATTTATACGCTTTCGAGCCGATGCGCACTTCAATCCAGGGCATCCCACCCTTATACTTGAACGGTAAGATGGCTTCAGGCTCCGAATAAAACTTACTAAAAGAATCATGAGAGAAATCTTTGCTATGCTGTTGAATCTCCACTTCCATTTTACGTAAATCAATCGTTAGTTGACATTGCTTGAAGAACTTCCCTCCTACCAAGCCCAAGACCTTTTCCCCTTTGGAATCTTCTAAGTGTTCTAGCGAAAGAAGATGCGCCTGGCGTCGTTTCCATTTTAAAGAACCAAATTCAGCGCCAATCCACTTGGTTTCCAAGGAAGAAAGAGAGCCATTAACCCCATAAGCATCGGTATTTCTACTCTTTATTCCTGTAAAGTATTTGTTATTCAGGACTAAATCGGAGACACCTAAGTCCAGCATAAAGTATCCCGTCTTGCCATCGACAGTACCTTCAATTAAAATCAATTTGTCTACCAATTTAATAGGGAGGCGGGCCTTTTCGGCCAAGGCTGCTGTGGTCATGCACAATAGGCAGCAAAGCATTAGTGATCGAGATAGGTGTGATAACATTGGTTAAATGGTGTTTAGAGGGAAAGGCAGGCAAATCACTCCCCTTCCCGATTCGTCTCAATGAAAAATAGGGTTCTGTTTCCGACCTTCAACGCCTGAACTTTCCTTGAAGACAAGGAAAATACCTGTGGCCGCTAAGGACAGCTGTTCTTATACCAATCTTTTACCTTCAACTAATGTGTAATACTAATCCAGGAGTTTACAGGAATTGTGAAAAAGAGGCGCAAAGTTCCCATCTAAGAAGGCTTCTAATTTACAGAATATCATCCGCCTTTACAATTCTTCCGCTATTTATTCTTGAAAAAGACTGATTTTCTAGCAAGGCGAAGATTCCAAACCTTACTACTCAAAGCCCAAAATCTCATCTAATCCCAAAGCACAACTTACTGTATTTCAAACATTAAAAGTTAGCCCACAGCTTTTATTACGATTTTTATCGTAATAAAATTTGCTATTACGATTCAAATCGTACATCTTTGCTACGAGAAAAATCGTAATAGACTATGTCTAAAGAAGAAAAGACCAATCCGACTCCTTCGGAATTGGAGATTCTACAGTTTTTATGGAAGCATGGCCCCTCTACGGTGAAGCAGATCCACGAGGACTTGGAGCAGCGTAAAGAGGTGCGTTACACCACCACTTTAAAGACGATGCAAGTCATGTTTGAGCGAGGAATGCTCAAACGAGAAGCGCAAGGCCGTAAACACATCTATCAAGCGGCGATTGCGGAGGAAGAGACACAAGATGTTTTACTTGATCGATTTCTTAACAAGACATTCCGAGGTTCAGCTTTGAAACTCGTCATGCGCGCCTTGGGTAATTATGACGCTACCCAATCTGATTTAAACCAATTGAAAGATTATATCGATCAAATGGAAAAAACACAAAAGAAATGAAAACTGTTGATCACCTGCTCTCCGAAGAACTCATTTCAGCACTAGGTTGGACCTTAATTCATGCCCTATGGCAAGGTGCCCTCTTTGCCATCCTTTTGGGGATTGTTCTAGTTCTAACGCACAGCTATTCGAGTAAGTCGCGGTATTTTATCGCCGTTATTGCCTTTGGACTCTTTGCCTCTGCTACCTTAGTCACCTTTTCTCTTTTGTACAACCCTGAGGATATAAGCTTGGCTCAAATTGAGACCCAGGCCCAGGTTATGGCTGAGGATTCCACTCCGATCCTCGAGCCTGAGTCAAGTGCTCCCCCCGAATTAAAAGCTATTGATACCAAAGAATCCTCCGTTGTAGAAAACTCGTATCAAACAAACCTGTTATTGCAGGCCAAACAATATTTTAGCCAACACCTCCCACTGATTGTCACACTTTGGATGCTCGGAGTAGTCGTGTTATTGCTCCGTTTTCTAGGCAGCTTGGCCTACATTCAGCGCTTAAGATCCTATCGGACCGAGTTACTTCCAGCTTCCTGGTTAGAGCAAGGAGAAAGACTAAAAGAACAGCTTCAACTCAAAAAGAAAGTGGCCTTTTTGGCCTCCTATAAAGTGTTAACACCATTAGCCATTGGCATTTTTCGGCCCGCCATTCTGCTCCCCGCTCAATTACTTAGTGGTTTGAGCCAGCAGCAAGTCGAGGCCATACTTTTGCACGAATTAGCCCACATTAAGCGGAATGATTATCTGGTCAATGTACTGCAGACTTTGATTGATATTCTATTCTTCTATCATCCAGCTATCTGGTGGATGTCGGCTACGATTAGAAACGAACGTGAGAACTGTTGTGACGACATGGTAATTGCCATCACGGGTGAAACCGGCAATTACGCTAGAACCTTAATCTTATTAAAAGAACAAGAAATCAACCCAAAACTCCCAGCTATGGCTTTCACTGGTATAAAATATAAATTCAACGATAGAATAAAACGACTATTTAATCAGCCAACCGTCTTTGCTGATTTCCGCGAAGGCTTTGTTACTGCCATGATTTTGGTGGTGGGCTTATTCGCCATCGCCGTAAATGCATTCGGTACTCCTTCCTTTTTACAATTGAACGAACCCCCAGCCATTGTACAAGAGGAACCAACAACTACAACTACTGAGGAAGAGCCTCTCCAGGACCTTCCAACGATTACCGATAATGCCTACATGCCGAATGATGCCGAGGAATTAGAAGATGAACGCGAAGATACTCAGGAGGAAGAAGCTAACAATTCCATTGAGATTGCTCCGAGCATACCTGCCGAAGAAAATAGCGAGCTTGACCTGCTTCTAGGTGCCATCGATGACGGTAATATGGAATTGGTTAAGTTCATGCTAGACAAAGGTGCCAAAGTAAATGATGCGACGAAAGATGGATGGACCCCCTTAATGGAAGCTGCCGATGAAGGACATATGGATATCGTTAAGCTCCTCCTAGACAAAGGTGCCGAGGTTAATGCCGCGACCAGAGATGGATACACTCCCCTAATGGTTGCCGTAGACGAAGGCTATGGAGAAATAGCTAAACTCTTGATGGAAAAGGGAGCCAAGGTAGACGCAAAAACCAAACATGGTTGGGATGTATTCATGGAAGCCATTGATGAAGGACACATCGAGATCGTTCGCATGCTCATCGACAAAGGGGCTGATGTAAATCAGGTATCTGGACACCACACCCCATTAATGGAAGCAATCGATGAAGGGCACATGGACATTGCTAAGCTACTAATTGAGAATGGGGCAGATCCTAATAGAACTAACAATGACGGCTACACGCCGCTTATGGAAGCTGCCGATGCCAGTAATCCTGAGGCCGTAAGACTCCTACTTGATCGGGGAGCAGATATTAAGGCTACCAACAAACATGGTTGGAATGCTTTCTTGGAGGCGATCGATGAAGGAAATATCGAAATTGTAAAACTCCTCCTAGATAAAGGAATGGATGCTAATGCTGTGTATGGTCATCATACGCCATTGAAAGAAGCTATTGATGAACACCATCTTGAAATGGTGCAGCTACTGCTTGACAGAGGAGCTGACGTCAACCAAGGAGGTGAAAATGGTTACACCCCGCTCATGGAAGCCATCGACGAAGGAAGCGTAGAAATTGCCGAACTACTATTGGCCAAAGGAGCAAATGTGCATGCACAAACTAAGGGTGGGCACACTGCTTTGATGGAAGCCGCCGACGAAGGGAACCTTGCTATTACCCGACTGTTACTAAATAAAGGAGCTAAACCCACAGCTCAAGGTTCTTCCGGTTGGTCGGCTTTCCTCGAAGCCATTGACGAGGGGCATCTCGATCTGGTAAAACTCTATGTGGAACAAGGATCCGATGTAAATCAAGCTAATGGTCATGGCCATACCCCACTTATGGAAGCGGCCGATGAAGGGCACATGGACATCGTTGAGTACTTAATCCAAAAAGGAGCGGATGTGAACCTTCCAACTGAAAGTGGCCACTCTCCCTTGACAGCGGCTATTGATGACGGAGAGAGAGAAATAGTCAAATTACTGGTAAGCAAAGGAGCTGACGTAAATGGCACTAGCCCGGATGCCTGGACACCACTAATGGAAGCTATCGATGAAGGACATACTGATATTGTTCAATACTTGGTCAACAAGGGGGCCGACGTAAACCGAACTAAAGAGAACGGTTACACCACCCTAATGGAGGCTGCTGATGAAGGACGAGTGGAAATTGCTCGGATATTAATCAAAGAAGGGGCAGATGTCAATGCAAAAGCCAACTTAGAATGGACACATTTCAATTCGAACAAGATGATTTCACGCATCCAGAAAGGATGGACAGCATTATTCGAGGCAGTTCATGAAGAAGAAGAAGAGGTCGTACGTTTGCTTTTAGACAATGGTGCTAACATTAATGAGACAGTCTCACAGATTGTATACGATGTGAAATCCGACAAACGTCAAGAGCATCAAGGATGGACGCCCCTGATGGAAGCTGTGGAAAATAATCATCTTCCAATCGTTAAGCTTTTGGTAGAACGTAAGGCCAATATTAACGCCCGAACATCCAATGGTCTAAGTGTATTGGAATTGGCTAAGGAAAATGGCAGTAAAGAACTCATCAGTTTTATCAGTGCCCGAGCGGCTCGATAAGGTAATTTGAATCTCACATAAAAAGGCCTTGAAGGTTCGTTACTCCTTCAAGGCCTTTCTTTTTTGCTTGACCTTTAACCTAAATCTTATATCTATTCCCGTCCAGCTTTAGCAGTACCGCAATCATTGCCGTAAAACCCAACAGAGAAGACCCTCCTTTGCTGATAAAGGGTAAAGGAATACCAATAATGGGCATCAGTCCCATAGTCATTCCAATATTAATGAAGAAGTGGACAAACATTATCCCTGCCACCCCATACATATAATGCCTGGAAAAATTCGAGCGCTGTCGCTCTGCCACCGTAACAATTCGCAAGAGTAAAAGAAGAAATAGTATAATGATACTAAAGCTGCCAATAAAGCCCTGTTCTTCCCCTACTGTACAGAAAATGAAATCGGTGTATTGCTC
Source organism: Saprospiraceae bacterium (assembly GCA_013214355.1). Classification (GTDB taxonomy): domain Bacteria; phylum Bacteroidota; class Bacteroidia; order Chitinophagales; family Saprospiraceae; genus DT-111. The sequence continues at coordinate 153,492 of JABSSL010000012.1, read as the reverse complement.
AGGTACAAAGTCTAACTTAGTCATCGTTCCGTTTAGGAACCCCTTTCCCGTTGCCCCCCCTGATCCAATAGCCATTTTGGATTGAATCAAGTTGTACTTAGCATCTGCATCTGCTTGACTAGGATTCAACCAGCTAGTGATTCGATTCTGCTGGTGACGCTTTAATACAGAGTTAAAGACATAACTCGCTCCGAAACTTATCACTGCCCCATATACCATGGCTGCCATCACCAGACTAGCCATTCTTGTTTTCTTTTCCCGATACATCGCCCCCAAGTAAATCAACAACAATGATCCGGTAGTAATAAGGATGGGATAAAAATAAGTGGAGTCTTCATCTTGATAAGCAAGATATCCAATGATTGAAACGCTTAAGGCTAGTAGCAGCCACCACATTCTTGCCTTCAGAGAAAAGGCTAGAATGATCAGGGCTAGCCATGCCATACCTAGTACGGTCGAATGTACCGGATAGACAAAACCAATCAGCAGCATAGTCGCCGAAAATGCCCCTACGAGGTAATAGGTAGAAGGCAAGCCCTCTCGGTAGAATAAGAATAGGAAGCCACCAAAAACCAAGGCAGAACCTGCATCCGGCTGCAAAAGGATCAGCCCCATAGGTACAGTCATTATACCTAGCGCAATAATCTGGGACCTGGCTTGCTTTAAGTTGGTGCTATAGTTACTCATAAAAGCCGCCATAGCTAAGCAAGCACCAAACTTGGCCAATTCAGAAGGCTGAAATGAAAATCCTCCAAAGGTAAACCAGGATTTAGCTCCTTTGATCTCCGACCCTAGCACCAAAACTAAGGCCAGGGCGACCAGCGATCCTATAAATATGGGATAGGCAAAGGTGGGCCAAAATTTCCAATCGATAATAATAACAATCAGGAACACCACGGTAGCAATTCCAATCCATAAGGTTTGCTTACCCGCGGGAGTACTGAAGAAGGCGCTTACGCCGCCAACATAACCATCCTTATAGCCAACGGTAAAGACCATAAGCCAACCTATCGCATTTAAGGCCAAGAAAAGACCAAAAATACTACGATCGAAATTCCGAAAGCCCGAAGACGGACCAGTCGTCCTCATCCCCATACACGTCTATATCTAATTGGTTCTTCTATAAATCTCGTGTTTCAAGACACTCAAAAATGAAATTCAACGCTTTGCTGACAGTGATCGTCAGTGGGTGCTTTTTCGTTTCATTTTATGATCGTCTACAAGATTTGTCGAAGAAGGATCTAATGATTGATTGAATAGAAAAGGGTTAGTAGGCATTGACCAATTCACTAGGCCGAATATCATCTCTAACGAGATATAAGCCGGCATAGTCTTGGCTCAATATGTGTTTAATACGTAAAGCTTCCAATTTTGTGGCAAAAGCCCCTGCTCTTAATTGGTAAAATGGCTTAGAGTCTCTCCAATCTACCGGAATATTAGGATAGCGGTAGCGAAAAGTAGCTCTGGAAGATTCCATCTTTTGAAAATCTGTAGTCGCTAAGATTTGAATACGCCAGCCAGAGATTGTTCCTTTAGCCTTATTCAATTCTGTGAAGCGATTCATCAATTCTGAGATCTTTGGCCCCTCCGTCACAGTGATAGTATTCTGAGCATAGCTAACGGATAGCCCTGCAAAAAGGAAAAAGAGAACGAGCGTTAGGCCTAATTTTGTTTGAGAACCAGTCATGATGTTATTATTTATACCCTCAACAAAAATGCTGAAGTATTAATGCTCTTCTGGACAGGATCATTATTGGCTAGCCAAATAATCCTTGATAATTCTAACACTGCTGGAGGCTCCTATTCTACTTGCTCCAGCATCGATCAGTCGTAAGGCTTCTTCCGGTGTCCGAATACCTCCCGAGGCTTTGATCTTAATATCTTTACCTAAAGCCGTAGCCAACATTTTAACCACTCTCACCGTTGCGCCCTCACCGTTCACCCCCGTCGACGTTTTGACGAAATCCGGCTGTAGTTCTCGACAAATCGTACAAACTTGCTGTATTTCTTCATCGGTCAATAGGCCAGTCTCAAGGATCACTTTGATCGATTTACGCTTCAAATGCGCTGCGGTAATCATACGATCTAGATCGCTCTGGACATCCTTCCAATTTCCACTCTTTACCGCCGCTACATTAATTACCACGTCTAACTCGTCTACCCCATCATCAATTGCTCGCTTGATCTCTTCTACTTTTGCTACTGTAGTGGTATATCCCATCGGGAAACCGATCACCGTAGCAACTTTTACAGGTTTATCTTGAACGAACTGGGAGGCACGACCTACAAAATAGGGAGGGACACATACTGCTGCGAATCCATATTCGACAGCATCTGTGCAAAGTTTTTTAATATCTGCCAGCGTACAATCTGGACGTAAGAGGGTATGGTCAAAAAAGTTGGATAAATTCATCTAAATTTTTCAGGCTCTTTTGCCACCGCAAGATAAGAATTTTTTCGCTTACCAACAGCCAGCATAATCTCATACAGCAAGTCGCTACCTTAATTCTTACGGACTACTCCATGCCGCCCTAGCCAGAGGTGTAGATCTTCCTTTTTCAAGGCGCTAGCCATCAGTTCAGGAAACAGATCCGGCGTACAGGCAAAAGTTGGGATATCCAGCTGCGCCAAGTGCGCGGCAATAGCTTTATCAAAATTCGGCGCTCCTTGGTCATTTAAAGCGAGTAGACTGATCACTTGAACTCCACTAGCGCGCAAGCTAGCCAGGCGTTGGATCATTTCTCTTTGATTTCCACCTTCAAACAAATCACTAATCAGCACCAGTATGGTATCGGAAGGAGACGTTACAAAGGGAGTAATATAAGTTAGGGCCCGATTAATATCGGTTCCCCCTCCTAGCTGAGTAGCAAAAAGCAGATCCACTGGATCGTTTAAGTGATCGGTAAGATCCACTACACTGGTATCAAAAACAACCATTCTCGTTTTAAGTGAACGCAAGGAAGCCATGATACATCCTAGTATTCCCGCATATACAACTGAAGTCGCCATCGAACCACTTTGATCCACCAATAGCATCACTTCACTCAATTGCCGACTCTGACGGCCATAGCCGCGTAATTGCTCGGGGATGATCGCTTTTAGACTGGGTTGATAGTGCTTTAAGTTTAGTTGTATCGTACGCTGCCAGTTAATATCCTTGAACTTAGGTCGGCGGTTGTGCATCGAACGGTTGAGGCTCCCGTGCAAGGCCTGGCGCATGGGATGGCGCAACTTTTTTTCTAGGGCTTCGACTACTTTGCGCACTACGATACGCGCTGTTTCTTTGGTTTTCTCCGGCACCACATTCTTCAGCGATAACAAGGTCCCTACCAGCTCCACATCTGCTTCTACACTCTCCAACAACTCTGGCTCTAGCAACATTTGGTCCAGCTGCAAGCGCTCTAATGCATCCTTTTGCATCAACTGCACCATGGAAGTCGGAAAGTACCTCCGGATATCCCCCAACCAGCGATTCACATTCGGAGAAGACTTACCGAGTCCCTTCTTTCTTTCGCTATCGTATAAGGCATCCAGGACCCGATCCATGGCTTTTAGCTCCTTATCCAAACGAACATCTTGGTCAGGATCAGATTTCTCCCCGAGTATCATCCGCCATTTCTCAATGCGATCTTCCATACAGCTAATATAGAAGGGAGTTGAGGAATTTTTAGCATAAAAACAGTAAACTTGCCAGGGAGATCAAGATCTCTGCTTCACCAAACAGCTAATCTGGTATAGAGATGGGGATTTATAGCAAATATGTTCTTCCCAAATTAATCAACTGCACCTGCTCCGTAAGTACGGTTAGTAAGCAGCGCGCCAAGGTAGTTCCTTTAGCCAAAGGTGAGGTTCTGGAAATCGGAATCGGTTCCGGTTTAAATCTTCCCTTTTACCAAAAAGATCAAGTAGATACCATTTGGGGCTTAGAACCTCAAAGTGAGCTACTGTTAATGGCGAAAGAAGAGGGAGCGAAACATGACGTCCCCATTCAATACATACAAGCTTCCGCCGAAGACATTCCCTTGGATAATCAACAATTTGATACCATTGTGATTACTTACACCCTTTGTTCCATTCCAGCGGCTAGAAAAGCACTAGAAGAGATGAAAAGGGTACTAAAACCGAACGGGCAAGTTCTTTTCTGTGAGCATGGCGCCGCGCCTGATCCAGCGGTACTGAAATGGCAGAACCGAATCAATCCACTCTGGAAGCGATTGGGAGGTGGTTGCAATTTAAACCGAAGAATTCCCGAACTCTTTCAAGATGCAGGATTCCACATTCCTGATTTACAGACGATGTATATTCCAGGCTGGCGCCCCGCATGCTTCAATTATTGGGGAAAAGCCACCCTCAAATAGTAGGAAGTTTACGACTCAATTCCGATCTTCAGGGTTCTACTAATACTACGCCCTTTTGAGGGGCTAATTCTCTTGACAACTTTAAACATTGCCATCGATATGAAAAACAAAACGCATTCTACAGGTCGAAGAAACTTCATCCGCAAAAGTGCCTTTGCCTTTGCCGCTGCTACTGCCGCTTCCTCCATCCAACTAAAGGCAGCCGAAATCAATGTAGAAGGCATCCCCAAAGGCACCACAATTCTATTCCAGGGAGACTCTATTACTGATGCGGGTCGGGATAAAGGGCGATACTACGCCAACCAAGGAAACGGTATGGGGCGCGGCTACGTTTACCAAATCGTCTCCCAAATGTTAGGCAACCATCCTACCAGCGAATTGCGCTTCTATAATCGCGGCATTAGTGGACACAAGGTATTTCAATTGGCCAACCGCTGGGAAGATGATTGTTTGCAACTGAAACCGGATGTACTGAGTATCCTAATCGGTGTAAATGATTTCTGGCATACCCTTAGCCACGGCTACAAAGGCACTGTAAAAGTGTACAACAAAGATCTGCGCAAATTGCTAAATCGCACCAAGGAGGCACTACCTAATGTAAAACTAATTGTGGGAGAGCCATTCGCAGTGGCAGGAGGAACCGCAATCGGAGCCCCATGGGAAAAGGATTTTCCAGCCTATCGCGAAGTGGCCAAGCAAATCGCGAAAGATTACGATGCCGTATTCATACCTTACCAACGTATCTTTGATGAAGCACTTTCCGTAGCACCTGTTAGCTACTGGTGTCCAGATGGTGTTCATCCATCGATTGCAGGTGGGCATCTGATGGCAAAAGCCTGGATCGAAGGTTTAATGAGCCTCTACGCATAGAAATTTCATTTACTTAGTGCATGTCTTTCATCGGACTAAGCCCGATGTTTACGACCAATAAGCTGGTCGAAACCATCGAATTCTACACCCAAACACTGGGATTCACCTGCGAATCCTATGAAGCGGAATGGGGCTGGGCTGCTCTGCAAAAGAATGGTGTACATATCATGTTTAATACTCCTAATGCCCATTTGCCCTTTGAGAAGCCACAATGGACAGGGTCGCTGTACTTCTACACAGATGATGTTGAGAAACTCTGGAACCAATTGAAGAGCTACCCTCACATCTGCTACCCCCTGCAGGCATTTGATTATGGAATGCGTGAATTCGCCATTTACGACAATAATGGTTACTTGTTAAAGTTTGGTCAAAGCGTGGATGCAAACAGCTAGAAACAATAAGTAGGTGCGTTGTAGAAGGAGTGTCGAGTACCCAACGGAGTATGCTAATTCGATTTCAAGCAGCAATCTCAGAAATAAAACTCCAATACGTTAAACCCTCCGTTAAAGGACAGATTGAGCCAAACATTTTATAGAAAAATTTATACATTTAGGAACGATGAAAGTGTAAGCGTATGAACTGATATAAACATCACCTTTAGCAAGGTTCCTTAAGTAAAAACTAATCCCCATGAATAAGAAGCTGATACTATTGACCCTGGCATGGGTCATGCTACAATGCTATCCTCAATCCTCAGCGGCCCAATCTTTCGTTAAGGACGATCCCATTCGAGAAGCCTGGGTTGACTCCTTGTACAACACATTGGACGAAGATGAGCGCCTGGGCCAACTATTTATGATCAGAGCACATTCCGATAAGGGGGCTGAACACATTGCCGAGGTGGAAGCTCAAATCAAGCAATACAAGGTGGGCGGTCTATGCTTTTTTCAGGGTACACCCGAAAAGCAAGTAAAACTTATAAATAGATATCAAAAACTCTCTTCATCACTTCCGGTAATGGTGGCTATCGATGGAGAATGGGGGTTAGGAATGCGCATGCGGGCTACGACGATCAGCTATCCGAGACAACTTATGCTTGGTGCTATTCAGGATAACGATTTACTCTACGATATGGGTAAGGAAATTGCCCGCCAAATGAAGCGAGTGGGGATAGACATCAATTTTGCGCCAGTAGTAGACGTCAACAACAATGCCGCTAACCCTGTAATTAATACGCGATCTTTTGGGGAGGATCGCTACAATGTGACCGCGAAGGCCTATCAATATATGAAAGGTATGCAGGATCATGGGGTGATGGCTTGTACCAAACACTTCCCTGGGCATGGCGATACGGACGTAGATTCTCATTATGATCTGCCGATTATCAACCATAGTAAGGAAAGATTAGATAGTATTGAACTATACCCTTTCCGAGCCCTAGCTAAGAAAGGAGTAGGAAGCATGATGGTGGCTCACTTACACGTTCCCTCCTTCGATGATCGGCCTAATCGACCAACCGCTTTATCACAAAATACCGTCACTAATATTTTGCGGAAAGAATTGGGCTTTGATGGATTGATCTTCACTGACGGACTAGAGATGAAAGGTGTTACTAAGTACTTCGAGCCTGGTGAGGTAGAAGCGGAGGCCCTCCTGGCTGGCAATGATATGCTGTTGTTACCAGAAGACATTGAAGCTTCATTCCAAACCATCAAAGAATACATCAAGGATGGCCGACTAAACTGGACCAATCTAGAGGCTAGCGTGAAGCGAGTTTTGCGCGCCAAATACCAGATGGGGCTACAAGAATTCACCCCCATAAACGAGGAGAATATTTCCAATGACCTCAACGCTCCACAAGCCATGGCCCTAAAGCAAAAGCTTATTGAGCATGCACTAACCATGGTCCGGAATAAAAGAGGTTTACTCCCTTTTCAAAACCTTAGTCAGCTCAATCTAGCATCACTAAGCCTCGGCGCTTCTTCTAGTACGCCCTTTCAAAGACGCTTAGCTTCCTTCACAAAGATGACCCAATTGCAAGCCGCAAAAGATCTTTCCAACAAGGAACAGAATGAATTGATCAATCAACTTAAGGAAAAAGATGCCGTGATTGTGAGTTTACATGATATGAGCAGTTTTGCTAGTAAGAAGTTTGGAATTACTGATGCTCAACATGAATTCATCCAACGACTCAGCAAGGAGACACAAGTCGTTCTAGTTGTCTTTGGCAATCCCTACAGCTTACAAAAATTTGATCATATCAATTGGCTATTACAAGCCTACGATGAAGACAAGCTAACGCAAGACGCTGCCGCACAGGCTTTGTTTGGTGCCATCCCGGTTCGAGGTCGACTCCCGGTTACCGCCTCCCCTGCGAGTCGATTCAATACGGGAGTGATGATGCCCGGGAAGGTAAGACTCGGTTATGCACTACCAGAAAATGTTGGACTACATTCTGACACCTTAGCCAAGATTGACAAGCTTGCTGAAGAAGCTATAGCAAAGGGGGCAACGCCTGGTTGTGTGGTACTCGTGGCAAAAAATGGACGAATTGTGTATGAAAAGGCCTATGGCTACCACAGCTATGATCGCAGGCAAAAAATGTCTACCGAAGATATTTTTGACTTGGCCTCCATTACCAAGATTGCCGCCACGACACTCTCTATCATGAAATTGCGGGATGAGGGGAAGATCGATATCGACCAACCTTTGAGTAAATATCTGCCTTCCTTGAAAGGAACCAATAAGGAGGATGTGATCATTAAGGACCTAATGGCACATCGAGCCGGCTTGAAAGCCTGGATCCCCTTCTACAAACAAACACTTGAAGGGACACGCCGAAATCCACGCCCCTCCTCCAAACTATACAGAACAAGCTCCGTTGGCTCCTATGATGTCAAAGTGACGGACAAGCTCTTTATGGATCATTCCTTCGTGGATTCCATCTGGCATCAGATCTATGAATCTGAACTACGACCCAATACAAACTACAAATACAGTGATTTGGGCTTTTACCTCCTTGGCCAGACGGTAGAAGAGCTCACCGGGATGCCCCTGGATCAGTACGTACACAAGACTTTCTACCAGCCCTTACATTTGCGCACCGCTACCTTCAATCCAACCAAAAAGTTTTCAGCCGAGCGAATCGTGCCCAGTGAAAGGGATAGATATTGGCGCCGGCAGGAAATCGTGGGACATGTCCACGATATGGGAGCAGCCATGTTGGGAGGTGTAAGCGGGCACGCTGGCTTATTTGCCAATGCTCAAGACTTAGCCGGGATTATGCAGCTGTTTCTACAAAAGGGACAATATGGTCAGAAAAGCTGGATCGCTCCAGGTACGCTTGAGGCTTTCACCACGCGATTTCCAGGTGAAACACGCCGTGCAATAGGCTTTGATATGCTGCAACTCGATCCGGATGAGAATATGAATCTTTCTCCCAAGGCTTCCGCTAAAACCTTTGGCCATCTAGGATTCACCGGAACTGCTGCTTGGGTAGACCCCGTAGATGATTTAGTCTTTATTTTCTTGTCCAATCGTACGTATCCTTCCATGAACAACTACAAATTGAACAAGATGGATGTGCGTCCCAGTATTCAAGGTGTGGTATATGACGCTAGGATCGAACGAGCCCAGCCATAGTCTTCCGTTTAACAGTTAATAATGGTTTCCTCGAGGACATTCCATCAGGTGCACGAACTGGCTTTCTGCCTCCGTATCATTGGCAATTAAATCAAAAAAGGACAACAGGTATTGTTGCATTTTTTGTTTCTCAGCCTTTCGCAGTGCGTCAAATGACTGAATAACTTGTAAGAGCTCCTCTTTCTTGGATTGAAAGTGTTGGATCGCTGGTTTCAACTCCTCAAGACTTGGGTAATTACCCATAAAATACCGCTGTTTAACATTAGATATCGGCAAAATATCGTTGGGGCAAGCATAATTGGTATTGACCATGCCAGCAAAGTCAAAATCATAAGGTACGGGTATCACTCCGCCCGCGGAGTTGCGAAACAAAGCCAAATTATGGCTTGTGGTCGGCAACCAATCTGTATTGCCAATCATGTATTGGAATAACTGTACAATTTGGTAGTGATAGCGACTTAAATTAGCACCTAAATGACTCTCTTCGCAAAAATGTAGATCCGAACGATGAGCCAATTCTTCCTTATCCTCTATCAAAAACCCTTGTAGACGAATAGGTCGTTTTCTTTTACCGGTATTCGCTAGAAGTACCTCAACCCGTTGTGTTCTAAAACTGAACGGTGACAGCTTTTCATATAGCTTATAAACTAGGTACTCCTTGTACAGCCAATCGGTTTGACGACTACCCTTGCCAAAAGGAAGTACGATTTTTAGCTCATTCATGGGCATATACCCTTGCCCCTTCAAACTTGAATTGGATAGTTTAATCTTTAGGGGGGGAATTTCACCGTGCATGTTGCGAAAACGTCCTCTGGGTCGAACCTTGACCTCCTCTGCTTTACTATCTCCGTTTGCAAAGGTTACACTCAATTCAGCCTTTTGGTATTGGTATTTTTTACGGTTGTCAAGCAAAGAGTCCAAGTTCATCTTTAGTTCAAGAACTTGGCACTCCTTAGCAATGAGCTGATCCAAGAAACTAATTGTTGAAGCTTCATATTGAGCCTGAACACTTAGACCACATAAGAGCAAGGTCATCAAGAAAGGAAGGCGAATCACGATGGATTTAATTTGGCTATTGCGCAAAGGCAATACAATTTCGGGGTTTGGGGTGTAGGTTCTCATCCAATTGCGGGTTTACAATTAATAGTGTCGATCTAGGCTTTAGTGGTGAGAGGGTTTCCTTTACCTAAGTTACCAAGTATTTTGCAAAAAATTAATTTAATTTAGAATTGGTATGACTCTATAAACAGTTCCGGGATCTTCTACGCCTACATAAATGAAATTATCGGGTCCCATTTCAACAGTTCGCAGCCTACCAATATTGGGCAGTAGAAGTTCCTCCTGAACTACTTTATTACCCTTAATTTTACAAAGATTAAGATATTGAAATCGGAGGGACCCTACTAAAGCAGCTCCTTCCCAACCTGGATAGCGATCTCCTTGTACAAACGTCATTCCACAAGCGCCGATAGAAGGTACCCAGTACAAAACCGGCTGTTCCATTCCCTCTTGAGCTGTTTTTTCAGTAAAAGTGGTCCCATTGTAATTGATGCCATAGGAGATTACGGGCCAGCCATAGTTCTTTCCTTTGCTTATGATATTGATTTCATCACCACCTCTGGGTCCATGTTCGTGTTCCCAAATATCACCCGTTGCCGGATTAATCGCCACACCCTGTGGGTTGCGATGGCCGTAAGAGTAAATGGAAGGCATGGCACCATCCACCTTAACAAAAGGGTTATCGGCGGGGATACTACCATCATCCTTTATTCTGTGTATTTTCCCACAATGATTGTCCAGGTTTTGTGGATTTTTTGAACGATTTCCTCTGTCTCCAACGGAAAAATATAGAAAACCCTTTCGATCAAATTCCAAACGGCTTCCATAGTGATGGCGTCGTTTGGAATAAGGCAATGCCTCAAATATCACCTCTTGATCGGTGAGTCGATTGCCCTCCAATTTAGCACGCATAATTGCAGTGGTTGCCATCCCCGCTTGGGTATCGTGCGGTTTAGAGTACGAAAGATACAGCCAACCATTATCCTGGTATTCAGGATGTAATTCTATGTCGAGCAAGCCTCCTTGACCTTTGGCCACCACCTTTGGCACACCACTGATACTCGTTTGTTCGCCTCCTATGGTTTGCCGGTACAGTTTCCCTCCTCGATCAGTAATCAATAGGTCTCCACCAGGCAAGAAGGTAATCCCCCAAGGTATTCCAACACCTTCAGCCACTTCTTCCAATTTATATTTTAGATCAGAAGCCTCGAAAACATATCCAGCACCGGGTTTCTTAGAGAAACTATAGCGGTCCAAGTTGTTGATCCCTACCAATATAAAGTTAGCCAAATCTTCTACCTCTTTGTCTGTAAAAGTAGTATCGTAGGCAGGCATACCGTCATTATCGTAGCCGTATTTGATGCCTTTTATTAGGTCTTCCTTCGTGCTTCCATATTTCCATTTCCGATCTACAAATGCATCCATTTGTGCGCCATGACAACCTCCACAGTAGTTGTCATAATTGGCTTTGGCAGCCGCAAAGCTTGGATCTAGTGAAGCTCCTGATTCATTGGACACCATGGCTCCACCTAAGGAAGCGCCTCGACTGGAAGAGGTAGCGGGACTACTCTGCTTGCGATTGCAATTCATCAAAAGCAGTAGACTAATAGCGAGTAATAGGGTCAAATTTCTTCTCATCTTGGGTAATTTCATTTGCTTCACAAAATACCCAAGGATCTATGTATTTTCAAATCCATTTGGATAGCTAGCAGGATATTCATACCCTACTAAGAGAATTAATTTCTATAGATGGAAAAAATGCATCCTGAACGCACAGTCCAGGATGCTATTTATGAAATGGTTGTCAGCAATAATTTTCCCTTTCTATTGCTGAACACTCCTTTGACGCTAAGAAAGTGGGTGAATAAATAGGACTAGTTGCCTTTCACAAAGGCAAATCCAAATTGCTCTGCGTAGGTACCATCCGGTCCAATGATCGGTCCGTAAGTCAAGCCATCCGCATGATAGGCTCCTGCAACATGCCATTCAAAATTATCTACTAGACTACAAGCCCCAATACTCCCAAACAAAGACAAATTACCACCGGGTGAAATAAAACTGATAGATCCAGTCCCCGCAGCTGAAGCAGTAAAGGCATTGTCGGAACCATCTCCTTTTCCGGCAGCACCTAGCCCATCTACGCCTAACATTTCTTCGGTTAGGTCCGAGCCTGGTGCTTCAAAAGATAGATTCCAGATCGTGTACACACCATTTGGAATTAGGCCGCTTAGATTCAATGTTACTTTAGTACCTTGATCGGTACATTCAGCAATAGCTTGGCCTTTTACGGCGCTAAACTCACCCCAGGTAATTTGATGCCCATCTGGCGCCAGTAGTGGGTTTTTCTTGCGTGTCTCAAACAGTAAATCAGTTGGATCGGATGGCATTTCTCCTTCTGCAGTTTGCACAAAGAATGGAATGTTGATTACCTGATCATTGGTAGCACTAGGTCCTTTTACCTCATCATCTTTCGAACAACTGGCGAAGATGAAGCTCATGGCGAGCGCTACAACGGTGAGCAATTTGGTGGAATTCAAAATTGATGTTTTCATGGTTTGATAGGTTGTAAGAATTAATTATTGAAATTCTCCCACAATATTAGTCGCCTTATTTCTTGGAGGATATAGCATTTGAGCCAATCGAAGCTTTCCAGCAGACTTTGCCCGCTCTGCTTGAGTTTCCCAAGATTAGTTTATCCGAATGAAGTAGTTTTTCTGGGAATAATCCGGCTTTGGTCCATTCTCTCAAGTAAATGTGACATTCAATCAAAAGGACTGGCGTATTCGCTAAGATCTCCCTTACTTACAATCGCACATGATTTTGATGAAATGCGTATCATTCGCCCAAATATTTGCTTACTGCTTCTCTCCCTACAAGCTATTGCGTTGCTAGCGATGGCCCAGGATACAGGTATGGGGGAGCCTCTATGGAGTAATTCTGGGAGTGAATCAGCGATCATACAGAGTAGCTATAAGCACCCGAAGGGAGTGAATCCCATCCATCGAAAGGGAGCCGGCTCTGATAGCCTTGCATTTCTCCAACAAATCCCTCAAGCTACTCGCATAGGCCCACCTAAAAAATGGGATGCCTGGCTAATTGTCGGTATCGTACTGAGTATCCTGTTGGCCGTTTTCGGATTGTATCGTTACCAAATGAATCAGTTTAAAGCGAGAGAACAATTGAAAACTGCCTTTGAGAAGAAATTAGCACATGTAGAAATGTCTGCTTTATTAGCACAAATGAACCCACACTTTCTTTTCAATTCGTTGAATTCTATCGAAAGCTATATTGTGAGCAACCAAACCAAGGCTGCTGCCCAATACTTGAATAATTTCTCTCGCTTGATGCGCCTGATTTTACAGCATTCTCGCTCTAATTACATCAGTCTGAAAGAAGAAATCAATGCTTTAGAGCTATATCTCGAAATGGAACACATCAGGTTTAAAGATAAATTTCAGTACGGTATCTACATCGCCAGAGATCTGGATACAAATGCAATTGATATTCCCCCTATGTTGATCCAACCCTATGTGGAAAATGCCATCTGGCATGGCCTAATGCACAAGCCTGATCGCAGCAATGGCATGCTGGTGCTAGAGATCAGTAGGAAAGATAACTTCTTGTACTGTGTCATTGAGGATAATGGAATAGGAAGAGAAAAAGCCCAAGCTATTGTGGCCAAAAAAACGACCCCAAGAAAACGATCCATGGGAATGGCCATCACTAAGGACCGGATGAAAATTATGAGCCAATTGTACAACTTCAATACCGAAGTAAAGGTGACGGACTTATACTGTAAAAATGGAGACGCTAGAGGTACGCGAGTGGAACTATTTATTCCCTTATGAGCATTCAGCTCTTGAGAAATCCTAGCTACCGTACCGCAGAATCAACGAATTTTATTAGTTTAAAATAGTGTTTTACTTAGAACCCACAGAATTCAGGAAAAATGATCAAAGCTGTAATTATCGATGACGAATCCCCCAGTATTGTAACGCTGCGTTGGAAGTTAGAAAACTATTGCCCAAATGTAGAGGTCGTCGCTTCTTTTGAAGATCCGAGAGAAGGGCTGGAATTCCTGAAGAAATCTCCACCAGATCTGCTATTCCTGGATATAGAAATGCCAATGCTCAATGGTTTTGATGTATTAGAAGAATTGGGTAGGGATGTGCCCTTTAGTATAATCTTTACAACAGCCTACGAGAATTTCGGTATCCGAGCCATTAAGTTCAGTGCATTGGATTATCTACTTAAGCCAGTGCATAATAAGGAGCTAGTGGAAGCAGTGGAAAAACACTTGCAAAAGAACAACCAAAGTGAAACACAACAACGGATAGGTTTACTGCTCGACAATGTGAACGCAGAGAAAAAAGGCAGCTCAGGCAAGATAGCATTAGCCACCAAAGAAAGTATAGAATTTGTCGATCCAGCAGAAATCATTGTATGCTCATCCGATAGCAATTACACCATGGTCTATTTGGTAGATGGTCGAAAGCAACTGATCTCCAAAACCCTCAAAGATTTTGAGGAGATGTTGCTCCCTTTAAACTTCTATCGCCCGCATAACTCTCACCTCATCAACCTGAACCTGGTCCACAAATATATGCGGGAAAGGGGTGGGTATTTGGTAATGAAAAATCAGATGAAGATCCCCGTATCGAAAGGAAGGCGTGAAGGTCTTTTGGAAAAATTGTTTTAATTTGTCCCAAGAGAGAAACCCTACAAATATTGGGCAGCTGTAAAAAGTTGTCATCTTAGAGATAAAATAGCGCCATGGAGCATCCCCCAATTGATACCCTACGCATTGACAAGAAATTTTGCGGCCCGCCCAGATCAGGCAACGGAGGCTATGTTTCCGGCCTCTTAGCAAAATACATCGAAGGCGTGGCAGAGGTCAGCCTGAGAAAGCCGCCCCCCCTCAATACCCAACTCCAGGTCGTCAAAACGGACGAAGGCGCGCAACTTTTCAAAGGAGATCTGCTCATTGCAGAAGCTAAATCTAGTAGCTTGACGATGGAAGTTCCGGCTGCCCCCGGCCCCTCTACAGCAGCACTCGCTTCCCGATCCTACGTTGGTTTTGACAATCACTATTTTCCTGGCTGCTTTGTATGTGGTACGAAAAGGGATGAGGGAGACGGACTACGGATTTTCCCCGGACCAACCCCTAACCGCCAATTGGTGGCCGCTCCTTGGACACCCCATGACAGTCTTTTCAATGAAAATGGAGATCTTCCTACCGAATTTTACTGGGCTGCCTTAGATTGCCCTGGCGCATACGCCGTTCACGAAAGTAAAGAAAGTGTAAAGGTATTAGGCCGCATAACGGCCAAGATTGAAAGTCCTATTCACAAGGGCGAACGACTCATTGTCACGGGTTGGGATTTAGGTTCAGAAGGACGAAAGTTCTATTCTGGCACCGCCATTTTCGAAGAAGATGGAACGCCCAAAGCCTATGCTCAAGCCATTTGGATTGAAATCAAGAAGTAATTCTATTAAGGTGAAGCAGAACTGCTACCTAACGAAAAAAGCTAAAACGCTTCTTGGTATAAGATCCAAGTATTAACTTCAGAAGCTTGAACTGATTCAAACTTATTGGCTGCAGACGAGGGCAAAGAATTGTATTTACTGGCGAAGCTCTTTTTGAGTTTCATACCTGAAAGGTATGGGACGAAAAAAAGCTGAAGTCCGGGAGATACAAGACTTTAGGCCGCAGTCCAGATGAATAAGTTTAAATCAGTTCCTTATCTAAACATTTAATCGGTTAGAAATTTAGCACTTGTGTTCCTTGCACAGGAATACGCTTAGTACTTGGTCTATATGTCTTATCTTAAGTAGTGAGACATTTAAGTAGTGGTGGATAAGTCCTACCGGATCTTATGAGGCTTTTTTGAGTGTATGCTGCCTTGCAGAACTGGGCTTGTTAGCGCTGCTAGCATCCCGAATCTAACTGGCGGCTAGACAGGCCTGCGCCTTGCCTACATTCAAAATAGCACTCCTAATATTCCAGATCACTTATTCACCACTACTTAGCTGACACCAGGGGTCGCCTTCGAGTTTAATACTCGTAAGGGTATCCTAAGGCAGCGCTTAAATCCATTCGATAACCAACTTAATTACAATGAGTAAGTTTTCAAGTCAATTGTTGGCCACCCTTTTTCTCTTATGTACGGCTACCTACCTTTCCGCCCAGAAGGTTACCCCTAGCCCAGCTGAAATTAAAGCTTTAACGCCACATTGGGAAGGGCCCCGCCTCCCAGATGGCCGACCAAAGGTCCCTTTGGAATTGATCAATCGTTTAGCCAACATCTCTTTGGAAGAAGCATGGGGGGTGCTACGCAACGAAGGCTACCACAGCCAATACGAAGGAAACTGGGAAGTTCTCAGACCCGATCAGGTTATGGTTGGTCGGGCCCTGACGGCACAATATTGGCCTGCTAGACCCGATCTAGAAAATCTCATCAAAGAAAAAGGAAAAGCCGAAGGTCGAATTGGCGGCTCTAATTCTTGGCCTATCGATGTGCTGAGTAATGGAGATATCTATGTAGCGGATAGCTACGGCAAAATAGTCGGAGGAACCTTGATTGGTGATAACCTGGGCAACTCCATCTATGCAAAATCTAAAAATGGGGTCATCTTTTATGGATCATCCAGAGATCGGGAAGGCTTAGAGAGGATCGAAGGATTTAATGCCTTCGTCAAAGGTTTTGATCCTTCTTTTATCCAAAACATGATGCTGGGTGGAATCAATGTTCCAATTAGAATTGGAAGGGCAATGGTGCTTCCTGGAGATGCCGTGCTCGCTAAACAAGGAGGAATCGTGTTCATACCTGCTCATCTGGTAGAAAAAGTTGTGATTAATGCCGAATTCATTGCTCTAAGAGACCAATTCGGGCATCAACGCTTGCGGGAAGGTAAGTATACTCCTGGCCAGATTGATACACGCTGGACGGATGCCATCAAGGCAGATTTCCTTTCTTGGTTAGATAAAAACCCCGATAAGCTCCCTATGTCGAGAGCCGAACTAGATGCTTTTCTGAAGGATCGAACTTGGTAAAATATTCCTCCCTCATCAAAACGAAAAAACAACATGAAAAAACAAGCTTCCAACGCCAATAAGCAACACATCCATACACGCCGAAACTTCCTCGGTATGGCGGGAATGGGTGGACTAGCCTTAGGCAGCTTTATCCATGCTCCAGTGGAGGAGACGATAGAGTATGCCACATCAAAGGTACAGCGGGCTAGTAATCCCTCTGAACTTAAGATCACCGATATGAGGTATGCTGTGGTGATGAATGGGCACGCTCGTTGTCCAATCATCCGCCTAGATACCAATCAAGGCATTTACGGAATCGGTGAAGTCAGAGACCAAGCCAGCTGGCGTTATGCCTTATTTCTCAAAAGTCGATTATTGGGTCATAATCCCTGCAATGTTGAAATGCTTTTCAAACGTATCAAGCAATTTGGTTTCCATGGAAGGCAGGGAGGCGGTGTATCTGGAGTAGAAATGGCTTTGTGGGACTTAGTCGGTAAGGCCTATGAAGTACCGGTCTACCAATTGTTAGGTGGAAAATACCGAGATCGCGTGCGCCTATATGCAGATACTCCTCGGCTCAACGACCCAGAAAAATTTGCGGCCAAAATGCATGATCGAGTGGTGGAGAAAGGGTTTACCTTCTTAAAAATGGACTTCGGTATTGAGTCTTTAAAAGATATTCCGGGAACGGTAGTCAATTCCAACTTCTGGGACATTGGCCGCCAATGGACCAATGACCCGATGACCTACGGCGGAACCGAACACCCATTCACGCAGGTACAGATCACACCGAAGGGCCTTGACATTCTTTGCGAATACATCGCCAAAGTTAGAGAAGCTGTCGGATACGAAATCCCGCTCGCCTCAGATCATTATGGCCACTTTGGTTTGAATGAAGCTATCCGTTTAGGTAAAGCGGTTGAACCCTATCGGCTAGCTTGGCTGGAGGATTTGATTCCTTGGAAGTTCACTGAACAGTGGAAAGAGATCACTCGATCTTTCGAAACCCCTACTACCACGGGAGAGGATATCTACCTAAAGGAAGAATTCATCAAGCTTATTGATACCCATGCCGTAGATATTGTCCATCCAGATCTCGCCACGGCAGGCGGCATTTTAGAAACCAAAAAGATAGCCGACTACGCCGAGGAAAAAGGAATCGCCATGGCCATGCATTTTGCAGGAACACCTATCTCCTTTATGGCTAATGTACACTGTGCCGCCGCGACACAGAATTTCATGGCCTTAGAACATCATTCGGTAGATCTGGATTATTGGGAAGATCTGGTTACTGGATTGGATCATCCTATGATCGAGAAAGGTTTTGCGATTGTCCCAGAAAAGCCGGGACTTGGCGTCGACTTAAATGAAGAAGTGGCCAAGCAACATTTGGCCCCAGAGGATAAAAGCTATTTCAAACCTACTCCGGAGTGGGATAAAATCCGCTCTTGGGATAGACTTTGGAGCTAGTTCAGCACTTGTAGCCTGATCCTCTTCGGAGGATTGGGTTACAAATCTTCTAAGCAGGTAATTCGATTACCACCTGCCAAATTCTGTAGTATTCGAAAGGTTTTTCTTGTGCACTTATGATTCACGGGTTTCGGGAATGAGCTTCCATTTAATGATAATCCATAGGCAAACTAAGCCTCCGATAAGAAAAGTAAGCATCGTAACCCAGGTCCAACTAGGCATGATGGTAGTTTCCCAACCTGGTTTGACTATAGGAGTGGGCATAACCACCTCTAGCCCCAACGCTAAAACGATCAGCAGTACCAGCATGCTTTGGAGTAGTCGACTTTCTCTGGAGCGCACATGAATATTCAGGGCTGCCATAGATAGGATCAGGTTCAAAGCAGCCGTTTTCAACATCCAGCTTGTCCCAAAGAACTGCTGCATTGCTGCTATTCGTTCTACAAGTATACCACTTTGCCAATCCTTGAACAGCTCTACTCCCCCTAAAACTAGTAATACAATACTCAGGGCACCCGTCAACGCCCGAGTAGCTGATTGTACAGTGGAATCACCTAAATTCCTCTTTACTAGAAAGCCTAGAATGCTTAATGCTAAAAAGGTAAAGAGCGCAGGAACAATTAGCATCTTATACAAGAGTTTTAAAGTTATTAAGTAAAAGAGCAGATTTAGATTACTTTTTTGGTCGAGCAGATTTTTTCATAGATCAAGGCGCGGCGGAGCCTAATAGCCTTGGCTATTAAGGCGAGTACACAACGCAGAGATAGGGAAAAAGAAGCCACCATAAAATGACAATTTAGATTTGCTCTTTTATTTACATATCCATTACTGCCTCCACGTCCTCATCAATTGCTGGTGGTGAGGAGGCGAAGGAAATGGAAAGAAAAAGGATAAGAGAGATCACCAAAGAAAATGCACCCACATCTATACCGTATGGTAAACTAATCTTGAAAAGTTTGACTACAAAGTTAATCAGCAAACTAGAAGCAATAGCAATGTTAGCGGCCATTGGCGTTGCTCTCTTCCAATTAAAGCCAATAGCCACCGTAGGGACGATAGCCGCGGCAAAAGTCCCCCAACCAAAAGCCCCAAGAATAGCCACCAAATCTCCCGTATACAGTGCGAAAACCGCCGCAAAAATCGTGATCATTACCGTTGTAAAACGGGCCCACCACAGTTCATTTTTGGCTTTGTCCCATCCTAAAGCCTTTGGGATATCATGCATGACAGCGGCTGTACCAATATTTAGGAAAGAATCAGCAGTGGACATAATAGCGGCAAACAAGCCTGCAAATACAATCCCCGCTAAAAGCGGGTGAGCAAAGTTTTGTAAAAATTGAGGTGCTGCCGCATCCGCACTGGCCAATTCAGGATGCTGGCCACTTAGTACCAAGGCCCGCATAGCTAAACCGATACTGATCCACAGGAGTGCAGCTAAAATATATCCCATTGCAGATACGGGTAGTATATATTTAGCATCCGCAACCCGTTTATTCATCATCATTTTTGTAATCACATGCGGCTGTCCCGCTCCTCCCAAACCGAACACAAAAAACCAAGATAAACAACCAATCATCCCTAAGGTTCCCCAGGGTCCGATAGCCTCTGGATCATCGGCATAGATCGTTTGACTAATGGTCGTAAAGCCCCCATCAAAAGTATTAATAACCGTCAAGAAGATCAGCAAGGCCGCTACCACCATCACCGCTCCTTGGATTAGATCTGTATAAACCGAAGCTACGATCCCGCCCGTCACACTATAAAAAACCAATATAGAGCAAGAGATGATTAAACAAGCTTCTAAGCTGATGGAATCGAAATAGGTCGTCTCGACTAGAATATCCCGTAACACTACCGACATAGCTAAAATCTGAGTAGCTAGATACCCCAGTACTCCAAGGAGAATCGCTACCGCTGTCATCAACTGAGTAGATTTACTTTTATAGCGCAGATGTACTACATCGGGTAAGGAGATACTATTCCCCAGCTCCGCAAACAGCCGCAGTCTTTTTCCCAAAGTATAAAAGGAAATGGTAAAACCTGCAATCACACAAACGATCATCCAAACGGAACTCATTCCCATCCGGTAAACCAATCCTGGACCACCCACAAAGCCAAATCCGCTGAGGGTGCTGGAAAAGACGGCAAAGGCCGTAACGGCAATCCCCAGGTCCCGCCCCGCCATAAAGAAATCTTGNGTAGATTTGGTCCGTTTCAATGCCCAAATGCCAATGACAATGCACAGAAACATATATAAACCAACGCAAGTAAGAATAATCGGGCTCCGATAGGTTTCCATAGGATTTGTTTAATGATTGGCTGAGAGGAATTCACCCCCTACATCGACTCGTCAAATACTCGAGCAAAGTATCCACTTAATTCGTTTACAACGGCTTCTTTATCCTCTATCTCTTCGATTCCCGCCAAAACCCTGGCTAAGCGTTTCTTGTAAGCCAACTGCATCCCTCGGCCGATGAGGATCCGTTGAGCTTGGGGAGAGCCGGCGCCATGAAGAGATTCGGTGAGATAACCTACGGCGTTGCGCCCTAAAGTCATGTTCTCAATGAGACGCAACATGCGCATACGATCCTCCGTGGGGACACTAGCCTTGCCCTTTAGATACTTTTTGAGGAGTCGGCCAACTTCAGGGTGGTTGAAATCCTTTTCTGAGGGTAAAGTCGCCACCAATCCTCCTGCCAAATCTTGCGCCAAGCGACTAATTTCAAATGGAAAACGAGTAACGTGATGCTTGCAGACATTGGCCAGCATATCGTCACAGATATAGGCTCCAGAAGCCGTTTCATAACCCTGATAAGACGAAGCAATCCCCGTACCGTAGACCGTCTCATTCAGGTGAGTCATCTCTACCAATTTGTCTTTAATATGAGAGGCTTTAGTAATCCCATTGTATTCGGCTATCGCCGCCGCCGCTCCGATTAGGACATCTCCTACCCCACTTTTACAGACGTAACTCCGGCGGTGGTAAGTAGTAAACCTTTCCACCAACATAGAAGCAAAATCATATTCACCATCCATAAATACATATTCCCAAGGAATAAATACCCTATCGAATATCACCATGGCTTCTTGGCCACCAAAACGCGCATTTCCCGTATCGATCTCCCCTCCTTCCATGCTGCGCGTGTCACAAGATTGTCTCCCATAAATGTAAGCCAGGCCTTTAGCATCAACCGGTACAGCTCCGATAATCGCATAATCTTTATCATTTTCCATCAAACGCATCGTAGGCATCACCAATAGCCAATGGCTATTAATGCATCCCGTTTGATGCGCCTTAGCCCCACTGATGTAGATTCCTTCTTCCGTTCGATCCACAATATGCACAAACATGTCAGGATCAGGCTGCTGATGTGGAGCCAAGCTTCGGTCTCCCTTGACATCAGTCATCGCCCCTCCAACCACTAGATTACCTCGATGCATCTTATGCAGGAATTGTTTCAAGCGTGTATGGTAGGGGGTCCCATGCTTTTCATCCATTTCGTAGGTAACTGAATACAAGGAATTAAACGCATCCATCCCTACGCAGCGTTGAAAACAGGTACCGGTCAACTGACCTAACTTTCGCTGCATTTTGTTTTGCAACACTAGATCCTCTTTGCTCATGCTCACATGCAAAAAGCGACTGATTCGTTCTCCTGTAAATGGCGAGATAACAGTAGCCAAGTCGGGGTGTGAGACACCCAGGTCATAGGTTTTAGCCACAGCATTAATGGAAGGACGGATCATGGGGTGATCTACTGGTTCTTCTACTTGTTCTCCGAATAAGTAGATATTCAATCCCCTACCTCTTAAGCTTTGGATGTAGTCTTCCCCACTAACAATCTTCTGAGCTGAATTCCATTGATTTTCCTTAGTCACGATGTTTTAATTTTGCGCATGATTACCGAAGTTGTTTAAGAATGTCTGCTGAGCCGAAATGGACAATATTTTTGGCTCAATCGAGGCTTTTTATGAGCCTGTCTGCTGGCGCTAGCCAGACAGGTCACATAGCAGCGCTACGTGGCGATAGAAAAACGAAGAGTGGGCCAAAAGAAGCTTCATCGCGGCCAGTGAGATATTTTTAAACAACCTTCATTATATACCCTCTTACTTACCTCCCCTTCCTTCCACTAATACCTTGAACTCTTCCATATCTCGCTGATCCAGTATCCATTCATCAAAGCGAAAAACATATACTAGTGTCATGATGATGGGAACAGACCAAATGCCATAAATCGCCCAGGCGGTTGGAATGGGTAGTCCCCCAAAATACTGCGTTTCCGACGCATTGGCGTATCTCCAATAAGCCATAATGGACAAATGATAAGTAATGGCATAGGCAATTGAGCCCGCCAGTAACCAATACCGTAAATTGCCGGTAGATCGCTTCCGTCTCGCTCCAATAAAAACGGTAGCGACAAAAATGAATAAGATCAGCAAGCCAAAGAAGTATGCCAACCACTTAACGGAAGATTGCTCCGTTACTGAATTCCCACTTTTCAATAGGGTTTTGTATTCAGGGTGTAGCTGACTAGTCGCTTGGGGTATATCTGGCAAAACCCAAAGGGCAATGATAATAGCCAAAAGCCCTAGCAGTCCCCCTAGCAATATCTTGAAGTAATCCATTAGGCTTCTCTTTTCGAACAAAATAGCGATTTCTTGAAGGACAAGAACAACTCCTGCTGATTTTCTTGAATGCCTCGGGATTAATCTATATTGTGTCTGGAACCTAAACGACTAGATCATGCCAGAGCAGAACCCACCACAGCCCTCTCCCCCTATTAGCATTTCAACCGGACAAGTCCAAGGCATCTTGCAAAACACTATTTACCGCTTCAAGGGTATTCCCTTTGCCGCTGCTCCCGTCGGAGGCAACCGTTGGCGTCCTCCTCAACCGCCAACACCTTGGCCAGGTATTCGTGATGCCACTAACTATCAGACGCTAGCCTTGCAATCTCGCTACCCTGCAGGCTCCTTTTTCAAGCAACCCAACTATCCACAAAATGAAGATTGTCTACATCTAAATGTTTGGACACCTGCTATCGACCCGCAAGCTAAACTCCCCGTGATGGTTTGGATACATGGGGGCTACTTCAATTACGGAGGTGGTGCATTACCACATTATGACGGAAGTAAGCTGGCGAAGCACGAGGTTGTTGTGGTTACCTTCAATTATCGATTGGGTGTTTTGGGATTCCTGGCTCATCCTGACCTGAGTGCGGAATCAAAAGAAGGGGTCTCTGGAAATTACGGTTTGCTGGATCAGATTGCTGCTTTGCAATGGATTCAGAAAAACATCGCTCAATTTGGGGGAGATCCCTCCAATGTGACTCTTTTCGGTGAATCTGCCGGTTCTTGGAGTATTTCGATTTTACTTTGTAGTCCTTTGGCCAAAGGCTTGTTCCATAAAGCTATCGGTCAAAGTGGCGCCTCCACCGGCCCCGCACCTCATCTAAAAGCAAGCAAGCATGGGAAAATGGCTGGCGAAAAAGTAGGAGAAGCTTTCGTAGAGGCAACTGGGGTCCGCAGCTTAGAAGCACTTCGGCAACTTCCTTTTTCGGCTATCGAATCTGCAGCCAAGGCCTCACGGTATTATACTGAGCCCTATGTGGACGGGTGGCTATTGCCTGACGAACCCCGATCCATCATGGATGCAGGGCAACAACATCCGGTTCCTATTCTTATCGGCTCTAACCAAGATGAAGCCACCGCATTTACCGACCCAAGACAACTTCCTAAAACACTTGAATCCTTTCAAGAGGATCTGCGCAAGAGATACGGTAAATGGGCAGACCGATTATTCGAAGCCTACCCCGCCAACTCCAAGGAAGATATTCTAAAGGCACACCTCGATCGTTTAGGCGATCAACTATTTACCCTTTCTATGCGCCATTGGGCCGAACGATCAGCAAAGGCTAACATTCCAACTTTCTTATATTATTTCACTCGAATCCCGAATATTCCAAACAAGGAGTACTACGGCGCCTATCATGGGGCTGAGATTCCCTATGTTTTTGACAACCTAAGCAAAATACCCGTGGAAGGGATCTTCAATGAACGAGATCAAGAACTGGCGGAACAGATTATCAGTTATTGGTTGAGTTTTGCTCGAAACGGAGTGCCTTCGGACGAGCAACTACCGGCTTGGCCGAGCTATGATCCACAGATGGCATTCTTTCTGGAATTAGGTGATAAACTAGCAGTAAAGCAACATCTATTGAAGAAACGCTTGGATATTCTGGATGAGATAACGCTTGCGCGAAGAAAGGTCTAAAATAAGAAATCGGAAGCCATCGCTGTGGATAACTTCCGATCTCTTATTTTGAAAATATGTTCTATCTCTAATTCAGTTGGAATCGCACCCTAATCCCTCCAGCCGAATCTGTCCTAGGGAAACCAGCTGACGTCTTCGGTTCTACCCGCCGATAGTCAAAGAAGGCCTGTAAGGAAAGTCTTCTGTTCAGTTTATATTCCACCGTTGGGGATATAGTTAGAGCGTAATTACCTCGCGTAGGTTCCGCACCAGGTCCATCCAACTGTTGGGCTAAGGTAATATCATCCCGCAACTGGAAGTTGAATTGAATATCCAAATCCTGAGCATCCAACTGGCCACCTCGACCACCGCCACCACGCCGCGGCGACCGCGGATTATTACCATCGGCTCCCCCGTCTGGATTACTCTTTCCGCGTCCCTTCTTCTTGCTACCTGTCAGAAATGGAATATCCACTCCTTTCATCAAGTATCCAAAACCAATATTGATATCCTTGGCTCTGGATTCACTTAGCAATTTACTGGTAGAGTTTAAAGCAAGATTTCGCGTTTGGCTATAGTCTACAGTAAAGGACATACCATTGGTTAAGGTAGCCTCAACTCCAACTAGCGGGGAGAAACCTTCCTGAATCACTACATCGGGAATCTCAACTCTGGGATAGAAATTGAAATCTACAATGTTTAAACTATTGCCTGTTAGATCATCAAAGTTTTGGAAGAAAAGCGTGGAACCTCGATACTGGCTTATGGTCAAATTCCCCTTGTAAGCATGCGTTAAGCTGAAATTGCTAAATATCTCTTGAAAGAACGGAATCTTTGATAAACCATTGTAAGACAATCTCCAGTTCAAGTGCGGACGCTGATTAAATATATTCAAATCCACGGTTCGTGGATCTTGTCCAGTATAAGCCGCCATAAAGGCTGGTATCATAACATCCTGTTGCAGACTACCATACCCCTCTGCATATCCAATTTGAGCTAGATTAGGGTCTTCATGAATACCTGTACCCAGACGATTGGAAATAATTACCCGATTATTTTCAAAGACCTCGAATAGTTCAACCACCCCTTGGTCGTTAGTAAACAAGGTAGAAAGAGCAGAATAGGTCATGTTAAGTTGACCAGATTGCAACGGCAAACCATGCTGATACCCATCTCCAGGGGCAGCCGTTTTATCCGGAACCTTAAACGACTCGGTATGATTTTCAGTGAAAGAACGATTCATATCTAGGTCCACCCGGAAATCCCTGAACGGTTCCAGTGTGACCTTCCCATCCCAGGACAAGGTATAATCCTGGTTCACTTCTCGGTTCATGAAAACATTATCAGTAATACTTGCTCTATTTTGCCACAGCCAGTCCTCTGATGTCCGATATTGAGATTCATCCAATGTTCGTATTTTCGGTTGGACCCCAGCAATAAAGTCCCAGCCAGGAGCCCCAAAGCCGGAAGCCATACCCAAAAGATTGGCCTCTGGTGTGAACCCGGGAACAAAGGTCCGGAATCGTTCAGAATAGGAAAATCGGGCTTTCCGCAGCATTAAAAGGGGGCGAATGAGAGCGGCTTCAACGGGACTAATGTCTTTATTTCGTTTTCGCTTAGCGTTTTTATCATCCTCCTTATTAGCATTTCGATCTCGAGGATTTGGAGCCCGCCCCGAGCGGCCTCGATTACTGGAGCCTTTGCTGGCCCGTTCCACCTTCCGCAGATAAGGAATCGAATTGTACAGCTTCTCAAAGTTGAGATCTGCATTCAAGCTTCTATTTTGGTTGTTGGAGATGGTATTTCCTAAACTATCCACATTCAAGGCAGCAGCCTCCCAGCGATATTCTCCTTGGTAACTGGCTCGTACTTGCACCCAATCCATAAATGGAAGATACCGGATGGGCAAAGTATAGTTTACTGACAATCGATGGTTATAGAATTTGGGCCGCCCCAGTTGTTGGATATTATTCCAAATACTATCGCGTCGGAATTTATTGATCTGGTCAGCAGGCAAAGTCTCCAACATGAAATTTTCATCCGGTTCATCAATCGAAGCCGTAGCTGCCGCATCAAAGTTGAATTTCAAAGACTTGGTGAAATCCCAGTTCAGTGAATAATTACGATCCCAGAAGAAACGCTTATTGAAGAACGTATTAAACCGATCATCGAGCCCCGTAAAGCGATAGCGTGTGGTCGAAAACTGCCGATCAAATACGGTACTAAAAGTAAAGGATTGCGGGACGGGATTGAAGTTGAACTCCTTAATCAGACGCAAGTATTTGCTCTTGATCTTTTTGAAAGGTTCAATAGGTTTCGACGGAATACTAAAACTGTAATCCAATGCGGCCGTCCAATCGTTTTGTCGCTCAAACTCGATCAATGGCTCTCGTCTTTCCGTTTTACTATTGGAATAACTCACACTGAAGTTCTCAATATCCCAAGGCATCGGCTTGCGATTTGGATTGTTCCCTGTCCGCTCCTTTCTTACATTCGTGAAGTTATAAGTTCGGATATTAACTACTTCTTGGGATTGATTTCGCAAGGAATCCCGCGCCGCTTTGTTTTCGGCCCGATCCAACTTATCCCTCAGCTTGATATCCGTATCGTAAGGGTCATATTCTGGTGTCGTAGTAGTATTAGAAATTTGACCATAAAATGGTATGCGCACACCGAGTTTCTCCGGTAAGAATTTACCCAGCTCCAAGTTGGCGGCTACGTCGTATCCCGTTACCTGCTCTCGATTACGCTCATGCACTTGGTTGTCTAGGGCACCAAAACCAATGGTACTGATGTTTCCTGCTAAAGTTAAATTTCCTAAATCTGCCAACTGGACATCCATTCTTGCCAAGGCTGCCGCACCACCTCTTTCATCGAGACCGGCTAGACGAAGTTCATTGATCCATACTTCACTATCGTACGAAGCTCCGTCATCTTCCGGGTTACGAATACCAATTACCATCACCTTTGCGTAACCCAAACTTGGGCTACCCTTCACTCGAATCTCATGCATCGCATTACTTTCCTCTGCCTGAATCATCTTCGAGTAAATCTCAGATTTCTTTACGCCCAACTCGTTCCGTTCTTCCTTCAATTCTCGCAAGATGGTCAAAGGGAAATTAAACTCATTCTCTCTTCGCCATACCTCTTGTTTATAGGGCGAATCCTGGGATTGTAAGCCCAAAATGGCGTTGGGATCAGACATCACGAGCGGAAGTTCATATTCGTAGTAGTTGTTTTGGAAGTCACTACCAATACGCATGAAGACCCGCAGGGCACCACTGGGCGTTCGCTGATCAGGAGATTCGGCATGCACAAACATCTTCAGTCGATCATAGACCCGTAGGTCCATATCTACCTGCCTAAAGATACCTGCAAAGCCTCCATCACAGAGATCCTTCACCCGTAAGGCCTGGGATTGTTCATTTTGTAGGGCTGCAAAAACCCCTAATGATTGCTCCCGAACAATTCCTTCTGGAAGGGTATAATTAAAGGGAGTACGCTGGCTATTCTCTTCGATGTTTACCGCATCGATTTCAAAACTCGTCTCATCAGGTTGACAATTACCGAATTGGTTAGCAGGTTGTAAGAGGTCTGCTCTGGTCACTCGACGCCATTGATTACGAACCAATTCCATACGAGCAAACCTGAGTACCACAGGCTTCTTAAATCCACGCATATACATCCGCATAAAACGAATGGAACGGAAATCGCGAATACCTCCAACAGCTTTTTTCTCTGAACCTCGAAGCGGAACCCTGAAACGATACCAAACTCTGTTCGTTAACGGATCCTCAATACGATCCGTAATATAGGGCGTCTGCTCACGATCCAATTCACGAGGGTCAGCCGTATTGGCCCTCAGAGGAATCTCATATTGGAAGTAAGATTCCGTTTCATTGAGCGTATTATCTTGATTAATATCTTCCGTATCTGGAATGTTGGTACCAGAAGTTCGGATATTAGTTTGATTATTCGGCTGCGAGTTCCCTTGTGGATTATTGAAACTCTGATAACGTACCGTCAAGCTAGTATTGTTATCAAATGATTCATCATTAAAGTATCGGAAGTCATCATTCGCCGGATCTTGTTCCAGCGCCTGCCGGACATTGGGGTTGGCCGCTCCAATGACATTCAAGTAATCGGCAAACTTTTCATTTTCCCCAGTATTATCTAACCCATCCAAACCAACATCCTGCACATCTCGTGTGCCCTGATCATTATCAAAGGCCCTTGTAATCTGCTGTCCCACCGGAACTACCCCCCAAGAGGTCTGGTCAATCCGGCGATCTGGGTTAACTGGGCTAGGTAGACCGTTCTCGAAAAACTTACGAGAGTCATTCAAGATATCTTCTGAGATATTACCCAAATTGATGTAAAGAGATCCTTGTTGATCTTGGAAATCTGGAGAGGCCAAACTTGCTGATTCTGGATCTAGGAATGGACTCAACATCCAAAATTCCAAAAATTCTATGTTGGCACTCTGAAAGTCATTCGTATTCAAAGCACGCATAATACCTCCCCAACGTTTCTCAGGGCTTCTCAACTTGACGGTCCCATCCGATAAATTTACACCGTCAGATACATTTGCGATACCATTAGGGACATCAAAGTTGTAAGGGCCCCGCTCTTCGGGATAAAAGGCGAGATCGAAGGTACGGAAGATCTGTGCTTGGTCCCTAGGCACCTGAATGTTAGGGAATACTTCCTGTTGTGGTACCTGGCTAGTATAGGGATTGGTATCATCCCCAGGTCCACGAGCACTTGGATCGATCAAGTACCAGTTGATACGAGCCCGGTTTACACCAGAACGAGTATCTTTAAATTGCGATTCAGGGAAAAAAGGATTCCGGTTAGCATCATCATCCTGCGGAATACTCGACAAAAACCACTGATTCACGGGAGATCTTAAATCCACACCACTAGAACTACCCTCAAAGTCATCAATGTAGACTAATCCATCCTTATCCCTTCGTCCTTCGTTGATCGCTCGGGAGTGACCAGGCCGTAATACGGCACCTTCGGCGGAGAAGTTGATCGAGGAGGGTTGTGAGGTCGAATAAAAGGGTAATTTATCTACCATTCGGGTCAACCAAGGCACTTCCTTGCTAAAGTTGACATCCAAACCATAGATCTTATTGTTTACTGGGTCATCTCCTACGTTGACCTTTTGGGTAAATGGCCGTTCGAAGAGTTGTAGGAAGGTGGCACCGATATTAAAATTATCACTCAGCTCATAGTCAGCCCTCAAGCCCAACATAGTTTTGGATTGGAAACCAAAGAGTGTATTATCTTCAAAAGAGACGTTAATCGGAACACCCGAGCTTAGGATCGCATCATTGAGAATCCGCACCTTACCGGAGCTATAGTCCACTTCATAATCCCGTCCTTCTTGTAGCAGGGCTCCCCCCGCAGTCACCGTCACAGATCCTGGTGGAATGTTGAAAGCCCCCAAGGAAATCTCACTAGAAACGCTGGACTTGTAAGACCCCTTAATCACATACCGGTTTTTCTCCGGAAATTCTCGCGCCTGGAATAAGGTTGAATCATATAACTC
Organism: Saprospiraceae bacterium; assembly: GCA_013214355.1. Lineage (GTDB taxonomy): Bacteria > Bacteroidota > Bacteroidia > Chitinophagales > Saprospiraceae > DT-111. The sequence goes on along the minus strand of JABSSL010000012.1, from coordinate 123,307 downwards.
TTGATACACCAGGGAGTCTACAAACTCTGGTTCCAGTTGATTTTCGAGCGAGGTACCAAAAGGCTCCAGCACGGGGAACATCACGCGACCGTTGGAAGGGTTGATCGTTACGCCGGGGACGTAATCGAACACCCCATCTCGAGTAGGGTCTCCTTGAATGTTTAGGTTATCCAAATTGAAAACACGAATCAAAGGAACCCCCTGTAAATTACTCTTTGGTAAGAAACGCTTGAATCCTTCACCTGGATCTTCGTAAAACACATCTAATTGAAAATCCTCTTGGCTCACCTGGTAGGCACCAATGGAGTAAACGTTCTTCATCATTAGGTCCCAAGTAGGAACATCCGTACGCTGGGTAGTACTTTTCAGCATCTTGACGAACAAGACTTTGGGTGTTGGGTCGGTTGTGTCCGTAGAAACATTATTACTACTGATTGACAATTGCCCTACGTTCAATGGCGTCACGCCATTATACTTGTATTGAAAGGAAACACCTAGTACTTGATCTTGCTGCACATTGATATTCAACGAAATGAACCCTAATTCGGGGTGGTAAGTATACTCTCGAGGGCTCAATTTTCTAGCACTCACTTTTTCAAAATCACGCGCCTGTACCAAATTGAATTCAGATTCAAGAATGGCAACAGCCTGATCAATATCAAGTAATTCTCCCCCTCTATCCAACAATCTTTGGTACAATCCATTGGCCAAATTATCTGGCAGCGGTAAACCATCGCAGACCTCCTGATAGACAGGATCTTGAAACCTTGGAATCGCATTTGGGTTCACGAGCGTACTCGGCTCCCCTAAATCCGCCAAGGCTACAATATCGCGCACATCTTCTACATCATTACGATCATTTGTAATCCATACTTCAAGGTTGTCCAACTGGAAAAGTGTCTTGATTTGTGGCAGGTTGCTCATCGCACTTTCAAATACCTCCCGATTGTAATGGGATAAGAAGAAGTGGCGATTCTCATCATATTCATCGGATCGTACCTCAAACTCTTGCAGCTGACTTCCTCCTTGTAATTGAATATTTTCCCGTTGGGAACGCTGCTGAGAAGCAATTGCCGTTAGGCGCAGGTGACCAAATTGCAGTTCGGTTTTTAACCCAAACAAACTTTGGGCCCCTTGGATTAGACTTCCCCTCAAGGGTAAGCTTACATTACCCGCCTCAATCTTCTTCAGGATGTCATCCTCACTAAACAACTCACTATTGTAATCTAACTTAATCTGATTATCGAAATCGAAAGTAGCATTGGTATTGTAATTGGTAGTCAGGTTTAGTTTTTCCCCGATCTTACCGGTCACATTCATTTGGATATCCATGTCGAAGTCGAAGTTGGTCAGCGACCGCTGTCGCTCCGTCAAAATGGGATTTTCCAAACGTTGATGATCGATTCCAAAGCTCAAATCTATATTACCTTGAGGACGGATATCCACCGTAGTTCCACCAAAGAGGCGATCAATTAAGCTATTATTCACATCAAACTTTGCTACCGGATCCAGGGCACTGACTCCGTTGCCTGCCCCCACCCCCGAAAGCTGATTGAAGTAATCACGCTCTTCTTTCTTCCTACGCCATTCGACGTATTCTTCAAAGGTCATATAAGTGGGAGGTCGGAAGTAGGTATCTCCAATCTTTTCCGTAATGATGTAGTTACCGGTGGCAGGATCGTATTCGACATTCTGTTCGATAGCACCAGGATCCTTTAGATCAAAAGGATTGCTGGGTCGGTCATTGATGAAGTCCCCAAAGCGCTCTGGCGGCGGTGGAACTGTATCCTGGGTAGCAACGACATAACTCGCTGCAAAAGGATCGTCAAGACCGGAAGAGTTTGCTTGAACCGCTGGCACTGTAAATTGGGCAAAAATAACAACTACAAGGCTGCCAAGTATAAGTATTCGTTTCATATCAAAAACATGGGATTCGCAAAAGTAAATAACAGTTTTACTAGCGTGAAAAGCGGTGCAATAGATGCGAAAAAAGGCACAATGGTGAGTGAGAGTAGTCGGGCTGAATAGGGTAAAAACCTACCCCCCTATCGTTCCATCTTGTTCTTTTTTTTCAAATCACAACTTTTCCATCCAGTGTTATCCAATTTTACACTAAAACGACTGATTAAGAGTTATTGGGATTTAATAGAGGATTTTAACATGTCTATTTTTCGCAGTGGGTTCTTAGAAGAAGGTGATTAGAAGGTACCGATGGTACTTGCTTCCATCTTAAGACAATTGTTTCAAAGCAAGTTTGATTAATTCCTCTACATTAGTCACATTAGGCTGTTCTTTTAATATTTTATTTAGTGCTTTCTGAACTTGTATCCTAGCGAAACCTAAAGCTAACAATGCTGATAACGCTTCATCCCGACTTCTATTGTCTTGTGGAGAGAAAGTTAAAGGTGCATCTCCACTTTCTTTTAGCACTTTGTCTTTCAGGTCTAAAATGATGCGCTTAGCGGTTTTAGGTCCTACGCCCTTTACCTGCTTGAAAGCAGCCACATTTTCTGATAAAATAGCTGATTTCACCTCGTCTGGATTCATGGAAGACAACACAATCCTAGCCGTATTCGGGCCTATGCCTGAAACCGAAATTAATTGGATAAAGAGGTGACGCTCTGCATCATCCGCGAAACCATACAGGGTGTGACTATCTTCCTTGATCTGTAAGTGCGTCAGGATTTTAACTTGTTCCAGTTTCTCGATCTGAACGTAGGTGTTCAAACTGATATTGATGTGATAGCCGATACCTCCCGTTTCGACAATAATGAAGGTAGGGGTCTTGAACGTTATAACCCCCTTGATATAGGTAATCATTCTGTGTTTTTGGCTCTCCGACTATATTGCTATTAGCTTCAAGATTCTTTTCTACTAGCAGACTCCCTTTCCACTAAAGCCCAGAAAAGGTCGAAGAAGTATGTTTTTTGTTTTCTTTTTGGCCGCCTATCTAGTGCAGTAGATATTGAAGTGGAGCTTGCAACCGACACCCCACCAGGCCAGTATTTCAAAAGGATAACGAAGGTACAAAAATCCCTTAGTTTTCCTCTTTTTTAGCTAATTCCACTGCTATTTGAGCCCCCAATCTTGCATTATTTAATACTAATTCAATATTGGCAGCCAAACTGCTCCCTGCCGTCAGCGACTCAATTTTTGCTAGTAGGAAAGGGGTCAGTGCTTTTCCCATAATCTCCTGAGCGTGGGCTTCGGAAAGTGCCGCCTCAATTTTCGACTCAATTACTGCTGGAGATAAGCTAAATTGTTCTGGGATTGGGTTCGCCACTAGTACTCCTCCATGAAGTCCCATCCCCCACTTATATTGCAAAACCTTGGCAATATCCTTAGGCGCATCTACTCGATAATTAACCTCCAGACCACTACTTCGCGTATAAAAAGCTGGGAAATGATCCGTTTGGTATCCGATCACAGGAACGCCATGGGTTTCTAGATACTCGAGCGTCAAGCCAAGATCCAGGATAGACTTGGCTCCTGCGGATACCACGGCCACCGAGGTCTGAGCCAACTCTTGCAGATCAGCTGAAATATCGAGCGTAGTTGTCGCTCCTCGATGGACCCCGCCAATTCCTCCCGTCGCAAAAACTTTTATTCCTGCCATTGCAGCAATAATCATAGTGGAAGCTACGGTTGTCGCACCATTTTGTTGCTTAGCCAAGACAAAAGGTATATCTCTGCGGCTTACTTTAGCTGCTTTTTGCCCTTCTCTTCCGAATAGCTCCAACTCTTCCGCATTTAACCCTACCCTTAAATGACCATTGATTATAGCAATGGTTGCAGGTATAGCACCTTCTTCGCGAATCCTCGCCTCCACTCGCAAAGCCGTTTCCAGATTTTTGGGAAAGGGCATTCCATGTGCAATAATGGTAGATTCCAAGGCAACCACAGCTTGCCCTTTTGCCAAAGCCTCTTGGACTTCCGGGGCAACAATCAGTAGATCTCTCAATTTCATAATCATATATTTATACCCTACTGCACGATACGAGAACAAGCCTCACGCTTTGCCCTAAAACAGGACCAACAAAGTCATACAGTGGGGAATTATTCTGGATTTACAGTTGGAACTGAATTAAACTAATCTTCCTAAGTGGAAAATTACGGCACCAAATCAATAAGGCCCTTATCTTTGCCGCTTAATTATTCCAGATGGGAGATTCCAGGATGAGTTCAACGCTCTATTTTCGCCTTTCATTAATGTTATTTCTCCAGTTTTTTATTTGGGGAAGTTGGTATGTGACCCTCGGTACTTATCTCTTAGAGACTCTACATTTTACGGGGCCTCAAGTGGGTTTAGTTTATGGTGCTACCGCGATTGCTGCCACCATTACGCCCTTTTTCTTAGGTGTCCTCGCCGATCGGCTTTTCTCTATTGAAAGGCTACTGGCGATTCTTCATCTCCTAGGAGGTGGAGTAATGTGGTTCACCTCTTACCTGACCAACTTTGAGTGGTTCTATCCTATGATTATCTTGTACACTTTACTGTACATGCCCACTTTCACCTTAACCAGTTCCCTCTCACTTCACCACGTTAAAGATGCTACCCGGGATTTCCCCAGAGTACGTGTCTGGGGAAGTTTATCTTGGATATTGGCAGGTTTAATCATTGGATATCTGGAGGTGGAAAAAGAAGTGTTGCCCATGCGTATTTCGGCTGGCTTCTCGATCATCCATGGCCTTTATTGTCTAAGTCTACCTCATACTCCTCCCCAACCTCAAGAGGGTAAGTTTTCCCTGCGCGATGTTTTTGGGAAAGAGGTATTGCAGTTACTGCAGCAACGAGCCATTCTAATACTCGTCATTGCCTTAGCTTTAATTAGAATCCCATCTTCCTTTTACTATAGCTTCGTAAACCCTTTTTTGAACGAAATTGGAATTGGGAATGCCGCGGGAAAAATGACACTAGGCCAGATCACAGAAGTAGGCGTGATGTTGGTCCTCCCCTGGTTTTTACAGAAATTTAAGCTCCGCTATATCATTGCCATTGGTCTATTCATCTGGGGAAGTCGATATCTTCTATTCGCCTGGGGAGGGGTTCCCCATTTGCATTGGATGCTGTACGTAGGTATCCTGGTACATGGAATCGCCTACAACTTCTCTTCCCTAAGCAGTCAAATTTTTATCGATCGACAGGTCCCATCACATATGCGGAGTACCGCCCAAGGATTTATCACCTTCGTCACCATGGGCTTCGGAGCCTTTATCGGCTCCTATGTCGCAGGCCATGTAGTGGAAGGCTACTCCTTGTCAGATGGTACGCATGATTGGAATACAATTTGGCAATGGCCTGGTTGGTTTGGGATTGCCATATCGGTAGGTTTCCTGATTATGATCCAAAGTGTTTCTAGAAAGCAAACAAGGGCAGAGCAGACATAGCAACCTCCTCTGCCTTCGTAGCTACTAGTCTTTTATGACCTTCCCACTAAATACCTTGCCTTGAGCAGTCAATCGGTACCAATAGATACCACTAGAAAAAGTGGAAATGTCAATCGTTTTTAATGCCCCTGCATTAGACTCCCAGTTTTCGCTACCTACATACTGACCCGCACCATTATACCATTGGAGTTGCACAGGTCCCTGCAGCGTATCCATATCAAAGGTGAGCTTATCCTGGGTTGGATTGGGGAAAATACGCAGTTGTTCTTCGGCTAGCGGCTCTCCGTTACTGGAAATGGTCAAGGCCTTTTGGACCGCTGCAAAAGCATCGATTTGACCGTGGCCCGTAATTGCGTTGGGAAATTCTTCGGGTCCAATATCACCACAGGTATGGCGTGAATAAGCAGGCACGGCAGTCTCCTCAATGATCTGTTCAATTGCTTCAACTTGACCAGCTAGATTAGGATTGGCGGAGATCATTAAGGCTACTAGACCCGCCACGTGAGGGCCGGCCATACTGGTACCATTCCAAGTAGCATATCCTCCATTTCTGACGGCTGAACGAACACCAACACCCGGCGCAGAGACATCGGGTTTAATTCTTAGGCTACCGTCTACTGTAACTAAGCCTCGACTACTAAAGTTGGCAATTGTGTCATTAGAGCGCACCGCACCTACCACGAAGGAGTTATCAAAGATCGCGGCAGGACTATTTACACTTCCGCAACCACTATTGCCACTATTCCCCGCTGACACCACTACTACTATTCCTGCTGCCTTCAAATTATTCACTACGGCTTCCATGGTAGCAAAATTGCCTTCATTGCAGCCTTCAACGGGCGGACAGCCCCAAGAATTATTGATCACATGCGGTGATCGCTGCGGGTTTGGATTTTTTCCTTCTAAATCGGTGGGTGCCAAAAAGAATTCAAAGCATTCGATATAAGAGGCTGGAGATCCCCAACCTCGTTCCATATTTCTGCAAGCGATCCATTTAGATTCAGGGGCAAGGCCTATTTGATTACCTTGTCCATCATCTCCAACCATAGTTCCCGTAATGTGTGTGCCGTGGCTATGGTCATCACAGGGTACGACCGAATTTAAGCCGCAAGGATTATTCGAAGCTAAGATCGTATCATCATTATGTAAGGTATTAATTTCGCGAATGGCGTCATGCCAATTGTAGTTGTGGTCAGCTTCTTGTCCGTCCCATCCTCTGTACTTATCCTTTATCGAGGGGTGTTCCCATTCCGTTCCCGTGTCCTGTCCTGCTACGACTACCCCTTGACCACGATAACCTAGATCCCAGACCTGGTCGGCTCCCGTCTTAGATAATCCCCAAGTAATACTTCTGGCATTACCTTCATGATTTCCTCTGTATTCTGGCTCATCGAGCTTCACCCATGGGTTGGATTGTATTTGAGCCACTTCTCCCAATTTAGCCAATTCTTCAATTAAGGCTATATCCCCTTTTGCGTAAATAGCATTAACGACAAAATAAGATCGATAGGAGGCACCCGAACGATCCAGTACCCCCAAAGCGCGCTTTTGGGATTGCTGAGCCTGCGCTCGGAGTACTCGGTATACTAAAGAGCCCTTAGCCTCTTTGGAGCGTAGGAATCGTGCTCCAGAAATATCGGCTTGATCTTTCATCAAAACAATAAACTCAACCGATGTTTTATTTTGCAAGCCTTCGACAACACTAGGATCAATCTTGGCCTGCCAGGCATTATCGAGCGGGTTTTGCCAGGCAGCAAATAGAACTACGGACAGTAAAAAGGAAAGGTATTTCATGTTATACTATTTAGTTCCTGATATCTCTGGGATGAATGTAGTAGCTAAGCAGTAAAGACGATACAAATAATCTTGAACCGGCCTAACTGAGGGTGCTAAGCTCAGACATTCTATCCGGTCAAAGTCGTGTATTATGATTTTTTTTGATATAAAAAGGGCAAAATTTATACTTTAATCAAGCCACTCATCGTTAAAAAAATCTATTGGACTGAAAGCTTTACCTACAAAGAATGAACGCTAAAGTAGTATCAAAGTTACAGTCCATCCTTCAATCGCACCTTAAACCTCTACCTATTGAAAAAAGGCTGACAAAATTAGCCTTCGCGTGACATCAAGTTCATCCCCCGGAGCTAAGTGCTTGACATACAATCTATCCCGTGATTTAAGCAGTCTTAAGCACTCCCTTTTAGCTCAAAAACACAGAAAGATATTGTTAGCAAATCAAGAGATACCGCTTTCTTGGATTTGGGAACCGTTTAGAAACATATTTATACCGTTTTTAATACAGAATTAGCATCAAATATTTGGAGATAGACCGATTTTTCCCTTATTTTTATTACGGTGTTGATAAGAGCATCAACACTTTTACTTTGAAAATCACGTACAAATGGAATTCACTACAGTCCTGTATAATGCCTTTTCAGGGATTAGTCTCAGAGAAGCCAGTGCCGTAATTAGATTCCTAAGAGATCATGTTAACGATTCAAATGAACAGCACATTCGAGACGCCGTTGATTACGCCTTGAAACTGAAGCCTTCTTTTGGTGGATTTGTATTAGTTGCTAAAATCGATAATGAGATCGTTGCCTGTGTGGTGGCTAACCGTACAGGAATGGAGGGCTATAGCCCAGATCACATTTTCGTTTTTGCTGGTCTGCATACAGATTATCGAAAAGAAGAAGAAATGATGCAAACAGTTCTACAGAAAGCACTTAGTTACACCGGAGGCCATGTAGCCATGCACGTAATGCCAAATCATCCAGAAATGAAAATGTTACAAGATGCTGGATTCCGTGCAGAATATTTGGAACTTCGACTTCAGAAAGTTCAACCTAAACCTGCAAGTGCTGTTGCTTAGCCATCCACACCCAGGCTGAGAAATTTTGTCAAAGTCTTCACCCTATCGAACAGCACCTTTCATCCCTGTGCAAATTTGATCCCAGTTTATTTTTTTGAATCGTTCTAGCAATGATCTTCTGAAGGGAAATTATGGTCGCTCAGAGTGCCCCCACTCTGTAAGTCATTTTATTGCCTTTTTTCTCATTTTTGACTCCCAATTTTATAAGTTTGGTTTTACAAATTTATAATACATCGGACTTGGGAAATAGTAAACCTATGCAAAGAATTATAGGGCGATATAGTGGCGAGAAAAAGGGGCCTTTACTCATCTGCTTGGCTGGGATTCATGGAAATGAACCCGCCGGAATTCAAGCCTTGGAACTTATGTTCAAGATGCTTGAGGTAGAGCCTATAACAAATCCTCGATTTGCTTTTCAAGGAAGGATTGTAGGCTTGCGTGGCAATTTGAAAGCCATTCAAGCAGGTAAGCGATTTATTGAAAAAGATCTTAATCGCCAATGGACCAATGATACAGTTGAAAAATGTAAAACCCTTCCGATTAGCGACTTACCTCCTGAAGAACAAGAAATCAAGGAACTCATCACACTTATCGAAGAAGAAATAAACTCCTACCAACCAGAAAAATTCGTCCTACTGGATCTTCATACTACCACTGCCACCGGTGGAATCTTTACCGTCGCCACAAATGACCAGGAAAGTGTACGGATCGGTGTGGAATTGCACGCACCCGTGGTAAAAGGTTTGTTGCGAGGCATACAAGGCACAACGCTGCATTATTTCAATAATAGCAACTTTCAGCCAGAGACCGTAGCCGTTTGTTTCGAGTCTGGCCAGCACCAAGAACCCCTATCCGTTAACCGTGCCATTGCTGCTATCACCAACTGCCTGCGGACCATTGGCTGTGTAAGAGCAGAAGATGTAGAAAATCGGCACGATGAGCTATTAATAGAGTACTCTAGGCGGCTTCCCAAAGTAACCGAATTGATTAATTGCCACAGTATTAAAGCTGAAGATGAATTTCAGATGGAACCAGGTTATTTGAATTTCCAAGCCGTCAAGAAAGGTGAAGTTTTGGCACATGACCGCAGAGGACCAGTAAAAGCTTCTTCAGATGGCTACATTCTTATGCCTTTGTATCAAAAGCAGGGAGATGATGGCTTTTTCCTAGTTCGGAAAGTGAACCATCTGGAATAATTCCCTTAGGAATCTTCTTCAGCCATTTGTAGAAATTGCATCTCGTACAATTCTCGATAATGGCCATCTTCGAGTTTCAGAAGCTCCTCATGAGGTCCAAACTCTTTGATTTCCCCCTTATCCAACACTAAAATATTATTGGCATGTCGAATAGTAGAAAGGCGATGTGCAATGATGATCGAGGTTCGCTTTGCGATTAAGGTTTCAATAGCAAACTGTATAACAGATTCCGTTTCTGGGTCAATCGAGGATGTAGCTTCATCCAAGATAAGGATATCTGGATTGAACACCAGCGCCCGAACAAAGGAGATTAATTGCCGCTGCCCCATCGATAGGGTTGCCCCCCTCTCCATTACTTTATAATCATATCCTCCGGGTAGCTTTTCTATAAAACGATCCGCTCCAATCAACTTAGCAGCAGCCATTACCTCTTCCCGGCTGTAGCGCTCATCCCGTAGGGTTATATTTTCAAAAACGGTTCCAGAAAACAGGAATACGTCTTGCAGCACTACGGCTATCCGTTTTCTGAAAGCCAATAACTCATAGTTTCTAATATCCTGATCATCAACTTTGATCGCTCCTTTCTGAATATCATAAAAGCGATTCAAAATATTGATAATGGTAGTTTTCCCGGATCCGGTTCCCCCCACAATGGCGAGCGTCTCGCCGGGCTTAATATCAAAACTTATGCCCTTCAGCACATAGTCTCTTTCTCGATAAGCAAAAAATACATCTTCAAAGGCCACCTTACCATTTAACTTGTCGGGTTTAATGGTTCCTTCATTTTTGATAAACTCCGCTCGATCTAGGAGCGTAAAAACTCGCTCCGCAGCGACTAGTCCCATTTGCAGCGTATTAAACTTATCTGCTAGCATTCGAATGGGCCGAAAAAGCATATTCAAGTAAATAGGAAAAGCCACCAAGGCACCCAATGTCACCCCATTTTCCAACAAAGACTGTTGTGCTCCCCACCATACCATTAATCCTAAGGAGGCTGCCGATATGATTTCTACCACCGGATAAAACACAGCGTAATATAGAATCGAATCCAGGTTGGCTTGCGTGTAAGAACGATTAATGGTTTTGAATTTCGCCATCTCATCTGCTTCCGCATTAAAGATCTGGACTGTTCGCATCCCCGTAATCCGTTCTTGCAAAAAGGCATTCATACGGGAGATCTGCGTACGTACTTTCTGGAAAGATTTCTTCACCTTCTCCTTGAAAATATAACTTGCTACCATGAGGAATGGCATGGTAGTTAAACAGATCAAGGTCAATTGCCAACTGGTGTAAAACATGATGGACAAAACCACAATTAACGTCAGAACATCAGCGATGATAGTGATTACACCCTGAGAAAATACGGTATTGATGGTTTCAATATCATTGATCGTTCGCGTCGTGGCTGTACCAATCGCTGTGCGATCAAAATAGGTCAAACGGAGCCGAGTAATATGTTGAAAGACCTTTACTCTGAGGTCTCTGATGACCGACTGTCCTAACCAACCCGCACTGAAATTGAAGATATATCGTAGAATGGTTTCGGCCATCAATAGGACGAAGATCAAAATAGCAATATTCGTAAGGCCTTTGATGTCATTGACGAAGATATAGTCGTCTACCATCTTCTGGATCAAGAAGGGGCGCATCGTTGCTAAGGGCGCCAAAACCACAGCCAATACTCCTGCTAGCGCAAATATCAAACGATAGGGCTTAGCCAAGCCGATTACACGTTTTAATAAGAAAAAATCAAACTTATTCTTATTGGGGTCCTTCTTTGCTTGGTTATTTCCCATTCAATAGAAATGTATTTTGAAACGCAAAGGTTTAAAATGCACTACATATTTCCAATAAATGCGGAAAATAATCCCCAGAGCGGGTTTGACCAAGCCTGTGTTGCCTGGTCAAACCTGCTCCAAGCCTTAGCAAACTTGGTCTTTACTACCTTCCTACCTACAACAGGCCCTCATCAGCAAAACTGAAATAACCTTGTTCTGTAATGATCAGGTGATCCAATACCATAACATCAATCATCTTCCCAGCTTCAGCCAGTTTTTTTGTTAAATTTTTATCCGGTTGGCTCGGAAATAGATTCCCGGAGGGATGGTTATGACACAAGATAAGAGAGGCAGCTTTCAATCCCAATGCCTTAGTGAAAACAACCTTTGCATCCACTACTGTGCCGGCACTTCCCCCTTGACTGATGCGTATGCGATCCAGTACCTTGGATGCCCTATTCAGCAAAATGACCCAAAACTCCTCTTGATCCAGATCAGCAATCATAGGAGCTACGATCTGGTAGGCATCCAGACTACACTTCACCTGCTGCCGCTCCTGCAGGCTGGAGAATTGTAGCCGTCGCCCCAACTCTAGAGCAGCCAAGATGGTAATGGCTTTCGCATCTCCAATCCCCGAGAATTTCTTCAGTTCTATTAAGGTGCTGCGCCCAAGTACCTGAAGATCGTGCTGCAAATCAGACAATATGGTCTGTGCCAGGCCCACCGCTGTCTGTGTCCTACTTCCTGATCCTAGAAGGATAGCGAGTAGTTCGGCATCCGTTAGGCTTTTTCTGCCTTGACGTAGTAGCTTTTCACGGGGTCGATCGGCCTCCGCCCAGGCAGTGATGGGAAGATTATTGTTATACAGTCGAGGTAAATTTGTCGTTTTTTCCATTTTAGAGATATCGCTACAGTGAAATGATTGGCGGGAGATCACCTTGCTAAGCCAAAGGCGATCTCCTTTACTCTACCTATTTATGCTTCTTGCGTTGTGGTAGCTGTTTTGATTTCGGCAGCCACCTTATTGAGTACATCAATAAAATTGGGTAGGTCATCCTCAAATAGCAACAGACTATTTCTAGTGAAGCTTTCCTGATCTTTTTGCTTATAACTTTCCGTTACGACCAGATAAGGATTACCTTTAGCACTTTCTTTGACATCGAAGAAATAGGTTCTGGATAAGGTGTTTAGTCTTTCTGAGAGCACGATTTTCTTTTCCATTTTAAAATGGTTTTTAGCTATAAAATATAATTGACTTGTATAAGACGCCAATAGGGGCAAAATTCCATAACCATCATGGTACTTTTTTTAACCCACGATAAAAAACACTGAAAATCAGCCCTTTAAAATGAATAAAAAATCCTTCTCATTCAGGCGGGAAGAACGGCTTAAGAGTCGCAAGACCATTGACAAGCTGTTTAGAAATGGCCAATCCTTCGGTCAGTTTCCTTTGCGGGTAGTCTGGATGGAAATGGAAACGCCTATGGGAAGTAGCCCGGTTCAATTTGCGCTTACGGTACCTAAAAAGAAGTTCAAAAGAGCCAGTGATCGAAACCGCATCCGCAGACTTATGAGGGAGGCCTATCGGCTTCAAAAACCCCAATTCTATAGCCATTTACCGGAACAACTAGAGCAGTTGGCCATGATGCTTATCTATACCGGCAAAGAAATCCCCGATTACCAGACCGTTGAGATAGCCATGAAACAACTGTTGAGACGGCTCTCAAAAAAATGCCAAAAGTCCACTCGATAAGCTCATTTTACTTTAACTTATCATCCGAAACCAACCAACCTCTCCGCGTCTTGGATGATCTTTCACATGACATACTTGTTATAATTGTAAAACAGAGACTTCCAAACTCCTACTAACTTGGCGCCAGGATCACTAAAAACAACTACATGAAGCACCCTTACCTGCTATTTTTCATGCTTTTCTTTTCTTTTTCCCTTGCGGGCCAGAAAGTAATGCAAATTGAAACTTCGGGACGTGTGAAGACTAGAAAAATCTTTAAAGGCGAAGGACTGGAATATATTCTTCGCGAATCGGATACATGGACCTACGGAGTTATTGAAGATTTTAACATTGAGCGGAATCTCATTGTTTTTGGCGACCGTTATGTCAATGTGGAAGAGATTGCCGCGATTCGTTATTACAAGCCCGGCGCCAAGCGAATGGGCATACAAATGGCATTATTTGGAGCTGCTTGGTCTTCCTTTGCATTAATCGGTACTGCCACCGATGGTAATCCAGATACGAATTATCGATGGTCCGATGCCATTGTAACGGGTTCTGCTATGGGGCTGGGCTATGCCACTGCACAGTTGTTTAAATACAAGAAATTCAAAATTGGGAAAAGAAGACGGCTCCGGCTGATTGACCTCACCTTTATCGCACCACCTAATGATCCTTAGGCTGTTCTAAAACTTTAATCTACAAGAAAAACTGAACGGCAAGTTCATATCCTTTCAAGCCCAACCCGATGATGGATCCTTCGCATTTTGGAGCCAAGTAAGAATGATGGCGATAGCTTTCTCGGGCATGAATATTTGAAATGTGGACCTCGATCACGGGGGCATCTATCGCACCAATAGCGTCAGCAATGGCTATGGAAGTATGTGTCAAGGCCCCAGCATTCAAGATAATGCCATCATAGATAAACCCCACTTCATGGAGTTTATCTATGATTACGCCCTCATGATTACTTTGAAAATAATGGATAGTAACTGCAGCAAACTCTTGCTGCAGTCGCGCAAAAAACTCTTCGAAGCTCTCATTACCATAGATAGAAGGCTCGCGTTTGCCTAAGAGGTTCAAATTCGGGCCATTAATAATGATAAACTTCATAAGGATTTAGTTAGCAAGATCCGATAAGAACTTAATGCGTACCAATTGGATCTCTTCGATGGTGATATCATCCTCTTGTAATTCCTTGTAAGCTTCTTCAACAGAATCAGATTCGGAATCCATGAAGTAGTCAATAATATCCTCTCTGGAATACTCATCGACATTTTCGTCGATGTAGTAATCTATATTCACTTTGGTACCAGAAGTCACAATGGCATCTAATTCCTCCATCAAATCTTCCATGGAGAGGTTATTAGAGGTAGCCAAATCTTCCAGCGGCATCTTTCTATCAATCCCTTGAATGATGCTAACCTTCATTTTCGACTTATTAGCCACCTGCTTCACGACAAAATCTGTTGGTCTGATGATGTCATTCTGTTCCACGTAGTCTTTGATCAACAGGATAAATGGCTTACCGTAGCGAATGGCCTTCCCTTTACTCACTCCTTGCACATTGGCCATATCTTCCATGCTAATCGGATACTGCGTCGCCATGTCCTCTAGGGAAGGATCCTGGAAAATTACGTACGGAGGAATTCCCTGTTGCTTGGCTTCCCTTCGGCGTAAGTCCTTTAGAAGGGTCATCAGCTTCACATCCAGTACGGCCGTTCTTCCTGCCGGCTCACTGGCCTCCATGGTTTCCACATCATAATCATGATTTAGTGGAACGTGCATGGTGTAAGGTTCTTTTAAGTAAGCTCTCCCCTTATCTGTCATCTTCAGCAAACCGTAGGTCTCAATATCTTTGTAGACAAGATCGTTTAGTAGGGCTTGCCGTAGGATTGAAGACCAGAAATTTTGGTCTTTATCCTTTCCAACTCCAAACAACTCTCGCTTATCGAAGCGGAAATCCTTCATTTCCTTAGTCTCTCTCCCTAGGATAAAGTCAATCAAGATCTTAATGCCATAGTTTTCATCCAACTCCAAGACCACCTTCAGTGCATTCACCACCTCATCCTTAACCTCAATCTTCTCTTTGGGGAACCGACAATTATCGCACATGTTCTGACATTGGCTATCGTCGTACTGTTCTCCAAAATAATGCAATAGGAAGCGTCGTCGACAGCTAGTAGTCTCTGCATAGGCCATCACCTCTTGCATCAACTGTGCTCCCATTTCTCTTTCTGCAACTGGCTTATCCCGTAAGAATTTCTCCAATTTAAGGATATCCGCATAAGAGTAAAAAGCTATACAACTTCCATCAAGGCCATCTCTACCCGCACGTCCCGTTTCTTGATAGTAGTTTTCAATACTTTTGGGAATATCGTAATGAATTACAAAGCGTACATCGGGTTTGTCGATTCCCATTCCAAAGGCTATCGTAGCCACGATAACGTCCAATTCTTCCATCAAGAAGTCATCCTGTGTCTTGCTTCGCGTTTTGGCATCTAAGCCAGCGTGATACGGGGCGGCTTTGATGTCATTCACCCTTAATACCTCCGCAATGGTTTCAGCAGATTTCCGGCTCTGAACGTAGATGATACCGGACTGATTAGCGATCCCTTTGATGATTTGAATAATACTCTTCAGGGTTTGCTCCTTCTTACCTTTAGGTCGCACTTCATAATACAGATTCTCCCGGTTAAAGGAAGAGATAAAAGTGCTCTGAGCATCCATATTCAAGTTCTTCAGAATATCGGATTGGACCTTAGGGGTTGCGGTTGCAGTTAACGCAACCACAGGGATCTCTTGCCCAATGGCGTCCAACATAGCTCTAATTCGACGGTATTCAGGTCGGAAGTCATGCCCCCATTCTGAGATACAGTGTGCCTCATCAACCGCCACAAAAGAGACGTTGACTTGTCGGAAAAATTCTATGTTTTCGTCTTTGGTTAGTGTTTCGGGGGCGATGAAGAGCAGTTTGGTCTTTCCATCCATAATATCCTGCTTCACCTGCTTCATCTGGGCCTTCGTAAGCGAAGAATTCAAGAAGTGGGCTACTTCATCCCTTTGAGAATAGCCTCTAATCGAATCCACTTGATTTTTCATGAGGGCAATGAGCGGAGAGATAATGATCGCCGTTCCCTCTAACATTAATGCTGGCAGCTGGTAACAAAGAGACTTTCCACCACCCGTCGGCATGATCACAAAAGTATTTTTTCCCTGCAGCACACTTTTGATAATCAATTCTTGATTACCCTTGAACTTATCAAACCCAAAATACTGATTCAGTGCGTCATGCAAACTTTCTTTCGTCGCTGTCATGGTTAACATTTGAACATTTAGTTTTTGCTTAGTCTAATCCGTACAACACCTAACAAAAGCGTATGCTTTTGACCTGAACGGAGAATGAAATGTCGGAAAGGCGAAGCTGATTCGATAATGTTTTGGCAAACTGGTAAAATGCCAAAATTTAAGTTTAGGGACGATGAGTTTGGCTACCTTAAATTTATCAAAAACACTGGACAAAAAGAATCCTGGCCTTCTTTTTTTTGGCATGAAAATTGGCCTGTAGCCTGGCTGATCATCGTCTTGGCAGGCGATCGCAAGTTTGATTGAACAAAGTTTTTTAACCTGTCTACTATTCCTATCTTGGTCCATTATTTTATACATAATTATCAGAAAAGGTCCTATTGGTTAACACTTCCTGATACGTCTAATTGGGCATGTTCTGATGCAGAAAACTTATAGTCCAACAGGCTTTTTTCAAAAAGCTTCCAAAAATACTAAAAAACATTGTGAATTCAGATGCCCTAATTGTTAAAACTGCCCAGGAAACGCTGGAAATTGAGGCCCAATGTCTGCAAGCTTTGTCCCAAAGTATTGATCAGGATTTTGTGGCCTGTGTAAATGCCATTTATTCTTCACCTGGCCGGCTTGTCGTCACGGGAATTGGCAAAAGCGCCCTGATCGCGCAAAAGATCGTCGCTACCTTGAATTCTACCGGAACGCCAGCGCTTTTCATGCATGCCGCTGATGCTATTCACGGAGACCTCGGAATGGTACGTCCCTATGATCTAGTACTCTGCCTTTCCAAAAGCGGAGAAACGGCTGAGATAAAAGTATTAGTACCCCTAGTCCGGAATCTTGGGAACCCCATCATCGGAATGGTCACCAAACGAGATTCCTATTTGGGGCAACAAGCCAACTATATACTGCACACACCTATTGTCAAGGAAGCCGATCCTAACAACCTCGCACCCACCACTAGCACTACTGCACAGCTTGCTTTAGGAGATGCTTTAGCAACAGCTTTGCTCGCTTTAAGGGGTTTTACGCCAAAAGACTTCGCTCAGTTTCATCCAGGTGGATCACTTGGCAAACAACTGTACCTGAGTGTAGCTGATATTTATCCTAAAAATGAACGACCAGCGGTGGCTCCGACGGACAGTTTGCAGCGTACCATACTAGAGATGACATCCAAATGCTTAGGGGCTACTGCCGTAGTGGATGAACATGATCATGTGAAAGGAATCGTAACAGATGGGGATCTACGTAGGATGCTTGAAGATAGTCCAGATTTACAGCAACTCACGGCCGCTAACTTGATGAGTGCCACGCCAAAGACGATTAGCAAAGATGCTTTGGCGGTAAATGCGCTAAATATTCTACGTAAGCACAGTATTACGCAGCTGATTGTAGAAGAGGATGGGAAATACCTGGGGATGATTCACCTGCATAATTTGGTGAAGGAGGGGTTGATTTAGCCCATACATACTCACCCGATGAGTCAAACTCACCGGGTGAGTGAGTGGGCTAATTTCTATTTCTCCAATCCTGGAGAACGTTCTAAAAACTCATTGTACAAACGAATGTGTCGGCTATCCAGCGGTACATTCCAGCCATCTATAAATAGATGCTTGACATGTGTCTTGGTTTCGAATGGATCTCCATCCGTCACGAAAAGCGTAGCGCTCTTTCCTTTTTCCAATGATCCCAATCGGTCCGCCACTCCAAAAATCTCAGCAGGCACGATTGTAACAGCCTTTAAGGCCGCTTCCTTACCCATGCCATAAGCAGCAGCAAAACCTGCGTTGTACGGCAAGTTCCGGACGTTTTCCGTATCATTAGAGCGAATCGCGACCTTCACACCGGCCTTATGCATCTTACCAGCATTGGCATAAGGCGTATCATAGCGATCAGAGGTACGAGTCGGCATGCTAAACACGGGACCAGTAACCACGGGGATATTGGCAGCTGCAATTTTATCGGCCACCCGCCAACCCTCAGCTACTCCGGTAAAGATGGCCTTCACCTTCTTTTCGCCCACCCACTTAATAGCAGATTCGATGGCGCTAGCTTGGTTCACCTCCAGTAGAATTGGCATTTCACCTCTAATTACGGGTAGCAAGGCTTCCATCTTAGGATTGTAATCTAAATCTTCCCCACTTCCTGCTTTAGCTGCAGAATCCAGCTTGTGGTACAAGCTAAGGTTATCCCAGAGATCATTAAGTTTTTTCAGCTGCTTTTCCTCTTGCTTCTTTCGCTCCTCATCTGTTCTACGATCTCTTCGGCCTCTACGACCTGCACTTGGATAATTAACCACTACTCCTTTGAAGCCCGCAAACATCTGATCGGGTGTATACCCCACCAAATTAATCAAGGAAGCCGTACCAGGAATGGTACCACCTACCGGAGCAACCAAAGTCGTAGTCACGCCCTCCACACGGGTAACTGGAATGGCAGTGGCATTCGGGTTGACCGCCGTTAAGGCCTGCATTTCAGGTTTAATATCCCCAATCTCATTGGCATCCGCCGTCAAAGAAACGGAACTTACCTCTACCAAGCCCAGCTGAGTTCCTCCATCGATTAAACCAGGATAAACAAATAGGCCAGAACAGTCCACTACTTTGGCATCTGGTGGAATAGCTACGTTAGGGCCAATAGCAGAGATATTGCCATTCTCGATCACCAAGGTACCTTGTACGCTTCCGTTGGTAATCGTTTCGATCGTGGCATTGGTGAGGGCAAACGTACCCCTGACAGGTTTGCTAACTTGCTGACCATATGTACTCAGGGTACTTAGGCCCAGCATCAGGAAAGCAAGAATCTTTATAGTGAATTTCATTATGTCTTCTTTTTGATGATGAATGAATCCTCAAGCAACTGCTTAATGTCTATGGAAGAACAGATGCTGATGATGTACCCCTTGCATGCA
The DNA here is from genome assembly GCA_013214355.1 of Saprospiraceae bacterium. Lineage (GTDB taxonomy): Bacteria > Bacteroidota > Bacteroidia > Chitinophagales > Saprospiraceae > DT-111. The sequence continues at coordinate 104,130 of JABSSL010000012.1, read as the reverse complement.
GTTATCATACTCCTTTACTTCCAAGAAAAAAGCAGGAAGATCTTCCTCTGGATTTACATCCATACGCACATCAGCGGGATCCATATTGATATCAAATCGAACTATACCATCTACAATGGTCATCTGTGGAATGGCATACACGGAAAGCGGATGTCCTTTAAAAATGGCTACATCACCATCCTTACCCACTTCCAAGGAACCAATTCGATCCTCTACGCCTAGCTGCTTGGCAGGATTAATCGTGATCAAAGACAGGGCTTCATTATCCGATAGGTCACCATATCGCTGCGTTTTTCCTGCCTCGTGATAGAGGTGACGGATCAACTCCCCAGAATCGGAGTTGATAGAGGTAACCACCCCATTGCGCGTTAAGATAGAAGCGTTATAGGCAGTGGAGTAGTACACTTCGAACTTATAAGCCCACCAGTCTGCAAACACAGAAGCAGTCGCCCCAAATTCGGCCAATTCTGGTGCTACTTTGAAGCCTTCATTCACGTGCTGAAAGCAGAGTCTTTTAATGCCAAAGTCCTTGCATACATTCATGAGCATCAGGATCTCATCAGCGCGATACGAGTGACAATGAATAATGACATCACCCGTAAGAATATCGGCGAGTGTCTGTAGGCGATAGCTATACTCCGGTGCTGAAGCTTTGGGATTGGTATTTTTCTCATTATTGTACTTTTCCCAAGCTTTCATGTAGACTTTTGCCTCCGAGAAAGCCTTGCGAAATACCTGCTCTACCCCCATACGAGTTCTGGGCTGAATGCCACGCCCTTCTCCATGCACCCGCATTGGGTTTTCTCCGAGTGCAAACTTGATGGTGCGAGGTGCTCCAACCATCCTTAAGTCTTCCGGATTGTAGGAACCGTAGTGGTGCTTAATCGTCTCACATTGCCCACCAATGGCATTGGCAGAGCCATGCATGGCATGAGATGAAGTTACTCCCCCCGCCAAGGCGCGATAGATGGAAATATCTAGCGGGTTAATTGCATCTCCCGTAAATACTTCCGCAGTCACGGGGTTAGTGGCTTCATTCACTGCATCGATGGCAATGTGGGAGTGGGCGTCAATGATACCTGGCATAACGTGCATTCCAGTGGCATCCACTTCTTTGGTGCCAGATGGTGTGCGTAGGTTTTTACCAATACGGGTGATTTTCCCGTTTTGAATCAGTACATCGGTCTCCTCTAATACCCCATTTGTAATGGTAATGACCGTGCCATTTTTGATCAAAATATCACCTTTGTCAAGCTGGCCAAATAAGCTGAGCGCCACGCAGGTGAATAGTATACTATTGATTATTTTTTTCATGATTGCATCTTCAAATTAGGCTCAAGAATTGTGGTTATTTATTAGGTGTTCCAATGCGCTCCCCCTCCAGATCGAAGGTGCCAAATTGGCCAGCAGAAACCGTTCCCTCCATATTGTCTCCTTCAATAACCAGATTGTATTCGATCATGACCGTTTGCCCACCGCCATCGATCTTAATACTAAAGGAAAGCTCATTGCCATTCAACTCGGCCGTTTCAATGGTACTTTTATTCCCCATGGCGGTATTGGTAATACTGCCTGAGATATCACCGTCATTGTCCACCAATTCTAGGATACCGTCCATGTTTTGCCCCATGGCTTCGAAACTGTAGGTCCACTTTCCTGCTACAACTACTTTTGCGTTATGATCGCTTTTCTTAGCCGGTTTTTTCGCTTCAAACTCAAATTTGTTCCCCTCTACAAAGACATATCGTACATTGGACTTCTCCTCGAAGTAAGGCTGATCTGTCACGACCAAATTGGCTATCTTTCCTGCGGCTACCGTACCCAGCATATCAGAAACACCTAGCATTTTGGCGGGAGTTGTGGTCAAGGCAGCCAGGGCAGCATCTTCACTTAATCCATTTTCAATCATCTTGCGTAGATTGGCTTTCACATCCTTGCTTTTCACATCAAGCGTAGAAAAGCCAAAGATCACACCTGCCTTTTCCATATTTCCAGCTTGTGTCCAGTGTTCTTTTAAAGCCTTCATTTTCCGCTTTTCCAGTGCTTCTCTTTCTGCTTTAAATGGATCCTCTTTTTTAGCTTCTTCTTTCTTTGCATCTCCCTTCTTCCCTCCTTTTTTACCGCCCTTACCTTTTTTATCTTCTGGTAAATCCATGGAGAGTAATACGGGGATATCTCGCTTGCTTAGCTCATCTGCTACATGCCATCCTTGCTTCAGCTCAGCAATGACCATGGGCAAATCAAACTCCTTCTGCAGAGAAAGCGCGCGATAGGCAGATTTGATATCACTCGCTTTCATAAACACGGATTGCTCCTTGTTGATCACGGGATAAAAGGCCTGTAGGACAGGATCATAAGAAGGACGAGACATGCCACCTGGGCTTTTTTTGTAAGCTTTTTCATGAGCTTGTGCCAATTCTGCCTGTCGATACAATTCTCTCCATTTTGCGATCACAGCAATCACCGTAGCGGGATACATTCTCCTTGCTCCCACCAACTGAGAAAAGAAAGCTGTTTGATCCTTTAAAATCATTTTATCAGCGTTGTCACCATGCAGCAAGACCAATGCGCCTTGCCCAGGTAACATTTGGCCATTGGGTACGACATTAGCAGCCGTAAAACCCAGCTTTCGCATGTCAGCAATCGATTTATCGCTCGGCTTGAGCGATGCCGCCAAATTTTTCTCAGGTGTAATTCCAGCTAGATCATTAGGTGGGGAGCCAGGATCTTTGACTTGGGGAGCTTGAGGTCCACCACCACGGCCACCTCGACCGCTCTGTGCTTCCGCTTTGGGAATACCGGTGTGGGATAAGCCTTCAATAAAGCCGGCATAAATATACATGGAGTCGGCTTTCAACACTTGTGCGTCAATTGGAATCTTTACATTCTTCCCAATTGCTGAGATTAAACCATCCTTAATTACAATGGTAGCGCCTTCAATCATCTTACCCGGCTCTGTGACGATATTAGCCTGGGTTAAGGCGTAGGTTCGGGTGACGGGCCTTAATTCGTCATTATTGGTTTGCGCCCAGAGAAAACTAGGAATCACCAATAGACAAATAAGCCCAAACAAGGTTGGGTGTTTTTTCATACTACATTAGGATTTAAAGCTTCTTGGATCTATCCAAGAAAGTATTTAATTACAGTAAGGATTTTCTATGCAATACTAATCGTAAAGTCTCTTATTTGTTCAAGGATTTATAGAATGGTTCTCTAGGGGAAGTGTCAATTGAAAGGAAAGAGGCTTACAGTTTATGTTCCAGAACTTCAAATTTAGTAAAATACCTCTAATTTATCTTTCGCTCCATCTCTCAGCCCCTGTTCACCTACAAATAAACGATGTTCAACGACTATAATTGATGATTCGAGGCCTTGGAAATACCTTGCCGTCAATTAATCACTAAAACGACTACAATGAAACTACGTCATTGGATTTGGCTTGGATTAGCCGTAATGATACAATCTTGCATTCCCTCCCTACATCCACTTTATACAGAGGATACGATGGTGTTTGAATCTTCTTTGTTAGGGACATGGACAGATGGGGAAGACGCCTATGTGTTTGAACAGTTGAAAGGAAAAACTTATCTATTCACCTACATGAAAGGACCAGAACAGGAACAATATGAGGTACACCTGGTTAAACTAGGTTCAAATTATTATTTCGACTTCTATTCGCATAGAAAAGAAGGATTCTATCCTGGCGAAGATGCAGCACTAGCCCCCCTCATCCGCACACACTCCTTTGCAAAAGTCAAATGGGATCAAGGGACACTAGAGATTAGCCATTTTGCTGAAGTAGACTGGTTAGAAAATCTATTCGATCAACGAAAAATTAGAATCAAACACGAAAGACTAGAGGATGAGTTCATATTAACCGCCAGTCCAAGAGAACTTCAGAAGTTTTTCCTTAAATATGCCAATGATCCTAATATTTTCACGGAGAGTGTTTCCTTGAAGAAAGCCCTTTAGATAAATGGTTAGCAGTCAACACATAGAACGGATCGTACAACATAGAATGGTGCAACATCTCTTATTTTGGTTGTTGTCCTTCTATGTGTTGTTTCGTGTATTTTGTACGGATGACAAGTACGTGGAAACAGATTTGATCTATACTTTTCTATTCCACATTAGCCTCGTCTTCCTTGTGTATTCGAACTTGAATTTTCTACTCCCAAGGTATTTCAAAACCAAGCGATATGGGAGGTACATCTTTGGGTTTGCAGTAGTACTCGCACTTGGAACCGTGCTCAATCACTTGACCTTCCAATACCTAGCTGATTGGCTATTTGAGGGGTACTATTTCATTTCTTATTACCAATGGGGCGACATCCTAGAATTTACCTTTACCTACATGGCTTTGAGCACTTTACTACATTTGTCAAAATCGTGGTTTGAGCTCAATGAGAAGAAGAAAGCGATTAATCGATTGGAAAGAGAGAAACTAGACGCTGAGCTTTTGAGTCTAAAATCTCAAATCAACCCCCATTTCCTATTCAACAGTCTTAATAATCTCTATTCCTTGTCCTTAGATCAGGATAAGCGATTGCCAGATCTTTTACTCCGCTTATCCGATAACTTAAGGTATATGCTGTACGAATCGGGAGATAATTTTGTGCCTTTACAAAAGGAAATCCAGTTCCTCGAAAACTATATTGACCTGCAACGCATCCGCGCCCCCGAGCGGGTAGAAATAAAGTTTGCCGTGCAAGGCAAAATCAAGGACAAAACCATAGCCCCTTTACTCTTAATCCACTTTGTGGAGAATGCCTTTAAATTTGGGGCTAAAGGAAGTAATACTGAGGCTTTTGTCCATATTAATTGTGAGGTGCAAGAAGACACCTTCAACTTTAGCATTCAAAATAACAAAGGCAAATTGGCCATTCCTCCAAAACAAGGCGGCGGCATTGGCCTTTCCAATACCCGTAAACGCCTGCAACTCCTATACCCTAACCGCCATCATCTCCGTATCGAAGATAAGGAGGAACAATTTAAAGTTTTCTTGACCCTGACTCTAAGCGAATGAATATCAATTGCATCATTGTTGACGATGAACCTTTAGCTATCCGAATTTTGGAAAAATATGTAGCGGATGTCCCTTATCTTTCCCTACAGGGAGCATTTGACTCACCCATTGCTGCGATGCGCTTTCTGCAACAGCAACAAATTGATCTCGTTTTTCTGGATATCAACATGCCAGAACTCTCTGGCATTAATTTGGTAAAGGCCTTGAGTCAACCTCCACTCGTCATTTTTACTACCGCTTTTCCAGATTATGCCGTAGAGGGATTTGAACTGGATGCTATCGACTATTTGGTAAAGCCTTTCGCCAAAGAACGTTTTCTAAAAGCCGTGCAAAAGGCCGGACTTTTCCTAGAAAAGAAAACTAGCCCAGAGCAACAGCTTACCCATATTACCCTGAAAGCGGATCGCAAGATCTATCGAATTGCTTTGGATGAAATTCTCTATTGCCAGGCCTATGGCGACTACGTGAAAGTTATCTTAGCCGACAAACAATTACTGCCCAAAACTACCCTTGCCAAATTGATGGAACAACTTCCATCTACACGCTTCTTACGGGTACATCGTTCCTACTTGATTGCCTGGGATAAAGTGGCATATATGGAAGGTAATCAGTTGAAAATTGATGATCTATTGATCCCGGTCGGACAACAATACCGCGATGCAGTCCTGGAACGCTTGAAGCCTAACAGGTAGGATGAGGGTCAGGACCAATCAGAACTGCGTACCCAAACATGCTTCCCTTATCTTGAATTTGTCATTCAGAAATCCAAATTCCCCCTAGTTTTCCTAGTATCAGTATCCGAACCAAATTTTTACTGCCTACCCGCGCCTACTGCACATCAATGCTTCGGGGAATTCCCAAAATCAGGAGCATATTTCGAAACTTGCGCCTTTTACCTCCACTATACCACGAAAAATTTTATTTTGGGGCTTCGTATTTGTTTGACTTACCAAAGCCCTCCTCTCATACTGTTAGCTTTTAGATGCAAGTGTAAGTCGACTACGATTTAATTTTTCTTTTACCTAGGCACTGTATAAAAACCAACTTTCATATGTCCGAGAACAAGCTAAGAGCCTACTGGAAAGAGAACCTTCGCTATCTAGCCATCCTTTTGGTGATTTGGTTCATTGTCTCATATGGTTTTGGAATCTTATTGATAGACCAGCTCAATAGCATGAGTATCGGTGGTGCGAAACTGGGCTTTTGGTTTGCACAACAAGGGTCCATTTATGTTTTCGTCGTGCTCATCTTTGTGTATGTATATCTAATGAATAAGTTGGATCAGAAGTATGGCTTGGATGAATCCTAAGCCAAGCTGCTGCGCACCTGGAATATTAAGCTGCTTTACGATTAAAGAAACATCATGAGTGTATTAACCTGGACCTATATCATCGTTGGAATTACATTTGCTTTATACATTGGAATTGCCATTTGGTCGAGAGCTGGCTCAACCCAAGAGTTTTATGTGGCAGGCGGAGGAGTATCACCTTTAGCCAATGGAATGGCAACTGCAGCCGATTGGATGTCAGCTGCCTCTTTTATTTCCATGGCAGGTCTCATTAGTTTCATGGGGTATGATGGAGGAGTATACCTGATGGGATGGACGGGCGGCTATGTACTCCTAGCCTTATTGCTAGCCCCTTATCTCAGAAAGTTTGGAAAATTCACCGTTCCTGATTTTATCGGAGATCGCTATTACTCCAATGTTGCGAGAACCGTCGCTGTGATTTGTGCCATTATCGTATCCTTTACCTACGTGGCCGGGCAGATGCGCGGAGTTGGAGTTGTCTTTTCGCGTTTTCTTGAAGTCGATATCAATACTGGTGTTTATATAGGAATGGCTATTGTCCTTTTCTATGCGGTTCTTGGTGGGATGAAGGGTATTACCTATACGCAAGTCGCTCAATATTGTGTCTTGATCTTTGCCTACATGGTACCCGCTTTCTTCATTTCCTTAGCCATGACTGGGAATGTCGTTCCTCAACTCGGGTTACTAGGCAATGTAACAGATGGTTCTGAAATGGCTCTCCTCGATAAATTGGACCAACTGCATAGAGAACTGGGCTTTGCCGAGTATACTAGCGGCACTAAGTCGATGACAGATATCTTTTGTATCACCATGGCTTTAATGGTAGGGACTGCTGGACTTCCCCACGTGATTGTCCGTTTTTTCACCGTTCCCAAAGTACGTGACGCCAGGATTTCAGCCGGTTACGCCTTGCTCTTCATCGCTATCTTATACACTACTGCTCCAGCCATTGCAGCCTTTGCCCGCACCAATTTGATCAACACGGTAAGCAATAAAGAATATGCAAGCATGCCAGAGTGGTTCACCAAATGGGAGACCACCAAACTCATTACGCATGATGATAAAAACAACGATGGTTTAATTCAGTACGTAGCCGACCCGAACACCAATGAATTGACGATTGATCAAGACATTATGGTATTGGCGAATCCGGAGATTGCAGGTTTGCCCAACTGGGTAATTGCTTTGGTGGCGGCGGGAGGACTAGCAGCAGCCTTGTCCACCGCAGCAGGTTTGCTCCTGGTGATTTCTACGGCTGTTTCGAGGGATTTGATCAAAATGCAATTGAAGCCCGATATATCCGAACGAAATGAATTGATCGCTGCTCGCTTAGGCGCCACCGTAGCCGTAGTTATTGCAGGCTATTTCGGTATTAATCCGCCAGATTTTGTGGCCGCAACGGTAGCCTTGGCCTTTGGATTAGCCGCAGCCTCCTTCTTCCCGGCCATTATCTTAGGTATTTTTGATAAACGAATGAATCGCGAGGGCGCCATCACGGGTATGGTGGTGGGCATCTCTATCATGCTCTTTTACATGCTGAAATTTAAGCTTGGTAAGTTTGGTGGGGGGACAGCAGAGGATTGGTGGTTTGGTATCTCACCAGAAGGTTTCGGTACCGTAGCGATGATGATCAATCTTGTTATCTCCATGGTAGTGTCCAGAGTAACGGCAGCTCCTCCACAAGAGGTTCAGGACATCGTGGAAGATATTAGAATTCCGAGTGGAGCGGGTGATGCAGTTGCGCATTAGAGAATGGAGAATGGAGAATGGAGAATGGAGAATGGAGAATGGAGAATGGAGAATGGAGAATGGAGAATGGAGAATGGAATTTAAGTTCTTATAATTATTCATTAAGAACTATAATCGTTTCTATTGACGAAAAATCAATTACAGCTATAAAAACATAACCTTCTTCGGCAAAACTCGTGGGCAATCATAAAATGAGAAGAAAAAACGCATACTGACGATTACTGTCAATAAAGCGTTGAATTTCATTTTTGGGTGTCTTCAAACACGGGATTTATCGAAGAACCAAACAGAATTGTACCTATGACACTACAGGTAAAATCCTTAGCAGAATATAAGGACGCGTATCAAAGAAGTGTGAACGATCCCGAAGGCTTCTGGGCAGAACAGGCCGAGACGTTTCACTGGCAGAAGAAATGGGATAAAACTTTGGACTGGAACTTCAAAGATCCAGACGTGAAGTGGTTTGTAGGAGGGAAATTGAATATTACCGAAAATTGCCTAGATCGACACTTAGCAGATCGCGGAGATCAAGTGGCTATTTTATTTGAGCCCAATGATCCATCACAAGCAAACATAAGCTATACCTATAAGGAATTACATGCTGCAGTTTGTAAAACCGCCAATGCCTTAAAAGCCAGTGGTATTCAAAAGGGAGACCGCGTATGCTTTTATATGCCCATGGTACCAGAATTAGCTATTGCGGTGCTGGCCTGTGCACGTGTAGGCGCCATCCACTCTGTAGTATTTGCCGGCTTTTCCGCCCAAGCTCTGGCGGACCGGATCAAGGATTCTACTTGCAAAATGGTGATCTGCTCAGATTATAATAACCGAGGAGCCAAGAATATCCCGGTTAAGAAAGTAGTAGATGATGCGCTAGCCATGGACTGCGATAGCATTAAGACGGTGTTGGTGCATCGCAATACGGGAGGAGAGGTAGAGATGGAAGCAGGCCGAGACAAGTGGTGGCATGAAGAAGTAGATGCCCAGTCTGCGGATTGCCCGGCAGAGGCAATGGATTCGGAAGATATGTTATTCATCCTTTACACCTCTGGATCCACAGGAAAGCCTAAAGGGGTAGTCCATACCTGTGGTGGCTACATGGTTTATACTTGTTTTAGCTTCCGCAATGTTTTCCAATACCAGGATGGAGATGTCTATTGGTGTACCGCTGATATCGGCTGGATTACCGGGCATAGCTATATCGTATACGGCCCGCTCCTGGCAGGAGCAACGACAGTTATGTTTGAGGGCGTTCCCACTTACCCTGATGCAGGCAGATTCTGGGAGGTATGTGATAAACTAAAAGTAAATCAGTTCTACACTGCCCCGACTGCAATCCGAGCCTTGATGGCGAAAGGAGATGAGTTTGTAGATAAATATGATCTCAGCACACTAAAAGTCATTGGTAGTGTGGGAGAACCTATTAATGAAGAGGCGTGGCATTGGTACGATGAAAAAGTGGGAAGAGGACACGCTCCTATTGTAGATACTTGGTGGCAAACCGAAACAGGCGGCATTATGATCACGCCGCTTCCTGGCATTACCGACACAAAACCCTGCTTTGCCTCCTATCCCATGCCTGGCATACAGCCCATCTTGGTTGACTCGCAAGGAGCGTTGGTAGAAGGGAATGATGTCGAGGGCTTGCTTTGTGTAAAATTCCCATGGCCTTCGATGCTCCGTACCACTTACGGTGATCATGAGCGTTGTAGAATAACCTACTTTTCTTCTTTCGAGAATCTATACTTCACTGGAGATGGCGCACGTCGAGATGCGGACGGTCGGTACCGAATTATTGGACGGGTCGATGATGTGATCAATGTATCTGGACATCGTATGGGAACTGCAGAAGTAGAAAATGCCATTGATGAGCACCCTAATGTGGTAGAGTCTGCCGTAGTAGGTTATCCACATGACATCAAGGGACAGGGCATTTATGCTTACGTCATCATTGGTGATCCCGTACCCGATGAAGATGCCTTCCGCAAAGAAATCTTGGCCGTAGTAACTAAGGAGATCGGCCCTATCGCTAAGCCTGACAAGATCCAGATTGTAAGTGGATTGCCCAAGACACGTTCAGGTAAGATTATGCGCCGTATTCTTAGAAAAGTAGCCTCAAGTGATACTTCGAATTTAGGCGATATTTCCACATTGCTTAACCCTGAAGTAGTAGAGGAAGTTATTAATGGCGCCCTAGTTTAGGGTCCCCTGGTTTTGGAGGAAAACCCCATTCCTCCAAAACCATTTTTGTGTTGAGCTGGATTCTTTTTACAAAATCCAGTAACTTTGTGTTATGCGGTTAAATTTCATTTTTAGGTTCATTAAGAAGAGAGACCCTTTCATCGCTTAATCCTTTCCCGTCAAGGACAGCCTGTCCTTTTCCTACGTATTTCTTTTTCATTTTTAGCGAGCCGAATGGCTTGAATTTTCTCTTGACCTTCTCTGACTAAACGCTAGTTGGGGAGGCATTCTTAATAGGTATTGGTCTACCCTAGTGGTCTTGATCAATGCTGCAAAATCTAATTCATTATGAAATTACCAGCAATTCCTCCTTATAAAACGAAAGTAGTAGAACCCGTATATTTTAGAACTAGAGAAGAACGCAGCGCAAAAATCCAAGAGGTGAACTATAACCTCTTTAATATCCACAGCGACTGGGTGATTATTGACCTGATGACGGACTCCGGCACCGGTGCCATGAGTGAACAACAGTGGGCCGAAATCATGATTGGCGACGAAAGTTATGCGGGTTCAGAATCCTATTTCAAGCTACTACGCTCCGTACAAGACATCCTCGGATTTGAATACCTAGCTCCTACCCATCAAGGCAGAGCGGCGGAGAATATTCTCTTCTCCGCAACGGTGAAAGAAGGAGACGTCATCCCAGGGAATGCTCATTTTGATACAACGAAAGGGCATATTGAATTCCGCAAAGCTAAGGCTATAGATTGTACTATTTCCGAAGCATTTGATACTGCCCTGGAACACCCCTTCAAAGGCAATATCGATCTTGAGAAGTTGGAGGACGTAATCTTAAAATATGGGAAAGAACACATTCCCTTCATCAATATCACGGTTACCTGTAATACAGTCGGAGGACAGCCGGTTTCACTCGCCAATATTCAAGACACTCGCGCCTTGGCTCAGCGCTACGGTATCCCCGTCTACATGGACATTGCTCGCTATGCAGAGAACGCTTACTTCATCAAAACTCGAGAAGCGGAATATGCCGATTGGAGTATCAGGGATATTGTCCGAGCCATGTTCAAAGACGTGGAGGTAGTTTGGATGAGTTCGAAGAAAGATGGCTTGGTGAATATCGGTGGTTTCATTGCACTAAATGACCCTAAATTGTATGAAAAGCTGGGTCAGTATACGATAATCTACGAAGGGTTTCTGACCTATGGAGGGATGAGTGGTCGTGCAATGGGTGCACTGGCCGTCGGCCTACAGGAAGGAGTTGAATTTGATTACCTGGAAGATCGCGTTAAGCAGGTGCAATACCTAGGTGAACAACTAAAGAAGCATGGAATTCCCATTCAAGAACCAGTGGGCGGGCATGCGCTTTATATCGATGCCAAACGTATGCTCCCTCAAATTCCGCAAACGCAGTACCCTGCTCAATTGCTAGCGGTAGAAGCTTATATAGAAGGAGGTGTACGAGGCGTGGAAATTGGCACCTTACTAGCTGATCGAGACCCAGAAACAGGAGAGGATAGATTGGCAGAAATGGAGCTACTTCGCTTAGCGATTCCACGCCGGGTATATTCTCGTGCTCACATGGATTACGTAGCTGCTACTATGGCTAATGTTGCAGCTCGAAGTCATGAGTTGAAGAATGGATTTACGATTAAGAGACAAGCCAAGATTCTTCGCCACTTTACCGTGGAGCTGGAGAGGGCCAAAAGTCCTTCAAGGGTAGCTAACCCTATATTGGTGTAAGAACGAACTATAGTAAGTATGGGTGGTTTTTCACCCATACTTGCCCTTGCAGGCTAAGCGAAAAAACCATACTACTGTGTTCCTCCACGCTTAGCTTTATATTTTCTGAAACGCTTATTAAATTCCTTCAGCTGCTCTTCAGTAGCTTGTTTTTGATACCGAGGTGGAATATCTAAGCGCTCAGGTACGTTTTCTGGAGCTTTATCCCTAAAAATGGTTCTCCCATTTGGCTTTTTCATCAATTCAAAAGCATCGTATAACTCACCCGTAACCATGTAAGCTTCAAATCTTAGGCGATTACCATCAACTCTGATCAACTGGTATAGTTGAGTATTGGAAGCTGCACGTTGCATCCACTCCTCCATCGCGTTTACATACATTTTGGGGCCACTAACTGACACTACATATACAGGGCCTTCCATTACGATTTTCTTTTTGCCAATGGGCAGATTCCCGCCACGCCCGTAAGCATGATCATGTCCCTGTAGTACTAAATCCACTTTATATTCTTCCAATAATGGCGCCAAGAACTGTTTCATTTCTTCGTTAGCTCTCCCCACGGCCGAAGAATAAACGGGATGGTGCATAGTTAGAATCGTCCACTTCATCTTGTTACTGGAAAGTACCTCCTTAAGCCATTCCAATTGCTCCGCACGACTGCTCTCTGAACTCAAAAATTTCTGTGAATCAAGTGAAATGAATCTGGTATTATGGTAATCAAAAAAGTAGACTGTTTCCTTGAGGTCATCAGGTCCATTAACTGGCAAATTGAAGGTGGGTTGCCAATGCTTAGAAAGTACCCGGCCTTGGTTGGGATCTCTGGCATATTCATGATTGCCTGGAGTAGCAATGCTAGGCATCATGCCATAAATCCACCCTCCGGCATAGAACCACTCTCCCCATTCATGATCACTATTGGCTCTGTTTACCAGATCTCCCGCATGCATTAGGAAGTCGGCGTCAGGCATCTTGCTGTAAGCACCTCGAATGGTACGAGACCAACGCGATTTTAAATCATTCTGTGCATCACCAAAGTACAGAAAAGAATAAGAAGCATTACCCTTTGCCGCTGTAGTGAAATGAAACCATTCACTCCACAATTCATCTCCTCCTACACGATAGGCATACTGCGTATTAGGCAATAAATTAGTGAAGGTTAAGGTGTGATAGTGGGCCGTACTTTTATCACTTTCTAATACGGTTGTCTCTGCTTCAACCTCCTGCAAATCTCCAACTATATCAGGAGAAGGATCAGCTAGCATTAATTGTCCTTTACCTTTTGTCACCTCGGTAGAGGTACGCCAGGTCACCGCTTGAGTTGTAGATGGACTCTCCGTCAGGGTCAGTATGATACGATCAGGTACTTTAGAAGGAGTGTAATAATCTTTTCCTTTTTCGTACTGCGCGGAAACGGAGAGCGTACAAAAAAGAAGTCCCCCCAAAAGGGAAAGATGAAACGCGGATTTGAAAGGAGCCGGGATTAGTTTTTTCATTCTGCAAAAGTTGAGGTCAAGGTAAACGAATACTCTATCTCAGAAGACAGATTTTAGTGAATTAAAAAATGGAAGAAAATTACACCCTTCAAGGTAAGTATTCCTTCCTTAGCGGCCAACAAACACCTTGCTTTATACCGTAGCTTGAGAGAATATTTCTGCGAACTAAGGCGCTGCTTTTATCCCAATTTTCTCTAATTTGAGGCGGGTTAATTTGAAGTTGCCTTCGTTTGGCAAGTAAAATCCCTTCTTTGACAAAATTTGTAAGCTGTCCAAAGTCTGCTCATAAGCATCAAATTTATCAAGGATAGTCAGGTAATGATTATCCTGAGTACTTGCAAAATCAGGAATGCATGGCAAAAGCCAAGAAGAAAACCGTAAAGTCAAGACCTACCCAAGCGGCCAATACTTACCCCTCTTGGTTAACCAATTCACGATTACACAAGATCGTCCTCTTTTCTCTAAGCTTCTTTTGCTATATCAACACCACCAGTCTGGATTACGCACTAGATGACGCTATCGTTATCCACGATAATATGTTCACTACGGATGGAGTATCTGGGATTGATGGGATTCTTAGCAAGGATACCTTTTTTGGTTTTTTTAAGGAGGAAGGTAAATCCCAATTGGTCGCAGGTGGTCGCTACCGGCCTCTTAGCTTGGTGACCTTTGCTCTAGAATGGGAATTATTCGCGAAAAAAGCGGGAGCAGACAATGAGCCCGCTAGCCAAAGAGGAAGACCCTGGATCAGCCATTTACTCAATACATTATTATTTGGGGCAACTATCGTGTTGTTATATAGTCTACTGCTATTATTGTTTAAAATCGAGTTCCCTCCCAGCAAGGCGGCCATCGTTGCCCTCGTCACCACAGCCTTATTCGCCGTTCACCCTATACACACAGAAGCAGTTGCTAATATCAAGGGGAGAGATGAGATCCTAGCACTGATGGGGAGCTTGGCGGCCTTATACTTTACCGTCAAGGCCAAAATTACTGATAGATGGTTATTCCATCTATTGGCAGGGATAGTCTTCTTCCTAGCCCTAATGTCCAAGGAGAATGCCATTACCTTTTTGGCCGTTGTACCGCTAAGTCTCTATTTCTTTACCCCAACGAAAATACCTAAGATCATTTCAGCTCTTGGCCCTTATGTAGTGGCCAGTGCGATTTTCCTGACTATTCGCTTTTCTATCCTGGGTGTATCTATCGGTGATCCACCGATGGAGTTAATGAATAATCCATTCCTGAAAATTGAGAACAACCAATGGATTCCTTTCAGCCCAGCAGAACGTTCTGCCACGATCACTTTCACCCTAGGTAAATACATACAGCTATTAGTTTTCCCCCACCCCTTATCCCATGATTATTATCCACGACAGGTAGACATCATGAGTTGGGGAGACTGGCAGGTCATCCTCAGTCTACTGCTATACCTCGGTATGATTGCTTATGCCTTATTCGGACTCAAAAGAAGAGACCCTATCAGTTATGCTATCTTATTCTTTCTGGCCACGATTTCTATCGCATCAAATATTGTTTTCCCGATTGGAACGAATATGTCAGAGCGCTTAATTTTTATGCCTTCCTTAGCCTTTTGCCTACTGATAGGAGTGCTGAGCTATCGCTTGTTGGCACGCAACCGGCTGCCACTTAAGACCTTGGTTCCCGTACTTGGAGTCATCATTGCTTTGCTAAGTCTAAAAACGATAACTCGAAACTACGCCTGGAAAAACAACTACAAATTATTCACTACAGATATCGAGGTAGCACCCAATAGTGCCAAGCTTCGCAATGCAACCGGAGGTGAATTGGTCGCACAATCTCAAAAACCAGAAAACCAGGCAAGGAAAGACAATATGCTACAAGAGGCCTTAGGCCATTTGGAAGAAGCGGTACGCATTCATCCCACCTACAAAAACGCCTGGCTATTGAAGGGAAATGCACATTTATACCTGAAGCAATACGAAGCGGCAATCAGCTCCTATCAACAATCTTTGAATGTAGATCCCGATTATACAGAGGCTAATAATAACTTGGGGATTGCTTTCACTCAAGCAGGGCAGTACTATGGGGAGCAAGCCAATGATCTTTCCAAAGCACTCAATTACCTACAACAAGCCTTCCAACTACGTCCAAACGACTTTCAGACAATCCGACTACTCGGAGTGGCCAGTGGAATGAGTGGTAATTCAGCAGAGGCCATCCGCCTATTTACCAAATGCACCGTACTTCAACCTAATAATGCCAGTGCGTGGTTTGACCTAGGAGTTGCACATCTTAATGCCCAGGATGAGTCAAAGGCTAATGAAGCCTTTGCTAAAGCCAAAAGTATCGATCCAGATATAGAATCTAAACGCGCACAATAGAGAGGGCCCGGTAGATTGCTTATATTAAAAAAGGGAAATCGAGTGGCACTCGATTTCCCTTTTTCATTTTACTTAATCATCCTCTGCCACTATCTCAGCAGAGTTACATCACCTCGGTAAAGTAAGGTTACTCCATCCAAGAAGGTTACTTCGACCAAGTAGACATACACACCGGAGTTATAAGGCTGATTGTTAACTCGTCCATCCCACAGGCGAATACCCGTACAGGACGGATCAAGGTTCGTTCTTTCATACACTACCCCACCCCAGCGATCATACAACTTCACAAAGTTGACATTGGTTACACCGGTACAGGTAAAGATGGTAAACACATCATTGTTGACACCAATTCCATCCGGGGCAAAAACATTAGGGATATAAACATTTCGATTAGCATCCAACTCCACAAATATGTCTGCACTGGCTTGGCAACCATTCTCATTGGTAACAGTAAAGGTATACTGCTGACTAGACAATGGGAAGATGGATGGATTTCTCACCATATCAGAAGGAGATAACCAATCCCCAGGTGTCCACATATAGGTATAATTCCCTCCAAAAGGAGTTACAATTGGATCTAGAACAGTCAGCGAATCTCCTAGTTCTACCACAATTCGTTCCGGCAGGTCAATTAAGATCGGATCAGGTTCATCTACGCTTACCGAAGTAGTATCTGTACAACCATTTGGATCTCGAACAATGACACTATGTGGCCCAGCACCAAACACCGTTGAAGTGATGTTGGGCGGGAAAGGCAGATTATTATTTACCGTATAAGTATAATCCAAGAAATCGGTACCAGCTCCTCCGGTAATGGTATCAATTGCAATCTGTGCTGGATCACCAAAGCATAATGGTGGAGCTACCGGTGCCAATTGCACAATCAATGGTAGTGGTTCTGTAATGGTGTAGTTAAGGGAATCCTGACAACCTCTAGTATCCGTTACGGTTACAGCGTAAGTTCCAGGACTTAAACCTGTTGCTTCAGGAGACGAGCTTAACGCTATATTATTCGCCCAATTGTAAGGTGTTGCACCTAGGTCATTCCCTCCCGTTGTGAAAACCACAATTCGACCGTCATCTTCTCCACTACAGGAAACTGTTGGTGTAGTTGCATCCGGTGATAGATTGACCATAAATACTTCTGGCTGATTAACGATCACCGATTGGGTCATTGTACAATTATTTGCATCAGTGATCACCGCATCGTAAGTTCCAGCAGTCAGATTACCAATATCCGTTGTGGTTTCTCCAGTTTGCGTCCATAACACATTGAATGGTGCAGTTCCTCCACTCAAACTGATTGATATAGCACCATCCATCAAGCCATTACAGCTGACGGGAGTAGGCGTAGCTAGAACATCAATATTTTCAGGAGAGCCTACATTGAAATCAAAGGTTTCACCACAAACTCCATCACTGACAGTTAAGGTACCCGGCCCTCGACAGAGTTGAGATGCATTTGATAAGATGACTCCATCATCCACTTCTCCGGAAGTCCATTCAAATCGGAATGAGCCATCACTTCCATCGCTGTAGGAAGCAAAAGCAACCGCTTGCCCATCACAAATCAGGTCATCCGGACAACTTACGGGCACAATTGCTGCTGTGTCCAACGTAATCAGAATAGAAGCTGGATCAAGTATTTCAAAATTTGCGACTAAAGGTGGACAATTATTATTATCCGTCACGGTTACCGAATAATCACCGGCTGACAAGGCTGGCAATGGATTCACCGTTGTGGCATTACCCGGATCTGTCGACCAGTTATACCGATAGGGCGCAGTACCCCCGCTAGCAAATATTGTGGCTAATCCGTTCCCATCTCCCGGACATTGGGGGGAAACCAGATTAAAACTATCCAAAACCACAGGTCCAGGTGATAGTACGAAAGCGGAATCAACCGCAGCACAGCTATTTTCTTGTGTGATCGTCACGTAGTATACCCCTGGGCTCAAATTGGATATAGACGTAGCGGTGGAACCTGTACTCCAAACATAACTATTAATATCAGCACTCGTCCCCTGTGCTACTACACTCAACTCTCCATCTGTGTCACTAGGACAACTTACATTATCATCATCCAAGGAAATAATATTAGGAGGGGTAGGCGCCAGAATAAAGATCTCCAAAGAGTCAATACAACTGTTTTGGTCAGTTACAGTAACCGTATACATTCCAGCTCTTAGCGTATCAGCAAATGGGCTATTCAAGGTATCATTGTGCGTCCAACCGTAGGTATAGTCCATGGTACCTCCTTCCACTAACACACGAGCGCTACCATCTTGCCCCGTTGTACAAGTCTCATTGGTTTGCTCTAGCAAGGTCACCTCCAAAACTTCGGGTTCAACAACCATAAAGGTATCCATCACCTGACAACCTGCTCCGGAAGCATCTTGCATGTTTACAATGTATTGCCCAGCAGGCAAATCAGATATGGTACTCGTAGTATTATTATCCACCGGAGGATTAGGAGAAGACTCCCAAGTAAAGGTGTAAGGAAGATCTTGTGGAGCACCTGTCGTATTACCGGTGATGAAGATTTCTCCGTCCGTAAATCCGTTACAACTTACATCTGTGATAACCGGTGTAATCGAGAGTGTTTTTACCGCCGCTACGGTAAAGCAATCTGTAAATTCACAATTATTATCATCCGTTACCGTGACGCAATATTCACCAGGATTCAAATCGGTAATCTGCGAACTAGCGGCCGTAATACTTCCAAGGCCTCCGTTCCAGCTATAGGTATAATTACCATCTGCACTCGTACCTCCAGTAGCCGTGATCGTAATCGAACCATCCTCCGCACCAGTACAGCTGGCGTCTACAGGGAAGGTATTCTGAGGGAGAACCACCAGAGCCGCCGGTTGAGACAAAGTAGTACTTGCACTGGCCGTACAACCCGTTTGATCCGTTACCACAACGCTATAAAAGCCAGAAGAAATATCAGTCAACTCTGTCACATTGTCCTGGGTAGTATTCCAAGTGAAGGTAAACTCAGGACCAGGATTATTCTGTATGACGCCATCCAACAACAATTGTACCTGTACCGCTCCATCACTCTCTCCAAAACAACTAGGACTAGTAGGGATAAGATCTACCCCAATGGTTGGTCCAGAAAACACTTCCACGGTATCAATTACTGTATTAGCAGGATTACTTGAGTCATCTACAGTAACCTGATAAGTACCAGCCGTCAGTCCCCCAATCGTAAAGGACTCCCCATCATTGGGGATAACAAACTGTCCTTGATCCGGTCCAGATGGAGGAACGGTATTCCAGGAAAATCGGTAGGGCCCGGTACCATCATCTACCGTCAGGGTGAAAGCTCCATCTATAGCGTCGGGACAAGTCAAACTATCTTGCTCCAACACGGCAAAAAGAATTTCATTCGAGACAACGACTTTTCCTCCTTCCACCACTACACCATAAGGAAAGGGTTCTGGAGAAGTAGGATCTCCAATTTCAATTGGCGTTTGAGTGCTAGTCATTTCTATCGGAGAACAATCACCCAACTCCCCTATCACATCAAAACAGATTTCAAAGAGTGTTTCTCCATCTGGGATTGTTACCCCGGTAAAGCTCAAATCAGCCCAGGAAAAAGCCAGGACACCTGGTTGAGCTAAGTTAAAAGACGCCTCACTGATATCAGGCATATCTGAACGAAATGATCCAGTATTGCTAAACTGCAAAATAGTAGGATCCCATTCGATTGTAAACTGCATAGAACCTACAGAATTGAAGTCTTCTACCGAAATAGGAAGACAGACATTCTGTCCCGGAGGTACATTCTCTAGCGGAAACTCAAAGGTTACCGCCTGGCAAAAGCTCAAATCCATATTGAAGCTTGCGCCACAACTTTTGCCATCTTCAATTACGATGTCATAGATACCAGGCTCAGGTACATAGAATTCAACCATGTCCCCATGGTTCGGGACGCCAAGAACTTGCCCTCTAATATCAGGGTTTGATTGTAGGGTAATTTCTATATCGTACAGTTCCAGGTTATCGAATTCAGGTAGGCCCCCTTCTACCAAGAAGGAACCAATACAACCCGTTGGACTACTATTTACTTGTTGGTTGGTAGCTTCAATCGGGTTCAGAAACACCACAGAAAAAGCCTGATCCACCGATACATCTACACAAGGGCCGGTATCCCCGCCGGCATCTTCAAATCCTTGATTCCCAAATTCATCTAAGGTGATGGGAGCAAACCAGAACTGGATGGGCTGTGGAACTCCATTGTTAAAGCCCGCCTGTAGCACACCATTATTAGTGAGGGTAAGGTTTCCATTAGCTTCATCAGTTGCTACCCAAATTCCAAACGTCTGATCCACAGCACCAACTCCCGGCAAAATGATTGGGGATGTCGTATTTACACAAGGATCCGCCAAGATGGACGCAATGTCTGGACCAGTAACGGTCGGACGGCAATCATAAAAGCCATAACCAATACCAGGAGCCGTAGTGTCATTGGGATCTCCAGTGAGATCAGAGTCGCCGTTGTGTATGATTTGTAGGGAATCTCCAAAACAAAGGAAGATTGTATCGAGGGAAATATCGTTACTCTGCCCGTCGAAGCTAGCTACATCAAAACGAATCGTTCCCGCGTCATTACAATCCATTTTTTCGGAGCTCGGCTGTCCGAGCTTGTTGGTAGGCAGAGATATATTCTTGGGTATTTGCGCTTGTAGGGTTTGCAGACCTAGCATGGCAATAGCGCAGAGCAAAATATGTCTTATCATTTTTCCACTTTATATATACGTTAATGGGATCAAGTCCTTGTGCATGTCCTCGGCTTTCGGATGATTTTTGCCCAAGGAGACAGCAAAAATAGCTATCCCCCTTAAACTCACCGCATTATACGGGATTAAAAAAATGCAATTAATTTGCTATTTATGTTAACCGCTTGGTTTTGAAGGGCTACGACCACGAATTAAGCTAATCAGTGCGTTCTTGGAATAAGAAAAATCGCTTCTAAGACCCAATAAAACTGGGCGATGAAGGGCTATATTTTCATCGAATTGAAGCCAATTTTTCTTTCCAATTTCAACGAATCGTACTGTAGAAAAACGGCACAATGGGAGGGATAGACAGACCAGTAATAAGGGAAACTTTTAACAACAGATTTTATCCACCCTGTGCGTATACCGGTATTCAAACGTAAACCTTCTCTGGAAAATTATGCAGGCACCCTATTCTGCTACATTTATCGTGTTAAAGTTCAAGATAATTTATTCAAAACTTTCAGTATATATTGAAAGTTTAGTTTTTTTGCTTTACCTTTATTCCATCAATACCCTATAAACCATGAAACTCAATGTTTTTTTTCGAAGCCTAGACTTGGTAATACAGACTTTGATTATAATCCCCACGATGGCTAGTGTGCTTTTTGTCATTGCTGCGCCAGGTAGATTTATCGTGTATCTATTGGGGTTATTCTTTTTAGGAGGCTGGCAATTGCTGAGCGCACTGAGTCATTTCCTTTTCACCGGGGACAAATTTCGCGGATGGTACCTAATGGCCAGCGCCACTTACCTGGGAATGCTAGGATTAGGCACTCATGTTTTTGAAAACATGGACCTGGGTTCCAATCTATCTTTCTACCTTGGCATCGTTTTCTTTGGGGTAATTCCTGGAATAGCAGGTGCATGGTACTACAGATTGACCTTAACTGGAGACCTGGACTTTGAAAACGCCTAATCGAAATTTACCTGTACTGAAAAAGACCATAGATTATGATATCTAGACAAAGAATGAAGATAGATACTTGGGGACAAGGCACCTTACTCCTCAGCCTGTTGATTGTGGCTTTGGTAGGTTCAGAGACGGGTGGTTTGTTAGGCTGGATATTGTTATTTCTTTGGCAAATGACGAGCGCATTACTTTTATATAAACAGTTCGCTTATCAACAGCGCAAACTCTTCCTATGGGTGGGTTTAGCAAGTATACCCGTGGCCCTACTTGGGAAGACGTTTTTGCTCTATTTCTTGATAGGGTTCTCTCTCTGGTATTTCTACAATACGGTTTTAGATACAATAAAGGTTCTCAAGCGGCCCAGGTCCTTTTGGGATCTGGGCTAGTTTTTCTCACTTGACTATGCTCATCTGTTCCCGTACTAATTTTATTGGCTACTTTTAGGGTTGTGCGATACAAGTTTGATTAGATCACCCCAAATGTAGTTCTCCTCAAGATGCTCTGGACCGAGTTTCTTTTTTTCTTTAGCGCCTTAGGTGTTTTCAATGGAATTCTCTTGGTACTCTACCAATTAGTAATGGTGAAGCCGAGAACTAAACAAGGCTACCTCCTTGGTTTTCTGGGTTTAGCCTTCTGTGTTCGTGTTGGTGTTTCCTGTATATACTATTTCCAACAAGTCATCCCTTGGACAGCTGTGCAAATCGGCTTGAGCGCACATATTTTAATTGGTCCTCTCTTGCTAGCCTATACTGTTCATAGCTGGAAATCCCTCTCTAAATGGCGCCCACTATCTATTAAAATCCTGGTCTTTTCTGGTCTTGCTATTGTCTTATTTGGGCTGCTTTATCCCTTTTATGCACATGCACGGATCTGGGATTACCATGTACGCTATACCTTACATGCCATATTGTCTTGCTTTCTGCTACTTACCACCCTGCTGCTGATTTCAAGCGTTTTCCCAAACGGTAAAAAAAGAGCACTAACGGTAGCAGAACAATTTAGTCTATTGGTCTATTGGGTCTCCACATTGATCTGTAGCGGTTTTGTTCTATCCTTGTATGTTGACTATGTGCTAGGCCCCATTATCTCATCTCTTTTGTTTTATGGCGCATTAATCTACCTAGGTTTAAAATCCAAAACTAAACAGTCCGCCCCTATTACTTCTCCCAAAATGCAACGGGAAGAAGCCGAAGCACTACTTCAACAATTAGAAGCATACTTGCAGCGTAAACAAGCCTACCGTAACCCTAAGTTGACCATTGCCTCCTTGGCTAAAGAACTACAATGGCCCAAGGCAAGACTCTCTAATTTATTGAATAGCCATGTGGGGCTTAGTTTCACCTCCTACATCAATCAATTTCGCATTGCAGAAGCCAAGCAATTACTCCTGGAACAGCAGCTATTGACCATAGAAGCCATTGGATATGAAGTAGGCTTTGGATCACGCTCCTCTTTCTTCGCCACCTTCAAACAACAGACGGGCCTAACCCCTAAAAAATTCCAAGAAACCTATTTAAAGTAGTCCAAAAAGACAAGACTGGACTGTAGCGATCTTTTCTAAGACTAAATTACCGTCTCCATTATTAATCTAAATCATCCACTGATGCAAAGAGTTTTCCTACCTCTATTGTTAGGGTTATTGCTATGCCTTCCACTAAAAGGACAAAAACACGGTACAACACTAATTCCTAAGCTGAACCTACAATGGGAAACTGATTCTATTTTTCCAACGGTAGAATCGGTCCTATACGACGCTAATACCAAGTATATCTACACAGCAAATATTGAGGGGCATTTTATGAAAAAGGACGGGCAGGGTAGTATCGGACGACTACGAGCAGATGGTTCTAAAGTTGAAGCTGATTGGGTTTCGGGATTAAATGCGCCAACAGGACTTTGTATTCAAGATCAGTTTCTGTATACGACTGATATAGATGAAGTAATTACCATCAATCTTGAAAAGGGGCAGATCGTAGATCGTATCCCAATCCACGGAGCTGAGGCTTTAAACGACATTTGTGTAGATGCTGAAGGTACCTTGTACTGCAGTGATACAGGTGGTAATAAAGTATTTCAGGTCAGAAAGGGCAAGAGCTCCATTTTGATCGACTCCATCGATACCCCAAACGGTCTATTCTTGCAGAAAGACAAACTCGTGATTACCCAATGGACACCTCAAACATTAAGTCGATATGATCTGAAAACGCGAAAACTGGAGAAGGTAGTCGGAGGAATACCATGGATTGATGGCTTAGATGCCATTCCCGGGAATGGCTGGATCACCGCCAGCTGGGGAGGACTACTTCATCATGTCACATCAGATGGGGAAAAGACTATGATTCTAGACACTCGCGAAGCCGGCTTACAGGCTCCTGACATCAGTTATATTCCAGCCACCAATACATTGCTGGTAGCCACCTTTGATGGCGATAAGATCCGAGCATTTGACGTTGAATTCATACCAAAAATCATACATCCCATAACGCTAGATCCTACCGCAATTTCTGGCCTTGGACTCAAAAAAGTCACTTCCTCCGCCGATCCTGATCGCCTACTTTTCCAAAAAAGACTCTATCAGGGAGAGGAAATTAGTGTTTTCGTAGTCGCCAGCGAGACCAAGACGGCGCATTGGGATGACTACAGTATTGAAGAGTTTATTTACGTCATAAATGGCCGCGCCCGACTCCATCCTACCGGGGAGGCGGAGCGCTTCTATTATCCAGGAGACTTCTTTTGGGTCCCCAAAGGATACCAAGGAGAATGGGAAACCCAAGGAGGCCAAAGTTTCTATCATGAACTCTCGGTTATCGCCAATGAAAGAACTAAGGCTTCCAACTTAGATCCAAAACCAGCACTCATGGATAAAGCTAAAATGGCGGGTATTAATCTAACTCCGGATGTAAATCAAACAAATAGCTTCCGAGACATCCTACAGCGTGGGCATGATCTCACGGTCAGCACTCAGTCCGAAACTCCACAAACAGAGAAGCACTTCAAGAGTAAGAAAGAACAACTTATTTATATTCTCGCTGGGGCGGTAACTCTAGAAACCGAAACAGGGAATAGCACAACTTTCCAAACAGGTGAGTTCTTTATCCTACCTAAAGGTTTCACTGGAACTTGGCGTAGCGAGGGGCACAGATTATTACGGACACTTAGAGTGGAAAAGACTAATCCGGGACGCTAATACTGATTTCACCTTTTTTGGCTTAGAAGGGATGAGGTTTAAGCCTTGATGATTGCTCTATTTAAACCTCATTCCTTAGCTTTGGAGGTAGTCATCAATCCCTTTTTACATGAAAGCCATCTCCAAGTTGACCAAAGAAGAAGTCCTACAAGATTATCATTGTTGTCTCCTCAGCCGCGAGGTCAGTTTTTTACTGCGCAAAGAAGTTTTGAATGGTCGAGCCAAGTTTGGGGCCGGCAATGCGGGCAAGGAACTCCCACTGGTTGCATTGGCTAAAACCTTTGAAAAGGGAGATTTTTGGTCGGGCTACTACCGGGATCAAACCTTGATGTTCAGGCTCGGGATCGCTAGTCCGATAGACTTCTTTGCGGCGCTATATGGAGATGCGATTAATGATCCGCTTTCCGGCGGTCGACAGATGACGAATCACTACAGCACACCTTTAGTAGACTCGGACGGAAACTGGCTTCCCCACACCGACCGCCTCAATGCAGCCTCTACCATCTCGCCAGTAGCTGGCCATGTAGCTCATGCTCTAGGCTTGGCCAATGCTTCTAAAGTATACCGATCTCTACCTAAACTCGATGCGAAAGGTCAGTTCTCTCAAGCAGGAAATGAAGTTATATTTTGTACCATTGGCGATGCCTCAGCCGTAGAAGGTGTATTTTTTGAAGCTGTGAATGCAGCCGGCGTGATGCGAGTTCCTATTGCCTACATTGTTGTTGATGATGGTTATGGGATTTCTGTACCTGCCAAGTATCAAATGACCAAGGAAAATATCTCCGAGGCTTTGGCTGGTTTTCAGGTAGATGAGCAAGGAAGAGGCCTCGACATTTATGCGGTAAAAGCCTGGGATTACCAAGCCCTGTGCGATACTTTCAAAGCGGGCATTGCCAAGATTCGAGAGACCCACATTCCGGCTATATTCCACGTCCAGGAGTGCACCCAGCAATATGGACATTCTACCTCAGGATCGCATGAGCGCTATAAACCTGCCAGCCGACTCGCTTGGGAAAAGGAAATGGATTGTAATCGGCATTTTGAACAATGGATCATTTCCGAAGGATTAGCCAGTCCTGCAGAACTAGAATCCATTCAAATAGCGGCTAAGAAAGAAGCTGAAGCGTGCCGAGATAAAGCCTGGGATGCCTATAGTCAACCCGTCGAAGCTATGCGGCAAACCGTTACCGATATCTACCAGCGTCTTATTAAAGAAGTGGATAACAGCTCAGCTATGTCGAATATCGCACAGGATCTAGCCGCCCTAAAGAATCCTGCCCTGAGCCATATCTTGGACAATGCTCGGCAGATGCAAATAGCCATTCATGGCCAAGACCTAGCTAGCCAAAAAATGCTTACGGAATGGATAATGGATGCTCAAAAGGAAGGCAAAGCCAGATACTCCACCCACCTTCATAGTGATACGCCACGCTCTGCCCTGCAAGTTGCTCCCATTCCCGCCCAATACTCAGAATCCTCACCCAGCCTAAATGGTCACGAAATCCTAAACCATTTCTTCGATCAGGCCTTGGCCCAGTATCCCAATCTACTAGCCTTTGGTGAGGATGTTGGTCAAATTGGAGGGGTGAATCAGGCTTTTGCAGGGCTACAGGCAAAGTATGGAGAAGAACGAATATTCGATACCGGGATCCGGGAATGGACCATCGCCGGACAAGGTATTGGGCTAGCCATGCGCGGCCTTAGACCTATCGCTGAATTACAGTATCTAGATTATCTCGCATATGCCTTCTCCCCGCTCACCGATGATCTGGCTACGCTACGCTATCGCACCAAGGGCACTCAAATAGCCCCTACCATAATACGCACTCGTGGTCATCGCTTGGAAGGTATTTGGCATTCGGGATCTCCCTTGGGCATGTTATTACATTCTATGAGAGGGATTTATGTTTTAGTCCCACGCAATATGGTACAGGCGGCCGGAATGTATCAGACGCTACTGCAATCTGATGACCCTGCCATTCTAATCGAATGCCTGAATGGATACCGGGTTAAGGAACGACTCCCAGACAACCTGGATAACTTCAGAGTGGCTCTGGGCACGCCTGAGGTATTACAGGATGGGCATGACTTGACCTTGGTAACCTATGGCAGTTGTGTTCGAATTGCCCAAGCAGCACTCCCGTTACTTGCAGATAAAGGAATACAGGTCGAATTGATTGATGTGCAAACGCTATTACCGTTTGACCTGGAACATCGTATCCTACATTCACTCCAAAAAACAAACCGTATTTTGTTTCTAGATGAGGATGTTCCTGGAGGGGCCAGTGCCTTTATGCTTCAACAAGTCCTGGAAGAACAAGGAGGCTACCAATACCTAGATTCGCCCCCAGCTACTCTAACAGCAAAAGCGCATCGTCCTGCCTTCGGTGATGATGGAGATTACTTCTCCAAACCTAGCACAATTGATGTTTTCTGGAAAGTGTATCAAATGATGCAAGAAAGCGACCCTATTCGATTTCCCGCTTAGCATAATTTAATCAGCTGTCGACCATTCCAAACTATAATCATCGTAGGCATAATCTGCTCGTAGATAAAGCAGATTTCTATCTTCGTCCACTCGATAGCTCTTTCGCGTTTTCGGCAACAAGAATCCTTCTACTTCGTGGAAGCTCTGATTTTCGACGTAGCTGTAATGGTCTGCATGTTGGACCATGTAAGCTAAGAAGGTGAAGTCCTCTGCGTCATAATAATGCTTCCAAATATCAGGCGTACTATGCTCAGCGTGTTCCTCGGGATCATAGGAGGCTTGTAATACCTCTACCACCTTTCCATTGGCTAGTGTATCTAGGCCACTATAAGACAACTGAACACCCTCATCCAATAATTTAAAGGGAATACTCACCACAAAAGTAGCGCTGAGGACGGTGTTGATGACGGATTGTTGGGCCATGGACGTATCTGGCGCATCGTTCAATAATTTCTGGTATTGACCTTCTTTGAAATGGATCGCATTCGTCTTTCCCTCCTTTTCCCATCTGATATCAACAGTTGGGTTTGTACCAAAAGTGTAGAGATGTTGCTGGAAAGCGGCATTTTCTACCTCACCTGATTCTAATAATAAGGAGTAGTCTTTAGTAAACTGCAAAGAGGCTAGCTTATTCCACCGATCTAGTCCACCCGCCTTATCCATGGCCGCGGTGAGGACTCTTTTCACTTCTCCGTCAGTGATATGTGCCAAGGGATCCTGTGGTGTGCTGTTCTCAGTTGCTGGTGTTTCACTTGTACAGCTGAGGGTCAACAGTGCCAAGCAAAGAAAGAGTAGTTTTGATTTCATACTAGTAGTCGTTTAACCAAACTTAAGTAAAAGTCTGGACAAACTTACAGTCATGGCCAGAAGATGAGGCTCAATACAACTGCTTACTGCTGATTTATGACTCAGGAGGTTCCTTATTTCGCGATCGAGCTGGAGGATTGCACCGCTTGCTCAGGTTGATTCATAAATGGCGTATCGCGTCTTCTTTTATCTTGAAAAAATGGATGTAAACCTGCTACCTCCCCGACTACAATTATTCCAGGTGCACTAAATTGTTGCTCTACTGCGAGTTTTTCTATTTCTCCAAGATTCCCGAGGATGGTCCTAGCATGAGGCAAAGTAGCAGACTCTATCAAACCTACAGGCGTCTCGACTGGGCGATGCTGCAATACGAGTTGTACAATGTTAGACAGCTTCCTGGTCCCCATTAAGATCACCAGGGTGGAAGAGGATTGAGCAGCCAGTTTTAGGTCTTTGGAGATTTGATGTTTTCTAGTGGTGGCAGTGACGACCCAAAAGCTATTGCTTATTCCTCGATGCGTTACCGGAATTCCGACACTAGCGGGCCCGGCGATTGCACTGCTAATTCCAGGAACTACCTCTACCGGTATTCCGTAAGCTTGTGCAAACTGCAGTTCCTCATGCCCTCTACCAAACACAAAAGGATCTCCCCCCTTCAAGCGAACCACGTGACCATATCTAAAGGCACAGTCTACTAAAAACTGATTAATCTCATCCTGAGTCCAGGAATGCTGGCCGCATCTTTTACCCACATAGACTTTATGCACGTTTTGCGGTAACTCATCAAGCAATTCCTGACTCACTAAAGCATCATATAATACGACATCCGCTTCTTGCAATAATCGGTATCCTTTTCGGCTAATTAATTCCGGATCTCCAGGCCCTGCCCCTATTAGACTGAGGCGCGGCAAATTCAAAAAATCAGTATTTTTTACGTATTTCATAATTCAAAACTAAGTATTTTTAAGTATAATTGCTTAGTTTTGGCATGTAAATGATTAAAAAGTACCTAATATGAAGAAAAAGGTAATTGTCATTGGTAACGGAATGGTCGGTTATAAATTTTGTGAAAAATTAGTAGCAAAAGCCGCTGAACAATTTGATATAACGGTATTTGGAGAAGAACCTCGTCCAGCATACGATCGAGTCCATTTGAGTGAATACTTTGAAAAACAAGCGGAAGAAAACTTGATCCTAGCTCCACAGGAATGGTACGAGGAAAACGGCATTGAGCTATGCACAGGAGAGTTGGTCACCGCCATTTCAACAAGGAAGAAAACCATAAGCACGCATAAAGGAAACCAAGCTTCCTACGACTATCTGGTCTTAGCTACTGGATCTTCTCCCTTTGTACCCCCAATTCCTGGTGTACATAAAAATGGAGTCTTTGTCTATCGAACCATTGAAGACCTAGATGCCATTATTGCTTACGGCGAGAAAATGAAAAAAGGAGGTTCCTTCAAAGCCTCCGTACTAGGCGGAGGGCTCTTAGGCCTAGAAGCAGCCAAGGCACTCCTAGACCTAGACATGGAACCCAGTGTGATAGAATTCGCGCCACGGCTAATGCCGCGACAATTGGATGAGGCAGGTGCCAAAATGCTCCAGACCACTATCGAAGGTTTAGGTATCGAGGTCTTGACATCCAAATCAACTACTGACATTACTGGGGATGGACGGATAGAAGAAATGCACTTCGCGGATGGTGAGTCACATAGCACTTCTATGTTGGTGATATCCGCCGGTATTCGTCCCCGTGATGAATTGGCACGTGAAGCAAAGATTGAGATAGGTCCTCGAGGAGGCGTTCAGGTCAACGATAAGATGCAAACTTCTGCTCCAGCTGTTTACGCGATCGGAGAAGTGGCTTTATATCAGGAAAAGATTTACGGATTAGTAGCCCCAGGCTATGACATGGCAGATATTTGCGTGGCTCAGCTCTTGCAAGAAGATAAAGCTATGGAGGGAGAGATTGATATGTCCACTAAACTCAAATTAATTGGTGTTGATGTGGCTAGTTTCGGGGATGCTATGGGTGAGCTACAAGAAAGCCGAGCTATTGTCTATGAGGATAAAAACAAAGGACTCTATAAAAGAATTAATGTCTCTCTGGACGGGCAGAAACTGCTAGGCGGAATTTTGATAGGAGATGCAGCAGATTACAATATGCTGCTCCAGATGACCCAATTGGAAATGCCTTTGCCCCCTCACCCGGAAGATCTAATTCTTGGGCCAAGAAACGGAGAAGGAGCTGCCATGGGAGGCGTCATGGATCTGCCAGATCAAGCCTTGATCTGTGCTTGTGAGTCTGTAACAAAAGGCGACCTGATAGAGGCCATTGGAGAAAAAGGTTGTGAAACCATCAAGGGACTCTGCAAGGAAACAAAAGCTAGCACGGGTTGCGGTGGCTGCAAACCCATGGTAAATGACTTACTCCGAGAAACTTTGAAGTCGATGGGTAAGTCCGTCAAAGCACATATTTGTGAACACTTCCCCTATAGTCGAAGAGAATTGTTTGATCTCATTAGTATCAAAGGGATAGAAAGCTACGATCAAGCCCTGGATGAACTTGGACATGGAGATGGCTGTGAGCAATGTAAGCCAGCCCTGGCTTCTATTTTCGCCAGTCTTTACAATGAAACCGCAGTCAAACAAGAAACCATTCAAGATACCAATGATCGCTTCTTAGCCAATATCCAGCGCAATGGTACCTACTCTATTGTACCGCGCGTTCCTGGTGGCGAAATCACCCCAGAGAAGCTGATCGCCATGGGCAAAGTGGCTCAGAAGTACGACCTCTATACCAAGATCACCGGCGGACAACGTATCGATATGTTTGGCGCCAAGCTCAATGATCTTCCTCAAATCTGGGAAGAGTTGATTGCAGCAGGGTTTGAGAGTGGCCATGCCTATGGCAAGGCCCTCAGGACTGTAAAGAGTTGTGTGGGTTCCACCTGGTGTAGATTCGGAATGGATGAAAGTGTGAGTTTTGCGGTGGAATTAGAGAATCGCTATAAAGGCATTCGGGCGCCGCATAAGCTCAAGGGCGGAGTATCAGGTTGTATTCGAGAATGTGCGGAAGCCCGCTGCAAAGACTTTGGCGTGATTGCTACGGAGGAAGGCTGGAATCTTTATGTCTGTGGAAATGGAGGTGCTAAACCCAAGCATGCGCTACTACTCGCCGAAAACATCGATAACGCCACTTGCATCAAGTACATCGACCGCTTCCTTATGTTCTACATCAAAACAGCTGCTCCTTTAACGCGCACCGCCGCTTGGCTAGAACAACTCGAAGGAGGCATAGACTACCTAAAACAAGTGGTCATACAGGATTCCTTAGGAATTGCTGAAGAACTAGAGGAGCAAATGGGAGCATTAGTAAATACCTACCAATGCGAATGGAAACAGGTCGTAGACAACCCGGAATTAAAGCAGCGGTTCCGCCATTTCATCAATTCAGAGGATAGCGATGACAACCTCACCTTTGTCCCGCTGCGAGATCAAAAGATGCCAAAACCCTGGTAAGCTCAAGTCACTCTTGGTCACATTTCCAACTTAAAATTTTCAGAAATGGAAGCTCTATTAGCACAATATACATCTGTCAATCTTGCATCGGTTAGGTATTGGTACGAAGTAGCTCCTGTCCATCAATTTCCCAAGAATGGCGGGGTATGCGTTAAATATAAAGGCATGCAGATCGCAGTCTTCTACTTCGAACGCAAAGGGCAATGGTACGCCTGCCAAAATCTATGTCCACACAAGCTAGAAATGGTACTTTCTCGTGGGCTATTAGGGGATGAAAACGGTGTTCCTAAAGTAGCCTGTGCGCTACATAAAAAGACTTTCTCGCTTGAAACAGGAGAGAATTTAAATGGCGATCTCCCCTCCATTGCTACGTATCCAGTCAAAGTGCAGGACGGAAAAGTATATATTGGATTCAAGGAGTAGTTTCAGTTTTCTATTTTTGGAATTCCAACTATTCCTTAACTTATCTTGATGCAAGCAGGCCAAAGCGATCCGCAAAAAGGAAATAAGTCTTTAGAGCAAACTACCTTCCGTCGGTTGAGTCGGCTCTACATTATTGCGCTAAGCGCTATAGCTTTGTCCATCATTATAAGTCAGCTGTTGGTACAGAGTCACCTCCAGGCTCAACTAGGAGACTCCCACATTGTCAATGTTGCAGGTCGGCAAAGAATGCTAAGTCAAAAGCTGGTTAAGGAGGTGCTGCTACTTAGTGAGGCCAACTACCAGAACCCTCCCCTCTCTGTACAGAACCTTCAACAAACACTGCAACTATGGCAAGGCGCACATGAGGATCTCCGCGCCGGTACAACCAAGTCTAATAGTCCCGCCATTGAAGAGATGTTCCGCCAGATTAGTCCTTACTACGATAACATGGTCCAAAGCATTCAAGGAGTGCTACAGGGAGTTAATCAGCCAGGGCAGGCTGATCAGCTACCACCTTTACTAGAACAGTTGCTGATCAATGAAGGGCCATTTCTTAAGCAAATGGACCAGATCGTAGCTCAATATGATAAAGAAGCTACTCGTAAGATTCACCAGTTGAGGCGAATTGAACTCCTATTGCTATTCATCGCCTTGGCTATACTCGTAGCGGAACTATTTTTTCTGTTTAGACCCGCCGCCGTCCGCATGCAACATACGATTGGTAATCTGGTAAAGGCGGAGACGGAGGCCAAAACCATGGCCCGTGAAGTCGAGGAGCTGTATCGCGCCAAGGAGCAATCCTTGAATGAACTACGTGCCTTGAATTTTGCAGTGGATCAGGCTGCCTTATTCGCAAGTGCGACCACCGATGGTAAGGTGGTTTACCTTAGCAAGAAGTTTAGAGATTTATTGGGCATTGAGGAGGAAGAAACGCGGGGAGCATTGGCAGATTTGATGAGCGCCAACGAAGGAGAACAGGAGTATTTACAAACCTTGCTAAAAAGTACGACTTCTGCTATATGGAATGGTGAGATCGAGTTAACCACCCATAAGAATGATCGCCTCTGGTTGGAAATGTCCATCGTACCCGTTAACAGGAGTGGTGTTAAGCAAGACTTACTTATTCTCTGCTCCAACATTACCTCTCGAAAAAGAGCCCAAATAGAGATTGACGAACTCAAGGAGAAACAATTTCAAGAAAAAATTCAACAGCAAAAGATCCTCTCCTCACAGGTTATTGAAGCTCAGGAAGAAGAGCGGAAACGAATCGCTCGGGACATGCATGACGGTATCGGTCAAATGCTCACGGCCTTACGGTTTAATCTCCAATCCATCAACCTACAGCAACTTACCGAAGCTAAAGACAAGTTAGCCGAGATCAACGATATTGCGACTGGGCTGATTAGAGGCGTTAGGATCGCCACCTTCAACCTTACTCCTCCGGAACTCTCCGATTATGGCATTAGTCCTGGTCTACAAAAACTGGCTAGCGAATTGAGCAAACTTACCGGCAAACAGATCCTATTTGAAAATCGAACAAATTTCAGTCAACGCTTCGATTCTATTACCGAAACCAACCTCTATCGGATCACCCAGGAAGCCGTTAACAATGCCATTAAGTATGCAGAATCAAATTATATCCTAATCACACTATCACATAGTGAGGAAATTCTCAGTATCCTGGTTGACGATGATGGTCGAGGATTCGATGTACAAAACCCCAAACGTAAGATAGCCGAAGATGGCTCTGGAATGGGGATCTCCTTTATGCGAGAACGCGTCAATTTCATTAACGGGCGCTTATTTATCCACTCTACCCCAAATCAAGGAACCCGAATCACCATCAATATGCCTCTACCCTCAAAAGATCAAATCTCCTAATTAGGTCTCGCTCTTCATATCCAATATCTGGCACTCCAAAAACTACGTAGTCAAACTACGTAATTTTGCCTATATTTGCATATTCCTTCACCAAAGCACTTCAAGGACCAAATTCATGACCACCACCGAAAAAATCACCATTCTATTAGCAGATGATCACGAACTAGTACGAAACGGTATTAAAGCCTTGCTACAAAGTGACGATAGTCTCCAAGTGATTGCAGAAGCCGCAAATGGTCGAGAAGCCTTGGACAAAATCGCTTCCGAACAACCAGATCTAGCCATTATAGATGTGAGAATGCCGGAACTGAATGGTATCGATACAGTAGCACATGTGATTCAATCCGGCTCTACCACCAAGCCCATTGTACTCTCCATGCACGATTCGGAGGAATATGTCTTGAAATCCATTGAAGCCGGTTCATTCGGCTATCTGTTGAAGGATACCTCCAAAGAAGAATTCCTGCGGGCCATACATATGGTAGCGAATGGAGAAAAATACTTTAGCGCAGATATCTCACAAATCCTGGCTAATAAATACTTAGAAAACCTCACTTCCGGCCCGACTAATGATCCAGTTTCTAACTCTACCCCCTCCATTACCCTGACGAAGCGAGAAAAGCAGGTGATGGACATGGCATTAGAAGGCTTTAGCAATAAAGAAATCGCCAGCAACTTGAATAAGAGTGTCCGTACCATTGAGGCACACCGCTTCAATTTGATGAAAAAACTCAAAGTCAAGAACATCGCTGAACTTTCCGCCAAGGCGAAATCTTTAGGCTTGATCTAGCATACGGGGCCAATCCTCAACTGTATTTCCTTATTTTTCGATCTTGACATTGTTCACGTCTAGGTACCATCCTACGTATCCAAGCTCCTTCCCATCCTACAAAACAACCTATAAACCAATCAGTTAGTAAGAAAACAGCATTAACGCCACTTTGCGAAGAATACGTAGATATGAATATTTTTAAGTATTTTATAAGTATTTTTCTACGTAATAACGAAATATTACTTAGATTTGCTACTGTAATAATGACATTCAACAAAAAAGAGCCCCTGGTAAGTCTATTTCATTTAAAAACATAACTAATGAAAAAAAGAATACCCTTTCAACGACTCGTAGGTCTCCTTTTTCTATCCTTTATGACCTACCATACCAGTCAGGCGCAATTTACGCTAAGCGCGGAGGTACGTCCTCGGACAGAATACCGCAACGGCTTCAAAACACCTACTAGCAAAGGAAAAGATCCCGCTTTTTTCACGGAACAACGCTCTCGTCTTTATTTCGACTTTACGGACGATAAGTACAAGTTTCGAGTAGCCATGCAAGATGTTCGCATGTGGGGAGAAACAAGCCAAATATTCAAGCAAGAAGATGGCAATGCTTTTCTAAGTGAGGCTTGGGGACAGTACTTTGTTAATAAGACTTTCTCCATCAAGGCTGGACGCCAAATCATCTCCTACGACAACCAAAGGTTTTTGGGAGGCTTGGAATGGGCGCAGCAAGGTCGAAGACATGATGCATTGCTTTTCGTCTATGAGAAAAAGGAAAGCAAAACAAAATTCCATGCTGGTTTTGCCTTCAACTCTGACGATGACGTTCCAGAACCTGCCTATATTCAGAATGTAGGCGCATCCTTCTATTCTGTAGGCGGTAATTACAAGACGCTACAGTATGGATGGTACAACAAGAAATTTGACAAGGGGAGTATATCTCTGCTGGCCTTGAATGCAGGGACACAACAAGCAGATTCTACGCTTTCCTATAAGCAAACCTTTGGAGTTATTCCATCGATCAACGTGGGTGGCATTGTCCTGGCGGGTGACTTCTACTATCAAACGGGTAAAGTTGGCGCTAATAATGTGAATGCTATCTTGGCCGGTGTGCGGGCTACCTTAAAAACAGATCTAACCCCGATCACACTTGGGGTTGAATACATCTCAGGAAAAGATGATGATGATAACACTTCCAACGTCACCAACTTTTCTCCAGATTACGGCACCAATCACGCCCATAACGGATTCATGGATTACTTCTTTGTAGGACCAGCTAACGGCAACGTTGGGGTAACGGATATCTTCTTGAAAACGAAATTTGCGCTGCCTAAAGGGGCTTTAGTAGTAAACATCCATGAGTTTATGTTAGGTTCTAAGCAATTCGATGAAAAAGGAGATCAACTGAATAGCATGATGGGGACGGAAGTCGACCTGGTATACGCGCTACCATTGGGTAAAGGTGCCTCATTCAACCTCGGTTTCTCTCAATTGTTTGCCACGGATACTATGCTAGACCTGAGAGGAGGAAATGTGAAAAGCAACCAATGGGCTTGGATGATGATTACCTTTAAGCCAACCCTTTTGAAGACGGAAAAGAAAGAAAAGAAGTAAAAAATATTTCTACTCCACTAGGAGTACATAACAAACAAAAAACTTCTGGAGTCCTTACCACTTCCAGATAATCCACCACTACATTTTAACGGGTTTCGCTAATACATGATGGCTATTGCTCTCCGAGTAATAAATGGGAATGCCAAGTCCAATTTTCCCATTCCTAGCGCAACCAACACCTATTTGTCTAATATCAAAATGATACATAAAATGAAAAAGTTAAGCCTTATTTACCTAGGCCTACTGGCTATGTTCCTTACCGCTTGCGGGGGAAACCCAAAAGTAAGTACCGAGGATACTGCACAAGCTAGTGTAGGCTCGTCAAGTAGCTTAGCCATCGAAAAGCCGCAGTTGACCTTTGGCTTTATCAAACTAACAGATATGGCTCCACTGGCGATTGCCAAGGAGTTGGGATTCTTCGAAGACGAAGGCCTGTACGTGACCATTGAAGCACAATCAAACTGGAAAAATGTACTAGATCGCGTGATTGATGGTCAATTAGACGGTTCGCATATGCTTGCCGGGCAGCCAATTGCTGCTGGAGCTGGTTTTGGCCGACAAGCAGAACTGGTTACGCCTTTCTCCATGGACTTAAATGGAAATGGTATTACAGTATCGAATGAAGTATGGAGTCAGATGAAGCCACATGTACCTATGGATGGCGGCAAGCCTACTCACCCAATTACGGCTGATGCCATCAAACCAGTGGTAGAATCTTATAAGAATGACGGGAAGCCATTCAAAATGGGTATGGTATTCCCCGTATCTACACACAACTATGAAATCCGCTACTGGCTAGCAGCTGCAGGTATCCACCCAGGTATGTATACCGCTGATAACATTCAAGGTCAGGTAGATGCCGATGTGTTGCTTTCTGTAACTCCTCCTCCACAAATGCCCGCCACCCTCGAAGCCGGTACGATCTATGGATACTGTGTAGGAGAGCCATGGAACCAACAAGCGGTATTTAAAGGCATTGGTGTTCCAGTAACTACTAACTACGATATCTGGAAAAACAACCCAGAGAAAGTATTTGTAATGACGAAGAGCTTCGTGGAAAAATACCCTAATACCGCTACTGCTGTAACTAAGGCTTTGATCCGTGCTGGTAAATGGCTGGATACGCCAGGTAATCGTCCGCAAGCAGTAGGCATCCTTTCTCAATCCGAATACGTAGGCGCCGACTCAGTGGTAATCGCAAACTCTATGACGGGCACTTTCGAATTCGAAAAAGGAGACAAACGCTCCATGCCTGACTTTAATGTATTCTTCCGCTACAATGCAACCTATCCTTTCTACTCCGACGGAATCTGGTTCCTTACTCAAATGCGTCGCTGGGGTCAAATTCCAGAATCCAAGCCAGATAGCTGGTATCACGAGACGATCAAGGAAATCTATCGCCCTGATATCTGGAAAATTGCTGCGGAAGCCTTGGTTGCGGAAGGCAAATTAGAAACTTCAGATATTCCCGAGACAGATGGCTACAAACCTGCAACTGCAGATTTTATAGATGGTAAAAACTATGACGGTAAAGACCCGCTTGGCTATATCAATAGCTTCAAGATCGGGAACAAAGACAACGTTCAATAACACGAGGACATGGACAGAAAGGGGCTTTGGGCCAATGGTTCAAAGCCTCCCTGTCTCCTTGCTTACCTAGCTATTATCCGTAACTCAACCTCTTCAAAACTGTAAATCCGCCTAACATGAGTGATATTGGAATTTCTACTAAAGCCATGGGTAAATCCGGAGTCACGTTCTCTCCGTTGAAGGTGCTAAAAGGTTTTATTCCCAAACTGGATACCAAGGCTATCGTAAAGAATGCCTTAATCTCTCTGGCTTCTATCCTTTTGTTCGTACTGCTATGGCATTTAGGAGCAAATTATCTTTTCAATATTGAAGCGACAGCCAAGATTGAAAAGGCAAGAACTGAGCAAGGTGCTGAAGCTGCCGCGCAAATGGAAGCCTGCATTTTATCTGGAGATGTGAGCTGTCAACCCAACACCCTCCCTTCCCCTCAGCAAGTGATTGTCGCTGCTCAAAACCTATGGGCCGACCACCTATCTATTAGCGCGAAGAAAACAGCCTTCAAGGCTAAGGTCGCGACTACCAATGCCGACCGAAAAGCTCAAGGCCTCAAACCCATCAAATACACGGGTCGTCCTTCATTCATTGATCAAATCCTTACCAGCATCAAAACCGTTTTTGCCGGATTCCTACTCGCGATGTTCATCGCGATTCCGATTGGGATCATTACCGGCTTAAATGAAAACCTAAAAACCGCCTTTAACTGGCTGATTCAAATCTTCAAACCAGTATCTCCGGTAGTATGGCTCCTTTTGGTTTTCATGATTGTGAAGACCTTGATCAGAGATCCGGAATTAGACAAGTCCTTTATCATCGCAGCTATCAGCGTAGGGCTGTGCGCCATGTGGGCTACCTTGGTAAACACGAGTTTGGGGGTTTCCAGTGTTAAAACGGATTATATGAACGTGGCCAAAGTACTACAGTTAAGCTTGGGGAAAAAGATTTTCAAGATCATCATTCCTTCTTCCATTCCATTGATCTTTACAGGGCTTCGGATCACCGTTTCAGTGGCGTGGATGGTATTAATCGCCATTGAATTATTGGCACAGAGTCCTGGTCTGGGTTCATTCGTATGGGAAGAGTTTCAGAATGGCGCCAATGATTCAAACGCAAAGATCATCGTAGCCATGTTCGTGATCGGTATTATTGGGTTCCTCCTAGATCGCGTAATGCTTTTTGTTCAACAGTCCGTCTCATTTGAAACGCAGTAAACGGGAGCTACCTACTTAATTTTCATCAACACTTAATACCATCCAAGATGTCCGAAAATATAGTTGAGTTTAAGAATGTAAGTAAGTGGTACGGGGAAGGCGAAAACAGAACCGAGGTACTCTCCAATATCAATCTGACGATCAAAGAAGGGGAGTTTTTGGCCATCGTAGGATTTACGGGTAGTGGAAAAACCACGTTGATCAACCTGATTAGTGGCCTCCTGGAACCAGATGAAGGAGAGGTATTGTTCAAAGGGAAGCCAATCAAAGGAACGAGCCATGAGCGGGGTATTATTTTCCAAAACTACTCCCTCTTACCTTGGCTAAATGTATTCCAAAATGTAGCCCTAGCGGTTAAGGAAGTTCATCCGGACTGGTCTCAAGAGCAGCTTACGGAACATACTGAGCGCTTCATCGAAATGGTACACCTTACTCCTGCCAAGAACAAGCTCCCCAAGGAGTTGTCGGGAGGAATGCGCCAGCGGGTTTCGGTTGCACGTGCCCTTTCCATGGATCCTGAGATGCTATTGATGGATGAGCCACTGGGTGCTTTGGATGCCTTGACTCGCGGCGTACTTCAGGAGGAAATACTACGGATATGGAGTGCCAATCGACGCACCGCCCTCTTGATTACCAATGACGTCGACGAAGGAGTTTTCATGGCGGACCGCATCATTCCATTAAACCCTGGCCCGAATGCAACTCTAGGACCAGAATACACCATTGAATTGGATCGTCCAAGAGACAAAAAAGCCCTCAACTCTGACCCCAAGTTCAAAGAAGTCCGAACTGCCATTCTGAACTACCTCGTAGACCTAGGGGAAGCTGCGAAACTGGAGAAAAAAGCTGAATTCACATTACCTGACTATCAGCCGATGATGCCCCATAGCAGAACCTTCCCATTTTTCAGAAGGAAAAAGGACCGGGCTTAATCTAGAAGAAAACCTATCGATAATCCACCCTGACCGGCCGGGATCAACACTCCCTTCCTTGGTTAGGTTCAATCAGATATCATATGACTGCTGGAAGTATCACTCATCCCTCTGCGGCTAGTTTGAGAGATGTTATGTTGAACATAAAAGATCTTACCAAAATCTATCCAACACCAAAGGGAGATTATGTTGTACTGGAGGATTTACAACTCCAGATCATGAAGGAAGAATTTGTCTCGATCATTGGACATTCCGGTTGTGGTAAAACAACCCTGCTAACCATGATCGCTGGCTTGAATAATATCTCTGGTGGAAATATCTTTCTCAATGAATTCCCTATCGCTGGGCCAGGGCCAGACCGAGGGGTGATCTTCCAGGCTCCCAGCTTGTTCCCATGGATGACTGCCTTGGAGAATGTGCTCTTAGGGGTAAAGCAGGTTTTTCCTCATGCTTCTAAAGGCGAGCAAAAGGATATTTGCAAGTACTATCTAAGTAAAGTAGGATTAGAAGATGCTTTCCACAAAAAGGCTAGTGAACTCTCTCAGGGGATGCAACAGCGGGTGGGTATTGCCAGAGCCTTTGCCCTCCGTCCAAAGATTTTGCTGCTCGATGAGCCTTTTGGCATGTTAGATTCCTTGACCCGGGCTGCGCTACAGGATGTATTATTGGAGGTTTGGGAAAAGGAAAAAATTACTGCGATTCAGATTACGCATGATGTTGATGAAGCTATATTCCTTGCGAACCGAATCATTATGATGACCTCTGGTCCGCGAGCCCAAGTAGGTGATATTCTGAATATAGAATTTGAACGTCCACGTGATCGCAAAGAGATTTTGAACCACCCGGATTACTACCACTACCGCAAGCACCTCATCGATTTCTTGGAGCATTAGTCGGTTTCCCCTAACTTTGTACTATCCAATCCGCATTTCATATGCAGGTCCCGTGGGCTCAAAAACCCACCTACAGAGCTAGATTTTAGATCGATTTTTCCTTCAACAAATGTCTTTAGGCATATATCGATGCCAGTCCTAATAGATCCATAGTGTCGTGATCTTTAGGCCTAATTATGACTTTTCCATCCTTTCGAAAAGACCTGTGCAGCATATGAAGTACACAACACAAAAATCGACTTGTTCCTACTGTGGCGTTGGCTGTGGCGTATTGATTAAAAAAGACAGTAGAGGACGGATGAAGGTGGAGGGAGATCCTGACCATCCGGTTAACAAAGGTATGTTGTGCTCTAAGGGGATGAACCTCCACTATGTTGTACAGGATTACAGTGATCGACTTCGCTATCCCCAGATGCGTTGGAATCGGCATCACCCCATGCAGCGGGTTAATTGGGATACCGCCCTGGACCGGGCAGCCGCCGTTTTCAAGTCGATGATCAATAAGTATGGACCCGATAGCGTCGGCTTCTACGTCTCCGGTCAATGCCTAACCGAAGAATACTATCTCGTCAATAAACTTGCCAAAGGGTTCATAGGGACCAACAATATCGATACTAATTCTAGATTATGCATGAGTTCCGCCGTAGTGGGCTACAAAAAGACCTTTGGCGAAGACAGCGTGCCCATTGCCTACGAAGACATCGAACTGGCCGACTGCTTCATGATAGCGGGGGCTAACCCCGCCTGGTGCCATCCCATCCTCTTTCGCAGATTGGAAAAAAGAAAAGAAGAAAACCCTGAAATAAAAGTGGTGGTAGTTGATCCACGACGTACACAGACTTGCTCTATTGCTGATCTTCACCTACAGATCAAGCCAGGCACAGACGTTGTACTCTACAATGCTATCGCTCGCAGACTGATCGAAACTAAACAGTGGGACAAGGCCTTCATTGAGGAGCACACAGAATTCTTCGAAAATTATCGCAAGCTGATTATGCGTACCTCTATCCGAAAAGCCGCAGAGCTTTGTGGAGTAAAAGTGGAGGATATTCGCCTTGCAGCTCAGTACATCGGGCAGGCCAAAGGCTTCATTTCGATGTGGGCCATGGGACTCAACCAGAGTGCCAACGGCGTGGACAAGAATTACGCCCTATTGAACCTTAGCCTGATTACTGGCCAGGTAGGTAAACCCGGCAGCGGCCCATTTTCACTGACTGGCCAGCCCAATGCGATCGGGGGACGTGAAGTGGGGGGAATGGCTAACCTATTACCTGCCCACCGCGTGCTTTCTAATCCGCTACACCGCAAAGAAGTAGCTGATTTCTGGAACGTCTCAGATCTACCCTCCAAACCGGGGCTTACCGCCACTCAAATGTTTGATGCCTTGGAATCTGGAAAACTAAAGGCGATTTGGGTTATCTGTACAAATCCAGTCGTTAGTCTACCCGATGCCAGAAAAGTGGAAAAGGCCTTAGAAAAGGCCAAGTTTGTAGTGGTTCAAGATATTTCTAAGCGATCTGACACCCTCGCTTATGCTGACCTGGTGCTACCCGCTGCAGGATGGTCTGAGAAAGACGGAACCATGACGAATTCCGACCGTAGGATTAGTTTCGTTCCTAAAGCCATGGAAGCTCCTGGAGAAGCCCTTCCCGATGCAGAAATCTTATGGCGCTTTGCCCAAAAAATGGGATATGAAGGTTTCGACTATAATAATACCAGTGAGGTTTATGATGAACATTGTCGACTCACTAAAGGGACAAATATTGACATCTCTGGCTTAAGTCACCAAAGACTTAGAGAACAAGGCACCTTTCAATTCCCAGTTCCCTTTGATGATCACCCAGGCACTCCTCGCCTTTTTACCGACAAGAAATTTTACACGCATACCCAGAAAGCTTGGTTCAATACACCCGTCAATATTTTACCCATCTCCGAGCCTACCAATAGTAGTTTCCCACTAGTGCTAACTACAGGAAGAATTAGGGATCAATGGCATACCATGACTCGGACGGGTAAGGTCAATAAATTGCTTAAACATATCGGCACCCCATTTCTAAGCATGCATCCGATCGATGCTGCTGTTCGTGGCTTAACGCAAGATGATTTAGCCGTCATCAATAGCCGTCGAGGGGAAGTACGCGTCAAAATCAGTATTTCCAATATTAACCGGGAAGGCGTAGTTTTCCTTCCTATGCACTGGGGCAAAATCTTGCAAAATGACTTCGGCAGAGCCAATAACCTAACCAATCCCCTACTCGATCCCAGCTCCAAACAACCAGACTTCAAGTATAGCGCGGTACAGGTGAAGAAGTACCAGCAGGCACCCCAGAAGGTAGTAATCGTAGGAGCAGGTGCTGCAGCTTATCGTTTTGTGAATACTTATCGGACACTTAATCCAGTCGATCATCTACAGGTCTTTTCTTTAGAACCCCACCCTTTCTACAACCGAGTACTCTTGCCAGAGTACGTCAGCGAACATCTTAGTTGGGAGCAGTTGCAGAAGCTAAAAACAGATCAACTTGATGAGCTGAATATTGAATTGATCCCCAGCTTAGGGATCAGTCAAATTAACAAGGAGCAAAAGACTGTTACAGATACCAATGGCAACCTGTACCATTACGACAAGTTAATCCTAGCCATGGGTAGCCGGCCTTTCGTTCCCAGAGATGTTCCACTGCAAATGGCGGGCGTCTTCACCATCCGGCACAAAGAAAATGCAGATCGCTTAAAGGACTATTTGAAAGGAACCGGACTACCTTCTAAAGAGCAACAGGTAGTGATTGTAGGTGGAGGACTCTTGGGACTAGAGATCGCGGCAGCCTTAAAGAAAACCGGTATACAAATAACCTTGGTACAAAGAGCTTCCCGTCT
Organism: Saprospiraceae bacterium; assembly: GCA_013214355.1. Lineage (GTDB taxonomy): Bacteria > Bacteroidota > Bacteroidia > Chitinophagales > Saprospiraceae > DT-111. Next base: position 60,355 of record JABSSL010000012.1, on the reverse strand, counting down.
GATGGAACGACAATTGGATACCGTAGCGAGCAAGCTCTTAGCTGAGGATGTAAGTGAGCGGGGTATTCCTATCTTCTTCAACAATGAAGTGAGTACCATCTTTCAAGAGGACAATCAACATCAATTAACGATAACCCTAAAGAGTGGCCGAACCATCAGTAGTCACGCCGTAGTATTTGCGATCGGGACTCGCCCCAATATCGAGCTGGCAAAAAATGCAGGTATCGACTGTAGCCGAGGAATTATCGTCAATGATTACTTACAAACTTCAGACCCGAACATTTTTGCAGTAGGTGAAGTGGCCGAGTTTAAACAACAATTGTACGGTATAACTGCAGCGGCAGAACAACAAGCAGATATCGCGGCGAAATTCATCAATGGAGATCTCTCAAGTATTTACCAGGGTTCTACCTTAATGAATATCCTCAAATTTGATGATCTCGATCTCTGCAGTATTGGTACCATCAATGTGCCCGCCAATGATCCATCCTATGAAGAGGTCGTATTTACAGATATTCGAGAACGGTATTACAAAAAGTGCATTATCCACAATGATCTATTGGTAGGCGCCATTTTAATGGGTGATAAGGCCGAATTTGCCGAATATCGAAATCTAATCGAAAACCGAATAGAGCTATCAGATAAACGCAATGAGCTGCTCAGAGTGCAGCAGGCCAAAGAGCCCGTAGAAGGTAGACTGGTATGCAGTTGCAACAACGTTGGCCTGGGTAATTTGGAGAAAAAAGTAAAGGAAGGGTGCCATGATTTCCAGGAATTGTGCAATACAACGGGGGCGGGATTGGGCTGTGGTAGCTGTAAACCTGAGGTAAAAGTGATTTTACGCGAAATAAGCCGCCATAGTAAACTCCTCACGACCTAAATCATCCGACAAATCACAAGAAAATGGCTAGTGAATTATTGAGAATACTGATCAAGGGAGGTGTTTTATCACCAAGTGAACTCAAGCAGATCATCCATTTGATCGAAAGTAGTGGCTTAGATTATTTCCATTTTGGTTCTCGTCAAGATATTCTATTCCCTAAAACCGAAAAACTAGATTTGGTTAAAGCGCAGTTCCCTCAGTTTAATATCGAAGAGCTGAGCAAAAAGAAGTATCAAAACATCGTATGCTCCTACGCGGCAGCCGAGATCTTCCCTAGCACACCCTGGCTGACCGGTACCAGCTACCTCTATATTTTAGAGCAATTCCGCTACAAACCTGCTCTCGAAATCAATATCTCTGATCCACAACAACGCTTGGTACCTCTATTTACCGGCAATCTAAACTTCATTGCTTCTCCACACGATGATTACTGGTACCTACATCTCAATCTGCCTCAATATGAAAAAGAGGATTACTATCCCGTACTGATCCACACCTGGGATATTGCAACAATAGCACAAAGCATTGAAGAACTTTACGAAGAAGCGAATAGGATCGATGATCTCTTCCATCTGGTCAACAACTCCGTGGACACCAATAACCGCACCTTCAACGAAGGCCTATCCATACCTTTTTACCCTTTTCCTTACTACGAAGGGATGAATAGAATGGGGCTCGATCAATATTGGCTCGGACTGTACTGGCGAGACAACAAGTACAACTTAAGGTTCCTTAAGGCCATGTGCGACCTTTGTTTGGCTTGCAAAATTGGAAAGATCTGCATTACGCCTTGGAAGTCTTTCATTGTCAAAGGAATTCCAGCTGAACACAAAATCACCTGGGAAAAGTTTTTGGGCAAAAACGGAATCAATGTTCGTCACTCTTCTCTAGAACTCAACTGGCACCTACCAGTAGATGATACGGATGCCCTTGAACTGAAGCGCTTCATGGTACGCAATTTTGATCAGAACGACATCAGCACCTATGGGCTGACCTTCAGCGTTAGCAGCTATTACGGAAAAAACTTCACCTCCGTAGTGATTGTAAAGAATCCACAACCAACCATAGTAGGTGATTTTCAGGTACGCCCAACCTATAATGTCCTATACAGCCAAAACTTTGATCCTAATACCAGGGTATACAAGACGTATGCGCAAGATGTGGATAAGATTGATCTCCCTCCCCTTTTGATGGAATTAAGTCAACTATACTTTGATCAGTTGGGAGAAGCTACCAATGTAGTTAGTCACATCGCCGAAGAGATAGATCCAAAGGAAAGTGTAGAGATGGATATTTATCAATGCCCAGCTTGTTGGACCCAATATGATAGTCTCTATGGAGACCCTGCCCAAGGAATTCCTAAAGGGACGCCTTTTGAGCAACTGCCGGAAACCTACTGCTGCCCGACCTGCGAAGGTCCGAAATTCACCTTCATCAAGAAGAGTGACATGGAATTATCCTTTGGAGCAAAGGCTTAGAGAATGGTAAATTATGGTTCTTTGTCCTTTGAGCTGGATGGGTCTTCTTTTACCAATAAGCCATTAAAAATTAGATCATTGATGAGATCCGCATGCTGTTCTACCTCACTCTCATCATAGGAGTTCACGCCAAACTGAGTTTCCATCTGGTAGGTTCGTGCAAAAAAGGTGGTAATTGCTCCAAACATGAAGCTGACTAAATTTGCGGGTGGAATGTTCTTTATCGTGCCTTTTTCCTGCTCCTCCCTTCTAACCACCTCATGAAAGGAATAAATAGGGATCAACAGCTCCTCAACCAACCACTTTGATCGTTCTGATTTGGAGAACACCTCTTGTACAACAATTTGCTGGAATTCTGGATTTCGGGCGGAGATATAGACGATCTGGCGGTTTAGAATCTTTAGCCGTTGCACTCCATCTAATTCCTTAATCAACGGAACTAAATTTTTCAATTCCTTATGAATCTCTCCTCCGACTAATTTCAATGCTCTTTTCCAGATGTTTTCTTTGCTCTTAAAATGGTAATGAAGCAAAGAGTCCGCCACTCCCGCCTCCTTAGCTAGACTACTTAGACTTACTCCACCATATCCATTTCTGGCAAAGCACTTCATGGCAACTCGCAGTATTTCATCCAAATTAGCGCTTTGCTTTTCCGTTGGTCGCCCAGGGCTTCGCTTGGGATTTTTCTTCGTCATAATCACTCTTCTTAATGTAGTCCCTTATCTATCGAATATTCCACGAACCATCCATAGCGGGACTTCTAGTAGCCTACAATTAAGTGGGCAGCCATCACACCATCAAGCATCATTCAAACTACCTGCCCTTCTCTTACACAATGTAATCAAAATGTAAAACAACACCAATTAATTGAGAACTCTCTCTAATTACTTGAGAGTTTACTAATCATTTTATATTTTTGTGTTGTTGTTATTGATAGACCTCCTTAATTACTCAAATTGTGATGAAGGAGCGCACATAGGAGGATTTTGCAAATAAAACCGCCGAAGACATGGGTTTACCGCAAAAATCCGAGATATCTAAGTGCTGCAGAATGAATCGCAACCTTCAGTAATTAAAGAGTTCTCACTCACCGATACACACTAGTGATCCCCTTGATACCAAATTGAAATCGTAAGTACTGCCATACACCACCACAGAGGTTTTACCTCAACTAACTACTTAGCCTTAACCAAATTATTTATTGAAGTTGTTCGGAATGCCTGGAAAACTTTCAAGGATGATTTCGAACAACTTCTCCGCCAAAATCCAATAGATGATAGCGATAAACCTGCAAAAGACATCTCCTAAGGATCTCAAATTAAATGTTCTACAGGATTTCGAGTGGGCTTGTTTAAGTCGTGAAATCAGCGGAATCACAAGAAAAGAAGTCCTGTCCGGCAAAGCTAAATTTGGCTTAGGTAGTGCTGGGAAAGAAATCCCGCAGCTAGCCATGGCAAGAGCTTTCCAAAAGGGAGATTTCTATTCGGGATACTATCGCGATCAAACCTTCATGCTTGCCAAAGGCTTGGCCAATGCTCAGCAATTGTTTACGGCCTTATACGCAGACACACAGCATGACATCTATTCAGGGGGGCGGCAAATGAATAATCACTTCAGTACGCCATTAGTAGATAAAGAAGGGAATTGGTTAGCCCTAAAAGATCAATATAATGTAGCAAGTTCCTTATCCCCTTTGGCCGGACAAATTCCTCACGCCTTGGGCCTCGCCCTCGCTTCCAAAAGTTATAAGGAAAATACCAATCTACATCAATCTGATTTTTCTAGAAAGGGCCAGGAGGTTAGCTTCTGTACTTTGGGAGATGCCACTACTTCAGAGGGTGTTTTCTTTGAAGCTGTAAATGCTGCCGGTGTGATGCAGGTACCGATCGCCTTTGTCATCTTTGATGATGGCTACGGCATTTCCGTTCCAGCTAAGTACCAAACTACTAAGGAGAATATTTCCACCGTTTTGGAAGGATTTCGCTACGACGAGTCTGGAACAGGGCTTGATATTTACACCTTAGAGGCCTGGGACTACGAAACGCTTTGCCAAGCTTTTGAGCAAGGTATTAGAAAGATTCGAGAGACGCACATTCCCGCACTATTTCACATCAGAGAATGTACTCAGCCCTTCGGCCATTCTACCTCGGGTTCACATCAACGCTATAAATCCAAGGAGCGTCTGAACTGGGAGAAAGAGATGGATGGCCTAGTCCATATGGAGAATTGGATTTTGCGAAATGCCTTAGCTACTCCAGCAGAATTGGATGCGATTAAGGTAAAAGTAAAAGATCAAGTTAAAGAAGGGAAGAAGAAGGCTTGGACTGCTTTTACCAGCCCAAACTTGGCCGAGCTGAAGCAGATTCGAGAGATCTATCAAACGCTTATACAACATACTTCGCAAAAGGAAGCTGCCCTGGTAATCAATCGGGCATTGGACGAATTAATGAACCCGGTCTTAAGTGAGCTATTGAGAAGCGCAAGAAAGATGCAACGCTTAATCCGGAACGAAGATCATGCCGGCAAAACAGCTCTCCTTGACTGGATTAATTCAAAGCAGCAAGAACTAAAGCGACGATATCAACCACATCTGTACAGTGAAACAGATAAGTCAGCTTTGAAGGTACCGGTAGTGCCTGCAACCTATCAAGAGGACGCCCCAAATATAAATGGTTTTGAGATCCTCAATGCTTTCTTTGACCAGACCCTAGCAAACCACGATGAGGTATTTGCCTTTGGAGAAGATGTCGGTAAAATAGGTGACGTAAATCAAGCTTTTGCGGGTTTGCAGGACAAATATGGAGAAGAGCGGGTCTTCGATACCGGCATCCGAGAATGGACCATCGTGGGCCAGGCAATTGGTATGGCTATGCGAGGTCTTCGCCCCATCGCTGAAATCCAATACCTAGACTATCTCGCTTATGCTTTCTCAGCCTTAACTGACGATTTAGCGACCCTTCGTTATCGCACCAATGGTCAGCAAATTGCTCCAGCCATTATACGCACTAGAGGCCATCGACTGGAAGGCATTTGGCATACTGGATCGCCAATGGGCATGCTAATTCAGTCCATGAGAGGCATCCATCTCCTGGTTCCCCGCAATATGACACAGGCTGCAGGCATGTATAATACGATGCTGCAATCAGATGACCCTGCTATTATTGTAGAGTGCCTGAATGGCTATCGCCAAAAAGAAGTGCTGCCTGCTAACCTAGACCGCTTTACCGTTCCTTTGGGCGTTCCAGAAGTGCTTCAAAGTGGCACAGATATTACGCTAGTGACTTATGGTTCTTGTTGCCGCATCGCAGCTGAAGCAGTGGAACAACTCGCAGACATGGGAATCTCGGTAGAATTAATTGATGTGCAAACATTACTTCCCTTCGATCTGGAGCATCATATTTCGGCTTCCTTGAAAAAAACCAACCGAATTCTATTTTTGGATGAGGACGTACCAGGAGGAGCAAGTGCATTTATGATGCAGGAAGTATTGGAAAAACAGAATGGTTATGTATACCTAGATGCACCACCGAAAACATTGACTGCTACCGCTCACCGCACACCTTTCGGTGATGATGGAGATTACTATTCTAAACCCAGCGTAGATGACATTATTGACGCTGTTTACGATCTGGTGATGTTGGATACTAGCATGAGCGTGTAAGAAAAAGGGTAATTGGCGTGTTCCTATTTGGCCCAAACCATACCTAAGTAAAAACAGACTAGACAAATCAAAATTGATCCTGCGATATTTAGCAGTGCCAAGAGGTGCTGTCCCTCCTGCATTAACAGGAAGGTTTCTCCTGTAAAAGTGGAAAAAGTGCTAAATCCACCACAGAATCCGGTCATAATCAGAAGACGAGCAGACATCGATATACCGTCTCTCAGCAACAGACCCGTACAATAGCCTAAGACAATACAACTAATGATATTGGCTAGTAAGGTGGCTAGTGGAAATTGAAAGGCTTGACTCGAAAGCATACGCGCAATTCCATAGCGACATAGACTTCCAAGGCCTCCACCTAGAAAAACAAGAGCAATTTGTAGCATTTATACCGTTGATTCCGAGGGTTGTGGTTTACGCTTGGGGGGTAAACTAGTTTCCTGCTGCCATTTCTTTCGCACTACTGCATTGTGTAGAAAATACGTCAAAGCGGTCGCAGCAACCAATACGGTACAAAATAATAAGTGTAGCTCAATTACACTATGGAAGGCAAGCACAAAAGAAATAAAGATCACATTAACAAATAGCAAAATCCCCGTTGCACGCATATGGCTACAACCGTAATCCAACAATAAGTGATGGATGTGTCGACGATCCGGATGAAAAGGAGAGTATCCTCGAATAATCCGGGTGATGAAAACCCGAATCGTATCAAATAGCGGAATGATCATAATTCCGATCGCTACCACAGGTGTCGAACCCAGTTTGTAAGGAGCCCCTTCGGGCAAATGATAGTTGATATCGATAAACTGTATTACTAGAATGGCGCAAACCAAGCCGATATGAAGCGAACCGGTATCTCCCATAAATATTTTCGCGGGAGTGAAATTATATTTCAGAAAAGCCACAATGGCTCCAACACAAGCAAAAGCAACTATGGCGTATTCAAAATGCTCCGTCAAAATAAACCAACAACCCAGCGTAGAAGCGATTAATGAGCCAATTGAGCCCGCCAATCCATTAATCCCGTCAATAAGATTGAAGGCATTCACAATCACTAAAATTGTAAAAATGGAGATCAAACAAGATAGCCAATAAGGCAGCTCTCCCACCATTCCAAATAGGCCATACAGACTCGTCAACTCTATATTTGACTTAAAAACCAAGATACTGGCTGCTAGAATTTGCGCAAACATCTTCTTGTTCGCAGCCATGGGCATGACATCATCCCTGGCTCCCACCAAGAACAAGATCAAAAATGCACAGAGAATGTACTGGAGTTGATTGAATTCGCCGAAAGGTGTCCATAGGACAATAGAAAATAGTACACCAGCAAAGATAGCGATCCCCCCGAGTGACGGGGTATTCACTTCATGCGAGCTACGGTTCCCAGGTTCATCAAAAATTCTTTTCTCTTTTGCCAAAAAAATGATCGAGGGAATGGCAAAGTACGTCAGCGTAAAAGCAGTCAGAAAACTAAGTAATATTACGTCCATCAGTATAGAGATTGTGATTCACAATTACACCAGGCTAATATCCTTACGGATAGAAGCTGAAGGCGATGAAACAGCAACAAGAACTGACTATTTCAGTCAGCACGATCCAGGTGACTAGATTGTGGGGCTAGAAGTCACTGTCATCTATAGAATCCAACCATGTTTTGATGTCCTTCACGACGGAGGCTATTCCATTGTCCTCGAAGGGAGAACTTAGATTAGCCAACTTGACTAGCTCGAGAAAAGATTTACTTCCTCCCGCCTTGCATAGTCGTAGGTAATCCGCCCATGCATGTCTATGGTTTTTTTGATCTTTGAGCCAAAATTGAAAAGCACAAATTTGGGCCAAAGTGTAATCAATATAATAAAATGGTGAAGAGTAGATATGGCTTTGCTTTTGCCAAAATCCTCCATTTTCTAAATATTGATTTCCGTCGTAGTCTCTGTGGGGTAAGTATTTATGTTCAATAGCTTTCCATGCTTTATTTCTATCCTTTGGGGATGCTTCGGGATTTTCATACACAAAGTGCTGAAACTCATCCACTGCCACTCCATAAGGAAGAAAGCATATAGCATTGCTCAAATGCGCAAACTTGTATTTGTTAGTGTCTGTCTCGAAGAACAAGTGCATCCAAGGCCAAGTAAAAAATTCCATGCTCATGGAATGAATCTCACAAGCCTCATAGGTAGGCCAGTTGTATTCATTGATTCCGATATTACGACTAGCATAAACTTGGAAAGCATGGCCAGCCTCGTGCGTAAGCACGTCAATATCACCACTTGTCCCATTAAAATTAGAAAATATATAGGGAGCTTTGAATTTTCCGATGTAAGTACAATATCCACCAGTGGCTTTGCTAGGCTTGGTCTCTAGATCCATGAGTTGATTATCCTGCATAAAGCGAAAAAACTCATGAGTCTCCTCAGAAAGCTCACTGTACATTTCATTAGCGTTATTGATAATCCAACTTGGATCTCCTTTTGGGGCGGGATTGCCGGAGGCAAAACGGAACTCTTCATCATAGAATTTCAAGTTCTCGATCCCCAAACGCTTTCGTTGCCGTTCGTATAACGACGTCGCTAAAGGTACAACATATTGTCGAATTTGTTCGCGAAAATGCGCAACCATTTCGGCGTTGTAGTCAGAACGCAGCATCCGCGCATATCCTAGCTCAATAAAATTTTTAAATCCCAATTTTTTAGCGATGCCATGCCGTGTTTTCACCAACATGTTGAAAATGGAATCGAAAGCATCCGAATTCGCCTCGAAAAAGGCCCATTTAGCACTCGCAGCCGCTGCTCTAGAATCCCGGTCCGGCCCTGTCTCTTCAACGTATATGGAGGAAAGATTGTGGTCCTTCCCCTTGAAATTGATCTTGGCACTAGCCTTCAACTTGACATATTCACTGCTAAGGCGATTTTCCTCCTGCATATCCTTTAGAATCGCAGGCTTAAAGGTTTTCAAGCTCAATTCAGCAATAGTGAATAACTGACTCCCCCATTTAGCCTCTAGCTCTTTTCTGAACTTAGACTCCAAAAGCAAGCGATAGAATTGGGTATTTAATCCTTCGTAGGCAGGCATCTCTTGATCAAAAAATGCGTTTTCCTTTTCGTAAAACTCATTCGCCGTGTCTACCGTATGTCTGATGTAGCAAATGTTGTACATCGACATAAACTCTGTCCGCATCTCATTAATCTGGCTAAAGAGTTCGTTCTGCGTGGTGAGGTCAGGCGCTTCCTTGAATTGATTCAGCAGAGACTCAAATCGGGTGGAGAAATCGACCATTTCTGGTCGTTCATATTGATATTCTTCAAACTTCATTTGGTGTCGTTTAATCTGCACAAAATACGACAGATTTAACAAAGTGGCCTATTTTACATAAATCTTCTTAACTTTGTGCGAATTTTTGAGAACCTGGTAGCTACCTAGTAAATTCCCTCCCTGGGTATTTCCCTCGGGCAGCGTAAAGTGGCAATCTTTCAAGACCTGAACTCAGGTCGGACGAAATCAAAGCCATCGTACTCTGACCACGGAAACAACTGAATTTTCCCCAGAAAAAATGAGCTAGGTGAGCTAAGCGTCGAAGCCAAGAAAATGGACCTTAAATCAGAGATAATACCTGAAAAACTCCCTAAGCACATTGCCATCATTATGGACGGTAATGGCAGATGGGCTAAACAACATGGCAAGCCCCGTGTTTTTGGCCACAGAAATGGAGTGAAAGCTGTTCGTGAAACTACAGAAGCAGCAGCAGAACTGGGGGTCTCTTACTTGACGCTTTACGCTTTCTCGACAGAAAACTGGAAGCGCCCTAAGTTAGAAGTCGGCGCATTGATGCGATTGCTGGTCGAAACACTTCACAAAGAAATCAATACCCTCAACAAAAATAACATCAAATTACAGGCTATTGGCGACATCAGCCTACTCCCTAAAGAGACACACTCCGCTCTACTGAAGGGCATCGAAAACACCAAAAACAATACCAGAATGACACTTATTCTGGCGCTCAATTACAGTGGCAAATGGGATATTGCTCAGGCCACTAAGCAATTGGCGAAACAAGTACAAGAGGGTGTGATTTCTCCCGAAGATATTGATGAGGAACGCCTCGCTCAATCACTAAGCACCAGCAAAATTCCAGATCCTGAATTATTGATCCGCACTAGTGGCGAAAGGAGAATAAGCAATTTTCTGCTCTGGCAACTGGCTTACTCAGAATTGTATTTCAGCCCAGTATTTTGGCCTGACTTTAGAAAAGATCAATTCTACCAAGCCATTATCGACTATCAAAACAGAGAAAGACGCTTTGGAAAAATTAGTGAGCAATTGGTATAGGCATACAACCATTGTTTACCACCCACTCTCTTTCTTTTGTGATTTCTTCTCTGATAAATTCTGTCCCTTGCATGGAACTTGTCATTGAATTGCGAAAAAGAGGCTTGAGTTTTGACCCGAAGCGTCCTAGAAATTGCATTTCCACTGGCAACGGATGAAGATCTGGTTCGTTTTGGTAGTGGCTTAGTTGAAAGACATTCCAAGCAACAGCCACCCAAAATTGTGGTACAGTATTCCATACAAGTGTATTTCCACTGCGAAGTTGGAGTTCGTAATAGATCCGAAGAACTCCCGTGCTTTAATTAGAATAAGAGGATGAAAAAAAATCTTTTACTTTTTTGTTTCGTTTGTTTGAGCCCCTTTTTCTTGGGGGCGCAGGTTGCTGACACGCTTGGTGTTATGACCTATGGGGAGCCAAAGGACTTCGAGATCGGTGGTATCACCGTACTTGGTGCCAACTTCAGTGATGACAACGCTATCATTGGAGTGACGGGCTTGAAAATCGGAGAGAATCTCAGAATTCCTGGTCCAGAGATCCCAAAAGCGATCAAGGCCTTGTGGAAATTAAGACTTTTTACGGATGTGAAAATCATCCAGGAAAAAGTCATCGGTGATGTGATCTTTTTGGAGGTACATCTGCAGGAACGCCCTCGCCTATCTCGCCACACCTACCGTGGAACCAAAAAATCTTACCATGATGATCTGAATGACGAGGTAAATCGATTCCTTTTGAAAGGAGGTATCGTTACTGAAAATATAAAGGTAAATTCTGCTGAGGCTATTCAAAACTTCTTCATTAACAAGGGTTTTTTGGATGTTAAGGTTGATGTTTTGGAAGAAAAAGATACAGCTAGAATCAACTCGGTACTGCTTGTCTTTGATATTGATCGCGGCTCTAGAGTGAAAATTGATGATATTACTTTTACCGGTAATAGCAGCGTGACAGCCAAGAAGCTTCGTAAGCAAATGAAAAATACGAGGCGAAAACGTAAAATCTTCGCTTCCTCTAAGCTGATCAAGGATGACTTTGAAACAGATAAGAATCAATTGATAGCCTATTACAATAAATTAGGCTACAGGGATGCACAAATTGAGGCAGACAGCATTTGGCGAAACGATGACGGACTCTTGATGATCAACCTCGACATTGAGGAAGGGTCACAATACTACTTCAGAAATATTGCTTGGAAGGGGAATACCATCTATACCACCGAAGCCCTCCAAAGTATATTGGGTATCAATAGTGGAGATATCTATAATCAAGAACTGTTGGAGACTAGACTTCGATTTAGTCAAGATGGGCGTGATGTGAGTACCCAGTATATGGATAATGGATACTTGTTTTTCCAAGTCGATCCAACTGAAGTAGCTATTGATGGTGATTCCATTGATTTGGAAATTCGAATTTTCGAGGGACCACAAGCAACCATCGATAAGGTAGTCATAGCGGGTAATGACCGTACACACGAACACGTGATCCGTCGCGAACTAAGGACTCGTCCCGGTTCCAAGTTTAGCCGTTCTGACATCATTCGTTCACAGCGTGAGATTGTCAATTTGGGCTATTTCAACCCGGAAGCATTAGGCATTAACACGCCAGTAAATCCGAACCGAGGTACGGTAGATATTGAATATACGGTAGAAGAAAAGCCCTCTGATCAGTTGGAACTTTCAGCAGGTTGGGGTGGATTCCGGCGAGTAATTGGTACGCTGGGGGTTTCCTTCAATAATTTCTCTTTGCGTAACATGTTTAAGGGAGAGGCTTGGCGTCCCTTGCCACAGGGTGATGGTCAAAGACTTTCCATTCGGGCTCAAACGAACGGGGAATTTTACCAATCCTACAATGTTTCCTTGACGGAGCCTTGGTTGGGTGGCCGAAAACCAAATGCCTTTACGGTTGCAGCTTTCTACAACCGATTTGCTTTTACTGGACAAAGCTTCGATATTTCACAGATCTCGGTAAGTCTAGGAACACGTCTTCGCTGGCCAGATGATAACTTTGTGTCTAGTACTGCTGTCAATATTCAGGCACTGAATCTAAACAACTGGACTAACTTCCGGACAGACGATGGAACGATTGTAAACTCTGGTAGTTTCAACAACTTCAGTATCAAGCAAACGATCGCACGTACAACCGTAAGTGACCCGCTTTTCCCAGCGAGTGGTTCTAAGATTTCTTTGTCCGTACAGTTAACGCCTCCCTATTCCATCTTCAATAGAAATGCTAACTACGCGGAGCAGACGCCAGAAGAGAGATTCCGCTGGTTGGAATATCACAAATGGCGTTTCGATGCGGAATGGTATACAACGCTGGCCGGAGGTAATGATCCTAGTAGTAACGCCGGGAAGTTGGTGTTGAAAGCCCAAGCAAAGATTGGTATCCTTGGATTCTATAATAGAGATATCGGAACCTCCCCATTCGAACGATTCCAAGTGGGTGGTGATGGTATTAACAACCAGCAATTTGGTTTCGCAGGGGTAGATATTATCTCTCTACGTGGTTATGAGGAGAACCAGCTGGAAGCTAACTTAGATCCAAACGGTACTTCCGCTACGGTTCCAACCCCCGTCTTCGATAAATTCACCTTAGAATTGAGGTACCCACTCTCCGTAAATCCTAGTTCCACCATATACGTACTAGCCTTCGCTCAAGGTGGTAACACTTGGAGAAGTCTACGCGACTTCAATCCATTTGACCTTAAACGATCAGTCGGTATGGGACTTCGGGTTTTCCTACCAATGTTCGGTACGATTGGTTTCGATTATGGTCTTGGGTTTGATAAGCCGGGCGCCAGAACATTGAATAACCTAGGTGATTTCAACATTGTGCTTGGTTTCGAACCGGAATAGGATAACGATACAATAAGCTCGCAGTAAACGCCCGAATTTTGCAAGAACAAAATTCGGGCGTTTGCTTTTTCAGTTTCATGGTAGACGCTTCAAAATGAAACTTTTTTAATTGACAACCAACCCTTTACCCTCAATCATCGTCTTTAAAGTATAGACCCATAGCGGTCGTTTGCGTATACCTTTTATTGGGGAGCTCCCTGGTTTTACGCGTCCACTTATATCATTCTTCGAAGCCAACACATCTGTCTTAAATCGGATTGGGATAAGCAAAAGTATCCTGTCAACGCCTATACATTGATCCTGTAGGGCTGGGGATTTATTGCTCCTTCTACTCAATCCTGCTTAATGAGCATTACGATCTATGAAAAAAACCAAGCTATGCCTTTTAGTAGGTATGTTGCTAGTGGGATGGGTATCTGCACAAAGCAATGAAGAGAACTTTACCTCAGCTGGAGAGTGGCTAGAGCTCGGCGGCCTAAGCGTTGAAGGTTTGCAACAGGCCAGCGACAAAGCTATTATCACCATCTCCGGCCTTAAAATCGGGGATCGTATTCAGGTTCCCGGGCCACAGATTCAGAAGGCCATCAAGGCGCTATGGAAACTCCAACTCTTTCGGGATATCCAAATTCTAGAAACAGATCGTAAGGGTGATATCATCTTTTTAAAAATCCTGTTGCAGGAAATGCCCAGGCTCTCTGCCTTTTACATCAAAGGGGTAAAGCGAAAATGGCAAGAACCACTTCGGAAAATTATTGCAAAAGACCTGATTCTCGATGCTAGCGTCAGCCAAGAAGCGAAAAACAGAGCGCAACGAAATGTAAAACAATGGCTTTTGGAAAGAGGCCATTACTTCGCCAAAGTAGACCTTGTTCCCAAACGTAACGACGAGCAAAACGAGCTCCAATTGGAAGTTCTTATCACCCTAGGTGAAAAAACAAAGGTTAATGAGATCTATTTTACCGGAAATACAGTCCTCTCAGACCGAAGTTTGCGAAAGCAGATGCGAACCAAAGACAAGCATAAATTCCTTGCAAAAAGGACTTTTCTTCCGCTACTCCTAAAATCAGATCAGCAGGCTATTGTTCAGTATTATCACACTAAAGGATACTTAGATGCTCACATTGATCAAGTCCAGATTGACACCCTTGGAACAAGCTTAAATCTAAATTTCAGCATCAAGGAGGGGCAGCCTTATCGATTTAGAAATATCCGTTGGAAAGGAAATGTGGTTTATGCTACCGCAACGCTAAACAAAGTCTTAGGCATTCAATCTGGCGACATCTACAATCCGATCCTACTTGAGCAACGACTTCGCTTTGATCCAAAGGGGCGTGATATTAGTGCCCTATACTTGGACAATGGATACCTCTTCTTTGATGTAAATCCCACCATCACCTATATGCAAAACCATGAAATAGATCTAGAAATACAACTTACAGAAGGCCCACTCGCTAAAATTGGAGAAGTAGCTATCACTGGCAATGAACAGACACATGAAAACGTGATTCGACGTGAACTACACACACAGCCCGGAAAAGCCTTTAGCAGGGCTGATATCCTACGCTCTCAACAAGCCTTGATTAACCTGGGCTACTTTAATCCCGAAATCCTCGATCTGACTACTAAGGTAAATCCAGAAGATGGGACCGTAGACCTCGAATACAAACTAGAGGAGAAACCTTCCTCGAAATACGAATTATCGGCAAGCTGGAATCCCGCTGCAAGTGACCAAGGAGGAGGTCTAGTAGGAACAATCGGTCTGACACTCAACAATTTTTCGTTGCGTAAACTATTCCAACGGGACAAAGGCACCTTCATGCCCATGGGGGATGGCCAAACCCTTTCACTAAGGGTTCAGTCCACAGGTCGAGACTACCAGGGTTTAAACTTTTCCTTTACGGAACCCTGGCTCGGTGGCAAAAAGCCGAACAGTCTTACTCTGTCGACCTTTTACCAAAGATTTACCAATCATAGTAGCGTCACTGATGAAAACCCTTTTGCCTCGATGAGTACAATCGGTGGAAGTCTACAGTTAGGTACAAGGCTCAATTGGCTAGACGGCAACTTCATTGCCACCTCTGAACTCAGTTATCAGCACATTGACTTGAATGGCCTGGATGATATTTTACTGGAAGACGGAAGTACAATTAGCCACGGGAATTTCAACAATTTGTACTTAAAGCAAAGCCTGGCTTATTACACGCTATCGGACCCATTTTTCCCAACCAAAGGACTCAAAGTTCAGCTTTCAGGGCAGATAACGCCACCTTATTCACTTTTCGGCAACCAGACCAGCCAATCCTTTAAGTGGATGGAATACCATAAATGGCGTGTCAATGCCGAATGGTACGCCCCAATTACTAAAAAATGGGTTGTCAAATTAAGCGGTAAAACAGGTTGGCTGAGCGCTTACGATAATACGATAGGCATTCCTCCCTTCGAACGCTTCGAAGTCGGCGGAAATGGGACCAACACGCAGCAATTGGCATTTGCAGGAAATGATCTAATTTCCATGCGAGGCTATCCCGCCGATTACTTGGAAGGAACCTTAAACGGAGGGGGTGCCTCCTTTGCCAAGTTCTCCGCTGAACTTCGTTATCCACTAATCAATGCTGCCGCCTCACGAGCTTTTTTGCTAGCATTTGGTGAAGCAGGTAATGTGTGGAAGAGCAGCAGTCAGTTTAACTTAAGGGATTTGAGGCCAGCCGTTGGTGTGGGCTTTAGGGTACAGCTCCCCTTCTTAGGAATGATTGGCTTGGATTATGGTTTCGGGTTGGATCGTCCAGAACTTCGTGGCCAAAATTGGAGCAATTATGGCACGCTCAATCTGATTCTTGGGATCGAGCCAGAGTAACCTCTTGAAAATGGCATGGTTCATAAATGATTTTACTCAAAACCATACAAATACCTTCTGTTTTAAAAAGCAATAAGCATGAGGACCTTTATTAGCATACTCTCTTTCGCGCTTCTAGGTCACTTCAACCTAAATGCTACCGCCCAATACCCGGATAAGATCATCTATGAAGACAAAGAGTACATGCTCCATTCAAATCCACTTGAGGCCTACTTTGAACTCTATCCCGAGAAGCGACCAAAACCAAAGATTGCCATTACCTCCTTGTGGAGAGGCTATGTAGCTACTTTTATTGTCAAAAACGATGAACTCTACCTGAAGGACATAAAGATCATGACCGGGGGGTCACTAAAGAATAAGGTTTGGAAAAGTGTCTTACGTAAGGTCTTCCCAGGTAAGAAAGAAGTCAGGGTTGGGTGGGTAACAGGAATTCTAGTCATCCCACATGGGAAACAGCTAAACTATACTCATTCGGGTTATGCTTCCATCTACAGTTATTATATTTTATTGGAAACAGTCAAAGGAAAAGTGACGGATGTCAAACGTTTTGAACATGATGATTACATCCTGTTTAAAGACAAACAATTTCGTGCTTTCAAGCAGACCGAGGAATATCGTCAAATAGTGAAAGAACTGAAGGCCGATGGTGGCTATGATGATGATTTTATAGATTCTTTTCTTCGAAATTTCGTGATTGACTATTCTTCCAAGTTTATCGCCAATTAACTTTTGCTACCTATTTACGACTCTCCTTCCCTTCAGATTTCCCCGTAGGTCTTCTGTCTCAAGCAACACAGAGTCCCTCAAAAAATATATATTGCACTACAAATCAATTAGATTTGATGCAGTTTCATCTATGAAAATGTAGTGAGCTAAGCCAAGTTGTATAATATAGCATCCCTTCCTACCGTTTCTGAGATGAATTGGACCCAACCCACAAAATGTAACCGAACGTATGAGCAAGTTAACCATCAAAAATGGTAACGGGGAACTAACCCTCAAGAAAAGTAAAACCCTCGTAGGACTAAAAACCAAAGAAGACAAAGACCAAGAGTTTGTTGATAAACACATTTTCAAAAACTTAGCAGGGTTCGAAGTCGTCACGCTTAATCAGGGCGAAAAGAACCTAGATGACGCCCTGGATGAGGTGAGAGGTAAAGATGAAGTAGAGTTAGGCACCCACGTTTACTTTACAGAGGGCAGTGATCGCCCACTAGTGCCTACCGGTGAAATCTATATCACTTTCGAAGAAGGCGTAGATGAGAGTGAGCAGAAGATCGTTTTGGAAGAATACGCCTTAGACCTTGTGGAACGTAGGGATAGTACCCAAATCATCGCAAAAGTGACGGCCAATTCCCCAAACCCCATTAAGGTGGCCAACTTCTTGCAAGCTATTTCTTTGGTGAAAATGGCTGAACCCGACCTAGATACCATGCTGGACGAATATGCTTTTTCGGCTCCGCATGACGATTTGGTTGATCACCAGTGGCATCTCCAAAACAATGGATTTGTTGCAGATGTAGACTACCGCCTACGCAAAGGAGCAGATGCGAAAATCGTAGATGCTTGGCGCCGTTTAGGTGGTACGGGCTCCAATCAGATAACTATCGCCGTTATAGATAATGGCTTTGACTTAACCCATCCTGATCTAAAGGGGAAAGTCACCAAACCTTTTGACCTTTGGAATCAATCCTCCCGTTTACTGCAAGGAGATAAGCGCTTTACACATGGTACCCCCTGTGCCAGCGTCGCTCTAGCTGCCTCAAATGGCCAAGGGATGGTAGGTGCTGCACCGCAAGCCCGTTTCATGCCAATTAGTGGGACTTCATTTAGTGCCCGATCCACTGAACAAATGTTTGATTACTGCATCGATAAAGGAGCAGATATCATTAGTTGTAGCTGGGGTACTACTGACCCCAATTTCCGGCTTAATCGCATCAAAGAGGAAGCCATTGCCAAAGCCGCACGGAAGGGACGAAAAGGGAAAGGTAGTGTGATACTCTTTGCGGTGGGGAATGATGATCTCGATTTTGTAAACTTCTATGCCGCTCATCCAGACGTGATTGCCGTCGCTGCCAGTACGAGCCAAGATACTTACGCCTCCTACTCTAATCGAGGAAGGGAAGTATCGATCTGTGCTCCCTCTAACGGGGACTGGCCTATCTTAGCCGCCAGAGCATGGTGGGATGAAGGATTGGATTGGGAAAACGGTAACTATAAATATTGGAGAGATGGTCGCTCACGTGGAAAACACTATAAGCACTTTGGAGGAACCTCAAGTTCTACGCCATTAGTTGCTGGAATATGTGCATTGATCCTTTCTGCTAACCCAGACCTAACCGCAAAGGAAGTTAAGGATATCCTACAGAAGACCGCAGATAAAATTGGTTCGCCTAGCGAATACCGCAATGGCCATTCCGTCAAATATGGCTACGGTCGAGTAAACGCTGGACGGGCTGTTGCAGAAGCCCTTCGCCGCAAAGAAACAGCAGCTCCTCCAAAAGAGGTTGAAAACACGGTTTCTAATGGCCAAGGCCTTTTCTTGTTTGATGTGCAAAAACAAGCACCATCAGGTTACGGCGTGCAAATTGGTGCGTTCTACGAGTATGGGAATGTACTGATCCAAGTCGAAAAGCTTCGGAGGAAATTCGGAGAAAAGACGGTGGTCAGCATTAACGAGCTCAACGGGAAAACCGTCTATAAAGTAGTGGTTGGTGCATACAGCTCCAAAAGTCAAGCCCAGCAATTGCAAAAGCGGATGAAATCTGCCGGCCAGGGAGGCTTTCTACGTAACCTGAAAGATCTTGCCTAATCTGTTGCTTTGTCAAAGTCATACCCATCTTGTTCTTCAAGAACGTATGAAACTTTAGATAAACTACACATAAGGGAAGTTAGAGCTATCGCTCTTACCGCGGTATGTTATCATTTCACCCTCCCTTACTACAGATCATAAGAGGGCGAACTTGCTATACGTCCGCCGCTCAGATGGTAATATTCCCTGCTTAGCCTTTTGCGCGAAATATCAGTCGGTTTCCCTAGATAGATTTCGGATCATTACCCCAAAATCATCCGGATCATGTGGAAGCCTTCTTCCTGTACTACCTTCCTCAAAATAGCAGCTATTTGCTCCTTGCTAGGAGCCACCACAACAGCACTATTATTGTTTCTGCCCCAGCCCCCTGCTGCAGATTTTACGGCCCAGTTGCTATTGCACAAAAACCCATTGTACCTCAGCAAACTGTGGATACTTTTTCTCCATCCACAGTTTAATCTGATTGCTAGCCTAGGCCTGGGCCTACTTTTACTACAACACAGACCGTGGGCTATTGCCATCGGCACACTCTTTCTCATCTGTTGGGCTTATACCGAAATACGTCAACAAGCCTATCTAATAGATGCACTGAATCAAATGTGGCGGCCTGCCTATTTAGCTAGCACAGATCAGGAAGCTAATCAGATGTACCAAACCCTAATCCAAGGAATGAGGGGAATCAACGACAGTCATTATTTTGTAATCATTTACGCCTTTGGCTTGGGTAGCCTGCTCTTCGGTTGGAGTATGATCAAAGTACAAAACTGGGGTAAATGGCTAGGTTGGGCATTGCTGCTCATTGGGATATTAAGCTTAGCCTCATTTGGTCGCTATTACTTAGGATTACATTTTCTGAATTCGTGGGTTGATTTCAGTTATCGCTGGATCTATCCCTATTTGCAACCACTCGTCCGAATGGGAATAGCCATTTGGATTTATGTGCATGGCCTGAAACCATCATAAATAGTACGGTCATCCAAGCTAGTGACAAAGTTTGTGGCTAAAAACCTCCTTTTGGGCTCTACTACCGGAAAAAAATCATAGTTGAAAGATAAAAAGTTCTCCAGGTCACAAATCACAAGTATTCCTTATTTAATCGCTGCTTTTCTAGCCTAATTCGACAATATCCAAATACTAGTCTAAGTTATTTTCAAGTCGCTTGGTTTCTCACTTATTTTCATAGTTTTTACTTATTCTATACGGTAGGCAAAAGTCAAGAATCTTGCCCCCACATTTCGAATACCAGCTTGCAACCATTGAGGCTGTGGATAGTCATTGGTAACAAAACTCCAAGAATAGATTAGCTATGCAAAAAAACTTCTTTTTACTCTTACTCGGATGCTTAACGGTAAATCTAGCGGCCCAAAATGTGCGCGAATTTTCAGCTGCTCAATTACAAGAAGACTTTCAATTTCTCAAGCAGAGTTTTGAAACTTACAACCCAGCACTGGGCATCTTTCACCCCAAATCACCTTTTGATCAACGCTACGAGGAGCTATATGCTGAGCTGGACAAACCGCTCACGGATGTAGAGTTTTTCCCTTATGTGATGCAATTAGGTGCCGCAACTAGGGAAGGACACACTTTTGTACGATCCGATACCGTAACACGGGTTTTCCAAGGTTTTTTCCAAAATGAATTCGCCTACCTCCCAATTTCTGTCCAGGGCGCATCCAACAAGGTTTACGTTTGGAGTAATTTCAGCCCAGATAGCACCTTAGAACGAGGAGCTCAAATACTCAGTATTAACGGAAAATCAATGGAAGATATCGTCGAGCACTTATCCCAATTTGTGATTGCTGACGGAGATATCCAAACCTACAAATACGAGAAGGCCGTTGATCAATTCACAAGTTATTATTACTGGTTTTTGGAAAAACCAAAATCATTTGACATCCAATATATTCCGCATGGAGGCAAAGGCATCAAAGAGATTACACTGCCTGCCCTGGTACGGGACTCTATGATTGCCTGGCGAGATCGTCGGTATGGGAAACCCAAGCCTGTTAAAGAAGACATCTCCAGGGTTTATACCTTTAAAATCGAAGGCAATACAGCCATACTCGACCTCAACACCTTCAATCGACAACTCAAGGACAAGTACAAGATTAAGCCAAAAAAACTCTACAAAGAGATCTTTAAAGAGCTAAGAGACAAGGGGGTCAAGCATCTTATCATGGATGTCAGAAATAATACTGGTGGACGACGAGAATACGCCAAGCATTTGCTCCCCTATTTCATGAAGAAAGCCTACTCTGGCCCTTTACAAAAAGACAAATCTTGGAAAGGCAGAACCACCCAGAAGAAGTTTCCAAAACCGAAAAAATTGGCTTTCGATGGCCAGATCTATGTGTTGACCAACTGGCGAACCTTCTCAAACGGCTCCATTGTAACCATTTATGCCAAAGACTTTGGTGACGCTATCGTAATTGGACAAGAACCAGGCAGTCGATACGAGGGCTTTGCGGCTGGCTCAACACAGTATGTCAACCTGCCTAACACAAAAATAAGAGTGGGCATTCCAAGATACTTATTACAATCTACCTATCCGCTTCAGCAGACCAACCTAAAAAATAGGGGCATTATCCCTGATCATCCTATTGAATATCAAATACAAGATTATATCGATAAAAAAGATCGAGCGATGGAAAAGGCAAAGGAGCTGATCAGAGCCGCAGATCAGTAGTTGGGAGGTAAACTTGGACTCAGAATCAAAAATATAAGGTTCTGTTAAAAAATAGCCCTGGCATGATCTTGGTAGAACTTTTTTCTGAAAAAAAAGTATTTTTATTGTATATAATCTCGTTAATAGTGTTGAATGCAGAATGCGTGTAGAAAAAATCGAAACCAAGACAAGCCCTTTTTTATCTCTATTCCTTTCTTTTTGGTTTTCTCTACATCCTGATCATATACTTGTTCAGACGAGCTGTTGATTCCTTCCGAATGCCGGAATAACGCAAGAAAAACAAAGACAATATGAAAATTAAAGGCCCGATATTACTCTCCGTAAGTGCCATTTTAGTATTGGTTGCCGCTTATTTGCCTCAAACTGATAGTTCAGGCAAAGAGGCAATTTTGGTTCGAACATTGATGCGCGGTTTAGAGTATATGCATTACCAGCCAGCAGATCTCAACGATGAATTTGCTAGCAAGGCTTACGAAATATATCTAGACAATATTGACAGTGGACGTAGATGGTTGACGCAGAAAGACGTTGATAAACTAGAAGCTTTAAAGACTCAGATTGACGATAATATCCAAGATGGAGAGTTAGCATTTTTTGATCTTTCTGTGGACCTACTCGATGCTGGCGTTACCAAAACAAAAGCTTACTACAAGGAAATCTTGGCTAAGCCATTTGATTTTTCAAAGGAGGAGCAAGTGGAGATGGACAGCGAGAAACGTGCGTTTGCCAAAAATGACAAAGAGTTGAAAGATTTCTGGCGTAGAAGCCTCAAGTATGAAACCTTGACTCGTTATGCTAGAGCCCTGAAAGATCAAGAAGAAGCAGGCGAGGAAAAAGAGATCAAGCCTAACGAAGAACTAGAAGCAGAAGCTCGTGAAAAAGTCATGGAACTCTATGACAAATGGTACGATAGAATTGGCAAGCTCAAAAGAGAAGATCGTCTAAGTGATTTCCTTAATTCATTGACAAGCATTTTCGATCCACATACCAATTATTTAAAGCCGATTGATAAGCAGAATTTTGACATTCGCTTCAGTGGTCGCTTGGAAGGAATTGGTGCACGCCTACAAACCGACGGTGATTATACCAAAGTAGTTGATATCGTAATTGGAGGACCAGCTTGGAAAGGCAAAGAACTCCAGGAAAATGATATTATCACTAAAGTAGCTCAAGGAGATGAGGAGCCTATCGATGTGAAAGGAATGGTGGTCGATGATGTTGTGCAGTACGTTCGCGGTAAGAAAGGGACAGAAGTACGACTGACCGTTAAATCCGTAGATGGCTCTGAGAAAGTGATTTCCATTGTTCGTGATATTGTTTATTTGGAAGAAAGCTACGCTAAGTCCCTGATTCTAGATGGTCCTGAAGATGGTGAAAGAATCGGTTACTTATATCTCCCTAGTTTTTACGCGGACTTTGAAAACAAAGACGGTCGATTCTGTGCTCCGGATGTGGCCAAAGAATTGGAGAAGCTGAAAGAAGAGAAGGTGGATGGCATCATTCTGGACTTAAGAAATAATGGTGGTGGTAGTTTGAGAGATGTAGTTCGCATGTCTGGTTTCTTCATCGAGGAAGGTCCTATTGTACAAGTAAAATCTCGTTCTAAGAAGGCAGAAGTGCTGGTTGACGTTGATAATAAAGTTCAGTATGACGGTCCGATGGTGGTAATGGTAAATGGCTTCAGTGCTTCCGCATCAGAGATCCTAGCTGCCGCCTTGCAAGATTATGGAAGAGCAGTAGTGGTAGGCAGTAATTCTACGCATGGTAAAGGTACTGTTCAACGTTTCGTAGATCTTGATCGTACGATCCGTGGATACGAGGATTACAAACCATTGGGTAACTTAAAATTGACCACCCAGAAGTTCTATCGGGTTAATGGAGGTTCCACGCAGTTACGAGGAGTAGTTCCAGATATTGTACTTCCTGATAATTTCCACTACATCAAGACGGGTGAGAAGCAGGAAAAATATCCAATGAAGTGGTCAGAAATTGATCCGGTAAGTTACAATCAAAACGTACTACGCATTTCTCGTGATGATTTGCGTTCCTTAGCAGATAAAAGTGCCAATCGGGTTGATGCTAGCCCAACTTTCCAAAAAGTATTGCAAAACGCAAAGCGATTCAAGAAACAGCGAGATCAAAGTGAATATCCATTGGGTTTAAGCTCTTATCAAAGCTTTGTCGAAAACCGAACGGCAGAAGCCAAAAAGTTTACTGACATCTTTGATAACGTAATCAACGGAGGGGTGAAAAACCTAGAAGTTGACATTCCAGCCTATAAGGGTAATGAAACTAAAGAGGCTAGAAACAAGGATTTCATTGAGGATGTTTCTAAGGATGCCTACATCAAGGAAACCTTAAACATCATCCATGACTTGATCAAGCAACAATAAGAAAAAGAGATCGTATAGCTCGGAAAGGCCTTCTATCCAAATAGAAGGCCTTTTTTTGTAAATTCGCTCCCTGTTCATCGCTTACAAATCTCGTATACTGTGAATTATCTATCCCTGGAAAATGTGACAAAGACCTACGGAGACAAAGTGCTCTTCCAAAATCTTAATCTCCAAATTAGTAAGGGGCAGAAGGTGGCATTGGTAGCTAAAAATGGTACCGGTAAAACCACCCTTCTTCGCGTAATTGCAGGCATCGAGAGCGGCGAGGGGGAAACCTGTAAGGTGCTAATCAAGCGCGATATCAAAATCGGCTTATTAGAACAAGCGCCAGACTTCCTCCCTGATCAAACCATCCTAGAAGCAGCTTTTGATTCCGATAATCCTTTAATACAAGCGATCATCCAATACGAAGAGGCCTTGCTCAAGCCTAATGACGGTAACGCTATGCAAGCCGCTCTTAATCGAATGGATGATCTAAAAGCTTGGGACTTCGAGGCTAAGATCAAAGAAATTTTGACTCGTTTTAATATTGCACGCTTTGATCAGAAGATCGAAACCTTGTCTGGGGGACAAAAGAAGCGCCTAGCATTAGCCAAGCTGATTATTGAAGAGCCGGATTTCCTTATCCTGGATGAGCCCACCAACCATTTGGATTTGGATATGATCGAATGGCTGGAAGAATACCTACAGCGTGCCAATCTCACGCTATTCCTAGTAACACACGATCGCTATTTCCTAGAACGAGTCTGTAATACGATTGTAGAGTTGGAACGTGGCGTATTGTATAAGTATAGCGGTAACTATTCCGACTTTCTAGAGAAGAAAGCGCTTAGACATGAAAACGAGACCATTGAACTAGAGAAGAGTCGGAAACTCATGAAAAAAGAGTTGGAGTGGATCCGACGGATGCCTAAGGCGAGAGGAACCAAAGCCAAATCTAGAGTAGACGCCTTCGATAATATTAAGGAAAAGGCCAGCAGAAAAGTACAGCAGCAGGAAATCCAGATCGACCTCAAAGGCCAACGCTTAGGCAAAAAGATTCTCGAAGCCCATAACGTAGGGAAATCCTTTGGAGACTTAAAAATTGTGGAAGGCTTTGACTACAAGTTTAAAAAGGGAGAAAGAGTAGGTATTGTTGGCCCTAATGGCGTGGGTAAATCTACTTTCCTAAATATCTTGACTACCCTCATCCGTCCTGATACTGGCAAGATCGTGGTGGGCGGGAATACCGTATTTGGATTTTATACCCAGGACGGCATTCGTTTAAAAGAAGACAAGCGCGTTATCGACGTTATCAGAGATATAGCGGAATATATCCCGCTAGAGAAAGGACAGAAGCTAACTGCACCTCAATTATTAGAACGATTTCTTTTTGCCCGTAAGCAACAACAGGTCTATGTATCCCAATTAAGTGGGGGTGAAAAAAGGCGGCTATACCTTTTGACTATCCTCATGGAAAACCCCAACTTTCTCATCCTGGATGAGCCGACTAACGACCTGGATATCGTTACCCTAAATGTACTAGAGGATTTTTTGCTGGACTTCCCGGGCTGTATCCTAATCGTTTCGCATGATCGTTACTTCCTTGACAAACTGGTAGATCATCTATTCATTATGCAAGGAGATGGAAAGGTTAAGGATTTCAATGGTGATTACACTTCCTACCGCCAAGAACAAAAACTTTGGGATCGCGAGACACGCAAACAAGAGAGAATTGAAGAAAAGAAATTAAAAGAACAAGCCGAAGCTAACAAACCTAAAATTGGCCTCACACAAGAGCAAAAGAAAGAGATCAAAAGGCTAGAGCGTTCCATTTCTAAACTGGAAGAAAGAAAGAAGGAGGTTACGGCGAAATTCAATAGCACAGACCTGAGTCCTGCCGATATAGAAAAATATGGCAAGGAACTGAATGAAATCAACGAAGAAATTGAAGAAAAAGAAATGCTTTGGATGGAATTAGCCGAACAAGCCTAGTCCTTTCTACACTCTGATCAAACTGTAACCCGTTTTCTTACTTCTCACAGCGTTTCTATCTCATTTTTATTTAAAGAATGGTGCTTTTTCACTAAACAATGGCTGCTATCAGTAGTGCCTTGAGTATGATTTTCAGCATAATTTCCCAATTTTGTGCCACTTTGTAGCGTCTAAAAGTGTAAAAAGTTAAACAAAAACGGCTTTCTTTCAATTTTTATTGAAAATTTAATATTCCAGACTAAATAGTATAACTAATTGATAATTAGCTAAAAATTAGTTCATAATCATAAATGTCGCCATTTTATCAAAAAAGAACGGGGGTATAAATTTCCGCTTTGTTTAACTTTTTACTATATTTGTTTCAACAAAAGAGGGTAACATCTACAAAAAAGTTATGCAAAAAAGTATGTCTCAACTGGAATTTCACGATCGTTTCTACCAAATGGAGTCTTTGCTACAGGCTTTCGCCTATAACCTCACTAAAAATGTAGAGGACGCTAAGGATTTATTTCAAGAGACAGCCTACAGAGCGCTAACCAACAGAGAAAAATTTAATCCAGGCACTAATTTCAAAGCTTGGCTTTTCACTATAATGAAGAATATCTTCATCAATAACTATCGTAAAAAAACCAAGGCAAATACAATCATGGATTCTACGGACAATTTGTTCTATTTGAATTCTGGTAGTAACTCAATTGCTAATGGTGGTGAATCCAATGTCATGATGCAGGAACTAACAAAAATGGTCGAAAGACTGGACGATAGCATTAAGGTACCTTTCCTCATGCATTACAAAGGATATAAGTATCAAGAAATTGCTGAAGAATTAACATTGCCGCTTGGTACTGTTAAGAGCAGAATATTTTTTGCTAGAAAAGAATTGAAAGATCAGATCAGAAAGCACTATAAGTTGGCCAGAAATCTAAAGATGATTGGACCAGCTAGTGAATAAGATATAAGATTTTTGTCCCCTTTTTTTACTAATTTGATTTAGGGATACTTCTTTCCATGAATTTGGAAAGGAGTATTTTATTTTTGGCCACTATGACACATAAGGAGAACCAAAAAGAGATGGATATCTTCCAAACCCAGTTAATGGAATGGTATCAACAGCATGATCGTCCACTACCTTGGAAAGAAGAGAAGGACCCCTATCTCATTTGGCTATCGGAAATTATCTTGCAACAGACTAGAGTCGCACAAGGCTTACCCTATTTTGAGAAATTCAAGACAAATTACCCAGACGTTACCAGCTTAGCTAATGCATCCTCTGATGAGGTGATGAAATTGTGGGAAGGCCTAGGTTATTACTCACGCGCTAGAAATATGCACGCTACGGCAAAATTTATCAGCCAGGAATTAAATGGTAAATTCCCTGCAACCTATAAAGAGATTTTGTCTTTAAAGGGGGTAGGCCCTTACACCGCCGCTGCCATCTCCTCTTTTGCCTTTGATCTCCCTCATGCTGTGGTAGATGGAAACGTGTATCGCGTCTTAGCTCGATACTTTGGCATTGACACCCCCATTAACCAAACCCAGGGCAAAAAACGCTTTGCTGAGCTGGCGCAAGCTCTCCTCGACACCTCACAACCTGGCCGCTACAATCAGGCTATCATGGACTTTGGTGCTGTACAATGTGTCCCCAAATCACCGAAATGTAAAGCCTGTCCGTTACAGGACTGTTGCCAGGCTTTCCAAGAAGATCAGATCCAGCGATATCCTGTGAAGTCCAAGAAATTGGTTAAGAAAGACCGATTCTTTCATTTTTTGGTATTCGACTACGAAGGTTCAACTTTTGTCCAGAAGCGGGAAGCCAAAGATATCTGGCTTCATCTATATCAGTTCCCCTTAGTTGAAAGTAATCAATTCATCAAGACCTTCTCTGCCTTGCAAGAACAATTGGACTGGCCCGCTTGGATAGATGAGGGGAGCATCAAGGAATGGAGCCTTTCTCGGCCATTTAAGCAAGAATTAACCCATCAACGAATCCATGCTTTTTTCTTCAAAATCCACTTAAAAACGCCCCCTGAAAGCATTCCTTCAGAATTTGTCATTACGGAAAGAGAAAACTTGACTAAATTCGCCTTCCCAAAAATCATAGATTTGTATTTAAAGGATAATTCGCTATATTTAAAATTGCTTTAGGTCTGCCAGAATCAGTGTTAATTGTCTTTGCAAGGATGGATAGAATTGGCCTTTTAGCAATGGCATTTCCCTAGCATAAAAGTGGAAACTCCGGATTCATCATTGAACCAAAATCAAATTAAAAATAATGGTAAATCGTGTGATATTGATTGGAAACTTGGGGCGTGATCCAGAAGTGCGTCGTTTGGAGAATGGTGCTGTGGTAGCCAAGTTTTCAGTGGCCACCAATGAAAACTACAAAGACAAAAGTGGAGAATGGCAATCGCAAACAGAGTGGCATGATATCGTGGTATGGCGTTCGCTAGCCGAACGAGCAGAACAGCAATTGAAAAAAGGAGCTCAGATATATCTTGAAGGGAAGTTGACTCACCGTAGTTGGCAAGATCAAGAAGGTAATAATAGACGAACCACCGAAGTAGTAGCCAATTATTTTAGAATGATAGGTCGACGTGAAGGAGGCGGTGATCAAGGTGGTGGCTATTTCCCGTCGGCTAATGATGAACAACAGACTAACACTAACTTTTCATCACCAAGTACCTCACCTGCTGCACCTGCTACGACAGCTCCTCAACAGGATACCGGTGCTCCAGCAGATGATGATTTGCCATTTTAGGCCTATAGCTAATCCATCTACCAGTGGCATTTTCTAATTCCTATGCCTAATAACCACCAATCCCTTGGATACAGACCCTGACAGCTTGCTTTCCATTCTGTTTCTTTTGGTACTCCCAAGTGGAGAAGTCTTTCTTGGCATTGCAACGGTTGTATTATTGTTGCTAGCCTCTGCGTTGATTTCCGGCTCTGAGGTAGCTTATTTTTCGCTGACCGAGAATGACTTGGAAAAACTGGACAGCGACAATAACCCCAGTAGTGACCGCATCCTCTTTTTAAAGGAACATCCTAGAACACTGCTGGCAACCATACTCATCAGCAATAACTTCATCAACATTGCTATCGTCATTATCTCAGAGTTTGTCCTGAGGCAGCTACTGCCGGAGGCTTTGTTTGAGCAATGGGCCACCGGACTTAAGAATTTGGTGGCAAGCAGTAGTATTTCGCCCGCTTGGTACGAACCCTATTTTAGTATTGCAGGTACCGCTAGAGCTTTTAGTTTCCTCATTACGGTAGTAGGGGTCACTTTTCTCTTAGTGCTTTTTGGTGAGGTAGCTCCCAAAGTGTATGCTAGCTTGAATAACATCCATCTAGCTCGGATCATGTCCAGCCCCTTGAAGTTTCTCATGCGTGCTTTTAGCCCCATCAGCCGCATTTTGGTTAACTGGACTAACAAGATTGAAGAACGCCTAGAAAAGAGTACACAGACCGGTAATTTGACGAGTAGAGAAGAAATTGACGAAGCGATAGAACTGACCGTGAGCAACACTCAAGATGCCGATCAGGAGATAGATATCCTGAAAAGTATCGTAAAATTTGGAGAGGTCTCGGTCACCCAAATCATGCGTTCACGCCTAGATATCATTGCCGTAGATTTCCGCTTTGATTATGCTGCTTTACTCAATGTTATTAAAGATTCCGGTTTTTCCCGGATTCCAGTATATGATGAGGACATAGATAATGTAACGGGGATACTCTATGTCAAAGACCTGCTTGGACACTTGCATGAAGAAACTAGTTTCGAATGGCAGGAACTCATTAGAACCAACGTCTTGTTTGTACCAGAGGCCAAGAAGATCGATGATCTATTGCGGGAATTCCAATTGCAACGTCTACATATGGCCGTAGTCGTGGACGAGTATGGTGGCACCTCTGGAATTGTGACGCTGGAAGACATCATGGAAGAGATTATTGGGGATATCAAAGATGAATTCGATGATAAACCAGAAGTGATTTACAAACAGATCAGTGATAATGAATATGCCTTTGAAGGCAAAACGCTTCTCAATGATTTTTGCCGGGTCTTAGGCATTAGCACCAGTACTTTTGATGAAGTCAAGGGAGAAGCGAACTCGCTTGCTGGATTGATTCTGGAAGTGCTAGGTGAGCAACCGGAGGAAGGCTCAAGCCTCGCCTACGATCGTTTTGTCTTCAAATCTAGCTCCGTTAATGAAAGAAGGATAGAAGAGATCATTGTTGTTGTCACGCCAGAAGCAGAAGAAGCCGCTGAAGACAATAATTAAAGGACTCTCTAGGTTATCTCAAGAGAAAAATTACGCTAGCATCTTTTCAAGAGTGCCAAAACCTGTGAATCTATCCAAAGGGGATAAAATCAACATCAACATGCGAATTCTATATTTTGCCGTGGCTATATGTCTACTTTCCGCTTGTGGCAATGAGCTCAATTACACACCTAAACCCAGAGCCTTCCCAAAAGTTGAATATCCAAGTCGAGATTATCAGTCCTTCGATCAAGAAAGCTGCCCCTTTACTTTTACCAGCCCTAGTTATGCGCAAGTGATTCGGGACACAAGCTTTTTCAATGAACTACCCAAACACGCTTGCTGGTTTGATCTATACATCCCTGAATTTGACAGTAGATTGCACTGCACCTACTCCCCTATCACGCCCAGTCAATCCTTTCAAGAGCTAAAGGATGAATCCTTCCGTTTAGTGGATTGGCATAATAAGCGCGCAAACTACATTGAAGAGATCAATATTCGCAATGCGAATGGGGTCAGTGGATTTGCTTTTGACATCCGAGGGCCGGCCGCCTCCCCTTTCCAATTCTACCTAACGGATAGCACAGATCACTTCCTGCGAGCTGCACTCTATTTCAACACCCAGGTGCAACCTGATTCCCTAGCTCCTATTTATGATTTTGTAAAGGAAGATCTCCTGACCATGATTGAGACCTTTCAATGGAAGTAAAGGCGATAATGAAGTCACTCCTCTTGCTGTTATGAATCCTCCTTCAGATGTGCCAGCGTAGTGTCACGCCTGATTTCCCAAGTCAAAAATCTGCGAACGCTGTGTGTTCTTTCGATAAGGTTCAAGCAAGTCTAGTATTCCTTGATGGTCCGATGAGGCAGCCCAAGCCTTCAAAAAGGGTAAGTTTTCGAATCGCAAAAGGAGCCAAGTAGTCTCAGGTTTTTCTACTTGCTTGATGGGTTGGATATTGATAAATCCAGGCCATTTCTGTAGGACCTGTTCCACCTCCCCTACCCAAGCTGGGAAATAGCTCCGTCCAGCCTCGTTTAAGAAATGTTCCACAATAACAATGATCATAAGGTATATTTTAACTTGATGCTACTGGCAGATAGACCTAGCCGGTAAATTATCAGATTGCTCACTAAGAGCTTAAGCACAGTTTATAGGGGCATTACGACTGCAAAACAAAGATTCTTTTGATTAAGGAACTAATGGATCATGGCTATAGTTTAGATGGGGCAGTGAAGAGGGTAGAAAAGGCAATGCAGTTGAGCGAAGATCCCTAGCCATACTCGCGCAGCGAGCTGGCGAAGACGTGAACGAATAATACACCACACATGAAAGAAATAGAAACCTCAAGACTCAATTTTAGAGCATGGCGGGAAGCTGATTTCAAACCCGTTGCACAATTTTTTGCCGATCCCATCGCAGTCCAATATTTAGGAGGACAAAAATCTGCCGAAGACACCTGGCGACTCATTGCTGCCTACATTGGTCATTATCAGTTACGATCCTATAGCTATATGGCTGTAGTAGAAAAACAGACCGACCAGTTAATTGGAAGTATAGGTCTTTGGAATTCTACCCCCTGGCCCGAACTAGAATTGGGCTATTGGCTACTCCCCGCGTTTCGATCTAAAGGTTATGCTTTTGAAGCAGCCCAAGCGGCTCGAAACTACGCTTTTTCAGCCCTGCAAAGAGATTCCTTGGTGAGCTACATTGATGAGGAAAATAAAGCGAGTATTAAGCTTGCAGAGAAATTAGGCGGGAGGCGTGAAGAAGAAATTCAGTTATTGGATTTTGGGCCGCATCAGGTATATCGCTATTTCAACACAACAAAATGATAGCTATTTGCATCTTTTGAATATCTATAGAGTCTTTACAATAGATAACTGAATAGATGCGATACCAGGAACGAGCTGCACAGGCACATTTTTCACGTCACATTGAGTGCTTCTGGGAATTAGAAATTCATCCCGCAGAAGCACAACGCCCTTGTGAACTGTTAGTTCCCGATTGTACCTTTGATCTATTATTCTGCTCTACTCCCATTCGCTTCTCCCTAGTTGGACAAACATGCACTGAAAGGATGTCTGTCGGCGCTAACTTTATCGGTCAAAAAACGACTGGACTATATCTATGTCCAGAAGAACCACAGCGCATCTTTGGTGTCCGATTTAAGCCTTTTGCACTCGCCCATCTTTTCCCTGTCCCACCTCAGCGATTGACGGATAAAGTGTTGCCGCTGCAGCAATTATTTCGGATGAACACCCAGGAAAAGGCTTACATCGAGGGCATTCTATCTAGCGAAGATTTGGAGGAGAGAGTTAGGAATGCGGAGTCTCTAATCCTTTCTCTTTTTGATGAATTAAACTACCTCGATCAAAAATTTCGAGAGCAACTCAACTACATCCTCGATCGTAAGGGAATCCTTAAGATACAAGATCTATTCTCAGCCTTTGGAGTGAGTAAAGTAACCCTTCATAAACACTTCCTCAATAAAATGGGTCTGTCCCCCAAACAGGTCTCACGGATTTGGCGGCTCAATTATTTTCTTCAACTCCAACGAAATACAAGTACCACTAAACTCACTGAACTAGCTTTAGAAGCTGGTTACTACGATCAGGCACATCTCATTCGGGAGTTCAATCGATTCTTCCCCTATAGTCCTCATCGCTTACTACAATCACAAAGTCAATTGCTACAGATTTCACAAGAAATTATCAATCGACGATTCTCCAATCTCTATGATCCCGTTGGACAGTGACTTAAATTTTATAGCCAGCCCCCTCTGCTTTACTTTTATACAATTTTTATAGCGCCACTACTCCTATTTTTGCTTCATAATCATTCACACTAATTGCTTATGAAGAAGTTACCCGACTATTTTAACCAACTAGCTATTCTAGTATTCTGCTTTCTTTCTTGCCAATTCAGCAATGCTCAAACCATTGATCAAAAGTATCAGACCGAGGTAGTTCAACAATTGAATACCTTATTAGAAGCCAATTATGTCTTCAAGGATGTGGCCATAAAGACCACGGCCCACTTGAACAAACAACTCAAAGCTGGAGCTTTTGCATCCAAAACAGACCTATCCAGTTTTGCAGAAGCACTGACCCAAGAAGTGCAATCCATTAATAAGGATAAGCACATGCGCATTTGGCCTACACCTCCCTACGAAGCTCCGGAAAACACGCCGGAACGTTTAGTGGAGGAACACCTAAATCGGCTAGAACGAGGTCGATCTATGGTCGGTGGTTTCAAAGCAGTCAAAAAATTAGACGGCAACGTGGGCTACTTTGACTTACGTGGATTCGCACCAGTTTCAATTGGAGCCCCTATTGCTGACCAATACATGAGTTTATTATCCACTTCTGATGCCATTATAGTAGACCTTCGAAAGAATGGTGGCGGAAGTCCGGCTATGGTACAGTACCTATGTAGCTATTTCTTCGACGAGCGGGTTCATCTCAACAGTCTCTACTGGCGCCAAGGAGATCGTACCCAGGAATTTTGGACTTTAGATGAGGTGGGCGGAAAGAAGCTCCCTGATGTTCCATTATTCGTTCTCACTAGTTCACGCACGTTTTCAGGTGCCGAAGAGTTTTCGTACAATATGCAAACACGAAAGCGAGCCACGCTTGTCGGAGAAACCACCGGAGGAGGAGCTAATCCTGGTGGGGGATTCAGTATCAATCCTGACTTGACTGTATTCATTCCAACCGGAGCCGCAGTTAACCCAGTCACGGGCACTAATTGGGAAGGTGTAGGTGTGATCCCAGAAGTAAAGACGAGTGCAGATGATGCACTGGACAAGGCTTTGGAACTAGCCAAAGTCGAAGCCGAGAAATACAAAGGTAATAGAAATGCAGAGGGGAAGAATATGTTGCTAGGTATGATCAAATTGCTCGGTGAGGCTAATGCAACGAGCAATCAGGATGAGGTTGTAACCAAGGTTAAAGCCGCCTATCAAGCCGATTTGGTGACAGAAGATGATATCAATCAACTAGGGTATATCTTCATGCAGGAGTATGGCAATAGCTTTGCCGCTGAAGCCCTATTCAAGAGTAACACGGTTATTTTCCCAAATTCTGCCAATGTATATGACAGCTACGCCGAGGCGCTGATCAAGAATGGGAAATTAGAACTAGGAGTCAAGAACTATAAAAAAGCCGTGAAGCTAGCAGAAACCCACAAAGACCCCAACATGTCCATTTTCAAAGAGAACCTAGCTAAAGCGGAACAGAAACTCAATAAAGATTAACTGTCTCAGTGTAGGTTTGACGATTACCCTTTGACTAGAAAGGCAATCGTGGAACATCCATCAGCTGATGTCAAACACAGGCTACACCTACCTAAAACCTTAAGCAGAACCTCGACTGTTAAAACGAAAGAAGCCTGTCGAAAGATCATCGACAGGCTTCTCCTTTCATAATTTCAAAGTAAAACCTTATTGTAAATGCGTCTAGCTTGTAATTCTATTTAGAAGCTAACTTAGCCGCTTCCTTTTTGGAAGGCTTGCCATTCTTTTCCGGCTCTGGCTCATCTTGCCCAGTAATCTTCGCCTTAATTTTGCGCTCTATCTCCAAAGCCACCTCTGGGTTATCCAATAAGAATAGTTTTGCAGCTTCTCGACCTTGAGCAATCTTTGCATCCTTGTAAGAATACCAAGCGCCGCTCTTGCCGATAATATCATGGTCTACTCCTAAATCCACAATCTCGCCAGATTTAGAGATACCCTCTCCATACACGATATCAAATTCAGCAATCCGGAATGGAGGAGCCAATTTATTCTTCTGCACCTTCACCTTAACGTGATTACCTACTACATTACCTTCTTTATCCTTGATAGCTGCTCCCGTCTTACGGATATCCAAACGCATAGAAGCGTAAAACTTCAAAGCATTACCTCCTGTAGTCGTTTCAGGATTACCAAACATCACACCAATCTTCTCACGTAATTGGTTAATGAAGATGCAACAAGCTCCCGTTTTACCGATCGTCGCGGTCAACTTCCGCATGGCCTGGGACATCAAACGAGCCTGTAAGCCCATTTTTGAATCTCCCATTTCTCCTTCAATCTCACTCCTTGGCACTAGAGCCGCCACGGAGTCCACTACTAAAATATCAATTGCACCTGAACGGATTAAATTCTCCGCAATCTCCAGTGCCTGTTCTCCATTATCTGGCTGAGAGATCAAAAGGTTCTCTGTATCTACGCCTAAGGCCTCAGCATAAAAGCGATCAAAAGCGTGCTCTGCATCCACAAAGGCAGCAATTCCACCTTGCTTCTGGCACTCCGCAATAGCATGAATCGCAAGTGTCGTTTTACCAGAAGATTCTGGGCCGTAAATTTCAACAATCCGGCCTTTTGGGAAACCATTGATCCCAAGTGCTATATCAAGGCTCAGTGAGCCAGTAGGAATAGTTTCAACCTGAATGACTTGCTTATCTCCCAAGCGCATTACAGTACCCTTTCCGTATGTTTTTTCCAAACGGTCAACCGTAAGTTGGAGGGCTTTTAATTTAGCGTCTTTATCATTTGACATGGAGTGGAAATTTTCTCGTTAGGCAGGAGGGAAAAACAAATCAAGGGCCATGGCGTTTAATCGACTGTAGTTTGCTTTTTCATCCGTGCAAATCAACTTTTAGTTTTAAATCTACGCAAATATAAATTTTTTGTTGCTTTTCAGCAAATATATCAACAAAAAGTTTGCACTTATTTTCTTTTTCCCTCGAAAATGTTTTAAAAAAACTAATTGCTGGCTGCTGACTCAACAAAGATAGGCGAATTCAAAATAATTGACTGATTATCAAAGGTTTTACGATCGAATAGTGACGAAAAAAGAACTGTAAACTTGTCACCTATATCCGAAAACTTGTCACAAAGACCATTTCTTCCTCTAGATATCCAAAAATAAGATTTGTTTGTTTATTGCCACTACTTTTACCCGCTCTACTTCCGTTTGAGCTCAGAAAATATTGTCAATCTCGATACGGAGACTGGTTATCCACAGCAAAAGAACCGTGAGGGTCATAAATTAGAGAAGCCCTTAGCGCATTCGCACTAAGGGCTTCTTCGAACTAATTCAGTATTGCCTTATTTACAGCAGCTTTCTTGTGCTGTCATTTCGCTGTAACGCAAAATGTTTTGGATGCTACTCCCCTTAGGACTGAAAGTCACCTTGGGCAATTGCTGATAAGCACTATTAAGCGCTTTGAACTCCTGACGCAAAGCTGCATCTTGCTGTAACTCTTCGCGAATTGCTAAAGTTTCTGATGCAGAGGTCTCATGATACAAGAACTGAATAAGTTGATTAGGTGTAAAGTTTTTCTTCATAAAGAACTTTTAGTGTGTAGATAAATTACACCAATAAAACAACTATCTCATGGAAAATATTGCGTGCAGATTGATTTTTTTCTTATTCATCAAATAAAGTTTGGACAAAGCTGTCCTACACCATCTTTTACTCTCACATATTTTCTTACACAGACATTTATTGTATGCGCTTACTTTCCTTTATTTACTTAGCTGATGGAGATTGGCCAAAGCATAAGCGTCAAAGACTGCTTAGCCTACTAGAAAAGATTTAAATAAAAAGATCGTTAACATTCCCCAAAAAGTCCCAGTCGCCATGCTGAGGATCGCCAACAAAATGGCATGAGACATCCAGCGGGGTTCATAAGCCGCTGTCACCGCCGGCGCTGTCGCGATCCCTCCCACATTAGCCATACTAGCTATAGGAACCCAGGCTGTATTCACATTCAAAAGTTTTGCAACCACTAACATAATGACAAAATGACTGACCAACCAAACGATCAGGAACCAGAGGAAACTCATCTCAAAAGCAATTAAATCAAATTGCAACTTGAGACCCAAAATTGCCATAATTAAGAGGATCAATATACTTCCGAGTTTTAGTACAAATTCCAGATTCCATCGTGGAATTAGATTGCTAAAAACTAAACCAACAACAGATAGGACAATCACCTTTACCACAAACTGAGGCACTAATAAATTGACTAAAACAACTGTTCCCAAAAGGATTAGAAAGCACCATATCCCTTTTATCTTCCTCCCACCCTTACTTTCAATGGGAGCTGGCATCTCCAATGCGGTAATACGCAGGAGGTCGTTCAGTCCGTTACTTTTCTTAATTCCTTGAAACATCAATATGGTCCAGATATTTACCAATATATTATCCAAGACTAAGATCGTAAGAAACACATTCTCGGGACACGCTACTAGTTCCTTGAGGACCAATTGACTCGTACTCCCACCAATCCAGCTGCCCACAATAGGTGGAAGACCTTTCCAGTATTGCTCTTCTAAAAATAAAGACTGCACCAAGTCACCGTCAAGTAAAAGCCAAGTCAAGCCCACAGGAAAGATAGCGATCCAGCAAGAACCTGCCACGAATACAGCTATGGGCTTCCAGCCTATCGCTTTTAATTGTTGCAGAGATAGACTGCTCATCACTGCCACGATGGCTAAAGGGATGAAATACGATTTACTGTAGGAATGAATGGAATGACCAGAGAAGTCTTTTCCTAGGAAGGAGGAAATTAAGGCGGGAATAAGATAAGCCAGTAGAATAGCAGGCACCCAATCGAACACAGAAGAAAGATATCGATTTTCGAGTCGATCCAAATAGTATACGACAAGGACCGTAAAAATGGCAACCAACCAAGGAATCATCTGTGTGCATTTAGTCTGACTTCCAAGGTAAGAAAATTGTTGCCTTACTGGTCATGCCGCGAGCTTAGTCCTGCATGGGCATACCCAAGCTATTCTACTGCCAAGAGCTATTTATTGATGGACTAGCTCTTAACTTTATACCAAGTTTGTGTGCGGTAGATGCCAGTCCAGTGCTTTCCTCTTACTTTCAACACATCCTTCTTCCCATCCTCAAACCAGATGCTGCACTTGTAATCATTACCTGACTCTGGGTCCAGGATAGTTCCTCCTTTCCAGAAGTCCTTATGTGGCTTCATATCCTCTATGATAACTAAGCCCAAAACTGGCTTATTCTTTTTGTCTCCTTTACACTCTTCGCACAAGGTTCCGGGGTCGGCTTGTAGCAGCTTTGAAATTTTACCATAGAATTTTCCATCCTGCTCATAGATCTCAACATAGGACCTCTCCTCTCCAGAATTATCATCAATCGTTTTCCACGTGCCCGCAGGCCCCTGTGCAGCTAGATAAACACCAACGCCCAAAAATAGGATTACACTAAAACAAATCTTCTTCATTATACAAGGAGTTTAAGTTACTGATGAAATTAACAATCGTCAGAAGTAAGACGGCTGATACAGCTTAAAGTAACCTTTAGGCCTGTCACTCACCACCTCTCCTCTGCCAATCAAGTAACGATCCTGAAAATCAAATTGTTGTCACTTTTCACCAAACTTAACCTACAATAGAGTCTGTTAATAGCCGTCCAGCTCTTCTGGATGCCAAAACAACTTCTTGAAATCTTTCACCTTATCATCTTCCACCTTCACACCTTCTTGTTCTAAGAGATCCTGCATCATAGTAGGCGTAGGAAAGTGATTGCGGCCAGACAATTCGCCTTTGCGATTCACCACTCGATGAGCGGGTACCCCATGCCCTCCGCAATTATTCAGTGCCCATCCCACCATCCGAGCTGAGCCTAAAGCCAGGTAGTCTGCTATCGCGCCATAGGTACTTATCCGACCATGGGGTATCTGTCGAGTTACCTCAAATACCATTTCATAATAATTGGGTAGTGCCATACTGATATTCGTATTTGATTCTTAGACAAATCTCGGGTTCCGAGACACTCAAAAATAAAATGTAACACTTCTTTCGGGCGCTTATGCATCTCATTTTATGATTGTCCACGAGATTTGTCCAAGAAGGTCATATTTTATTCCAAATTTGAAGGCATTGCTTACCTTTGCCCTATGCTAACAACTAGAGTAAAAGCCAGTTCGATTACCAACCTCACAGATGCCCGATATTTTGCGGCATGGGAGGTTGAATGGCTGGGATTCAACTTAAATATTGGTTCTACAGATTATATCGAACCTCACCTCGTCAAAGCTATTAAAGAGTGGGTAGATGGCGTAAAAATCATAGGAGAATTTGACCTCGCCTCAGCGGATCATATCAACGATATGGTACAAGCCTTGGGGTTGGACGGTGCACAATTAGGTATGTTTACCCCTTTGGAGACTTTTCAAGAATTGGAGTATGCAACGACACTTTTCAAGGAAATTGTAGTCGAAAAAGAAACCTCCGAGACCAGTATACGAGATCACATGAGTGCTTTCGCTCCCTATGTCAAAGCATTTGTCCTGAACTTTGAAAAAAACCATATAAGCATCGGAGATCTAGGGCAGGAAGCCAGTCTTAGCAAGGAAGAATTGATGCTGTTGTGTAAAAGCTTTCCCGTACTCATCAGTATGCCGGTTGCTGCGGTTGAACTGATAGATTTCATGGCAGAACTTAGTCCGCTAGGTTTAAGTGTGAAAGGAGGGGCGGAAGAAAAAGTGGGGTATAAATCTTTCGATGAGCTAGACGAGCTTTTCGAATTATTGGAAGTAGAATCCTAAAATCACTCTTTCCTCTAAACAAGGAGCCTGAGTCATATCAATATACGACTCAGGCTAGTTGCGGTTTATACTGCTAATCAAGCTTTAATAGCTTCCTATCCACTATTCGTAGCGTAAAGCTTCAACTGGATTACCTTGAGCAGCCTTGAGGGCGTGATAGCCGGTAGTTAAAAGGGTGATCAGAGCCACTAACACAAAGGCTAAACCATATAGCCAAAAGTTCATTTGAGTGTGATAGCTAAAGGTTCCCAGCCACTGATTCATGAAATAAAAGGCAGCCAAACAAGCGGGAATGATAGCAATCGCCACCAAAATGACAAAGTTTCGGGTGAGGAGATATATGATGTCTCCTGTCCTTGCTCCCAGTATGCGTCGAACGCCGATTTCTTTTGTTTTCTGCTCGGCTGTAAAAGAGGCCAAGCCTAAGAGGCCCAAACAGGCCACCAATATCATCAACACACTAAAGAGGGTAAAAATGCGAGCTCTAACCTGATCACGCTCGTATAAATCCATAAAAGAGGCATCCAGAAAATCAAAGTCAAAGGGCGTATTTGGAAACACCGCTTGCCATTGCTCATTTACAAAGGCTATGGTACTGCGTAGGCTTTCTGGGTCTTGAGGAGACATTCGCACATGCACCCTCTGATTATTAAAGCGCGGATAGAACATCAAGGACTCTATCGGATCATACAAGGATCTTTGGTGAAAATCCTTCACCACACCTATCACTTTCGCCATGGGTAAGGTATCAACCGGTGCGAATTGTACTCGGCGACCAATCGGATCATCCCAGCCCATACGTTCTACCATCGATTCATTCACCACAACAGATAGTGTACTATCAGCTCCAAATTCGCTACTGTAATCCCGACCTGCTACGAATTCAATTCCCATCGTAGAGAAGAAATCAAAGTCAACCGCATAACCATCAATCCCATATTGCTCCATCACACCTTCGCTATTCTCTACATTCATCACTTGCTTGCCTACTCCTTCCCCTAAAATCGCAGAAGTAGAAGCAATTTGCTGTACATTTGGATTCTGCAAGATCCGCTCTCGAATCACAGGATACTTTTCCTGAGCACTTCGCCCCTGCAAAGAAAAGGTCAGGACGTGCTCTTTATCAAAGCCCAAATCCTTATCTCGGAGGTAATTCATCTGATCATAGATAACTCCCGTCCCAATAATCATGAATAAGGTCACCGCAAATTGAACGGATACTAGCACCTTGCGAAGTACAGGATTGCCTGAGCCTCTACTTAATTGTCCCTTTAAAACCGTAATGGGTTTAAAGGCGGACAAATAGAAGGCCGGATAGCTACCCGCCAAAATCCCGGTTAGACCAATCAACCCCAGGGCACCCAATAACACGGGTTTAGACCACAATAAACCTCGGTTTAAGTCAAGATTAAAGGAATGGTTAAAAAGCGGTAAGACCAACAGGACTAGAATAAAGCTCAGCGTAATGGCCACTAAAGTAAATAGAAGAGACTCGATCATGAATTGCCAAATCAGCTGTTTCCGCTCAGAACCTAATACCTTTCTTACTCCCACCTCCATTGCTCGCTTCGTCGCCCTAGCTGTAGATAAGTTCATGTAATTGATGCAGGCCAATAGAATCATGAACAAAGCGACCGCTCCAAATATATATAGGAATCCCAGCTCACCGAGTGGCTCTGGTTCGTTTTCAAAATCAGACTTGAGGTGGATATCTGTCAATCCAATAAGCTCATACTTAACCTCAATATCAAATTGATCGAATATGACGGCTACATAGTTCTCTACTATAATGGGCAACTTAGCAGCAAAGTTCTCCGCGTCAGTCCCCTCTTTCAATAGTACATAAGTATAAAGCCTGAAGCCTCCCCAAGCACCAGCCGTAGGATTACCCAATTGCGGGATGGTATTGCTGGAAATCATCGCATTGGCGATCAAATGAGAGTGACGGGGCATATCTTGATAGACCCCAGTTACATTGTACTTTCGGCCACTTGGAGTGATGATGACTTCCCCCATTGGATTTTGTTTTCCAAAAATTCGATTAGCCACGGATTCGCTTAAGGCTATCGAGTTAGGCTCAATCAAAGCCTTGGAAGCATCTCCAACGACAAAGTCAAAATCAAAGATCTCCATGACAGTGGAGTCGACCAGGAATACCTTCTCCTCAAAGAAGAAATTATCCTTGTACTGGAAGTTAGTTCTGCCGTTGGGAATGAATCGGACATATTGTTCGACCTCTGGATAATCCTCCTTCAACTGCATAGCTAAGGGAGACTGAGTAACGGCCCATTTGAAAGCATTATCAGGTTCCGTAATATCAGCTGAAACGCGATAAATGCGGTCCGCTTTTTCGTGATAGGTATCAAAACGACTCTCCTCTGTGATAAATAACATAATCAACAGAGCAGCGGCAATACCTACGGTAAGACCAGCAATATTGAGTAGAGTGTAAATGGGTTGTCTGCGAAAATTGCGCAGC
Source organism: Saprospiraceae bacterium (assembly GCA_013214355.1). Taxonomy (GTDB): domain Bacteria; phylum Bacteroidota; class Bacteroidia; order Chitinophagales; family Saprospiraceae; genus DT-111. Next base: position 18,123 of record JABSSL010000012.1, on the reverse strand, counting down.
GCAATAGTCAGGTAATTACTTAACATGTCGGATGTTTTTAGGTGATGCTTTGCTTATAGAGGAAGCTAAAGGTCAAAAATGTTTATGGTGCATCCTCCAACTATAGGTTTAAAGACTCTCTTTTCGAAAGATGGTCTTTGCTCTCTAATAGTTGTAGCAATTTAATTTAAAATACGAAGATCTTCGTATTTCTACTCCTAAAATCCTGCTAAACCCCTAAACATGCAAGAGAAAACAACAAAGTGTTAAGGAAATCTTAAAATTATCACATTGAGGAAATTTGCCCTATATAATTAGCTTTAATATAACAGCAAGACCCCCAGCTTGCTTACATAGTCACTGCTTTATAATTAATCTTGTTTAACTAGAATGCTGTAGTATTTCATCACTCCGGTGATACCATTTCTTGATGGTATACTATCTGATCGCTAGCTCCAACTCCTAAGCTTAATTGTACAAGCGAACCCCCAATCCAAAATAAACTTTAAGTATCCCTGCACATATCAAAATTGGGTCAATTCATGGAAATTGACATGCTAGGCTAATGCTTGGTCTAAACCGTTCGATGGAGTACAACGTCTGCCTATCTAGTGTACTTATCGCCAAAAGTTTAAGCCAAAAAAGCCCAAACATGCATCCATTGACCATGGTCGACCTATAGATTATTTTAAATTTTTAAGACCGAAAACCGATGACATCCACACACCAATCTAGGAAGGGCATCCCTATGCTTATGCTCGTCCTATGTCTGCCTTTCGCCCTTGCTATTGCAAGGATTCCTCCGTCGAATCATCCCAATGAGAAGGGGTCAAAACACCGCTACTTCAGCCCTCGCAAAATGCGTTGTACTCACAATCATGAGGAAAGCAATTTCCCAACAAGGCCTTACCAGTCTGGTTTAAATCAACCCTACAAGCTACCATCTCCACCGCTCAACTCCTGTGATAATATCGGGTTTGAGCAAAACAACTTCAGCGGCTGGATCGGTATGACAGGAATAGATGGTATGATCACTGACGAGGGTATTGCGGAAGGCAGACACACCATTACCAGTGCAGGCTTTGACCCGATCGTTCCCTCCATATCCACCGTTGCTCCAGGTAGTAACTATTCTGTTAAACTTGGCAATGATGGAACAGATTATGAAGTTGATCGATTAACAACATCATTCGAAGTAACACCATATAACACACTGTTTTCGTATCAATTTGCGGTTATTTTGGAAGACCCAAACCATACCCATGAAGAGCAGCCTCGCTTTGAAATTGCGGCCTTTGATGAAGCGGGCGAATTGATTCCTTGTACTTACTATCTGGTAGTTGCTGCCGAAGAGATTGAAGGGTTTCAATCGCTAGGGGATATCAGATATCGGGATTGGTCCACTGTTAGCTTGGATTTATCACAATACATTGGACAAACTGTTACAATCCGCTTTACCACAGTGGATTGTGCCAAGGGAGGGCATTTCGGCTATGCCTACATCGATGCTGAGTGCCTAGTAGCTGAGCTAAGTCTCACCTGTAACGATGAGGAGGTTTGTGCAGATCCAAACGCTTTTTGTGCAGAGGCAAGTAGTTATACCATCACTGCCCCTCCGGGCTTCAACAACTATGAATGGAGCAGTGGGGAAACTACCAGATCAATAGAAATCAATGATCCCTTTCCTGGTGCCTTCTATTCCGTCTCCTTCAATAATTTCACAACGGGTCAGTTTGGCGACTGTATGCTTAGCTTAGGGGTTTCGTTACCCAATCCCTCTCCTCCTCCCGTCATACCGATAGAAGACAAAGTATACATCTGTCAAGAAGAACCTATCACGTTAGATGCAGGTGCTGACTTTGCTAAATATAACTGGTCCACAGGCCTCGATACCCAATACATTGTTGTTAATAACACGGGAAACTACAGCGTAACGGTAACCGACACATATGGCTGCAACGCTCAAAAAGACATTCAGGTACAAAAAGGTAGCTCACCTGAGATCGAAGTCGACAAGACAGATGCCTCCTGCGTCAACCAATCTGATGGAACAGCCTCCTTTACGCTATTGAATGATCTGGAAGGAATTCAGGTACAATGGAGTCATGGAGCCAACACCCCCTCCGTAGATGGGCTTGCCGCAGGAGAGTACTGTCTCACTGTTTCGGATGCCATTGGATGTACCGTTACCGAATGCCTCCAGATCAATACTCCTCCCCCTTTAGAAATGTCAACGGAGGCCATAGATAACATCTGCTATGGCTTCTCTGAGGGGCAACTAGAAATTAGCACCAGTGGAGGAACACCACCCTACTTACATGCGGTAAAGGATGATATTTTCTATCCGACCAATAGCTTTGGAGGTTTAGCGGCAGGGGAATATACCATTGCCGTCCAAGACGCTAATGGATGTACTCTAAGTCAAACAGCAAGAGTGAACGAACCGCCACAACTACTTGTGGATGCGGGACCAGATCTTAAAATCGACCTAAGCGAAAGTATAGACTTACAAGCTGTTCCCAATTTCCCAGTCGTTGACTATAGCTGGGAGGGGGAGTTCATAGCAGAATGCCAGGATTGTCCAGATCCGACCGTTCGGCCGTTCTACTCCTCGACTTACAAAGTTACCGTGATCGATGAAGATGGATGCGAGGCAATAGATTATGTGGATGTTCTGGTCAGCAAACCGAGAAACGTTTACATTCCAAACGTATTTTCCCCCAATAATGACGGTAGCAACGATTCCTTCTTCATCAATGCCAGTGGAGAGGTAGCTAGCATCAAATCCTTCCAAATCTTTAGCAGATGGGGAGAATTAATCATGGAGTTAAAAGATTTTCAGCCTAACGATCCTATGTTTGGCTGGGATGGTCGATATCAAGGTAAGCTACTAAATCCTGGTGTTTACGTATACACCGCGAATGTAGAATTTATCGACGGAGTGAATTTAATCTTCAAAGGGGATGTAACCCTTGTCCGCTAAATGCAGAATAGCATTGCCACTAATATGCGTTTTACCATAGCGTAATTTCGACTACATTAGCTGCCGTTTAAGCGTGTTAACGGCAGCTCTTTTTCTTTAAAAAGTTTCTAAATGAGAAAGGTAAGGCGATTTGAAATATATGCTGGCCGGTATACTGCGAAAATAAGACAGGTCACAAAGTAACCTATGCTATTCCCACACTATACCTAAAGGGGACGAAAGTTTGCCCCACTTTCCAACCAGGAGGCGTCTTAAGTAGTAGCAGCGTTATTGGGTTCTCAAGGAGAGTAATAAGGTACTTGTTGCCAACCTTGCCAATGATTTAAACCACTTCTCAAAGCGGCAACAGCCCCAAATATTTATATGTTAACGAACGACACATGAGGCACAATTTTAATAGAAATATGTATATTAAACCAATATTTTCTAAAAAAGCAGGCCTGCAATTTAAATAGCGCATGTCTCTAACTACGTTAGTTCCGTGGAAAGAAACATTTAAACAACTACTTTCTAAAAAAGAAAGTTGTATCTGTAAAAGAACCCGGTGATCAGTCCGGGTCCCCCAAATGCATGTTAAAACAAACTTTATAATTAGTTTAAAGATATCAGGATAGGACTGTAGGTGTATATACAACTTACTCCATTACCATAAAAAATAAAGTAAGTCTACGACGGCAGCTATCTATTTATCAATCTTTTAGACAATAAGTATTCCTGAGAAAAAAACCTACATTTCTTTCTATTTCTTATATTTGCCAATAATTATACTATTGATGATGCTTTTACAGCTTCATCAAGTCCTGTTTAGATGTGACTTGTGTTTTCTTTTGGCGAAAACATAATTTTCGACAAGAATGAAGAACAGGAAAAATTGGAGCTTATACAAATACATTTTACCATAGTTCCTACAAGCATATTAGAACAAAAGGACTTTTACTACCTCATTATCAACAAGAAAGAGAATTTACTTTCCATAGATAAATTGTCTTATTACCATAGGTTTTCTTAATAAGAACCCCAAATCATGCTTCAATATCGGGTCATTCAAAACCTAAAGAATCTCAATCGTAAAGAAATTTCTGAATTCCAGAAATGGCTCAAGCCTGGTTGGACTAACAGTACAAAAAAACTAGGTGAACTTTTTGAGGTCTTGAAAGCTTTCTATCCAAATTTCTCAGCTAAAAGGCTCGACAAAGTCTATTTGTATGAGAAGATATATCCCGGCAAGAAGTTTCACGAGAAAGAGCTCCTAAATCTACTATCGAAGTTATCTACCTCCATTGAAGAATTCCTAGTACATAAGTACCTCAGGGCTAATTCCGAAGAACGGACGGATCTTCTGATCCAAGTCAAGGAGCACCGGAAGTCATCCAGAGACAGGGAGATAAAACTGATTGAGGCCAAGATCAAACGACTAGAAGCCCAAGCTGTGAAGTCTACCGAAGATCTTGACAAACTGATTAAATACTATCAATTCAAGGTACAAATAGTCAATCCCAAAAGTGGAGACGTTAACAAGCAACGCGATTTTCTAAAGATCCAACTTTACTTAGACCAATATTATGCATTGCTAAAAGCAAGGAATGCTATGGAGTTGCTAGAACGGGAAAGTCAACTAAATGAAGAGCATGAGCATATACCTTGGTATGAACAACTTCCAGCCTCCTGCACGGAACATCCAGTAATCTTATTTTATAAGCAATATGAGGAATATGCAGCGCAAATGAATTTGACTAAGCTGAATAAACTGAAAGATCGATTCGAAGAAATTCAGCCTAACATCCCAACAAGAGATCAACGTATTATCTATCTACTGTTAGTTAATGCTGCTGCAAGACTAAAGCGCAGAGGTCTAACAGCAATTCTAAAGCAGACCATGGAGCTTAATCAATTGGCCGTTCAACAAGGATTTATCTTAGATAATGGAGTAATTACCCCACATTCTTTCGCCAATGTAATCAATGTTGCCTGCCAACAAAAGCAATTCTCCTTTGCGCAAGCGTTTTTAAACGATTACAATAAGTACCTTCCTGTTAGTATGCAGAAAGATGGCATGGAATGGGGACAACTAATTATTGATTATAAACAAGGAATCAAAGATGCTTTCTGGAAAGCAAAGAAATTGGAAGATCATACCCGGTCATATACCATCTTCTCACTGAGGATTCGAGTACTGATTACACAAATACTATTTGATGCTTACGTACTTGATGAATTGGAGGCCTATGAACGTTTTGATAAGTATATCATTGCCTTTAATCAAAAACTGCTACGGGAAAAAATCTATCCTCAAAAGCAAATTGAGAGTCTAAAAATATTTCATGACTACTGCAAGAAGCTAGCTAGCTATTATCCTGACTTCCGACTAACTAAAGCCGAAGCAGAGGCGTTAAGGCAAAAGGTTCACCTAGAAAAACAGATCCACGCAAAGCAGTGGATTCTTGGAAAGATAGATAAAATGGAAAAGGGAGATCGATAGTAATCGTCTCCCTCTTTTCTATTTTTCGTACTGATCGAAGGTCCTAATCAATGATATCCTCTTCAATAATCTCTTCCCCCCCCTTCACTTGCTTCTGCTCGTTTACATTTAATGCTATAATTGAGAAGTCGTCGATCGTGATGTTCTTTTGATCTTTTTTCATGACACAATAGATTTTTAGGGGACTGTAAAGGCACTTGACCTGTACAGACCATGTTTGAAAAATGGTTAATGATTACCCTCCGAGGAGGGAAAGCAATCCATTCCCTAAGAATCATGTGCACCTGATCCGAAGGCTGCTACTCTTTGCTGAGTGAGAAGCTTCTTATTTAGCAAGTATGTAATGGAATGTCTTATCTACTATTCAAATGTATAGATAAAAACCATGTCCAGCCAGGGCCAACTCATGAACACCCCATTTCACCTAATGAAACCATGGTTTCAGTGAGGGAAACACAAAATGACGGCATAATACTGTTAGCAAAAGAAGGGATTAGAAGGGTAAAAAGACAATAGGGGTATCCATCCTTTCGATAGATACCCCTAAACCTATTAAGATAGGGTCTATATGATCCGTACTGTTCTATTCGAAGACTGAAGTTCTAAACGGCAGGGCGCGTTCGGAGAGCACCATTACAAATAGGTTCTAAACTAGAATTCAAAGATCCAGTTTTGGCGTTGATAGGCTATTTCAAACCCTAATCTTCGCATGTTTCTAGCGCTAGTTACGGGCTTGTTGTTCGTCTCTTCAGCGGTCTCACTAACTAGGTATCGACAGCCCAATTCACGAGCTACTTCTATCCGCTTTTGCAAAAGTTGTTGCTGTATCCCTAAGCCTCTATAGGCTGGCAAAGTAGCCGCGAAGGCCATAGATGCAGATACTCCTTCTACATGCAGTGCGCCTATCCCCACCATCTTTTCGTCAATTTGTACTGCATAATGCTTGTAACCTGGGGCTCCAATACTCTGATTCAGCCACTGATCTAGTCGTTCATAATTCCAGTCAAAGCAGCTACAAATGAGCTCGCCAAATTGTGAAGCATCTTCCGCCCTAAGCTCTAGAACAGGAAAGCTTCCTTCCGCTATCGTCAATTTCTTGTCTGCGGAGCGGAAATGCTTTGTCCAATTGTTATAGTGTCTAAAACCGCTTGCTTGCAAAATGCTGTAAGTATCTGCGCTCAGCACCGCTGGGCTCAACTGAACAAAGAAGCGCTTTACTCCTGCCTCATGATAAAACCTAAGAACTGTTTCAAGAACTTCCTTCGTTATCGGGTGTCCAAGCCCCAGGCCTACTACCCTATTCATGGCAAGAATGGGCACCTGAGGGACAGCAAAGGCCATTCCACCACCTATTACACTCGCATAGCTAGTCAAAGGGGCGGTCTCATTGTAATATTTTTTCCAATACTGCACCTCACTGTATTCTAAGGCGCGTACAAGATTTTGATCTAAGTTGCTGGTTGGATACTTCATAAGTCTAAACCTCCGTTTCTTGATAGGTTTGAATATTCTGCTCTTCTTTAACTGGTTCAACTACATTGTCAGATATATTTTTGAATAGCAACATATCTCCAATCTGATCGGAAGCCCCTGGATAAAAGCCAGTCTCTACCTCGTATCCCTTAGGATTATCAAAAGTGCCGAAGAGGATATCGAAAATAGGCAGGTCGGAGTAATTATGCTTATGTATACCTTGCCCATGATGAATAGTATGACTTTCTGGTCTTTGCACGAAATAGCCCACCCAGGCTGGTGTTCGTATGTTGGCATGCTGGAAGATGGCCAAGAAATTGGTGACCAATAAGACAACAGTAATAGCTTGTGGACTCAGTCCAATCAAGAGGGCAAAACATGCACTTCCTAGTAGGGTAAAACCAATCATATCCATCGGACTGAAGAAGAATGCCCCGTAAGTATCCATACGTTCAGCGCTGTGATGCATCTGATGAAAGGTTCGCCATAAGAAATCAGAACCATGCATAGCTCGGTGCCAAATGTATAAGGCTAACTCATAGACCAATAAGCCAACCGTAGCCCCTGTGAGGGTATCTAAGGCGGAGAGGTCGAAAAGTCGATAGGGCTCTAAATAGGGATCTGTCCATAAAGGAAGATAAGAGGATAGGTAAAAGAATACAGCAAAGGAGGTAAGTCCCTTGAGTTTCCAAAAGCGAACTTCTGGTAAGGGGCGAGCAGGGAAAAGACTTTCCCAGATCATTAATCCCGCATACATTGCGATTACAATTAGGGAAATGGGATCTAGCAAAATTTCAATTGGTGTTGGCATCTCTAGTTTTTTAAGGGTTATTTATTAATTGATTCACCCTTAAAGCGTAAGTTCCAGCCTTACATCGTGAGTTATGCCATTTAAAAAACTTACACCACGCTCCAGTTTATTTCTTTTTCCGGGGTATACTCGCAGACTAGCCCCGTCTTGATGGATATTTTTAGATGTTTTCCCAAAGCTGGATGTACCTGGCTAATTCTCTTAATAGCACTTCTAATCCGCCAAGTCACGGCCGTCCGAGCTTTTTCAATAGTACCGGAAACCTTCCGGGCACGCCCTCCCAGTCCGACGGATTGGGATAAATGCGCTAGCAATTGATCATACTCTTCACGCAGTCTTTCTAGTTGTTCCATCTGCTGTAAAAACTCTGCTTCTGCGATGGCCCCTTGCAGAGCTGTAATTCGTTGCTGATAGCTTCTCTTTGCTTTTTCATCAAAGACCTCTTCCCCCTTTTGTATTAAGGTGATGTTCATCAGTTCGGTACAATGAATCCCTTGATAAGGCCTAGCTAAAAGTTTTACTAAATCATGATAGCCTTTAACTTCCTTCAATTGTACTTCCTCTCCCCCAAATCGAGCCACCCACAACTCACCGTCCTTTGCCAATTGATTGTCCATCTTCGCGTTGACTATGGTCGGTGTACTACGTTGTACCTCTCCAGCACCTATATACTCCCAAAACTCTAGTAACAAGGTTTTGGATTTGTACGGATTTACATCAATGGTCCACTGTAGAGCTTCCTCTGAGGTAGCGGGCTTCCCTTGCTTAATTTTTTCTTGAAAGCACTGAACGAAGTTCTCCCAATAAACTTGCATCCTTCCAAAATCCTGCTGATAGTAGCAGGCGGCGGCCATTATCGCCGAAAAATCGACCCAACCCACGCCATTTTCTTGTCGAGTACCTAACTGTAGAGCTTCTTCAAAGCGGCCCAGTTCGAATAAGATAAAAGCACCCGCCGTTAAGAAAGCATCATCAATGGGTTTAAGTAAACAGGCTTTTTCGTACAAATGGTAGGCTTCTTTCGGATAGCCGAGAAAGGTCAATCCACAGGCGATTTGGATGAGGTTTTCAGCATCGCTCGCGTTGGTCCGCAATGCTTTTCGAAGATAGTGCTCTGCCTTATCATACTCCTCATTATACAGATAAAGTCTCCCTAGGATAGTCATACTAATATGATCCCACTCATCCAACTCCAGGGCTTTCTTGGCCCATTCCATCGCCCCTAATTGACTCACCTCCCATCGACTCCACAATTGGCAACTCCACTCGTTGAAATAGGTCAGTGACATCCCCGTATAGGCGCGTGCATAGTAAGGATCTAGATCAATTGCCTGCTGAAAATAGGCCCTGGCTTTTTCGTCAGCGCTAATCGATCCCTTTTTCACCTCCTGAAACCCCTTGATCCAGCACTCGTAAGCATTGAGGTTCGTCAATGGCTTCCGGCGCATGGCAGCTAACAAATCTATATCAACAAAATGCTGCAGAGATACCACGATCTTTTCGACCATCTCCTCTTGTATTTGAAATAACTTTTCAAATGGTCCAGCAAACTTCTCTGCCCATACCAAACGATGGTCTTCTGCCTTAATCAATTGTAAATTGAAGTAGAGCTGCTCTGCGTGACACCTAACGTGTCCTTTCACATAGTAGTCCAACTTCAACTTAGCTACTGCTTCCTCCATTTCTACTTGGCCGAAAAGTGTAGAAGGAATAATGTCATAGGAAATCAAATGAAAGGACCTAAACCGTGAAAGGTCTGTAATCAAATCCAATCGCAGCCCACTACAAAACATATCAATTGCAGGGAGCTGGGCACTATTTTGAAACGGTAAAATAGCCATGGAAATAGTTCCGGGAGCGTGGTTGGAGCAGTCATGATCAAGAGTAAATGGTATTGCTACAAATTACTACCACTCTCCCCCAAAGTAAACATTTACTTATTCAGTTGTACGGTTTCATTAGTAGATGGTCATTTGTCCTAGATACTACGATCAAGAGGAAGCCATCAAGCGTTTATTTCCTCAGTGCTGAGCAGTGGTAGTTTTATCTCTACTCGAGTACCGCTTGCCGCACCTTCCTCGTCGATTAAATCAATAGTGTTTAGCGCATAGTCTGGGCGTTGATATGCTGACATTAATTGTAGCCTTTCCCTAGTTATGGAAAGAGCCATAGAAGTATGACCTGATTGTTGTGCCTCCTTATTATTGAAACGACCTACTCCATCATCTTCCACCGCACAAACTAAAGCACCTTGAAGCGCTGTGAAGCTAATGACAATACGGCCCTGACTCTCCTTCGGCCGAATACCATGTTCGATGGCATTTTCTACCAAGGGTTGGAGGATCATGGTAGGAATTAGCGTCTCAGCAGGATCCAAATTGGGGTCTATCACAAATTCCCACTGTAATTTACCCTCGGGGAGCTGTAAGGAGAGATTGTGTAAGAACTTATCTAGAAAACGTACTTCCTCCTCAAGGATTAAGAAAGGTTTTGTTGCTTTCTCCAAAACATCTCGCATCAGATGTGAGAAACCCTGTAAATATTGGTAAGCTATATATGGTGTTTGTTCTAAAATATAAGCCCCGATAACAGACATACTATTGGAGAGAAAATGTGGGTTAATTTGTGTGCGTAGTAGCATCATTTTCTGATCCAATAAAGCCTGTTGATATTCTGCCTCTCTTCGTTTAAAAGTGGCTATCAATTGGTCGCGTTGCTTATTACGTGAGAGTAAACCCAAAATCATCCCACAACTCACCATCAGACTAACTCCTACCGCTAGCGTCAATTGATCATTGGCTTGCAACCAACTCTCGATAGCGCCCTCCACAAAAATACAATAGGCAGGAAAACTCAAGGAAGACACTAGTAATACTGCTTGATAGTCGATGACCATTGCGTTTATTGATGGCCAAACCCCAGCATTGGCCAGACCATCCGAAGCGACAATGCCCTCCGTTGCACTTCTGCGATTACCCGGAGCAAAAGCCAAGCAATAAAGGCATTGCCCCAAAACTAGTGCATATGCCAGTAAGTTTTCGAAATAGGTTCTTTTCCAATTTTTGTTCTTCATAGACAATAGAGTAATGGTCAAAGCTCCAAGAACTCCGAAAAGCATGGGAAGTCAGCGTAACGACACATGCTTGTAGTGGAGAAGAAACATCGACCTATGTAAGGAATAGATAGTTGTTCTCTACATTGCAAGCACTAATACCCTTTGCAGTCTACCGTTGCAAAGGAATTACTCTAGTTGTTTTGACAGTCTATAGTTGAGAATAGAGAGCTGGAGACAATTACAGCAGGAAGGATAAGTAGTTACTATTGGTCAGGTCTAGCTTCTGCTCACCTTCGCTATCCTGTTGTCTCTCATTTTATTTTTACTGCATATATTCAGGAATCTGTTCTACATGTTCTTGTGGTGCTACATCCTCGACAAACGTTCAATCAATTCGTCCCGATAACGTTTGGATACATCCACTTCCTCTCCGTTTCTTAATTTTAAGTAGCCACCGTCCGCTTTTACGTATACCTCGACATACCTGAGGTTGACCATATTAGATCGATGTACCCGCATGAATTCAGGATAGGACTTGAATTGCTCTTCATACTCCCCAAGATTAATCGAAGCCAAAATCTCTTTTTGCCCACGAGTAAATACAATATTGGTGTAGCTTTCCTGTGCTTCCAATCTGACGATATCCTTCACTTCCTTAAAAAAGATACCATCTTGAGTAGAAATACCAATGCGACTGGGCAGTCTTTCCCCCTTCATTTCATGAAATGCTTCGAGCAAAACCTGAAATTGCGCTGCTGGTGTTTGCTGCTTTAAATAGTATTTTCGGGCTTTCTGAAGCGCCTCCTGAAGACGGCCTGGATCAATGGGCTTGAGTAGGTAATCCAGGGCTCCAAACCTTACTGCATTTACACCATATCTATGATGGCCAGACACAAAGATTACTTGGAATTTGGCATCTTCAAAAGCCTCCAACACCTCAAATCCTAAACGTTCTTCTGGGAATTGAATATCTAAGAATAGAAGATCTGGGTCTAGCTCTTCCACCATTTTGATCCCTTCTTCGATACTGTAGGCAGATCCAACAAGATCAATTTGCTGATCACCATGGCGCAAAAGCTTCGTTAAGGTAGAGTGATTCTTAGGTGAATCATCTATGATTAATGCTCTCATGTTATGGTCCTTTACCGTTCAATTATATGTTTCCCATAGCAACCCTAACAAACTGACTGTCAACACAAAGAGATTTAATGAAAGCATACATCAACCTCTGTACCACGGCGACAGATCAAGCTTGAAACTGGTTTCTTGCTAAACTACAGCACCTTAGTTCCATAGAATAGATATTAGTTAACAACCAAGAGAAATCACAGGGCTACTCGCACCTGCCATCCAACTTCGTTAGAGGGGGGACTGATTTCTAAATTTTGGCTAGCATGAGAATTTTGGTCGAACTATACAGATAGATGGTGTGAGGGGAAGAGCGCTTAACTGGATAATTTCTTACAATAGATATATGCCTAAATATCTAAGATTGTTACAAGCCAAAAATCTTTTTCCTACTTTTTACTATTGTGATTTTGAATCAGAGAAAGAACGCTTTGAGGGATATAACACAACTAATACTAAAGCAATTGCAGGACTAAAATACACATTCTTAACCAAAAAACTCCTTGAAAACAAAGATCGGTGTTATAAAGACACTTTTTATACACCAATTGAGACTACCCTCAGATAAAGTTCGAAATACTTACCTTTAAGCTTAGAAGCTGTTTGCATTGTCCTGAAACAAATTAATCTCGAACATAAGCGACCATAGTGTAGCTCCCAACACAGATGATATTTCCTGGAAATCAGCGATTATGCTGCAATCTATGATCAACACTTATGAAAGTTAAACATCTACTTCCTCTATTCCTGCTATTACCCCTAGCTTGCCGGCAGGAAAAACCAGCTTACATCGTTCCAGTGAAGTCCGCTGGTACGCTGAAACAGATCATGCAAGACGGGGACATTAGCGCAAAGATCGATCTAGATACTCTAGCTGGTAGGCCACAACTTTATGGTATAGGAGCCGCAGAAGATTTACAAGGTGAAATCATGATTTGGCAAGGTAAGGCATTTCTCACCACCGTAGCGGGTAGCGGACTTGCCACTTATGATGGATTCAGAAAAAGAGCATCTCTATTGGTTTACAGTGAGGTATCAGTTTGGGATTCTCTTCCATTACCCCCAGAGATCAATCAGTTAGACCAGTTGGAAGCATTTCTGGTTCAAACTGCCGAAGAGCTAGGTCTCGATGCAAGTCATCCTTTCCCTTTTCTGCTAAAAGGTAGGCCAGAAATGGTCAGCTGGCATGTGATCGATTGGGATGTTGAAGATCCCGTTCACACCCACTCAAAACATCAGCAATCAGGCATGCGCAGTGGCTGGAAAAATACGCCAACAGAAGTCATAGGCTTCTACAGCCCAACTCCTGGAGTCTTTACACATCATGACTCGCGCATCCACCTGCATGCCACCACACCAGATCGAAGACTAGTGGCTCATTTGGATCAGGTGACGGGCATCAGTGGGATGCATCTTTACCTACCTGCTATGGAGGGCCTAGCACAATAATAGCCGATCTACAAGGGTGTAAATAGCCACAGCCAAACAGTCTTTAGCGTCCAAAGTACGGTCCGAATCCAATTGGTTTGAACTAGGCGGGCGGCAATGGCTACGTCTTTTCCTTCGGCCAAACGATTATGATCTGGTACTTGAATCAAAAAAGTACTGGCCCAAATCAGTATTACTAAAATTAACGGGACGAGATACTTCCACTGAAAATCATTCTGCATAAGCAAAATACCCGCGAGGCCGAGTTCAAGGAGCATCAAAGGCAAGACAATAAAGGAGATGGAGCGAGTATGGTGTAGGTGAAAATCGGCAAATTGCTCCTTATCGATATATTGAAAACTTGGGTAGTGCACCAATTGCACCACCCAAATTAACACGAACAATCCCCAACTAATGGCATGGTTCCAATAATTCAAATCTAAATCCATAGGACATTCAACTACAAAGCGATCTTGAAGTTATACCTCAATAAGTCTGGGATAGCTATCCGCATTAATTTTCCATCCTCTTTGAGATCGATTAATACATAAGGAAAATAGATGGTGGTTGGTTCATTAAGTAATCCAATTAATTGATCAATTTGCGGTCCTGTAAGATGCCTTCCGTTAAAGGATCGATTGATCTTCTCCGATTCGACCTTCGCTGCTAAGTGCACTATTGGATAAGACGTCTCACCTATGACTACGCTTAAAGGCCTTTGGTAAAAGCGTCTCAATTTTTCCATATCTATCTCCTTGGAAGGATGAGATTCCATACTCCCCAAAAGCATATGGATCCGATCATTGGTCCATATATTAGAAGCCTTATAAGCTCCTGATACCGGTTCTAGGACAATCATTGGAGTATCATCTATACCGGTAATACTCGAAAAATCAATTTCCTCTAAAGTGGAAACAGGTTCAATCAGGCCTTGACCTTCACTATCTGTATTCAAGCTTGATTTGCGTAAGCGCAACGCTACTGAAAACCGCAGGCGGTTAGTTGAGCTAAGGTTATGGATATATAACACATCCTCCACTTCGGCTGTCTCGATCATTTGTGTGATACAGGGTGCTAATTCATCTTGAGCTTCGGAATCAGAGAGTTCGCATTCCAGCCACCCTTTCCCGTTACGCATTAACACCAATACCGCTCCTTGTCCCGTTACATCTAATGACTTCCGCCGCATCAAACGGGGTCGTTCTGTCGTCAATTTCCTAAGTCGATCGATCTCGATATCAGTATCAATCTGTCGGTCTCCATCAAAAGGAAGCGTGAAGCCCCCCCAATCAAGGTAATACGCTGTAGCACCTGTATCAGCCTGTGATGGAGATGCAATTCGGCGACTATTCGCCATCAGCATTATGGCCAAAATCGGTAGCAATAAAAGGTAGTAACGAGATTTACTTCGGTCGGTCTGATTCTTACTAAGCATAATGAGTCTACTTTTAATATGTGAAGAAAAAGTATTTACCAAATAGAGACTCTGCCCTGTACCTTTGCCGGCCAGGAATGTTGCATAGCCATAGAGGTCCTTAGACTTTCGCACTACGCGCTCATCGGCTAAGTATTCGTGCAGCAATTGCAAATCACGCTTGTAGAAATACATGAGTGGATTAAACCAATTAATAATGCTCCACAATTCCAACCAAAGTCGATCCCAACTATGTCCCTGGAGATAATGAGATCGCTCATGCTCAAATACGTAATCTTGGGCTAGTAGTAATTCTTTATCAGCACAGAACAGGAGATGAAGAAAAGAGGCCGTCTGCTGGACTTGAGCAGATTCAACAATAACCATCCTACCTACTACAGTGCGACGTCCATTTTTCAGCAGGCGTTGAACTTGCCTAAAGCGGTAGCAAAGACGCAGTACGCCTACCCCCACCCCAAAGAGATAAATTACCATCCAAACAGAAGACCATCCATAGGTATTTGTTGCACTGGGCTCATCTGTGGTGATTATGGGATGAACTAGATTTGATACGACTGATTCCTTCATTAAGTCAGCATCAGCATTTGGAAGAACCTCTACAGCCACAGGAATGGGGATAGAATAATTGGCCAATGCGAACGCCAAAGGTAGACTCAGTAAAAGATACAGCCGATTGAGGCCGAAGAAGGTAAATTGCTTAAAGCAAAAACGATAGGTCAGGTAAAATATCAGTAAATGGGCATTCCCTTTCAACAGTAAGATCAATAAATCATCCATCGGTCTTCTTTTTGATCTTAGCTAAAAGAGCATTTAACTCATCAGGCGAAATATCCTCTTCTTCCACAAAAAAAGACAACAACTCCTCGGCCGAGCCACTGAAATAATGATTCATAAATTTCCGAAAACTTGACTTGCGATAGTCGCTCTTTTTTAGGATTGGGTAATATCGATGAGTTTTCCCGAATGTTTCATGTCCAATAATCCCCTCCTTGTCTAATTTCCGCACCAATGAAGACACAGTATTGTAGGGTGGTTTGGGATCATCTAGCTCAGCTATGATATCCCAAACAAGGGCCTTTTCAAGCCGCCAAAGGATGTTCATGAGCTGTTCTTCTTTGTAGGATAAGGGTCTCATACGATAAAGATAAACTATTTTTTCGTTTAAAAACGAAAAAATAGTTTATCGACTAAAAATTAGTTCTCCTTTATAAGGTAAGAGACTTGATTTGCCTCAATAGGAGATGGCATTTCCAGCTTATTCAACATCTTGTCGAGTATCTTGAGTGGAACAGCATAGTCCCGCTGCAAATTTTGTTCCTGCCAGATTGCATAAGGAACCTCTATGTAAACGATCTTTACGCTAGCCTTATACGTGGTGAACAGGTCTATAAGCCGGCTTCGGTTATTCCGTGTTAAATTCGTTGCATTCCAAACAAAGGACCGCTGAACCCGCAAGTATGCCCGTGCTTCCTCTAAGGCTAACTGAATAATTCGTCCATTCCCCTTAGCATCCCGATGCCCTACCCTGTGCTTACGGCGAAGATTGTCCAATGACACCACTGGCAAATCTGGATAATTGCTTTGGATATGAGTATCCTTGCCCATCCCAGGTAAGCCCACCATAAGAATCACCTCTGACCAAGTATCATCAAAGGGTTCATAGGCTGGATATCCATCTTCCTGCTGAAAGTAGGTGAACCGTGCTAAATCAGAAGCAAACGGATAAGCTTGCCCCCAGCACTGCTGCTCTTTGGCATAAGCCTCAAAACAGGCAATACGGTAAAGCAAATCATCTTGATCTTCACAAATACGGCCTAGTACATCCGCCTTGGCAAGCATCGCCAAGAGTCGAGTATCCACTTCGGTACTTGCTTTCAAAAGATATCGTTGTGGATTAGGCTTATCAAAAGCCAGCAACGGAAGTCCGTGGTAGCGTACTAGTTTAGCCACTTGCTCTCTCAAGCCAAAGGGAGTTGGAATATCCTGAAAAAGTAATTTCCGGCTTGTATACTCTCCTTTTTTAGCATGCTTTGGCGAGGATATTCGGCCTTGCTCATTCCGTATGCTTGTGGAGCGCTTTTCTACATCATGAAGCAGGGCTGCAGCGACTAAGACTTCCTGGGTCTGTTCATCTAAAGCTTTGAACTCAGCTAAATCTTGTAAGGCAGCCAACACCATTTGCGTGTGGATAGCTACATCCCCTTCCGCATGATGAATAGGGTCCTGCTCGACGCCTTCCATATCCCGAATCCACGTGAAAGTGCTTCGGAGACTTTCCCATTGTATATTTTCTGTTAATCTCCACATGATTTTTCCCATTTTAATGGAGCTCTCTGCCAACGGCGCGTCCAATGTTCGTCCGTTTTCACATGATCCTTACGAACGTACTTGAATACATTAGCGCGAAAATGTTCTGTACTAAAACTTTCCGCATTCCGGGTAACAATTCCTTCCATCCGGCATGCTTCATTCGTGTGAACATCCACAGACGAAAAAGTGCTCTCTTGTCCAACAATAGCTAATACCTGTTCCTCAAATTGATCTCTATTCGTCGGTTGAATACGCATAATCTCTGGGACTACGGGGAAGTCCAGCAGTCCAGCGTAGAACTTCACTTCCTCCCAGGACAACCAGCGATCCAACTCTCTTACAGCAAATACAAAAAAATGATGCTCTAGTACTTCGTAACGGATGGAATGTACGGCATACAGGTTCTCTCCGAAAATCTCTAGTTCCCCTAAATCATTTCTGATAGCCTCCCACCTCTCCTTCAAATAACTCGCCCATGGATGCCGCGTTGGTGCTGCATGGGATCGAGCGAATACCCCATATTGATTTAGGCAGGTATTCTCACCATCTAATTTTTCTGTATGGACCACTTCCGCTATGTCCCTAATTTCTTCCCAGTAATTGGCATTGATTCTGTCATCACTGCTCGTACCCGGTGAAAAGGGATAGTGATAAGTTCGTCCATACTTTCTTGACAAACTCATGCTTGATTATTATGAAACTGTTTAACAGTTTTTACGCGATAGAATAAAATTGTTGTCAACAATATTACACAAAGGGAATACAAGACGATCCCTATGTATTGTCTACACCGATACTAGATATGCTGCCTAGATCCAAACACTGGATTTAGGCCGTATATAAAAGAGTGGGACTGGAGTGTTACATGACTACCAGGTTTGAAAGGTGAGAAAAAACTTTCTTTGCAAAAAATACCTATGTACAGGACAAAAAATAGATTTCTTGAAACAAGCTCAAAAAGTTGAGCAGTTTAGTTTTTAGATGGTCTAGCCCCAATCTGAAAATGCTGACCAATTTGGCTCTTCGTTTTTTGAATTGCTTG
>JABSSL010000119.1 GCA_013214355.1 Saprospiraceae bacterium | reverse complement strand
CTCCCAAAAACCTTTTGAAAGAGAGTTCCACCTCAAGTTCCAAAATGAACAAAAATATAGGGCATAGCTCTTGTTTTTGAACACAGTTCATCCTAATCTTCAGGGACGTGCTCTCCTACCCTTACCCCTCCAAAATCAATGATAACCCTTTCTAAATCAATCTATAACAATTTTAACATTTGTCATGAGAGTGTCAGAAAAGACGTATTAAAGGGTTTTTGATTTGTTTTTTAACACTCAATTGGCTGTCACAGATTTGAGTATTTTTGGCAAACCAAAAGCTACCTACATATGTAATTAATTCGCTACCAATTATATAAGTCCAAAATGCCAAAAAACGACACATTGAATTTTAACAAAAATGAGCCTTTTTTTGTCAAACGAATTTTCTTTAAGTGTACTAACCTTGACTAT
Organism: Saprospiraceae bacterium; assembly: GCA_013214355.1. GTDB lineage: Bacteria > Bacteroidota > Bacteroidia > Chitinophagales > Saprospiraceae > DT-111. The sequence goes on along the minus strand of JABSSL010000119.1, from coordinate 32,660 downwards.
CAGCTACTTAAGAAGGGTCTAAAAAAATGGGTGCAAAAATTTAACATTTTTTTAAGAAAAATTGAGTTTTATTAGCCTTTCAAAGAACATCAACTCAAGATACTGAATTTACAAGAAGCGTGCTGAGATAAAGCCAGAACTATACTCTTTTCTTGAGCTATGCCTACTTGCCCCTCAATAATTCACCACCTTCCCCCTCGCCACTCGATGGGCCATATATACATCCTGAATATCTACAAACTCATGTTTTAAAAACTGCTGGCCCACCTCGATCCAGTATTGAGCTGCAGATAAAACTTCTGGTAAAATGTACAGATCTGGACGAAAGATCTCTAACTCTAACAATAGTTGCTCGATCTGGTGGATCCGGTCTAAATCCATTTCTGGATTACGAATGGCTACGGTGGGTTGCTGCATATTCATTGGTTAGAGGTATTTAGATGAGTACTGTCAACACTGCTTTTCCCCACTATTTTTGTTCCTGTAAATACACTATCACAAGGTACTTCAAGAACACTCATCTCCACTCCAGCTAAGCCTACCTGATCCAAGACTGATGGCTCACAACTTTGGTAAATAATAGGTTCGTTGTCTCCTCCGGAGACGGTATACTCGAAGCATATACAAGTACTAGGGTTAGTTGCTGGAATAATTTCTATTACTGCTTCAGCAGTTGTGCTGACTTGCAGTAGCATTAAGAGAAGGAAAAAGCCCAACAAAACTAGCGGTAGATATTTCATATCGATTTGGGTTTCGGTTTAAAGAACTGGACACAATTCAATTGCGCTCAACAGATTCATTGATCTTTGGGCGTCTACCTGTAGCAAATCGATCCGCCATAAATACATCGATCTGCTCTATGAATCCATGGGTCATCAGCACCTCGGCAACTCCTGCCCAATACTTGGCTACTACTACGGCTTGCTTTAAGGAACCTCCACATTCTGTTACCTGATTGGCTTCAGCCAAGAAATGCTCGGCATCTTTGATAATGGCTAAGTCTTTTTCAACATTCCTTACTTTGATTTTCAACATGATAATTTTGGATTTGAGTGGTTTTTATGATACAGTGGAGTGATAAAACCAATGCAGTATCCACTGCTTTTTACTTTCCTGATTAGTTCTATTACCATTGAAGTCCCAGACTAGATGGGTATACTTTTTTGCTCTTCCAGGCTTAATGGAATAGCAATCATCTTTGTTTCTTGCTCCAGTTCCACTGCCTGCCTAATCAAAAGCTGCGTCGGTATATCCACATATTGCATCGTCTCCTCCTGAAAAACGGCAAAGAATTCACTCTTTCGTAGCTTGCAGGTCTTACCTTCTAGCCGTTCCAAAGCTTCCTCTAGTAGGTAGTGCAAGTGATCCGGTAGCGATTCAAAATGAAGTCGCTGCTGCACAGCAAGTCGCAGCACTTCCATTGTCTCCTTACCGATCTTGACGGCTATTTTACCTCCTTTGAGCACCTTTGCCATTGATTTTTTCCTGATTGAAGTTTCAATTGAACTAATATGCATCTTGCCTTAGACCTTACCTCTATCCAACTGCCAGCACCAAGATTTGCGGGTGGCCTGGCAAAACATTGTATGAAGGATGAGTTTTGTTTTGCCTAGCGCTTTTTGCATACTTTTTGGGGCAATGCCAAAAAGTATGTCGTCGAAGACAATCCAAAGACAGGAATAAAGATCAAACCTGCCGCCAGCAGTTGTCACTTACACTATATTCCGCAATCAACACATTACAATAATACAGCCCCGCCCAGCTCACAAGTCCCTGCCATTTTTTATTTACCAGATATCGAAGCCTTTGCTTTGCGGTCTGATTTTGGTCCTGCCGTAAGGTGCTATAGAAGTAATAGGCTTGTCCTTTGGGCTGACGGTGATCTAAGAAGAATACGGCCAACTTGTGCCTCCCCCGGATGTCTTTCTTTCGTGGTCGCTTGTCACGACTACGAGACTTTTGCAATCTGTTCATGGAATTGGTTTAAAAGTTCTTGATCATATTTGCCTAGTCGTTGTGCAATCCTTCGATAGGTCTCTGATGGACCAATCTTTGCTCCTCCTGTCTTGGATTTCAAGTATTCCTTGATCGCCTTTGTTAGCAGTTCCTTGGCCTTGATCTCTGATTTGGCCTTGATATGGGCTTTGAACCATTTTTTGGTTTTCGTAAAGCCGTTTTCATTCCGATAGTCGAAGTAGCGAGATGGCAATGGCACCCATCTACGTATTCCTTGTTTCTGCCCGCGTTTTATCCATCTACGTACTAGGATGATTCGCTCCAAGATCTCCGCTGTTCCTGCTTGATATCGACTGGGGTCGGCATAAACCAAGTACTCAGCCAGTACGGCCTTGGTTCGTTCTACTTCTTCATCAGCTATCCATTTGTCTTGATACAGGTTCATCAGCGCACAGGTCCAAATGACTGTCACATGCCGACGAATCGCATTGGCATCCTCCGAGTTTAATCCAGCCAATACATCTTCCAGCCTGCTAGGAGCATAATCTCGGACTATTCTCATTTCCGGCTTCGCCCTTCCCCCTTGCCCGTTCTCTTTCTCAGTAAGATCTCTCCCACCTTCCAACTTCCCATTTCGCATTTGCCCCTGGGGGGTCCCGCGCAACTCGGGGGGCGTTCCTTGCTCGTGCCTGACGGTTTCGTAACCTGCCCTAGTATCCTGTGTATCCAGTATGCTGCTCAATTCCTGGTTTTCAACATCATTATTCCACTTTCCACAAGAATTCAAAGCGTTTTCCACAGTGCTTTTCCACTCATTAGCCTGATAATCAGCAGCTTGTTGAAAAACAGGTCCGTCTAATTCTATTAATTTATTTGTATCCTGTATAGTTCTGGTTACTGTATGACGCAAACTTTGCGCTGTATTCGGAAATAAATGCACTACATTTCCTGGCTCTCCCACCTCCTGGATATGGATCACCGCTCCCGATATTTCTAGCTCATAAGAGGCATTAGATCCTCGGAATCGTTCACTCACGATAATCTGTGCTTCCTTCAATCGCTCCCGCAGATTGATAATCGTCCGTTCACTGCAGCCCATCGCCTTACTCAGCTGCACATTGTTCGTCCGCAATACTGGTAAGGGCTGCCCAGCTTCCACGCCAGCACCATAGCCCTGTTCCTTAGCTACTACCCTACTGTACAGGAATAGTAGATACTGTCCCAACGCTTTATGACTCGCACGCAATTGCTTCCGCAATGGTAAGCCCTCATTATAACACTCCATGTACCCATCCAAGAGCTTCTTGGACTTGGCCCACTTCACCTGATATGCTCGACGCAAAGGAGTTCCTGAACTTCCCGGTCTGCTTTGGTCAGCATCAACATTCTTCAAACACATAGCAATAAGTTTTAGAAGATAAAAAGTAGCAGGGCAAGCCACAAATCAAACTCACTGATGGAACCATGCTTGCCACTGCCACTCAGTCAGCCCTAACTGCCTGACGGTTTCGTTTCCTGCCGAGGAGTCGAACCTCAGTACGCCATCCCAGGAAAAACTGGCGGGCAGAAAACAACTTCCCTACCCCACCAGCACATATGCCATGATAGGCCGCTTAATCGCGCAGAGCCAAGGAATCGAACCTCGAAATCCTCCACCAGGCCTCTGCAAAGTCCCGGCACCATAGCCGGGCCCTAAAAGACCTTATTGACGCAAACGAGTTTGGTCAATAGTTGCTGACCCAGAGAAGGTTAATCTAACCGCTCTGGCCTCAGTACCGAAAAATGAATCGCTTACTGATACAGCCGCAAGGCGTGGAATCGAACCACACTACCCTAAGAGTAACCCACCTAGGCTCCTGCGAAATCAGCACCAAAAGGCACCTACAATCCTCAACTAAGCATTAAAAAACATATAAAGAGCGCGTCCGGCCAATGGCCACAAACAAAGAAATAAGCCTAATCTAATCCAGTATCCACTAAAGCAATCAGCAACAAAAACACACCGACAACCTATCACAACTCACTATTACATAGAGCATTAGATTCCCACCCAACAAGCACCAAACGCGGGTGGCCGACGAAATTCTGACCGACGGAGGAGTTAATTTCGTCAAGAATTTTGCCCACTTTTTTTCGACTGAAAAAGTGGGTCGCCGAAGGCATTCAAAAGCAGATTGAAACACGACAAGAGTATAAAAAAACCTAAAAAACAGAACGCGGTACGCAGTAAAAACCTTAAGCCCTCCCCACATACCCAATCTCACCACAAGCAATCTTTTTAGACACCTTCTCCAACTCTGATCGGTAATAAACCGGCGGTCGTCCCATTCGAAACTGCTTTAGAAATCCCTTATTAATCAACCAATTCAACTGCTTCCGATGGTTATTTGCCGCCGTGATATTAAGGCCAAGAATACGGGCTGCCTCTTCAGGGTCTACCCAGTCTGAGCGAGTCTCCTTCGCTTCGATCAACTCGATCAATTTTTGCATGGCAGCAGTGTTCTCCAACAATGCTTGTAAGACATTAGAGTTCATAATACATCAGATAAAATGATCGAAATTTGATTGTTATATCACCCTATCCTAGGACTACAGAGACCTATTAACAACAAATTTGATGGTCTCCCTAGGGGCATTACAAAGAGTAATATGTAAGTCTTTAATGAATGCTATCAGTTCTACACAAACTACAACTAAAATCAACTAAAAAGCAAAAAATATCTCCCTCTATTAGATAAACAACAATACTTTTCACTACATTTCGCTTCATTAGTTGTCTAGTATCTTGTCGCTAACCACAATTCAAAAGTAAGTTAAAAAACAACTATTGTCAACTAATTGGATAAAAAAATAGCAATTTAGTTTATTTTTATTATTTTTGAGATATGAAACAAACTATAGCTCAGCGACTTAAGATTCTTGCTGAATATGAGGTCAAGCAGATAAAATTAGCCCAGAAGATTGATCTTACGCCTCAAGCCATCAGCAAAACCATCTCCGAGGACCGAATGATCCGCAGTGATACCCTCGAAAACATCGCCCGTGCCTATCCTGAACTCAACATGCGCTGGTTCCTAACCGGTGAAGGAGAATCAGGGTTGGATCGCTCCGCAAAACCGCTGACGGAACAAAAGAATGACCTTACTAAGGAATTGGAATTGAAAACAAAAGTGATTGGCCTATTAGAGGGTGAGATTCGCTATCTAAAGTTTTTGGTGAAGAAGCATTGTAAGGAATTGGCGGAGCGGTTTGAGTTGTAACCTTCGGAGCCTGTTTCTTGGGATATGTCCTCAATTAATTTCTATTCCCTCTAGGCTTTTCGCCGAATTCTTCCTTATGCGCTTCAATATGCTCCTGCTCTAGTTCTCTGGCCTTTTTTCTGCCGGGAATGTTTTTGATCAGTACTCGGCCCACAAACCTAACCCAGTTGACCAGGTTATTAAAGAGGGCTAATTGACTTCTAATGCGCCTCGAGAGGCCATCCTCATCAATCGGATCATCGGAAATTCCGTATTTATAGACTTCCTCCTCTTTTGAGTCCCATATCTCGTAGAGATGATGATCGTTTTCATTCTCATTCGAATTGCCATGTGGTTTCCTCATGAATAGCCTATATGATACGGGGAGTGGGTTCATTCCAACCTTCTGTATTGAAGAAGGTTTCATAGTTTTTGGATGGAACATGCACAAACTCCAATCCCGTCTTTAACTCAAATGCAAAGGCTGGCAGGTTAAGAATGGCCTCAAAAGTCAGATCTTTGGGCATTTCTGTGGGATCTTGCAAAACATGTTGGTAGTACTCCCGGCCGTTGGCAATCACACAGCACCGTGCATACAAGAACACGTCGACGGAGAAAGATCCATTTTCACTATATGCATTTGATCCGGTTTGACGCGCATATCGCTCTCCATCCAAGACATATAATTTCTCTGAAAGGATATCGTGAAAGAACTTTATGTTCTTGATAGAGCATTGACTTAAAAAGCGAATAGCTGGTTCCATGACCGCTCTGTCATCCCCTTCCTTTTCCCAATCAAACTTTTCAATAGTCTTCCAAAATAGGTCTTCATTCATTTCCTGACCAGCACATTCTCCATGACCAGCCGAAACTCGAATCTCTAGCTCAATGTCCTCGTCTCCTAACTTATCACGTAAGTCCTGGATAAACTTTTCGTCTAAATCCCTCAGTTTGATCTTATGTACGGTCATGTTCTTACTTTCTCCAAAAATACAACTTTTCTGAGTAAGATGGGCAGGTTTATGTGACTAAGGATTCTTATCAGAAAAGGGCATTTTTCCAGGATACTTTTCACTTGGTCCTTTTTGAAAAAGAAGAATTGAAGGAACCTGCTGAATTCCATGAATCCCATTGAAAGTTCCCGTTTAGTAGCTTACAGAAGATTCAAGATGAAACATGGATCCAAAACTAGATATCCTACTCCAAATCTACCCTTTACCTTTGTTCTGAATTCCTTTTTCATATTGATTTTCGCAACCTTGTTATTCCATTAACGTAGAAGATAATTACACAGTAAATCAGCGTGTTCTCCCTCTCTATAGCGCAAGTTTTCTACTAGTCACCAATAAATTGCCTTGGTCATATTCCTGGAGCTCATCAACTCCCGATAATAGGCATGTACTTCCGCGTTCGCTAACCATTTGACCTATACCGTAGCTCGATAGCTACCGGTTATCTACAGTCCCGAAAAAATGACCGTCTATGAGAACTACTACAAAGCTACTCATCATTACGACTATTGCCTTCCTGCTGGGCAGCTGCGGTGCGAGTCGTCAATATGAATTCGCAAAAACTAGCAATTCTATCGAGGCCTATGAGACCTATTTAGCTAGCACGCCAAAAGTAAGTACGCTGCGCAAGCGCAACAGGAACTGGCCGTCTTGTATGAAGAAAAGGTCTGGAAAGAAGCTAGATATACCCATTCCATCGCGGCTTATGAAGATTTCGCCATCGACTACCCTAATAGTAAGTATGTCCCTATTGCCGAGCAAGAACTAGCCATCTTGTATGAGGAGCGAGATTGGGCCAAAGCGCGAGCAGCCAATTCCATCGGTGGCTTCGAAGATTTTATCGCGAAGTATCCCACGAGTAAGTACAATCCTATTGCTGAACGTGAGCTGCAGCCCATGTATGAAGCAAGAGATTGGGATAAGACCAAAAGATGGGATACGATTTCAGCTTTCCAGGTTTTCATCAGGAAACACCCTCAAAGTCAATTTATTACCGCTGCTGAAAGACGGATTCAAGAATTGGAAGAATTGGATACTTGGAATAAAGCACTGCAAATCAATAGCATTATTGCCTACAACAACTTCATTGCCAATTATCCTACCTCAGACAAGATAGTTGATGCTAGGAAGAGAATAGCCACCCTGCAAGACGAAGCAGCCTGGGAAGAGGCTTCCCAGATAGGCTCACTGAGTGCTTACAAAAAATACCTGGCCACTTACCCCAACGGAAATAGTCGCGCCTTGGCACAGCAAAGTATTCGAGAATTGGAAGTGGTACTTCCAGCTTGGAAGCGCGCGCTTCGAAAGAATACGCCACTCGCTTACAAACAATTCATGGATAAGCATTATGGAAGTTCTTACTATGAGCGGGCAAAGGAAAAGTTGGTCGAACTGGAGCAGAAAGCCTGGGAACGCGCCGGTAGAAGAGGTTCTGTCAGAGGGTATAAAGGCTACTTGGCAACCTATCCGGATGGACTTTATGCTGAAGAAGCGGAAAAGATGATTATCGACTTGGAAGTGGATGCGATATTTAAAGGAGATCATGGCAAGCTGCCTCCCATGAGTAGAATGCCTTCTGCTAATCGCTATCGCAGTACTAATGATATTGAAATCTTTAACAACACGAAGTTTACATTGACGGTAAGATATAGTGGAGAGCAGAGTCTAAAAGTGGTTCTACCTGCCAAACAACGTCGAAAATTTACATTGAAAAACGGGAGCTATCGGGTTGCCGCCTCGGTGAATGCCGCCAATGTGCAAAATTACGCTGGTGAAGAAAATCTTATCGGCGGAGAATACAGCTCCGAGTTTTACATCGTAACCTCAACGGGGTATCGTCGGTTTTAGAGCAGAAGTCATTCATTATTACAAAACGAATATGCGCAACAACTTGAAAATACTGAAGCTCATCCTGGCCATTGCGTTCCTGGTTTGCCTCTTAGATATGCCTTATGGTTATTATCAATTGGTTCGCTTCCTGGGCATGGTTGGTTTTGGGATCCTGGCCTTTAGCGCGTATCAGGAAAAGAACCAAACTTATTTCATTATTTGGTTGGCTTCGGCTTTGTTGATTAATCCTTTTTTCAAAATTGGGCTAGGCAGAGATATCTGGAATGCGGTAGATGTGATCTGGGCGATCCTGCTGATTCAAAGTTTATATACAGAGAAATATGAAGTGAACGAACAAGAGAACCCTAGAACACTTTAAATAAATAAAAACAAGTGGAAAAAAACTATTTTACAGCCTAGATACCTTAATCGATACTTTCAATGAGTCAAAACAAAATCTCCCTTTCCCAACTTGAACAGTACTTAGCCAAAGCGGCTTGGATCCTGAAAGGGCCCGTCGACGCTTCGGACTTCAAGGTATACATCTTCCCTATGCTCTTTTTCAAGCGAATATCTGATGTCTACGATGAGGAGTACCAACAAGCCTTGGAGGAGTCGGATGGAGATGTGGAATACGCCAGCTTACCCGAGTTCCATCGCTTTGAAATACCGAAAGGGTGCCATTGGAAGGATGTGCGAGAGACCACTTCCAATGTCGGTTTGGCCATAGAAAAAGCCTTAAGAGGCATAGAACAGGCCAACCAGGAGTTTTTGTATGGCATCTTCGGAGACGCGCAGTGGAGCAATAAGAATAAGCTTTCCGATCGACTGCTCATTGATTTAGTCGAACACTTTTCACAATATAATCTATCCAATTCTGCTGTAGAACCTGATCTTCTTGGTCAATCCTACGAATATCTTATCAAGCACTTTGCGGATCTGACCAATAAAAAGGCGGGCGAATTCTATACACCCCGCTCGGTGGTACATTTGCTGGGCTTAATTCTAGATCCACACGAAGGCGAGACCATCTATGACCCAGCCTGCGGCACCGGAGGCATGCTGCTGGAATGTGTGGACCACCTCAAGGAAGGTGGGGAGGACTATCGCACCTTGAAACTGTTCGGACAAGAGAAAAACCTGACCTCCAGTTCCATTGCCCGTATGAATATGTTCCTGCACGGGATTGAAGACTTCCAGATTATTCGTGGGGATACCCTACGCAACCCTGCCTTTTTCCAGGCCGATGGGCTTAAGACTTTCGACTGCGTGATTGCCAATCCTCCTTTCTCCTTGAAAGCCTGGGGTGCTGAAAACTGGGCTAATGATCCTTACGGGCGCAATCTAGCGGGTGTACCGCCTAAGGGAAACGGGGATATGGCCTGGGTACAGCATATGATCAAATCCATAAATAGCACGGGCAGAATGACCGTAGTATTACCACATGGGGCCCTATTTAGAAAAGGAGCAGAAGGTCGAATTCGCAAGGCTTTGCTAGAACAGGATCTCCTAGAGGCAGTAATTGGTTTGGGGCCCAATATCTTCTATGGCACCCAATTGGCAGCTTGTGTAATGGTATTTAAGCAACAAAGAAAGGGAAAGTACTCTTCATTGATGCCTCCGATCAAATACGCGTAGGTCGAGCACAAAACTTCCTAGAGCCCAACCACGTCCAACAAATCTACCAATGGTACCAAGACTATGAAGATGTAGAGAATTATGTCAAAGTAGCCGCCATAACAGACCTGGAAGAGAATGACTTTAACCTCAATATTCCCCTGTATGTGGAGAAGATTATTGAAGATAACTTACCTACTGTCGAGGAAGCGTTGGCAGATTTAAAAATAGCCTGGGAAGAGAGCCTAGCAGCAGAGGAAAAGTTTAAGAAAATCCTAAAAAACTTTCTGTAATATGAGTATTCAGAAAATGCCATCCAGCAGTGCAAAGGATAGGCCAATAGCTATTTGGTTTCAGAAACTAGCAAATGGAGAGATCAAATTACCACGATTTCAAAGGCATCAATCCTGGGATAAACCTAGAATCACAAGCTTATTGAATACGGTTACCCAAAATCTCCCATTGGGGGTAACCTTACTATTGGAAGTTGACGAAGAACAGTTTGTTTCGAGATACCTTGCAACTGCACCAATAACAAATGGAAGAGTTACTGAACATTTATTAGACGGTCAACAACGCTTAACAGCACTTTGGAGAGCTCTTCATAATAATTACGAATGGGATAAATACTTCTTGTATATAAGTAAGTATGATAGATATGGTGAAACCCCTACGGAAGAAGAAATAAACGTTTTTTGCCGTTCTAGGTGGACCAACAAACGTGGGTTCAAAATGCCATTATGGGCAGATAGCCCAGCTGATTCCTTCTTGAGAGGACTTATTCCCATGGAATTATTCCGACCAGGTGATATTTCTTCTGAATATGAGAGTTGGGTAAATGAAGCTGTTCTACAATATAAACCGGAAGTCGGGATAGAAGACTATGAGAAAGCCTTGATGGAATGGATGGAATTTAAGAATAGGTTACTAAGTGATATAAGAGATGTTCGTGAAACTATTACTCACTTCAACTTACCGTATCTAGCACTGCCAACAGCTACTTCAAAAGAAACAGCTCTACAGGTATTCATCAACATGAATACTAATAGCAAGCCACTATCCCAGTATGATATCATCAGAGCAGAAATAGAAGGTGTCAAAGGAGTTTCACTAGATGATTATCAGCAACGTTTGGATAAAGAACACCCCAAAATTGCGCACTACTGGGAACTACCTTTTCTCATATTAGCCACCTCAGCTTTAATGCAAGGCAAACTTCCAAATCAGCGAGGAATGTGGGACATGAAAAAGGATATCCTAGTGGATAATTGGGGAACAATGAGTATAGGCTTGAAACATATGGCTGATTTTTTAGAACAGAACGGAATTTATGATCGAAATAGGCTTCCTACAAATGCTGTGCTCGCTGTAATTGCGGCTCTATATACCTATATTCCAGAAACCCTGGATGCTAGAGGTGCAGCTGAAATCCTGTTGAGGAAGTATTTATGGTCTTCCTTTTTCACCGATAGGTACGAAAATTCTGCTGCCACACACGCCTATAATGATTTCGTTTCCCTGAAGAAGGTCCTTCAAGGCTTTAGAAATGATATCAGCACAACAGATCAAGTTGATATTCCTGTGTTGAATCGGGAAAAACACCCCATTTCTGATGAAGATGAATTGATTAGAGTGGGTTGGCCTAAAAAGCAAAATATTCGGGCCAGAGCGATATTAGCTGTCTTTTCTAAATTGGGAGCAAAAGACTTCGCTGATGGTCTAGATTTGACTAGAGAGCAATTAACGCATTCTAAACGGCATTATCACCATGTTTTCCCGGATGCCCTAATCAAAGAAGCTGGCATTGAAAGCTCTTTAGCCTTAAACTGTGCCCTGATTACTGACAAAACGAATCTTAATATTAGTAATAAAGAACCGCTGAGATATCTAACAGAGCGCTACAATTGGACAAGTGAAGAGATGGTTCATGATCGACTGAAGTCCCACCTAATCCCAACGAAAGAGTTGAAAAACGGCGGCTATGAAGGCCTTACGGACGAAGGTCGAATTGAAAAGATCAAAGTTGACTTCCAAGCTTTTCTCCAGAAAAGGGCAGGCTATGTGAAAAAAGCTATTGATCTGCTCGTGGAAGGTCAAGACATTTCAGCAAATGAAATTATTCACTCGGTTGAGATAGAACTAGAAAGCATAAAATAGGCGGGAAGTAAATTATCCAAGCGCTCAATTCAAGACAATCCATGGCCAACACCTACACTCAACTATACATCCAATTGGTTCTCGTGGTCAAAGGACGACAGAACTTAATACCCAAGAGACACAAAGCTGAAGTCTATAAATACATGAGTGCCTTGATCCAAAAACGGAAACACAAAGTAATTTCTATCAATGGCATGCCTGACCATGTGCATATTTTTATCGGCTTGCATCCGGCTCAAAGTCTTTCTAAATTAGTGGAAGAAGTCAAAACGGCTACTACAAAATTCATTAAAAAACAGCCCTGGATGCTATCTGATTTTGCCTGGCAAATTGGCTTCGGTGCGTTTTCATACTCCCGCTCCCATATTGATGCAGTATACAAATACATCCAAAACCAGGTAGAGCATCATAGGCAAAAGAGCTTTCGCGACGAATATTTGGCGTTTCTTGAAAAGTTCGAGGAGGAGTATGACGAACAGTATTTATTTGATTTCATCGATTACTGAGTGAGGACCGGTGCGCTGCACCCAAAAGCTTAAAAAAGAAAATCTACAACATATGAAGAGCAAAAACCCAACCAACAACCACCCAAAAAGGTGCAGCGCACCGCCACCACTTGTATGACCCAACAACAACTCGAAAAATACCTCTGGGGAGCCGCCACCGCCCTGCGCGGCACCATCGACGCAGGAGATTACAAGCAGTACATCTTCCCCCTACTCTTCTTCAAACGCATCTGTGATGTATACGATGAAGAATACGAAGCCGCCCTGACTGAAAGTGATGGCGATATGGAGTACGCGGCTTTTGCCGAGCATCATCATTTTCAGGTGCCAGAGGGGGCGCATTGGAACGATGTCCGAGAGAAGACGACCAACATCGGCATGGCCATACAGGAGGCGATGCGGGCTATCGAGAAAGCCAACCCAGATACCCTCTATGGAATCTTTGGCGACGCCAGCTGGACTAATAAGAACCGACTCAGCGATGCCACCCTAACCAACCTCATCGAACACTTCTCTCAGCACCAGCTCAATCAGGCCAATGTACCAGACGATCAACTCGGTAATGCCTACGAATACCTGATCAAACAATTTGCTGATGACAGTGGCCATACCGCCGCCGAGTTCTATACTAACCGTACTGTAGTCAAACTTATGACTCTGATCATGGACCCGCAACCTGGTGAAAGTGTGTACGATCCTACCTGCGGATCGGGCGGATTATTGCTCAACTGCGCCCTTCATCTGAAAGAAGAAGGCAAGGAATACCGCACCCTAAAACTATACGGACAAGAGATCAATCTCATCACCTCTGCCATCGCCCGCATGAATATGTTTATGCACGGTATCGAGGAATTTAGCGTGGTGCGTGGAGATACGCTGGCACGTCCAGCTTTTCTGCACAATGATGAACTGAAGCAATTCAACATCATCCTAGCCAATCCACCCTACTCCATTAAGGCCTGGGACCAAAAGGGGTTTGCCAATGACCCGTATGGGCGGAATATCTGGGGGACGCCGCCGCAGGGTTGCGCGGATTATGCTTTTCAGCAACATATTCATCAGAGCATGGACTCAGAGAATGGGCGTTATGCCATTTTATGGCCCCATGGGATTCTCTTTAGAGAAATGGAAGCTAAAATGAGGCGAAAAATGGTTGAATCAGATCAAATTGAAGCAGTAATTGGGTTAGGGCCTAATTTATTTTATAACTCACCCATGGAGGCCATGATCCTTATTGGGAATACGAATAAATCGGAAGAAAGAAAAGGGAGAGTTCTTTTTGTGAATGGGAAGGATCAAGTAGTAGAAAATAAGGGTCAAGCATACCTAACAGAGAAACATATCAATAAACTCTTTAAGGCATTTCAAGAATTTATTGACACCCCCTATTTTTCAAAAGTTGCTTCGCTGGATGAGATCCTGGCCAATGATGGAAATATGAATATCAGTTTTTATGTAAAAAAGAAAACTGCTGAAGATCAGTTACCTTTTGACGAAGTGTACAAGAACTGGGAATTAGCTGGTAGGGAATTAGAAGTGTCTATAGAAAATCTATTCGAAGTATTGAAGTAATATGAATGAGATAGTTGTAAACGATATTAGAACACTCAATTTAGATAAGAGCACCTGGAAACCTGTCCGGTTTGGTGAAGTTGCTATTCAACAGAAACAATCTGTTGATCGCGACACCACAAATATTACCAGGTATATCAAAGGGGAACACATGAAATCGGAAGATCTTCACCTTCGCAACTGGGGAGATTTAACTGACGAATACCTAGGTCCAGCCTTTGTCAGAAGGTTTGAAATAGGAGACATACTATATGGTTCGAGAAGAACTTATCTCAAAAAGGTTGCTATTGCCCATTTTGAAGGAATAACCTCTAACACTACATTTGTAATAAAAGCCAACGAAGAGGTAATCGATAAAAATCTGCTGCCGTTCATAATGCTTTCTGAGGGATTTACGCAACATTCAATTAGAAATTCAAAAGGTTCTGTTAACCCTTATATCAATTGGAAAGATCTAGCCAAGTACGAATTCCTCCTCCCCCCCAAAGACCAACAAGCCCAACTCGCCGAACTGCTCTGGGCGATGGATGAGGTGGTGAAATATGAAATCGAAGTATTGAGAAAACTTATTCTAAAAGAGAAGGTGACAATTGAAGAACTAGTAAGTGGAAAAAGAACACTAGATGTCACTGATGAAAAATTCACTTTTAGCGAATCGAAAAAATCAACTAATAAATGGAAACTATTAAGCCTAGAACTACTTTGTGAGAAAGTGACTGATGGAGAACATCTCTCACCCAATTTTGTCGGGGAAGGATACCCAATTTTATCAGCGAAGGATATCCAGGATGACGGTGTTCAAATGGAAAATGCAAAATTTATAGCTAAGGAGGCGTTTCAGCTCTCCAGAAGAAGATGCAATCCTGAATATAATGATGTCCTTATCGTGAGCAGAGGTGCAACAATAGGAAGAACTACAGTTAACAAAATCTCAGAGCCTTTTGCCCTAATGGGGAGTGTAATATTGTTGAAGCCAAAGTCTACAATACTGGGCGATTATCTAGGCCTACTAGTAAAACGCAAATCATATCAAAATCGGCTATTGGCAATATCTGGCTCTACAGCACAGCAAGCCATTTATCTTGCTGACATAAAAAAGAGTAAACTAGCAATTCCACCTATTTCTTATCAGAAATTGATTGTCAAATTTGTAGAAAAGATATCAAATTCAATTTATTCAATAAAAACAAAGATCGCTTCCTCCAAAGCCCTCCAAAAATCCCTAATCAACCAAATCTTCTAGCATGGCCTTCACCGAACTCAATAGCGTAGAGCATTACATCATTCACCAACTAAGTGGCGTGAACTTGAATGCACCTGCTGGTACGCAAGAGTCGAATGGAGGATACGCTACCAAATGGAAATATCGACGTCCTCAGGATCTCAAAAGAGGTATCAATGAGGTGCTGGTGGAATCTGAGCTACAGGCTGCTTTGATTCGCCTCAATCCCGAGGTAGCTAATCGGCCAGAATTGGCGGATGAAGTCATCTATAAATTGCGGGCTATCCTGATTTCGGTCAATCAAGTAGGCCTAGTTCGAGCCAATGAGGAGTTTTTCAAATGGCTGAGCGGGGAGAAGACCATGCCATTTGGGGAGAACAATCGCCACGTTCCCGTGCGCTTGCTTGATTTTGATGACCATGCCAACAATGAATATACCATTACCAATCAATTTCGGATTCATCATCGAGAGACCAAGATTCCCGATATTGTTTTATTGATTAATGGTATTCCAGTAGTTATTGGGGAAGCCAAGACCCCAATTAGACCTTCCATCAGTTGGTTAGATGGGGCGCATGAGATAAGGGATGTCTATGAAAATAGTGTACCGGCCTTATTTGTGCCCAACGTTTTGTCCTTCGCCACAGAAGGTAAAGAGTTATTTTATGGTGCCATTCGTACACCCTTAGAATTCTGGTCCCCTTGGCGACTAGAGTCCGACGATGCGGCTTTAGCCAAACAACTAGGCTTATCTGAGGTAGGCAAGGAACTATCCGATTTGTTACACCCTGCCCGTTTGTTGGATATTCTACAGCACTTTTCTCTCTTTACCACTAATAAAAAGAAGCAACGGATCAAGATCATTTGCCGCTTTCAGCAATACGAAGGGGCCAATAAAATTGTGCAGCGGGTCATAGAAGGGCGCATCAAGAAAGGCCTGATCTGGCACTTCCAAGGCTCTGGCAAATCCCTCTTGATGGTTTTTGCCGCACAGAAGCTGCGCAAATCTGCAGCCTTGAAGAGTCCCACCGTCATCGTGCTGGTGGATCGTACCGACTTGGACACGCAGATCAGCGGTACCTTTAATGCTGCCGATGTACCCAATGTAGAAACCACCGATAGCATCAGTGAATTGCAACACTTATTGGAAAGAGATACCCGTAAGATCATCATCTCCATGATCCACAAGTTCAGAGATGCTCGTCCCAATATGAATATCCGGGACAATATCATAGTCTTGGTAGATGAGGCCCACCGTACCCAAGAGGGTGATCTTGGGCGGCAAATGCGGGCTGCCTTGCCCAATGCCTTTCTGTTCGGCCTCACAGGCACGCCGGTCAATAAGGCAGACAAGAACACCTTCTGGGCCTTTGGCGCTGAAGAAGATAGCGGAGGTTATATGTCTCGCTACACCTTCCACGATTCCATTCGCGATAATGCCACCCTCCCCTTGCACTTCGAACCTCGTCTGGTGGATGTGCATGTCGATAAAGACACCATTGATCAGGCCTTTGCCGAATTCAAGGAAAGTGCTGCCTTAACCGATGAGGAGGCCGACAAGCTCAACCGGAAATCAGCAAAAATGGCGGCTTTCCTCAAAGCCCCTGAGCGTGTCGCCAAGATAGTGGAAGATATTGCCATTCATTATAAAGAAAAGGTAGAACCCCATGGCTTCAAAGCCATGATCGTTACGCCAGATCGGCACGCCTGTGTGCAATACAAGGAGGAACTTGATAAACATTTCCCAGAAGAAGCTAGCGCCGTCGTGATCTCTACTACCGCCAATGATAATAAAGACTTTAAAAACAAATGGGCGGTTGACAAAGGCAAGCAGGAAAAGATAACGGAAGAATTCAATGATGCCACTTCCGAACTCAAATTCATCATCGTGACGGCTAAGCTCCTGACGGGCTTTGATGCGCCCATCCTGCAAACCATGTACCTCGACAAATCCCTAAAGGACCACACCCTACTTCAGGCTGTTTGCCGTACCAATCGTTTGTATCCTAATAAACACTTCGGTCGGGTGGTCGATTACTTCGGCGTATTCGATGATGCCGCCAAAGCGCTACAATTTGACGAGGAAAGTATTCAACGTGTCATCTCCAATCTAGCTGAACTGCGAGATAAGCTGCCCGAGGCCATGACTGATGCCCTACAACACTTCGAGGGCGTGGATCGAAGCCTGGAAGGCTTTGAAGGCCTGGAAGCCGCTCAAGAAGCCATCAATACAGTCGATAAGAAAGACACCTTTGCCAAAGATTTCAAGTACCTATCGAAAATCTGGGAGTCGTTATCCCCAGATCGCATCCTAGATCAATACAATGCGGATTACAAATGGCTATCGCAGGTCTTCGAATCAGTCCGCCCCGCCGCAGATAACATCGGGAAGCTCCTTTGGTTCTCCTTAGGCGCTCAAACCACCAAGTTGATTCACGAGCATATTCATGTAGGAGAAGTACATCATTTGGATGAGTTCGTCCTGGATGCCGATGTGATCGAGGATATCTTCAATAACCCAGATCCAAAGAAAACCAAACAGCTTGAGAAAATACTCATCAAGCGCTTCAAGAAGCATGCTGGCAACCCAAGCTTTGTCAAGCTTAGCGACCGCCTGGAGGCCTTACGAGACAAAGCCGAACGTGGGCTCATCACTTCCATCGAATTTGTAAAGGAGCTTTGCAAAATAGCCAAAGAAACCGTGCAAGCCGAGAAAGCACTGGTCGTAGAAATCCAGGAGAAAACGCCAGTAGCAGCCTTAACCGAGCTCTTCTTGGAACTAAAAACCGACAAGACACCAGCCGTTGTTGAACGCATTGTCACCGATATCGATTCCATTGTAAGAGTAGTCCGCTTCCCTGGATGGCAAACCACCAATGCCGGAGAACGAGAAGTACAGAAGTCCCTCAGAAAGGCCCTATTGAAATACAAGCTGCATAAAGATCAGGCGCTATTTGAACGAGCTTACGCCTATATTAAAGAGTACTATTAAGCAGCCTCCTAAATTCAAGAACCCAAATCGCAGGAAGCCATGAGACCCGAATTGACATCCCAGCAAAAGGCTATCGTCGCCCACCAAAAGGGGCCTGCGTTGGTTTTTGCCGTAGCAGGCTCAGGTAAGACCACTTCTATGATTCATCGGATTGAGCGCCTAGTACAAGAAAAGGCCCATCAGCCCAATAAGATTTTGGCCACTTCTTTTGGAAAGGCTACTGTGGATGACATCAAGCGTGATCTGCATGCGATTGGGATCCGCGGGGTTAAAACCATGACCTTACATGGATTGGGCTTTCGTGTGCTGCAAAAGGCAGCGCAGCGGGGCTATTTTGATCCAGCCTTTCTGCAAATGGAGAGTAGTCCAGAGTTCCTCAATGAAGCGCTAGTAAGAAAGGCGGTCGGAAAGCTAGCCCAGCAACTTAGAACGAAAAAAGAAGACTTGCTCCTAGACCTGGAGGATGTTAAGAACCAAATCTCGGCGTGGAAAGGCAACTTAGTCTTCCCTAATATTGAAGAACTCCACTTACCTTCTGAAGCTGCTAAGTTGATTCAAGAAGCTGAGCATCCAAATCCACATTATGTGCCGCTATTCTCCCTATATGAATCGGAAAGAGTCAAGAACAAATGGCTCACTTTCGATGATATGCTGCTTAGTGCTTGGGAAATGATGATGAAACATGATGATCTGCTCATCGAAACGCAAGCTCAATTTGAGACCGTCCTGGTGGATGAGTTTCAGGATGTGAATCGGGTGCAGTACCTCCTAGTAGACTTGATCACACAGCCACATCGTAACTACATGGCCATTGGGGATGATGATCAATGTATTTACGAATGGCGCGGAGCCCGGCCCGACTATATTCTGAGCTTTGAGGAGACCTATGGGGCCAAGGTCTACCATATCAATGACAATTTCAGGTCTACCGGCCAGCAGCTACTTTTGGCGAACGAGATTATCCAGCACAATACGGTTCGACAGGCTAAAAAACTCAGTCTAACCAAAGGATTTGATGGCAATAGCTTCATTATGAAGGCACAAAATAGTCTCCAAGAAGCTACCCTGATTGTACAAGAGATCAAGACCATGTTAGCGGAGAAGACCCAAAGCAAAGATATCGCCATCTTAATCCGTCTCTATGCCCAAACGCCCATGATAGAGGCCGAAATGATCCGTCAAGGCATCAAATACCATGTCGTAGGGAACCTTCCCTTTTATCGTCGGCATGAAGTTACCTGCCTTTTGAAATACTTACGCTTTGCCCTGGTAGAAAGAGATATCCAATCTGGTAAACCTTACCCGGCTAAACTGACAGAACGAAATCGCTACATTGATGATTTCAAGACAATTCTCTTTAACCCCCAGAAATACCTATCTCGTATCATCACCGATGAAATATGTCGCAAGTCCTTACAAAATCGTAGCTCTGTCTTAGAGGAGCTAATGAATCAATACGAAAGGCTACATGAACGGGTGCAGGGGCGCATAGACACTTTGCTGGCCACCATGGAACACCTCCTAAAAATCATAGATCAACCTGCCTCAGCCGTCCTGAAGTGGTTGACTGATCGAATCGATTATCGGGGTCATCTGATTCAAGTCAACGGCATTCCAGAAATGGGTGAACTGAAATGGGAGACCGTACAGTCCTTCATTGCCTTTACCCAACATGCTAAGAACGCCAAAGATTTACTGCAGTTGATCTATCGAATAGCTCAAGGCTACAAGAGCTTCGAAAAGGAACCAGAGGAGAATTGGCTGAAGATCATGACGGTCTATCGTGCCAAAGGCTTGGAGTGGGACACCATCTTTATTCCTGGGTGCAATCAAGGCGTATTCCCTTACCTCCGAGAAGGCGAGGCAGACTTGTCCTCCCTGGAGGCGGAGCGGAGACTCTTCTATGTCGGCCTCACCCGCGCCAAGCAAAATCTCTACCTATCTCACTTGGAGACCGACCCCATTTCGCAATTCCTCATAGAAGCCAATAGTAAGAAAGTCATAGAGGATGCCTATGAACTCAAAGAGATCTTGAAGAATCCAATTCCCAAGATCATGTCCAGTGACTTACTCCGAAAATTAGAACAAATTGCTTGCCAGTATCCACTTGGGAAGTACTTTCGGGAGTGGTTTCCGGGAGGAGTGCAATTGCGGTTATCTTTTCCTGACAGCACGCCGTGAGTAAATTCATAGCGCTAAAGTTTACCCCTTTCAAGCAAAAGCCTTTTTTCGAGTCATAGGATCTATATTATCAATTAGTTCAGTGCTACTGCAATGCGACAGCATCACCAATTTGTATCCACACAGGTAAATGGTCCGAGATTCTTCTTGCCGCCGGTAAGCCCTCACATCCTCCAACAAAGTCAATGACACCACTTGAAGGTTGAACTTCAATGGCAGAGGAGAAGAAGATATGATCTATCGCTTGACTTAGATATTGCTCCTCACGACATTGAGTCTTGAGCGTTGTCTTCAAATAGTTCGGAGCAGATCTATACCCTTCCGCGTACAGGTTCCGAAATATTGGAGCATCAGTTGCTAAGTTGAAGTCTCCAAAAATAATCAATTCATCCTTTGGATACAGACCGGGCAGTTGGAAGAGATACCTAAGCTCTTCCGATGGCTTTTCCCGGTAATTCCTCGCGTGGTAATTGACCATTAATACGGTATCATTCGCCATGATGAACCGGGCTAGATAAGGCTCCCGATATACCTTTGTAGCTAGGCTACTCTCCAGCCAAGCGGAGCCAGATAATCTAACCTCACTGGTCTTCCATAAAAAGGCATAACGTTCAGTCTTATAGGCAGGACTTCTGGTCGGTAGACTAACGGCATAATCCCATTTCGCCCCCTTCCTATTCAATAGATCTGCTAAGGCGGCCACGGCCTGCGCACCTCCGGGGCCAGATACCACCTCCTGTATCCCCACTAGATCAAAGTTTTTCATAATGCCCGCGATAAACTCCAGTTCTTCCTTGTCCTTGGTCTTACCAAAATCCCTTAGGTTCCAGGAAAGGAAGCCTCCCTCTACAGGCTGCAAGGCTTCCAGCTGCTCAGGATGTACAGATTTCAGGTCAACCTCATAGCTTGTGTATGCTTGGTTAATGTCGTATACTTCCCAAGCGGCTTTTCCACCATCCGGTTTCTTCAAGAAAAAGTTTTCTACGAATGCTCCGCGGAGATCTGTATCTCCATCCTGATGAGTGATTTGCGGATTCCAGTTTCTGCCATAAAAGGTCTTGATCATATAGGAACCTTCAGGTAGGTTGGATAGTCTAAATTGGTCACCTTCTCGTACATACTCATTCCGTATAGTCCTCCCTGTCCTATTGTCCTCTAAACAGACCACGACATCCAGATCACTGCTATTACGAACTAATATGTTGCTGCGGGCCACGTCATTCCATCGGCCCCTACCGTAAAAACGGTCATAAGGCGAATCACCCGTCTTCAGTCTATTTTCGGAGTGTAGGTATGGCAGCTCCATAAAAGGTATGGAATCAGGCAATGGAGTGACTCCTCTTTTTTCTGGTAAGTTGCCCCCGGATGTACCTGGCTTTCCTCGATTGGTATTCCCCTGTCGATTGGCTGTCGATTGGTCTTTCTTGACTCCGCCACCACTTCCCAATTCCCACCAGCTCTCCATATTGTGCCAACTCCCAATTAAGGCCAGGATTAAAGCCAGGACGAAGCTACTGAAAACTGCATTCCGCCAAAGGGCTGGAGAAAAGGTACTACTTCGGACTGGATCATCTTCCTTCCGTTGGTGGGCCAATCGCTCTTGTTCCCGTTGTTGAATCTTCTGCAATAAGACAGCCTTGTCCTTAGCGAACTGTTCTTGGCGGTCTGCCGTGATCGGCAAACTTTCAGCCGTCTCAAGACAATCAAGGGCTTGGTCTGCCTCCCAAAATTGATTCCAGGAATGAGCAGAGAAAATTCGTAGGGCTTTGGCATATTCTTCAGCAAAGAAATGAAAACGTTTGGGAAGTCGGTGTAGCTCTGTAGGATGAATCCCAGCCTTCATCAACTTTGTGAAATCCCCTAATGAGAGCTTTTTATTGGCTAATTTCCCAATCAGGCCTTGATACCTTTTTAATTTGTCCAGATGTGCCTTTATATCCTGCTCATAAATCTGGAGTTGCTGAAAGGTTTCTATGTATTCCGCCAATTGATTAGAAAAAAGAGCTAACTCATTTCTATCTTGCTCGTCCAGATCAAGCTGTAAAGCCATTTCCAAGAGTGCAATTGCAGTATCAAAATCCTTCTGTTTGTTGTAAACTAAAATGGAGAGTTCTAGCAAACGATGTGCAAAGGCCAGCTTGGCATAGGTATATGCCTTGGGGAGCTCATTCAGGATAGGTGGATGCACCACCGATTTTACTTGACTAAGTAATTCATCACCAGATAGCTCTAAAGCTCTAGCCTCTATCTCAAATTGATGGATTTGCCGAAGATCACCCTTAACTAGGAGGTTTAATGGTTCAAATACAGCGGACTGCTCTTCTTCATTAGTGGCAATAAAAACGCCACTCAGCTCATTGAGCTTAGCGATGTCCTTGTCAAAATAAGCATCGGCTAGTCTTTCTCCATACATCCGTAGATAGAACGGCCTCCAGAAGTCATAATAAGAAGCCTGCAGCTTCGAGGCCTCAAGGTTATCTTTTGATATAATCGCTGATTGTGCCGAAGCTAAAAAGTTATGAAGCGGGCGATCCCTCCATAAACGATTATACAATCTCTGATAAGACGGGATTTGCATGCGAAATAAAATGGAAGCTAATTCCGCTTGATCCACTTTCGAGCTCGCAGTCCCCAACCTACTAGCCCGCACCAATTCCCCAATGCGTTGTAACTCTTCTTCCCGTAGAGGAAAAGTTATTTCTTCCTTACCAAGCAAAGCGATTGGGTTTATGTAACTCATAGGCCAATAAATCGTAGATACCTATGGATACGCTTTGTTAGCGTTCAGGGATTCATTAAAGTAAGCTTTTCTAATATTAATACATTCTTTTCGTACACGTACCGAAAAAGAGATTGATGCGACGAATCTCCTTCCCAAAACCGAAATTTACTGTACTCTTCTCCAGTAGTACAAGCTACCATCTTCCGAAGGATGTTATCCTCATTAGATGGGAGGTCAGGCACGCCCTGTATGTAAAAACAAGCCTGAATAAGAAGATTCATAGATCTAGAAAGATCATATTCCTCAGCCCCGAGGAGGAGATCCAGCAGATAGTCCTAACGGCCGTAAGCCTATTTGGAAGCAGCACTGCCATACTCTCTCTCAGCAAGTCAGCATTTTCTTCCATACTCAAGCCTATCCCCCTCCCTCTGGGTCTGAGACTCCCGAAAAATCGACTTGCAGTTGATCACAGGTTTCCGATCAGAACTAATGTCGATATAACATTAGATTTTCACTACCCATCTATTCACCAGCGACGAAATATAACTAACCAGCCTTTAGCACCACTGCCAATTGGAAAGTCAATACATACGACACGAATTAAATTAAAGCTTCCACTTATCAACATCTATGAGTAAAAACTATCAAAATGGAAAGTCAAAACTACTACAAGCCACCTAAACCTGGTCCTCTTCTAAAACTATTTTGGAAAGCCTGCGGAGCGGATAGCAGCATCCTACAAAAATGCGATTATCGTGAACATGTCAAATACGCCTGTCTTGGCGGCATTGTGGTTGCCACAGGTTTGCTGGCAGGTCTGGCTGGAGGCTATGCCTTCTACACCATCTTTGAGCCCAAAGGATCTGCCATCGAAGCTGGCACAGATACGACGACACTACTCCTTTCAATCCTTTTTGGTATGATCTGGGGAACGATCATCTTCAATATTGATCGGTTTATTGTCACCAGTACGGGACAAGGAGATGGCACAGAGGCTATTACCCGCGAAGAGTTGATCGGAGCCCTGCCTAGAATCCTGATGGGGATCATAATTGCGATTACCATATCAAAGCCACTTGAAATTCGAATATTCAAATCAGAGATTGACGTGGAACTCGAACAGGCACAACTGGTGGAGCAAACACGTTTCATTACTAGCCTGGATAGTATTTATGAACCCCGTATTAATACCTTGAAAAGTAAGATAGCAGTATGGAAGGGAGAGATTGAAGATAAAAGAGATCGATTCACAGAATTGGAACAAGAGTTTATTGATGAAACCCAGGGGGAAAGGGGAAATAATCGGGGAGTAGGTCCTATTGCCAAAGCCATCAAGGATCGAGCAGACCTTGCGAGGGTAGATTTAAATTCCGCTATTCAAAAGAATCAACCACTTATAGACTCGACTGAAACACAGATCCTGCAAGTTGAAAATGAAAGGAAAAAAAGAACAGAAGACTCAAAGGAAATTGCGGATGGTCTAGATGGTTTACTCGAACGACTAAAGCTGGTCCACAAAATTGCCGGATTTTGGATCACCTTCTTTATCACCCTACTTTTTGTAGCCATAGAACTTACCCCCATTTTCTTCAAACTAATGTTAATCAAAAGCCCCTATGATTATCTGAGTGACAACCATAAGGAAATGATTAAGGCCGCCGAAGGCATCGAGGTCCGACATGACTACTATCAGGACAAAACCGGAAAACAACGCGACCTGGTCATCTATCATCAAGCCAGACGTCAAATGGGTGAACAAGCTAAGCTGACAGAAGCACATGAAGAAATTAAGAATTATATCATAGAAAAATGGAAGGAAAAAGAAAAGGAGAAAATTGATCAAGACCCTTATCGGTATATTGAAACCCTAAATGACCGCACATAATGAGATGCGCGAGGCCTTTATGGCTACTATACAATATTGATCCTTCGATCCTACAATCTTGTTCCCTGGCGGAAAAAAGCCGCTTGGCCATGCTGGGGTTGCTCACACTTGCAATAACGGGCTTTGCCATTATATCAGGAGGCTATCTATGCTTCCTACTCACCGAGAACTACGGATTATCTGCTGTCCTAGGAATTCTCCTAGGTTGGAACTTCTTGAATTTATATCGCCTTCTCCTCATTACATTTGACCTACCAGCGTCGAATAAAAGCAATACAGCTGTCGGCACGTCTTTTTCCTATCTGCTCCGAGGTATCAGTTTAGTACTGTTCTTTCTGATTATCATCAAACCCTGTGAGCTATTATACTTCCATACAGCTATTGACAAAGAACTTGAAACAGTGGTGGCAGCAAAGCAAAGGCAAATGAATGGAGAATGGCTCCAGTTTCTGGACGATAGAATATCCCGATACGGTAATGAAACCCAAGAACTGGAAGCGGAGAAACAAAGGGAGATCCAGTTCTTAGACTCACATGATAATACCTTTTCAGATAACGAAATCGGAATGATCAGGCACAAAATTGCCTCGCTGGATAGCCTAATTTCTGCCACAGAAGAAATCATAGCTTGGTCTACTGCTACCAAGGAGGAATATCAAGCAGAGTTCCAAGAGCTCAGCCAATCTTCAACTCACGTAATTGATAGATTCAAGATCCTTTTCAGCAAATTCCCAGAATCATGGATGATCACCCTTGTCTTGGGAGCCATCTTTCTTTTCCCGATCTTGATCAAGATCAGAGCGGTGCAGGAACTCGAATACTATAAAAGGGAAAAAGAGAAAGCAAAAAACCTAATCATCAGTGAATACCATGTTTTCAAAGAATCATATCAGCTAACCTTCACACAATTTGGCGGAGATGAGATACAATACTATGAAAGATATACGGATCCTCCCTTCAACACAAAGCCTAAAGATGGTCCAAATAACTTGCGAGACCACAAGGAATTCCAAAACTGGGTCTCAAAATTCCTCTAATGCATGAAAAGCCCTGTCCGTGAACGAACTTATCTATTGATTGGCCATCTCGATGCCAAGTACCACGGGAGTAAAATAGAAAATGCCAATAATCATAGATTAACTGATTATCAGATCAATGTATATGAAGCCGCTCTCCATCAAGCTAAGGTCATCGACAAGTCTTCTTTATTTTGCGATACTAATCTCCAGGATTTTCAGGAAGTACAGCTTTCGTGCGAAGTCATCATATACCCACAAAATAGCACGGAAATCTACCAACCTTATCAAGAAGCCAATCTCAAGATCTACCAGCCACGAGTCAGTAACGTATCCGGGCAAGGCGGTGAAGTCAATGGTACGTTGACAGGATTCTGTACCCTACCTGTAAAATCTAAATCATTTTCCTTCAACCCGATATCCATCCCGCTACAAAAAATTAACGGAGCATTTCCTGGATACCAAGACGCTCCTCCCTCGCCCAAATCCACTCAGAAGAACAAAACCATCCTTGACTTTTGGGAAACCGTAGAACTTCTTCTCCTACTCCTCGTTATTGTCCTAGTTTTTATCTTTACTTATACCTTTTTCCATGCTGTACACCCTTTGATTACACTTATACTCCTAGGTATCATCGGCTTCATCTGGATTTCCAGGTTGGTTGCGAAATGATCTTTATGGTATTTTAGTCTGCGATGGAAAATCGCACTACAATCATACAAGGAAGTATTGTCAAAAATGCAGGTGATAAAACCTTCTGAAGACCAAACCCCTCAAATCAAAGCCTCCTTCAGAAGAATCCGTGGTATTAGTGCACCTAACACCTCGAGTTGTGACCCTATCAATATAAATGGGGTAGCTCCACTATATCTCAACTGTTGCCCATTGCTATTTTTACAACAGATACTGACTGGCCCAAGATACATTCATCTGAGTACACAAATTGAGCTCCTTGTTGATCTGGTCCATCATGATGCCATACGTCGGCTAAACCCTCATCGAACCAGAGCGTACTGTCACCTCGACCTACTAATGCTTGGTTATAGCTATTCCAGTTCTTTACTCGGTACTGCTTTTTTTCTGCCGACTCTTGATTTTTGGGCCCTTTTGATATTACTTTTGCCATAGGTCGAGGATTGTAGGTTTGTTTGTCGTAATTCAAAAATACAAACCTTGGCCTATTTCTCCTCTTGCATCTTTATGCAACAACGCCTATTAGTATGGAAAGTTTCCAGTAAAAAAGCTCGGAAAGATCACACTGATCGGATGGAAAGAGGCTCCTGAGTAAAGGTTAGCCTGAGCCCGATGAAAAAAGTGACTTCCTGCTCACGACAAGATAATTTAACCTGATAAGTATAGAAGCAAGAGGTACAGAAAACTTCCGCTTGCAGTCATGTCTCTTAAAATCAAATAGATTGTTCGTGCTATCATAATGGCCCAATCAAAATTAACGGGGTAAATCAATCTACCTAGGTCTACTTAAAAAACGCCAAATCCTTCGCCACCTCCGCACTATCCAATCCTGAAGACCGCAGATACGTCCGCAATGTCTCCACCTTCTCCCATCCCCCTAAATCAGCTATGATCTTTAAATTAACTCCCTGTAGGGCGAGGTGCGTAGCTGCACTTCTCCGTGCCGTATGCGTCGTAACAAATTTCCACTTAGGCCCCGTACGATCGCCCTCTTGTACCACGGTATTGATCCCGGCCATGGCTGATATCGTCTTTAGCTTACGATTGGCCTCTTGGTTTGTATCTCCGGATAGATTGTAATCCCGTTTCTCCAGGATGGCCAGCGCTGCATCTCTAGCGGGTATCACGCATTCCTTACCGGTCTTCACTTGGAAGTATCGTAAATAGGTTCTACCTCCCTTCTCAAAGAAGTCTTTCTTCCGAATCTTCACACTATCGCTATACCGGGTCAAGAAATAGTAACTGATCAAAAATCGATCCCGCTCAGCGGCGAGACTGGGATCATCAGACAAGTCCAACTCCTCCATTTGCTGTATTTCTTCCTTAGTCAGATAAATCTTGTTGGTCTTGACCGTCACCTTCTTAAATAGCTTGTGCTGAAAGATGGTGTTATTATGCAGCCCTTTATCCATTGCCAACCGCATGAGCGCTTTCAATATCTTGATATGCTTGCCAAAGCCTGCCATTCCACACTTGCCACCTTCAAATAGGAAAGCCTTAAAGTCATCATAGAAGTCAAGATCAATGTTTTCGAAAGTCAGCTTCACACCTCTAGTAGTACTATATTGCTCCAAGCGAGTTAGCAATGATTTGTAATTCTTAATAGTGGTCATGGATACTCCTGTAGTCCCAGCAGTCGTAGCCGCAATAAACTGCTGCAAGAACGGAATGATCTCCGTTATCTTTTCCTTTCCGATATCCTGAATTCTTCCTCCTTCCAGCAGATGGTCCTCCAACTCCCGAATCTTACTACGAATCGTAGCGTTATACAACTTATAGGAAGGATGCGACCGCTTCACCTCTCCCCTAGCTTCATCAAAATCCGCCGGTAAAACAGATAGCTTCGTTTTGAAGTATTTCTTCTTTCCTTCAATACTTGCATAGATCTTAATATTACAAGTACCATCTTTCCGTGGCTCGTACTTCCAGAGAATTGCCTTTAATTTCATAATCTTAGAAATTTGAAAAAAACTTAGAGAGAACTTAGAAAAAACGCGTTGATTTATGTCAAAATACGAAAAAAAACGGAGAGATCAAAGCCGCCGTAACACTTCACAACTCACTGATTTACAAACAAAAAAAGCCGCAAATCACTCTCTCTGAGTGATTTACGGCTTTTGCCTTTAGTGATCCCGACAGGATTCGAACCTGTGACCTACTGATTAGAAGTCAGTTGCTCTATCCAGCTGAGCTACGGGACCATTTTTCTTTTATGAATTCCTTGCCTGAACCAGACTTAAGATATACCTCACGACTCCTCGCTTCTGCTCGACTTGGATAGGATTCCGAAAAGAATAAAATCCAAGGACGGTATCCTTTTGTTGATCTGGTTCGTCCCTTGTTATGTTCATTTAATCTACGGGCTATATTGCTAGTCATTCCGACGTAAAATCGCCAGTGATGTTGGCTCTTAAGAACATAGACGTAGTACATAACTTATGATCTCTTTTGATCAGGATGGACCGTTGCTCTATCTCTACCTGTCGGTAGACAGGCAGCTGAGCTACGGGACCATTTTACTAAAGCGAGGCAAAAATACTTCATTTTTGCAGGCACACAAAATAATGGCCAGAAAAAATGAAATCAAATTTTACTTCGCTTGTACTACAGACTTTGCTAGGGAATAGTTCCTTTTGCCTACATTTGGGTAGTTCAAATGTTTTTTATCTGTAGCACTTAGGTGTCTTCTGCATTGACAGTGAACCAATTAGACTCCAAGCTGTTAGCTTCGGCGGAGGGTGGTAGATTCGGCAATATTTACCCTTTTTCTTTTGGTAAAAAGTGCTATACTTGCAGCCGAATTTAGTGCACCCGATTAACATTGAACTAGTCACCTCGATCATGAAAATTGCCCTACCGATATTGGCGCTCTGGCTTGCCTGTGCTGGCTTAGCACACGCCCAAAACAATAATCCAAATCAAGAATCGCATCAGATCCGTATCCAGCGGACTTCTAGCCCCATTATTTTGGATGGGAAACTGGAGGAGGAGGTGTGGAGAAAGGCTGATGTAGCCACGGATTTCTGGCAGAAACAGCCACGGGATGATATCAAAGCGGGATTGCGAACAGAGATGCGGGTTACTTATGATGATCAATTCTTGTATGTAGCTGCTACTTGCTTTGATAGCACAAATCATGTGGTGGCGACTTTGAAACGAGATATCGGCTTTTGGGATGGGGATGCGGTGGCAGTAGTATTGGACCCCTTGAATGAGGCGACTACCGGATTTATGTTTGGGGCGAGCCCGTATGGAGTACAAACCGAGGTGCTGCTGGGCGGCGGTAGTGGGCCGGAGAATTACTCTCGGGAATGGGACAATCGATGGTATGTAGAGGTGCAACGATACTTGGATCGCTGGACGGTAGAAATGGCAATTCCTTTCAAAACCTTGCGGTATGAGGCAGGTAAGACCAGCTGGGGGATCAACTTCACCCGAAACGATAAGAAAAATAACCGGCTAGATACTTGGGCGCCAGTGCCGCGCCAGTTTTGGGTGATTGACCTGGGGTACACTGGAAAAATGATCTGGGATGAGGCACCGAAAAAGCTCACTAGCAACATTGCGGCTATTCCCTATGTGAATGTGCAGCAGAACAAAGATTTTGAGGCGGGAGAGCCGGCGAATAATAGCCTAGCTGCGGGTATGGATGCCAAGATTGCCTTGACCCCCGCTTTGAATCTGGACCTGACGATCAATCCGGATTTTTCACAAGTGGAGGTCGATCAACAGGTGACGAACTTAACGCGTTTTAGTATTTTCCTGCCTGAGCGTCGGACCTTCTTCCTGGAAAACAGCGACATTTTTACCAACTTCGGTAATCCGCTCCTCCGCCCCTTCTTCTCTCGACGAATTGGACTCGATGAAGGCGGCAGGGCGGTACCAATTGATTTTGGTGCTCGCTTGACGGGTAACATCACGGGGAGTACCCGTATCGGCTTATTGAATGCACAGACGCGTGCTACTACTGACCAGCTCGCTCAGAACTACACTGCACTTTCTTTTAACCAAAGGGTATTTCAACGATCTACCTTGAAGGGGACTTTTACCAATCGGCAGAGTTTTGACGAAGGCGAGCAGGTGAAAGGAGATTATGGGCGCAATGCAGGACTAGAATTCGAGTATCAAAGCCTGGATGGAGCCTGGCAAGGTTGGGGCACTTATCACCAAGCCTTTAAACCGGAGTTCCAAGATGAACAGAACTTTTGGACAGTAGGTGGCTCTTACACAGGTTCGGTATTTTCCACCACTGTGGATTGGGTAAATGTTGGTACAAATTACACCGCTGATGTTGGTTTCGTGAATCGCTTAGAGAATTATGATGCAATTCGAGATACCAGTGTTCGCCTTGGTTATCGTTTACTATTTTTTCCTGTGGAGTGGACTTTTGTACCGAAAAACTCCCAAATTCTAAATCAGCATTCCTTTGGCATTGAAAACGTCCTCACACTGGATAATACGTACCATTTTGTAGAACGCAGCCATGAATTAGAGTATCAATTTGAGTTTAAAAACAGTAGCGAATTTTCGGTCTCTGCCAACTTCAATGAAACGGATCTGCGCTTCCCCTTTTCTTTTACCGACGGTGTTCCGCTGGCAGCAGGCAGATATGTATATAATGATTTCGGGGTGGAATATTCTTCGGATGAGCGCAAGTTCTTCCAATATGGAGGTATTCTTTCCTCTGGTACGTTTTATAGTGGCAATATCACGCGCCTTGGGGCTTTTGCCTTATATCGCGCACAGCCCTGGGGTAACTTTAGTTTGGAAGTGGAATATAATCGCCTGCGCTTTCCAGACGAATTCGGAGAGGAGGAAATCTGGGCTTTCAGTCCTCGGATTGAAATCAACTTCCATCGCAATTTATTCTGGACCACCTTTTTACAATACAACACGCAAGCAGATAACTTCAATATTAACAGTCGTTTACAATGGCGTTTCGCTCCCATGTCGGACCTATTCATCGTTTATACGGAAAACTATGCGGTGGAATTTTTCGGGCCAAAGAACCGAGCGATGGTTCTAAAAGTAAATTATTGGTTAGTTTTGTAGTTGCCCGCCGAATTACAACCATCTTACTTACCACCACAGCGCTGGAA
This sequence comes from Saprospiraceae bacterium, assembly GCA_013214355.1. Lineage (GTDB taxonomy): Bacteria > Bacteroidota > Bacteroidia > Chitinophagales > Saprospiraceae > DT-111. Next base: position 963 of record JABSSL010000119.1, on the reverse strand, counting down.
CTATGCGCATTTTTTACAAACAAATGAATTGCACTTTAGTATTTTTATGCAAACAAACTTATTAGAAATGAAACATTCCATCTTTTTCCTCCTTATTGCTCTTTTCGTCGTCGCTTGTGGCGGTGCCGAACAATCTTCAAGTGACGCGGAATCTACTTCTTCATCAGAGGCTAAAACAGAAGCTGCTACCGAAGCACCTAAAGAAACGGCTGCACCGGCTAGCACTGGAGAAGTGGTTGAAATTACGCTAACTGGAAACGATCAGATGCAGTACGATCAAGTTTACCTGAAGGTGAAGGCTGGATCTACTGTAAAATTAACGCTAAAGCACGTAGGATCAATGGCTAAAACCGTGATGGGCCACAACTTCGTTTTGCTAGCAAAAGGAACAAACATGGCTACTTTTGCACAAGAAGCGGTAGCTGCGAAAGATAATGACTATATCCCAGAAGGTACTGATGCCGTAATTGCCAGCACCAAAATGCTAGGTGGAGGTGAAGAAGCAACCATTGAATTTGTTGCACCTGAAAAAGGAACCTACGATTACCTTTGTAGCTTCCCAGGGCACTACGGTGTTATGAAAGGGAAATTTGTAGTGGAATAGCACTTGATGAGATGGAATATGGCTACAGCAGATCTTTTGGCCAATAAGGTGCTCAACAAGATCTAAACGATAAGTCTACACTCACCAGTCTTTCCAGACAATCTATAATTGAACGGTTCAAAAGTGGTTGGACAAATAAAGCATTAAAGTCTTTGAAATGCATTTGTCCAGCCACTTTTTCATGTCACCGATCGACCGTCCGATATTTGGCTTTCCGTCAATTTTTTATTAATTCTGCAGGATCCGGATTCCGGAATTTAAATAGGGCGTCCTCAAAAAGGGTTTGTGGATCAATAAAGGGCTGATGTATAAGTAATTGAATGTGCTAAACTATAACTATTGAAGTATCAAATGCAAAG
>JABSSL010000118.1 GCA_013214355.1 Saprospiraceae bacterium | reverse complement strand
AATTCATATAATCTGCACTACTCTTTGGATGAAATATGCTCGTGACCATCTCCACAATTTAATAATTACATATCAACTTATTTAGATGTGTATAAACCATAGACATAAATGCACGAAAATCCTACCTGTATATCTGGCTATGCATATGTTGTCACGCTGTGACAGGCGCTAGCACTGACCGCTCAGGGTTGAACAAGCTTTAGACAAAACCCCGCTAGGGGTTAAATATCCCTAGTCATCAATCCCGGTAAATCCGTGCCTTTTGGGTACGGGATATATGTCCCGTCCCTCGAAATAATATCCCAAAATGGTGAAGTTCGAAAAACTAGAACCACCTAATTTCGACCAATCCACATCCGAATTTTTCCAAAGGTGCCGGACCGAAACTTTTGGTGTTTCGCTAGGCTTCTTGCATAACAAAAGAATAAGAAGTTCAAGATAAAAGCCGTATTTCAATTCTATTCAAGAAAGGGCTCGAGCTGATCAAAAGCAAAGCCAAGATCTGTCTGATTATCAAATTTGTTCCTACAGACAAACATTGGTCTATATTTCGAATACCTATCTTTGCGAGATGCTACGGATATCACAAATCAGGTCATTGCTCCCAATTTCCCAAATTCTCTTCCTTGTAGTAGGTATACAAGCTTGTGGAACGCACTCAGGAGCAGGGGAGGGGGAGGCCTCTCCCGCTCCAACCATAGCAATCGCCGTGGCAGCCAATATGCAGTTCGCCATGGAAGAACTCACCAAAGCCTTTACGGAGGAATCAGGCATCAGATGCCAAACTAGCGTGAGTTCATCTGGTAAATTAACGGCCCAGATCCAGCAGGGAGCACCATTTGATGTCTTTGTGTCCGCCAATATGAAGTATCCCAATGAAATCCAAAACAGTGGTTTGGCCAGCCGCCCTCCAAAAGTATATGCCCTTGGCAAACTAGTGCTTTGGTCCATGCGTGATGGGCTAGAGCCGAGCCTGGATAACTTGAAAGATCCTGCTATTCGGCATATTGCTTTGGCGAACCCCAAGGTAGCCCCATATGGGATGGCTGCCGAAGAAGCGATGAAGGAACATGGCCTTTTACCTGAGCTCCAAGGGAAGTTGGTCTTCGGTGAAAGCATTGCCCAAACCAATCAATTCATTACTACCCAGTCTGCAGAAGTTGGTTTTACCGCCATGTCCGTCGTTTTATCTCCCACTTTACAAGGTAAAGGGCAATGGACGCCATTGTCTGCTTCATTATATTCGCCCATAGAGCAAGGTGTAGTGCTAATCAACCGAAAAGGAAGGGACAATTCAGCGGCTCAAGCCTTTTATGATTTCTTATCCTCTGCAGCGGCAAAAGCCATCCTTCAGGATTTTGGATATGAAGTAGAATTATGATTAGGATTAGCTGGATCTATAAGCACCATTGCCCCTAACTTCTACATCTATATGGGAGAACACCTTAAATCTCTAGTATAATGCGAAAGCTTTTGCCATTTCTACTCCTCAGCTGCCTCTTCGGCTGTCATTCAGAACCCAGTGTCGAAATTGAAGACACCTCCACCTTAGAGACCTCCACAAAGACGATGGTTAGAGATGAAGTTCATATCAGCATGCTCGATACTACTCAGGCTCTTTTCACCAATCTCTTCCATGACGAATTCCAGGATAAACCAGATATGCTCTTTTTCGGTCCGGAACAAGAAAGGTGGTCGATCACTGTACCCTCACAGGATTCCATCCGAATCCTCGGTGGCGATCCAATGATTTCCTTCTTCTATGAAATTACACTGCATCGAGGGGATAGTCTACGGATTGCCATAGACACCTTGCAGGTAACCGCTGATAAGACCTTACAATACCCCATGTTTGAGTTACTGCATGCTTCAAAGTCATGGGCTGAACTAAACTTCAATTATCTTCTTTACAAAAAGAATCTATCGACTGACGCTTATGGCTTTCAAGCCAAAGGTCAGCGGTTAGGTTTGGGGAGAGATAGCGATCTAATTCTCGCCAATGGGCTATTTCTATTGGATAGCTTAGCTGGTCAAGGCCAAGTCTCCAGAAGTTTTTACAACAAAAGAAGTAGAAAGCTACAACTAGATCATGCCCGTGAAAAGATCTATGCAGCCCAAAATCAACAAGCCGAACTTTCCCTAGAGGATTTTTCCGTAAACCTAAACGAGGACGCCTGGGCCTCGGACAAGGACTACCTTACTTATCTTCGAACCGTTGTGCTCTTTAAATATTTCCGGGGAGAAAGAAGAGTTAAAAATGCCAGGCAATTTGATTGGGTAGCTGATCAAGCTAGTTTTCTTACGCCAAAGTTACGACTGGCCCTTTTGGATAGTTACCTGAAGAGCATCTACTTTGTGGAAAAATCGCAATTCAAATCTTATCTGGAAAAACTACAGGCTATCGATAGCAACAAAATCTATACGCCAAAGTGGGAGAGCCTGGTGGCCGAGAAAGCAGCCACCCAAGAACTTGCCAAAGTTTCAAGGGGACAAGAGGACAGGATGCAACCCCTTCTAGGCGATGAGGCTCGAACCTTTGCGGAAGCCTTAGCCGCAGAAAAAGGGAAAGTAATCCTGGTAGATTTTTGGGCGAGCTGGTGTGTCCCTTGTCGGAAAGAGATGCCTGCGGTACAAACACTACAGGAAAAGCTGGGTAAGAACAATCTAGCGGTGGTTCGGATCTCCATCGACAAGAAACTCGAAGCCTGGAAACGGGCTGCAAAAATGGAAGGTATTGAACAGGAAGAGCATAATTATATCATTACCAACTGGGAATCTTCCGAGCTTTATCAGCGTTATCAAATCAAGACCATTCCCCGGTATTTGCTATTTGACTCCGAGGGCCATTTATTGGAAGACGACGCCCCTCGGCCAAGCGATACTGAACTTCTAGATCTAATTCGTAGGCATATATAATTCTTTGGTTATGCACGATTTTACCATCATCGAAAATGAACTTCCTGCTGAAACTTACCGACACTTGCGAGTGATCAGCGGCCTTTCGGCCAAAAGCATTGAAGCCAGCGAAAAAGGACTGCCGAATTCCCTGTTCACCGTATTACTGAAGAAAGGTAAACAACCGATTGGAATGGGGAGGGTCATTGGAGATGGCGGCTGTTTTTGCCAAGTAGTAGATATCTGTGTTCATCCTGAATTTCAAGGGCAGGGGCTAGGTAAGCAGATTATGCATGCTATTTCGAACTATATTCGTAAAAACTTACCCGAGAGCTGCTACGTCAGCTTGATAGCGGATGGAGATGCTGCTTTCTTGTATGAAAAATTTGGCTTTCGGGATACTTTACCTGCCTCCAAGGGTATGTATTTAGATTTTGCAAGACTGTAGCCCAGGAGCTGGGCTACAGTCTTGCAATTATAGTGTAACTTAGTTTTGCTACATCTAAAACTCACGATCATGGAATTATCTGTATGGCTATCTTTTGTAGGAACTGTACTCCTCATTGCCTTTACCCCAGGCCCCAGCGTGTTGTTAGCTACGGCAAATAGCATGAAATATGGCGCCAAAAGGACCGTCGGAACGATCCTAGGGGACCTGAGCGCCAATCTGTGTCAGATTGCTTTAGCTTCCGTAGGGCTAGCTTCTTTTGTTATTTCTTCTGGGACCATTTTCCAGTTTATCAAGTGGTGTGGAGTAGCCTACTTAATCTACATGGGCTTGTCGAAGATTTTTGGCAAGGTCGAAATCGAGCTCTCCGCCAACAAAGAACAAGAGAGGAGTTTTACTAAGTTGTATGGTGAGGGCTTTTTAATGTCTGCTGCCAACCCGAAAGCCATTGTGTTCTTTGCTGCCTTATTCCCTTTATTCCTTGATCCAAATGCTCCTTTCCTCCTACAGGTATCTATTCTTGCACTAACCTTTTTGGCAATCGATGGGATTTCTCTACTCATCTATGCTCGCTTCGCAGAACAACTTAAGTCCTATCTCGAAAATCGAGAAAAAGTACACCTGCAGAATAAGATCGTAGGCGCCTTGCTCATCTTTAGTGGTATCATGCTGTCCCTAGTAAAAAGGACAAATAATTAGGCAAGAGAGCGATACAGACAGGTCCATATCGCTCCATAGTTTTATTTTAAACCACACTATTAGTTCGCCTCTATAAAGGCATTGATCGCTTGTTCAATCTTAGTACTGAACTGGCGCCAAGCGACTGAGTGCTCCTCGGTTGATTCATCCATATTCGTCAACAAGAAATAACCTGATTCGCCAGAACGATCAAATTCCAGGAGGCAAGTAGTACCAGGATCTGCACCCGAATGTTGCACGGTGTTGTTGTCCAAAAACCAGAAAACGCCTTGATTTTTGGCAATGCTGGCGGGAACCACACCATTGGGAAGTAAGCCTGTAAAAAGCAGGTCATACCCAGCCGGAGAAAAGAGGGTAGAGGACTGTCCTTTTACACCCTTCATCATATCTAGCAAGTACTTTGATAAATCCTCATTGGAGGTCATTAGGCTACCGTCTGGATAAGACTCATGGGAATAGGCAGGGAGAGGAGTATTTTTGTCCCAATACAAGGTTGCAACTTGCTGGGGATCAAATTCACTAATATCATAGCCTGAATGGCTCATACCCAAGGGCTCCAGAATATGGGCGGCGACATATGTTCTAAAATCAACTCCCGTTGCCGTCTCTACTAAATAGGCAGCTAGGGAGGTCGCTATATTAGAGTAATTCCAAACAGTACCAGGATCAATCGCTCCAAAGTTATTGGAGGCATATAAGTCGCCATCCTCCAGATAGTATTCTGCTAGAAACTCATCTAAATCTGCCGTGGGCCGCTGAGAAGCCCCCAGAGCTTCTTGCAATAATTGGGCCCCAGTTCCCGATAAATCCTCTCCAGGTAAAATATGATATCCTGCCAAGTATATCTCGATATTATCTAGGAGACCAGAGGTATGGGTGACCAAGTGCTTAACAAGAATTGGATGATCAGCTTGCTTGGGGTTTACCAATTCAATCGGTAAAATATCATTGATATCCGTTTCCAAGGTAAAATGTCCCTGCTCTATGGCTTTTACAATAGCAGCCGCTACAAAGGTCTTGCTGATAGAACCAATGGCTTGAACAGTTTGGTTTGAATAAGCTATGTTCGCCTCAATATTCGCTTGCCCAAAGGTCTGTTGATAGATAATGCCATCATTCTTAACTACTGACACTGCAAATCCTGGGGCATCTGAATCCTGATAGATTTCAGTTAAAGCAGCAGTAAGTGCTGCAGGAGTAGTGATGGAAGAGGGAGGATTGCTCGGCTGATTATCCTCTTTACTACAGGACGTACTCCCTAGTAGTAAAAACAAGATTAAGAGAGAAAAGAGATTAAGCGGCTGTTTAGCATAAGCTTTCATTGATAGTAACATGTAGATTGTTTTAGATGGGTGAAGTAATGTTTGTTTTCCATTTGATGTTACAAAGATGGTCTACCTAGGCAGGGTAATCGTTCCCAATTGTAAATGCGGACTTTTCGGTGAGATATAGAACTTTAGCCGGTGCAGCACAGCAGACTAAGGCACTGCCATCAGACACAGTGCCATTCAAGAAAATTCAATGCACGGATCAGCTTAAAGACCAAAGAATGTAGATAATATGGATAGCTTATCGCTTCCTAAGAGGTAACTTGGACAGGATAGGCGTCTAATTTTTCACCCACCTCACGCTTGTCTTGCTATTGTTTTGATCGGTAAACCTAAGAAAATACGTTCCGGCAGGGAGAGGACTGACATCGATGGTCCCCTGCCGATCATCTATCTGTAGAATCTGCCCAAAATTATTGATGATCTCTATTTTCTGCAGTTTCACTTGAGCTGGTAGTCGATAATGTAGCCAATCATGGGCGGGATTGGGGAATACGGTAATGAGGGAAGCTAAGTTTGGGTCTTCCGTATCGACTGGACTGGGGCAGCTGATCAATAACTGATACCCACTGGCGCTACCATCATCTGAATCTACCACCACAAAATAGGACTGTCCAGCTTTGGCTTCCTCATAAATAGCGGCATTGGAGGTAACAGTTCCCAGACAGTCTGAAGGGTCGCAACTTCCCAGGATATAGACATCGAGATCTCCTGAAAACCCAGACAGTTCAGCTTTTATTGGTCCATCAGCGGTTGGAGTGATGATGTGAACTCTTTCTGGACCTGTTTCTGTCCAATTATTACAAGCATACGAAAAGACACCAGAAGAATCGAGGGAAGCCTCCCCCGAATACATTTCGCCACAGCCTAGACTAACAGCATCAGTGCAATCAAGTAGATTGGGATTACCATTGTAGCACTGATAATTCCCGACATCGATTCTGGCAAAGGGCAAGAGGCTATATAGGTTTTGCCCCGGACAGACGGTGCCACTCGCACAGGAGTGCGGAGCAGGCGAAGGATTGCCATCCCGATGCCCAGATAAGGGGAAAAGATCCAATTGAGAAGTATTGTGCCGGCTCGGCGTAAGCACATCTAGGTCCTTATCGCTAGCTTCCCATGCAGATAAGTCTTTTAATTTATTAAGCGCAGCTTCAGATGGGGCCTCGAGTTCAAAATTCCCAATCAGGCAGATGCCAGTGGTCGATTGGTTCATACAGCTAAAATGAGCCCCACGAACGCCATCCCCCCTACCTTCATAGATTACTCCATTTCTGTCAATCAGCCAGTTGTAGCCGATGTCCGACCAGCCATTTGTATTTACATGCTGATCCCAGTAGGCCTGAACGACCAGCTTGAAATCTGTCCCAACGGGCCATATTAGGTTGTCACCTGAATGATGCACAATAATATGGCTTGGGTCGGTAAATGCAGGATTGGATTGCGCCGGATGATTTCCCTGGGGACCCCAGCAAAGTCTATCGCAATAGTTGGGTTGTTCACAGTCCTGGGCACTGATCTCAAGTCCAGGAGACAAAAGGATGACAAGGACAAGCAATTTCATTTTCAGATAGCAGGTCGATTTTCCCATCTTCTAATTTTGGTTAAGGGCAACAAACAATCGAAATACCACTGGAGATTGAGTGGCACCATTGGACTTAAATTGGATCTTCTCCACATCTTGAAAAATATTAAGGCCACTAAAAACTCTCCGGTTTGGATTTACCTGCTCTCGGCTCTCCGGCAGCTCAGTCCAAGAACTCCATTGACCTTTGTCGTATATCCGAAATTGCACCTCACCCTTACTTTCTAAGTCCAAAGTAAAAGCGGACATTCTGATAAAGGAGACGTCGTTTACTTCCAGCGGATGGATCACACTGAGCCATTCGTTTTCTTTACTTTTTGCTTGAAACGCTTGGTAAATTTCAATCACGTTTTCCTGATGTTCAATACTGGCTTGATTCAAAACTGCTGCAACCTTCCCTGTAGTAGTAGATGGGGGCACATTCTTCGTTCTTTTCTCATTCCCAACTTCGATTGTTTTTGCGCAACTGCAAACAAGGCATAATAATAACAGGACACTTGTTTTCTTCATTTTAGGATTTTTTGTGCTTCCTCACCAACGATTCACTATCTTCTATTAGCTCCGAAAGCAATGCTTAAACCTGGAACTGACTTAGAATATATTCTTAATTCACACCTATGGCTTTGATCCAGAAGAATCATAAAACTAATAGAATCCATTTCCATCTGGATAAGATTTCATATAATACTGAGAAAGTAGGTTGGTAAACGAAAGTTAGATGAAGAATCCTTCTAGAAGAAATAAGAATATTGGCACCGCCAAACAGGGTCGCAGCCAGAACAATAGGATGGTCATCCCTTCATCTTGGCATGATGCTAAGGTATTCTACGAACGCTTAGCGGACTACAAGGTGGTAGAGCGTACTGTACAAGATCACACCTTTCGATTCGTGGTAGAAGCTACCCGGGAAACTTGTATTTATTCTTGCACGATAGAAGACTTGTGCAAATTACTATCATTGATTCCCGTTGCTGACTACGGGGAGCTATCACTCATTATTCTGCGACAACCCAAACGCAAGGAAGAGCTCCTTAATCCAGTCTGGGGGAGGCTCATTTATTCATTCGAATTTGAAGGAATTCATGAACCTGCCATCATCCTAGAAGCAATTGACCTGGATGGTCAACTGAAAATACCTAAAAAACAGAGCCTTGAAATGCAAAGGGAATTTCAAAGGCTACAACAAGACGGTCACGCCTTTGTGGAAGGTAAACGGTCTTTTACAACAAGCCTACAACTGGATAAGGTACGCCAAACACAACTTTTACGCACCCTTCCTCATGAATTTGGTCATTATGTACATTATTGCCAAGTGGTCGAAGCACCAGAAGGAGACGAACTGAATTGGAATCAAAGATGGGAACGATATCATGCGCTTCCTTCTGAGGAAAAGGAACGCTTTGCCCATCAGTACGCCGACCAGCTTAACGAGGAACTAAAGAACAAGGGATTACTTCCCTTTCAGCGAATACTAAACCTAGAACAAATCCAAGACGATGGGTTGAGCGTCGAAGATTTTACACCTACACCCATTTGATAAAGCACCTTCATAACCAAGCGATAAATACACGGATTCTAAACTAGAAAAGGCTTAACTTGCTATTCAATATGCTTAAGCTATTTGTCCGAATCCTCGTCTTCATTCTAGCGCTGATTTACATCGGTGGACGCATTGGTATAGTGATGACGCAAATGAGAAATACCAACAAGGGCAAGGTGGAATACCCTACTCCCAAGAGCAATTTACCCGATAGCGTTTGGGTTGCTCAAACTTATACCAAGACGATACTTTGTGACACCTTAGGAACCGTCCAAGTTACCTTGCACTTAAAAGACAGAGGACAAGGATGGATGAGGGCGGCCCATGTCAGAGAAGGTGAGGGGCCAGCTTGTAAATTCACAGCTGGTTTCAACTTTACCTTTGAGCAGGATTCTATCAGAATTAAATACCCGCTTGGAGCCTTAGATGGAGAAGCTCGCTGTCCACTTAAATGCCGTTATACTACCTATTTAAGAAAAAAATTCAGTCCCACTTATCAGGACACAAGTATTCAGGGGCAATCGTATCAAGTGTTGCAGTTCCCCGATTTCAAGATTAGCGAACGCTAAAAGCTCATAAAAGCACCAAACAGAATATGGCTTTTCTCTCAACGACCGATGGACATCAACTCTATTACGAACGCCATGGCAATCTGAGTGGCCCGACTATTCTATTCCTGCATGGAGGGCCTGGCTTGGGTACTTCGCAAAATGACCTGGGCTACTTTGACCTTACAGTTGTCAATGTGATCCTTTTGGATCAAAGAGGAGCAGGCAAAAGTCGTCCTGCAGGTAGTTTAGAGAACAACACTTCACAAAACTTAGTCGCTGATATTCAGGTACTATTGGAGGAACTAGACCTGGCTAAGGTCATTCTCTTTGGAGGTTCCTGGGGGAGCACACTCGCCTTGCTATTTGCCATTACACACCCCAATCGAGTTTCCGGTTTAGTATTGCGCGGATTGTTTACTGCCTCTAAGAACGAACGGCAGTTTTTCGAGGAAGGAGAAGTCGCTCTTTTCTACCCCAAAGCCGTCTCCAGATATCTAAGGCAAGTTCCTGCATCCCATTCCGGCTCCATCGGCTCCTACTATTTTAAACAAATCCTGGAAGGCCTGCCCGCGCTGCAAGATAAGCTGGCCTATGAATTAATGCACTATGGCATATCGGTCTCCCGGAAGATCCCCTATACTCAAGCAGAAATCGAATCTAGGCTTGCGGGAGCCAATCAAAGGCAATATGCTAGGATACTCGCTCATTTTTCTATCAATGACTTCTTTTTACCGGATGAGTACATCATCAATCACCTACATACGATTTCACATATCCCTATCCATCTGGTACATGGGCGCTACGATATGATTACCACCCCAAAGTTGGCCATCCAACTGGCCGAGAAGCACAAACATTTTGAGTTAAGATTGGTAGATGGGGGACACTCCCCTCATGAGTCTACCGTCAAAACGGCTTTGCAGGAGGAGATGGTCAATTTACTGACTCAACTTTCCTGAGGATCTTTTCCTACCTAGGGAAGTCATATGATTCTCTTACCTATTAAGCTTTCTTTCTTCCCGAATCTCACCGATGTGATAGTGTGCCACTATTTCCTGAATCAAACCTCCATTAAAGTACTGCCACTCGCTTACCTCTAGTTCATGCTCCCCTTTCATGACTCGATAGCGGATACAAGCCTTGTTTTCGCCGTAAACCTCATCTAAGAGCTCAAAAGTATGCCCAAGGAATTGATCTTCATTCGCCATCACTGTCTGTAGGTAAGTGGCTTTCCCAGAGATGGTGCCGAACGGGCTAGTGTGCTTGAAATCTTCGGTAATCGGTAGATCTTGATAGTTGCCATTCTCCCATTTTTCAAACCATTCCTTTACCAAGGATACTGGACCTTTCTCCCTTTTCAATGGGGTAATGAGACCAAGCATATTCCCAGCAGGGTCTTTAAACCAAGCAAATTCTCGACCATCTCCCACAGGGAAAGGACCTAGCATCTTTTCTCCACCAGCGGCCTTTAACTTTCTCAGATCCTCTTCTAAGGATTCCGTTTCTATATAAAAGGTGATGTACTTGTGCGGTTCGTGTCCAAGGGCAGTAATATGTCCAGATATCCCTCGCCCTGTATCGGCATCGATCCTGGCTGAAATGCCCTCTGCAACACCTTTCCAATTAAAGACTTCCTCATAAAATTTTAAGGTCCCTGATAGATTTTCACAACCAATTTCAAAATGTACGACAGGTCTTTTCATACTTCGGCTTTAAGGATTTAGATTCAATTTATTGCTAGCTGGTGAAAAAATAAGTTAGACGTGCAGAGGATAGACTTTGAGGGTTCTTTCCTAAAGATAAGGCATTATATGAATGGGTACAAAAAGAAAAGCCCTCCTGCAGAAGGGCCTTTCTTAAAAATACCTGATTCATATGAATAATCAGGTAACCTATTAACTTCAAACTTATCAACCTTCTTTTTTCAAGGTTTGTATATCTGCTATCAATTGATTGATGTCGGACTTATTGAGGCCATTGTAGATCCCGCGGATATGTAGATTTCCATCTACTAGGACGAAGTTCTCCGTATGAAGAAAGTCATCCACATCCTTTTCTACACCGAGATCTTCCTCAATGAAGTAGTCATTTCTACCCAGGCTGTATATCTGTTGTCGTTCTCCAGTTAGCAAATGCCATTTATGAGCAAGAATACCTTTGTCCTCGGCATACGCCCTGAGCACCGGTACGGAATCTCTTTCTGGTGTGACGGAGTGAGAAAGCAATACTACCTTAGGGTCCTCCAAAAAGGCTTCTTGTAGGAGGGCCATGTTACTGGTCATTTTGGGACAAATTCCGGGGCAGCTAGTAAAGAAGAAATCTGCCACGTAGATTTTGCCCCGTAAGTCTTCGGTCCGCAAAGTTTCTCCCTCCTGATTAAGTAGAGAAAAAGCGGAAATACGATGAAAGTTATCTAATTCCTTAGCATGGGGTGCCAGCCATTGAGGGGTGAAGGAGGGATCGCCATAGTAGGGGAGTGTTTCGACTCTACTGTTAAGGGTACTCACCTTACCTTCCTTTGTTTCTTTCTGATTCTGAGGAGCCCCACAGCCGATTACTCCAAGGATCATGATTGCCAACAAAAAATGAGCATGCAACAACTTCATAGCAATGATTTTAAGCTTGTCTTTATCCCTTAGATGTCCGTTTTAGAAAAATCCTTTGCCCAGGAAAGGTTTTTTTTCCAAAAATCGTCAACACCTAGTAAAACACCTTAAAATCAAGCACTTACATAATGCCTAAAGATACCAATATAACCACCCTATACTCCAGCAGATGAAGAAGCCTAGTGTTTTGCTTCTCCATAGTCTACTGAACTTGACGTTGATATATTCTGCATTCCCATGGCCGCATTGGAATACTGGCCTCCAAATAATTTGATTTTACCAATTGATAACTACCCCAATCTGCCAAGGCTTCGATGGGTAAGGTTTCTGAAGAAAAATTCAAAAAAACCAGAAATTCGTTCTGTGCATCCCATCTTCGATAAGCAAACAGCTGTTCGGAATTAGGAGCGATGAGCTCAAAATCCCCGTAGATGAGGGTCGGATTGACCTTACGGAAAGCCAGGAGGTCTTTGTAGTAGTAAAAGATGGAAGTTGGATCTGCTAGCGCTTCCGTGACATTAATGGTCTGATAGCTAGGATTCAATTTAAGCCAAGGTGTTCCCGAAGTGAAACCAGCATGGACGGAGTCATCCCATTGCATCGGTGTGCGAGCATTGTCACGACCTTGCTGCTGGACTGCCGGTAGGAGAGGAGAGGGATCTTTGCCTGCTTCACGCCATTCCCGGACCATATTCACAACTTCAACATCATCGTATTCATCCAGAGAGTCAAAAGCCACGTTAATCATACCAATCTCACTCCCTTGATAGATACAGGGCGTGCCTCGAAGGGTCAGGAGCATCGTAGCTAATAGTTTTGCCGACTCTTTTCGGTAGAGCCCGTCATTTCCATAGCGGGAAACCATTCTCGGAAAATCATGATTGTCAAGGACAATGTTGATCCAGCCTTTGTCCGCTATAGCTTGATCCCAATCCAGAAATAGTTGTTTAAAAGTGCTGAGTTTCCAATCGACGGGATCGTACTTTCCACCTGGGCCGTAATTGATGGTCACATGATCAAAATGGTAGAGCATGTTGAGCTCTCTACGATTTTCATCTACATATTCTAGACTGTTGTGCGGCTTGACGCCAATGCCTTCCCCTACCGTCATGACATCATACTTCGAACATACTTCTTCGTACATTTCGTTTAGATACTCATGTAACCTGGGGCCATTGGAGTAGATCTCCAAAATGGTTTGCTCAAAATTATTTGGATCACCGTCTGGCCAATCTAGGCGTTTGGAAATAAAAGGGATCACATCAATTCGAAATCCATCTATACCCTTATCAAACCAAAAGCGCATGATATCATGAATCTCTTGCCTCAATTTCGGGTTCTCCCAGTTCAAATCAGGTTGCTTTTTTGAAAAGAGGTGCAAATAATACGCTTCTGCTTGCTCATCATATTCCCAGGTAGAGCCGCTGAAGAAAGATTGCCAATTCGTTCTCGGCTCATCTGCCCAATGATAGTAGTTGCGATAAGGATTGTCTTTGGATTTCCTCGCCTCTTGGAACCAGAAATGTTCATCCGAACTGTGATTCGGAACTAGGTCCAAGATTAACTTCATACCTCTTTCATGCACCCCAGCAAGTAAGTCATCAAAATCTTCCATGGTCCCAAATTCGTCCATGATACTACGATAATCACTAACATCGTAGCCGTTGTCGTCATTCGGAGATTTAAATATGGGGCTTAACCATAGAATATCAACACCTAACAATTTAAGGTAATCTAGCCGGCGAATGATACCCTGCAAGTCGCCAACGCCATCCCCGTTACTATCCTGAAAACTTCTCGGATAGATCTGGTAGATGACACTTTCCTTCCACCAGGTCTTTGTCATTTTGTATAGTCGTTTAAGTTTCTAAGTCTTACTTTTATCCGTTGGATGCAAATATAATTGATGTCATGGCAAATATGAAGGACTTAGCTAGGGTGACCGGACTTTCTTTGGCCACGATCTCTAGGGTATTTAACGGGAGTGAGTTAGTGACGGAGAAAACTCGGGAGATCGTGCTCGAGGCAGCCAAATCATTAAACTATCGCCCAAATAAAATGGCAGCTGCCCTAAGGAGTGGCAAAAGCAATACGATCGGTGTAGTAGTTCCGGTCATCAGTCGTGATGTTTTTGTTGTCGCGATCAAGAGTATAGAGGAAATCCTGAGTAAGGCCGGATATAACATTATCATTTGTCAGTCTCACGAGTCCCTAGAAAAAGAAAAGGCCATTTTGGAGAACCTGAGACAACTGAGTGTGGACGGGGTGATTATATCTCTTTCTAAAGAAACAACGCAAATTGACCATTTACAAAATTTGACAGCAGCAGAGATTCCCGTCGTGCTTTTCGATCGGAAGATTGAACTTGGGAATTTCAATACGATCGTGATTGATAATTATACCGGCGCGCATCGTGCTACTACGCATTTGATCGAACAAGGTTGTAAGCGAATCATCCATCTAGCGGGGAAGGATAGTGTAAGTATATTTTCCGAAAGGAGGAGGGGGTTTGAAGCTGCTCTTATTGAACATGGCTTTGCTATGGACACTGAGCGTTCCATTCCCTTTGATGATGATGATCCAAGAGATATTCAGCAGCTGAAAGAGATGCTCTCATCTGGTAATCGGCCAGATGCCATCTTCGCCAATGGTGACATTGCGGCTTTGGTGGCTTTGAATATACTGTCGGAACTCAATATTTCGGTACCAACAGAAGTAGCTGTGGTCGGCTTCGGAAATAATGTTTTTTGCTCTTACTTGAATCCGAGTCTCTCCTCCGTAAGTCAGAGTAGCGAGGAGGTTGGTAAAGTGGCTGCGACTTCTCTACTTGATGAATTGGCATCAGCATCTTCAACAGCAACAAGTGTCCAGCGAGTTCTGCCAATCAAGTTGATGGTGAGACAGTCTTCCAATAAGATTAAACAGGCTCAATAATACCTGGCAGCGGCTGCAGTAAAGGCGTGGAAGTCAGCAGATAATGTAAACGTTTACAATTTTCTTCTTTTTACTATATTTGCTTGCAGTAGAGCAAGTATGGATTTAAACAAATTGGCTGTTGACGAGGCCAAATCAAACTGTATATGGATAATCAGATCACTTTTTCCCCCTTAATCATAGGCACCATGAGATGGGGCGTTTGGGGCGCTAAACTGGAAACGTCGGAGGTGGAGCAACTGATAGACCACTGTCTCGATTTAGGCTTGCGGGATTTTGATCATGCCGATATTTATGGGCATTATACCGAAGAGGAGAATTTTGGCCGGGTCATTAAGCGCAGACCAGATCTAAAGTCTAAGATCCAGATCACAACCAAGTACGGGATTAAGATGATCACGGAGAATCGTCCCTCCCATCAGATCAAATCCTATAATTCAAGTAAAGAGCACCTCTTGCTTTCGGTTGATAATTCCTTACGCGCATTGGGTGTAGATCAGATTGATGTGTTGCTATTACATCGACCTGATTTATTGATGAATCCACATGATATTGCGGAGGGATATGAGCAGCTTCACCAAGCCGGTAAAGTGCGCTCATTTGGTGTTTCAAATTTTACCACTCACCAATTTGACTTACTCAACGACTTGATCCCGCTAATTACGAATCAACTAGAAATTTCCTTGTTGCACTTGGATGCTTTCCAGGATGGCACACTTACGCAATGTCAAAGGAGCAAAATAAGTCCTACTGCCTGGTCCCCCTTTGGAGGAGGCCGTATTTTTACCGACCGGGAGGACGAACAATCTATCCGGATTCGAAAAGCTGCACAACCATTAATGGAAAAATACGATGCCACGCTAGATCAGATCCTTTTGGCCTGGCTTTACAAACATCCAGCAGGGATCATTCCAGTACTGGGCAGCTCTAAGCCAGAACGTATAACTGTAGCAGCTCAAGCCCAGTACATGGCTCTCTCACATCAGGAATGGTATAAGCTCTGGGAAGCCTCAGTAGGACAGGAGGTACCTTAGTGGAGTTGAAACCCAGATGGATGATTAATACAACCGGATCATGGAAAACACAAAAATAGAGATAAGATCACCACACCTTAAAGGAGCTGAAGTAGCCTGGTTTGCTCCACTCTGCAATGGAGATGACCGCTTTTTGGGTAGGCACGATATTCGATTCAAAAGTGATTGGAGTAATACTTCCAACGTACTACTAACAGCGGATCGATTAGGTTTTAGAAATATACTCTGTCCTTCCTCCTATCAAGTAGGTCAGGATACCTTAACTTTTGCTTCAGCCGTAGCCCCCTTAACGTCTAACATCAACATATTAACAGCTATTCGCTGTGGAGAGGTTCACCCACCAATGCTTGGAAGAGCTATTTCAACTTTAGATCATATCCTGAAAGGACGCCTCACAATTAACATCATCTCTTCAAATTTACCCGGAACAAATTTGAGTTCTGAGGCGCGTTATCAGCGATCCCGAGAAGTTATAGAGATTCTCAAGCAAGGGTGGACCCAAGATCACATCGACTTTAAAGGAGAATTTTACAACCTCCAGTTGGATTCTCCGGATCCCATGAAACCCTACCAGCAGAATGGAGGACCTTTGCTCTATTTCGGTGGTTATTCTGATCCAGCGGTTGACCTTTGCGCTGAGCACTGTGATGTGTACTTGATGTGGCCTGAAACAGAGGAAAAGCTCCAAGGGTTGATGGAGAACATGAGTCGGAAAGCGGCAGGCTACGGGCGAAAAGTTGATTTCGGTTTGCGGGTACATGTCATTGTACGGGAAACGGAATCCGAAGCACGAGAAGCTGCCAAATCGCTGATGAAATATGTCGAAGATGAGAAAGGGAAAGAAATCCGAGAACGGGCGCTAGATGCCAAATCCTATGGCGTAAGCCGACAAACGCAAACCCGTGAAATGGCAGACGAAGAAGGCTTCGCGGAGCCCAACCTCTGGACCGGTATCGGCCGGGCAAGATCGGGCTGTGGGGCGGCTTTAGTCGGCACCCCGGATCAAATTCTCGAAAAAATCAACCGCTACATGAAAATGGGAATGCGTGCCTTTATCTTCTCTGGCTACCCTCACGCTGAGGAGTGTAAGCTTTTTGCCAAATACGTATTGCCAAATATTCAAACCTTCTCTATGCCAGAAGCCCAAGGTCGGCGACCAGCCCAAGAGCCCGCGACACCCTTGGCGGCGGGAGAAAGACGATAAGCAACAGGATTTTATTAGTTTTGAATAAAGCCTACTAAACTGCCATAAGACAAAGCCGTGATAGATCTGACCATTGTTTGCCTCTACTTCATCATCATTTTTTGGGTTGCCGTTTCCGGCAGAGTACAGAAAGATGTAAGTATTGAGCAGTATTTCTTAAGTTCCAGAAACCTCCGTTGGCCTTCTATTGCGCTTTCCTCCATAGCCACTAACATCAATGGCTATCAGTTTTTAGGTATGATGGGGTCAGCCTATCTGTTTGGTTTGGCGCAGGCGAGTTTGGAGATCAATGCGGTACAGGGAATTCTGATGGCTGCCTTTATATTTGTGCCTTTATTTCTGAAGGAGAGGGTGATCACAATTACGCAGTACATTAAGAAGCGATTAGGTAGCAGGGTAGCACTCTTCTACTCATTGGCCAACTTAGCAATCTTTTCGACCATCACCTTAGGCGCTGCTCTTTTCTGGGGCGCCTATGCAGCAGATCTTGTCTTTGCTGATTATCTATCCTTTATTAGCGAAGAACGCATTACTCGGATCTCGGTAATGATTGTTGGCTTAGGAATCTTTTCCGCTATCTACACTTACCTTGGTGGCCTGAATGCGGTGGTCAAAACGGATATCATACAGTTCAGCATATTGTTAATAGGTGGTTTTGTGGTACTCTTTGTTTCCATCAGAGAACTCGGGGGCTGGGGGCAATTGTATGAGAAAACGCCAGACTTGATGCACCTGTATCTACCCGCGGATCATCCTACTCTTCCGTGGATCCATATGTTCGGTCTCTTCCTATTGAACATCAATTACTGGTGCGCCAATCAGACGATTATGCAACGATCTCTGGCTGCTAAAAACCTAAAAGAGGCTCAAATTGGTCTGATGGTAGGAGGGGTGATGAAGTATGTGATGGCTGTTTTGATTGTGGTACCAGGAATTGCACTTTTTGGAATCTTGGGACCGGATGGACTGGCCGAACCGGATATGGCTTATCCATATTTAGTAAAAACTTATCTACCGGTAGGGGTCAAAGGCGTGATTCTCTGCGCTCTCTTTGCTTCCCTCATGAGTACGGTAGATTCCACTTTCAACTCCTTAGCCACACTTTGGTCTATTGACATTTACAGGGAATACCTCAATAAGGAAGCTACCGATACCGAAGTGGTAGGAGCAGGGCGAAAGACGATCCTAGTCACCTTGGTAACGGGTGTAACTATGGGTTTAGTACTGCTCTATTTGAAGTTTGAAAACCCTGATGCTGCTTTTACGCATACCCTTAATGAGCTGAGATACTATATCAACTGTGGAATAGTCGTATTGATCTGTAGTGCCGCCTTCTTGGTGACGCCCAATCCAAGGCTGGTGCTAGCGGCTTTTCTTTCCACCATTCCATTGCATCTACTAATTCTGTATTTCTTCCCAGACATGAATTACTTTGTACGAGCCATGTGGGTGATTTTGATTGCCTTCTTTGCCGTTGGATTGGCACTGTTTCAAAGTAAATGGAGAAGTTGGAATGAGCTTATTGTCTACGATTCTCCCCGAATCTTGCAGGTTGGAGTGGGCTTACTCACCTCTTTAATTGCACTACATATTATCTTCCAGTAAGAAAAGATCACTGCTTCGTTTTTTGATTGCGTTTGCGTTGGGATCTAATTCTACTCAACTGGATGGGCGTAATACCTAAATGAGAAGCAATGTGGTATTGTGGAATTTGGTTTTCTAATCCTGGATATTCTTCTTGAAAGTAAGCATAGCGCTGGGCAGCATCATTCAGCACCAGACGTAGTTCTCGCTGTTCTTTCTTGATCACCCATTCATATTCGATGATCTTTCTAACCATCCTTTCGATGCAACGATGTTTATCGAAGAGTTGAGTCAGCTGTTTATAGCTCGCCTGCCACATTTGTGTATCGACCAAAGCATCAAAATTTAGGAAGCTGGGAATATCCTGCAGTATAGAGGCTAAAGAAGCAGCAAAGGTGTTTTCAATGAAAAAGGTCTTATTGTAAAAATCCCCTTTTGCATCCAGATAGTAGGCTCGCAAAGCGCCATCCAAGATAAAAGCCAATTTATCATTGTACTCACCCTCTCGGACAAAATACGCTCCACGCTTTAATTCCACATAGGAAAACAGCGCACTCAGCTCTTCCCAAGCAGCATCCGTGAGCGGTTGGAATTGTTCCGCAAGCTGTCGAATCCGGATTTTCCCTTGTTCTGACATGCGATTGATCTAATGAAAGTAGTTAAAATTGCTTTTACGTCACTTGGCGGTTTTTTTGTACGCACGACACAGTAAAGCAATCCCTCTCAATTTCAGAAAATTATTTAGGAGAAGCGTAAAAACAGGTTCTTTTTCGAGACCTTACTCAGAAATTATGTCTTGAGATCAATGATCAGCCACGGAGTGGATAGGCTTTGCTTTAGTTCGTAAGCAGAACCTTTTCCATATCTTGTCTTTCAAAGAGGAAAATCCAGAAAATTCAATTCCTGGTTTTATATTCACGGGGTTCAACCATAAAGTAACACATTAAGTATTACTCCTAATCAAATCTAAATCAGACAATTAGCCTGTATATGACCAGTACTCTCCTCCCAAAGTGGCAGATCGGCGAAGATATCTTCTACCAGATTCATCGGCAGGAGTATCTAGACTTTGTGCACAACCACGGTCCGCAATTTGAAAGGTCGTATCAGCTCGTACTCCGACTGCTGGAACATAATATTATCGAAGCCCATTACCCCAAAGGCATTTTATCAAGCCTAAAGTTTTTAAGTGAATTTGATCTGAGTAGTCCGCTCTATGGTCGCCCCCGTTCACTCTACTATGCCGTAAATGAGTCCTTTCAAATCGAGCACCTATTGAATACGGAAAGCTTGCGGCAAGAAATTGAAGAGGTGAGCGCTGCTGCCACCAACGAAATAACAAATAGGGAGGACTTAGAGGATTTACAATGGCATTTATCACATATCTCGGAGAGTAAAAAGCAACTGGAAAAGTACCTACTATTGGACGTAAGGGATATCCATACCTTTTACGGGATGGAAAAACGGGAGGAGATAATAGAGGATCTCTCCAAACCCTCTTCCCTCCTCCAGAAATGGACCAACCGGCTGCTCAAAAGAACAGGTCTCAGTTTGGGAGAAATGAACATTCTGCAGGCCTACAACAGAGAGGTGCAGGGATACGTCATCCAAACATTAAGCGGAATCGACACCGTTTCTACCCAGACCCGGCAAGATTTCGAACAGATTGGATCAAAATTCCTCAATGGTGAATTTGACTTTGAAGAATATGAAGACATCACCTTACACCACAGACATTACCAGTTTTGCCCCGGCACAGATCTGCTAGATTGCTATGAGTATCAAATGAAAATTGATACGCCTAAAATGCATAAGGGGAAGCGAACAAGCATCCAAAGGACGCCATATCTACAGGTTTAGATCCAAAAAAATAGGTTAGAAGAAAAAAAGTTGATCATTTTTCATCCGTTTCAGCTACCTCAATGGTCAGAGTGCAAAATTCAATGCTTTTGATCATTAAAAAATGCTGAAAATGAAAAAACGTAAAGCTTTTGCTATCCTCATTGGAGGAACTTTGTCCCTTGCTGTACTTGCTTGCTCGATGACTAAGACCAACGCTACCGAACCTTCCATGAAAGAGCAATTGGAACAGTTATCTGGTACTTATCTAGACCTGGTTCCATACAGTTATGGTCAGGCCTTTGGACAACGCATCTTCACTTTCGACAATAGTAAATGGACGCTTGAATTTACACTCGGTCTTGATCCTGAACTACACCAAAAGGTATTTCAATTTCGGACTTACGGTACTTATCAAGTGCTCGACAGATCAACTCTTGTACCCAACACTTACAATGCCTTATTCCGGGAAGAAAAGAAATTCTTGACTTTACTTACGGATAACACAGATTTGATTGAAGCCTTCGGTTTTGGCAATTGCCAGTTGGAACTAGATAAGGAAAAGGACATATCCGAAGCTGGCTGTGCGCTATGGGCAGCGGTGGAAGTCTGTGATGAAGACCACGATCTGCTTGCTTTAGATGCGGAGGGGCTGCTATACTTCGGAGTTCGTCCCCCCGACAATAACATGTGTACGGCAGATCGCCGGCCAACGACCTTAACAGCGCCGGTAAGTAAACAATAATTACCAACCTCAAAAAAGCATAGCATGTACATCTTTCGAAACAGATTCTACAGTCTCAGTTATCAGTCAACATTACAAGCCATTCAATTCCGCTGGGAAGAAGGCCATAGCAAAATGACCTATGAAGATTTTCAAGAAGCCTGTTCTAACTTCATCGGTTATGGCTTCGAATACCAAGCCAAACAGATTATCATTGATGTTCGTAACTTCCAACTGAGTTTACCACTAGAATTTCCAATTTGGCAGAAGAATGAACATTATCCTCGCTACTACAAACTAGGGATTCAAAAAGTAGCTTACATCATGCCGGAAGCAGCATTGGAGCATGCCAAGGAAATTGAGAAAACGGAAGGAAAATTCGCACTGAGAAACTTTTCCTCCATCGAAGCAGCCAAAGCTTGGTTAAATTAAACACCTCGGGTACACTCCCCAGGGGTGTACCCATGCAATCTTGACAGATGAACTCATATCAACGAAACCTAGATAAAGCAAAAGCAGGAGATATTCACGCCTTCCAATCTTTGTTTATCGCTTTTCAAGACCAATTAAAATCTTATCTCTTCCGACTCTTGGCTAGCCGGGCAGATGCGGAAGATATTGCGCATGACACTTTCATTCGAGCGTTTGATAAACTGGCTAGCTTTAGGGGAGAGGCCAGCCTCAAAACCTGGGTGTTCCAAATTGCCTCCAACCTCGCTCACAATGCAATGTATAAACGCAAAAGATGGACACCCGATGTATCACAACAGGCGAAGGACATCGTCCTGTCCAATCCAAAACTAATCGGACGTTTAGAACACACGGCCCATACTTCAATCTTTGGCCGCTATGAGATCAAAGAACATATCGATACCTGCTTCACCTGTATCGGTAAAAATCTTCCGATTGAAAATCAGATGGTACTTTTGCTGAAAGATATTTATGACTTTTCCGTAAAGGAAATCATGATTATTCTCGATAAGTCCGAAGGGCAAGTGAAGTACTTCCTGCAAAAGGCGCGATCTTCCATGACTGAGATCTTTGACCAGCGCTGTGCCTTAGTAAATAAGAATGGGATTTGCCACCAGTGCTCGGAATTGAATGGCTGGTTTAACCCAAAACAAAATCAACAAGAGGCCAAAATGAAGATTCGCTTCGTTCGTGAGGCTGCACAGCACGATAAGCAGAAGTTATTCGAATTGAGAACGAAACTCGTTAAAGCACTGGATCCGCTTAGAAGTGAGGGGCATGAATTGCAGTCTGTACTGCTGGACTGTAATCGGATGGCCATGGGAGAGATAAAGCTAGAGTAGGATCGCGACGAGACTATGGATTTGAAAAAACCAGCGTCCCAAGCGTTACCCATTAGATAGCACATGATTTCTTAATTGCCACACAAAGCCCTATGTTATTTCTACCCCCCCTAAATACTTGGAAATACAGATTATTCATGCGAAAAATTGCTATCTTCTTTATACTATCCTGCACCGCTAAAATCAGCTATACTCAAATCATTAACGACATTCAGAAAGATCAGCCTGCATGGTCGCAGATCGCAGCGGAAATCAGTCAGTATGATATTCTTTGTTTAGGCGAAGAGTCACACTGGGTAGAAACCTTCCTGGAAGTCAAACTTGAACTGATCAAGCATCTACACCAAAAGGGAGACTTTAAAGTCCTGATCTTTGAATCTGGATTTGTCAATTCCTTTATGGCTTACGAAGAACAGTTGAACGATCGCGAACATTTAGAAGAAGCGCTATATACCATTTGGCAGACAAAATCCACGCTAGCGCTTTTCCGGTACCAGACTGCGGAATGGTCCGATGGAAATTTTCTTTGGTTTTGGGGTTGTGACCTGAAAGGGCCAAAGTCTTTTCGTTTTTCTCGCTACTTACATCGAAAACTTAAAAGACTTAATGCTGCCTATGCCGAAGAAATGCGAAAAGTAGATTCTTCCTTTGTGGAGCTAAGAAGTAATTGGGAGCCCGCAATTGGTAAAGCCTATAGAGGTACTTATTTACCTCAACAGAAAGCAAATAACATCAGAACTGCCTATGTAAGGATGCGGGATTCTTTCGCTGTTCACAGGGAGCTAATTTTTGAATCTTTGCCCACGAGTGAAATACGCTATCAATTTACCTTACAATGTCTAGCCAATCGCATCCATCTGTTGGATCTTATGCAGCTGCCCACCTATCAAGAAAAACATCAATTCCGAGATTCAATTATGGCAGAAAACACGCAATGGTTGATGACACAATGGGCTCCAAATCATAATAAATACATGCTCTGGGGAGCCGATATCCATTTATCAAAAAATGCGAAATGGGAGGCTAACGGATCGGCTTGGCAGTCCAATAGATCTCTAGTCGAGCATCTCATGGAGAAGACGAGCAAATCCATTTTCTCGGTAGGCATAAAGGCCAGAAAACGCTTGGATAAATCCATCAGAAAGGAGTTAAATTTAAAATCCTCAAAAGTCTATTGGATGAATCAGCACAACCTTCTCAAAGGCTCTGAGATGCCATTTGCTGATGAACATGATGCTTTGATAATTTGCGGAACAATCAAAGGCTTGAACAAACTTAAACGCAAATGAAAACCATATATATGAACCGATTCACTGTCATTCCTGCCATTGCCTTTTTTGTATTATACTTTGACTTAGGCTTATCAGCGCAAGCACCTACGCTCTTACAGGAAATCGGCTGCTCTCCATCCAAGACACCTCCTACTCTAGATAGCTTAAGCGTCGTGGGGCAATGCAGCATTGACAGTAACCTCCATTGGATCCTAGCCTGGGGAAAAGCAGGAAACTATATCGTGGTCCAGCAGGGGGAGAATACGATCCTTAGAAGAAGCTGTGAAGAGGGCGAAGAAGGCTATATTGTCCACTCCAAGTTTTATCGAAGCAAGGAAAAAGGCCTCCACTATATCCTAGCTGTATTTGGTATGGAAGATGGAGATATTTCCATTAAGGTATTCGGACTGAAAAATCGGATTTTGAAGTTCTATGGAGCCATTCCTGCTCTTGCCCAAGGTGGGGAAGACGACTACAATGATGCTCCTTTGGAAAGCCTACAAGTATTCGAAAAAGAAGTCGGTCAGCTTGACATCCTATTGCCGGACCTGGAATATGAAATCTGGGGTGAGGGAAAGCTTGAACGTTGGAACGGGCCTCTGCATTACACGCTTAAAGGAGGGCAGATTTTACGCCAGCAGTAACGGGCAAACTTATGCTGCGCTAGGCTAAGAATACTTTTTCCGCCAGGTATTCACGGATTTTCCCAAACACGATCAGTACCGGACTCAGCTTCCGGAGTGATTTTGCTAAAAGAATAGCCCCTTCAAATGACGCAAATAGATACACGGCCTCCTCTTTTGGGTCAAAGTCAGTTCGAAAACTTCCTACTTTTTTACCTTCTGCCAAGATTAGCTCGATTTCACCGATAATCTCCTGGATAAAGGACTTGGTCAGCATACTAAGGTCTACATCAGTATCATCGACCTCCGTACTGGTATTCAAAATGGGGCAACCACCGACAACTTTGGGCCTCACCACCATCGCTTGGTAGTTATCGATAATTTGCAGCAACTTTTCCTTAGGAGATAATTCCGGCTTTAAATCCAGATTGCTTTTTACAAGTACCTCGAAATTATATCGAAAAACTTCCTTAGCCAGGTCCATCTTAGTTTCGAAATGCCTATATATCCCTCCCATCTGATAGCCGGTAGCATCTACCAGCATCTGCATCTTAGTCCCTGCATATCCGTAGACATTAAATATAGGAGCCGACTTTTCAATAATCTCCTGTTTCGTTTTAGCCGCGTTGCGCGTATTCCTTTTCATTAAACTCGGATAATATTTCTCGTAAAAATAAGAAAGTATTTGCTCTCTTAATCGCCTTAGCGTATTTTTAAAGAGTAAATACTCTCTTAAATGACTTTTACATGAAACTTCGAACTACCCATAATAGCATCCGCATCCGTATTCGCAAGTCAGAAATAGAGGAGCTAAAAGCAGAGGGGCAAGTGGTGGAGCGTATCCGATTTCCGTTAGGTACACTTCTTCGATTTGCTTTGGAGATCGATGAGCAAGCAGAGGGGGTGACAGCTTCACTGGCAGATACCTTTCTCCGGGTGTCCATCCCCAATAAGGAAGCAAATACCTGGATTAATTCCAACCAGGTCGGAATAGAGAAGCGTATTCCTGTTCCGGAAGGAGAAGAATTACATCTGTTAATCGAAAAAGACTTTCCTTGCCTGGATAGGCCAGAAGAAGATAAATCAGATACATTTTGGGAGTTAGCTCCTGAATCACCTGAAGCTTGTTAATCGAAAAACCTGTTTTTATGTCCACCACCACTGTCCATAAGTCAGCCTGCATTCTTTGCTCAATCAATTGCGGCATCGATATTGAAGTCGATAATGAAACCCAAAAGATTGTCAAGATCACCGGGGATAAAGATCACCCCACCTCACAGGGTTACATCTGCCAAAAAGCTACCCGCCTTAATTATTACCAAGATCAAGAAAGACTGACCACGCCGCTCCGCAAGAAAGAAGATGGTTCCTTCGAAGCCATCTCTTGGGACACCGCTATCCAAGAAATTGCCGATAAACTGGTAAAAATTCGGGATACGCATGGGGGTACTAGCATTGCCTATGCAGGTGGAGGTGGACAGGGTAATCATATGGCACAGATGTATGCTGCTGCATTCCGAAAAACCTGCGGAACCCCTTACATTTACTCCTCCATTGCGCAAGAAAAGACGGGTAATTTTTGGGTACATGGTAAACTATTCGGCCGACAAAATGTGGCCTACGGCGAACCTATTGATGAGGCAGAATTTGGGGTAGTCATTGGAGCAAACCCGATGCAAGCCCATGGAATGGCTAGAGCTAGACGAGTGATTGGAGAAATTGCCCGTGATAAGAACCGAACATTGGTTGTGATTGATCCGCGAGAGACGGAAACTGCCAAAAAAGCAGATTATTGGCTACAAGTGAAGCCCGGACGGGACGCTTGGTTAATGTCGGCTATGCTAGGAATCATCGTGCAAGAAGGCCTAGAAGACAAGGACTTCATTGCCGCGCACACCAATGGCTTTGAAGCAGTCATGCCGTACTTCATGGATATACCCGTCAAGGAGTATACAGAAATCGCGGGGGTCCCTTATGAATTGGTGCTAGAAGTGACCCGGAAAATGGCAGCTGCCAAGAGCGTGGCTATTCGCTCTGATCTCGGTATTGAAATGAGCCTCAATAGCACCTTAAATGCCTACCTCAAACGGCTACTTTTTCTTATCACTGGAAACTTCAATAAGCAAGGCACCAACCATCTAGTTACTTGGTTTATTCCGCTTATCGGCCACTCTAGAGATCTGGGTGAAGGGGGAATGACCACCAAGGTGACTAAAGCCAGAGAAATTGCCAAGGTTTATCCACCCAATGTTCTCTCCTTAGAAATTGACACCGACCACCCAGAGCGGCTTAGAGCACTGGTAGTAGACAGCTGCAACCCCGTACTGAACTGGGCGGATACGCAAGCACAGATTAAAGCTTATAAAAAGCTGGACTTGATGGTAGTGATAGATGTAGCTATGACGGAAACTGCTCGCGAAGCTCAGTACGTCTTGCCCGCTTCCAATCAGTTTGAGAAGTACGAGTCAGCCTTCTTTACGGAGAACTTCTACCACCTTCGTAAACCAATCTTCCCACCCTTGGAGGGAACCTTAAGTGAGCCAGAAATCTATACTCGACTGATCAAAGCGATGGGTGCCTTGGATGTAGACTTGACAGAGCTTCGAGAAGCCGCACAAAAGGACAAGGAGAATCCAGGGCGAGGCATCTTCCAAGGGGCCTTCATGCAAGCCTCCATGCAACATCCAGAATTACGACAATTTTCGGCGGTTGTTTTGCGAGATACCCTAGGTAAGACGCTTCCCGAAGGAGCGGATAGCGCTGCCTTCGTCTGGTTTGCTGCTCAATTGTATGCCAGTAAGTACCCCGAGGCCATCCGCAATGCGGGGATTGAAGGGAAAGGGGCTGAACTTGGTAATATCATCTTTGATAAGATCCTAAATAGTCCTTCTGGAATTAAGGTCAGTAAACATGACTACAGCAAGGTCTGGGACCTTATGAAGACGCCAGACAAAAAGGTGAACTTGTACATTCCCGAACTCTTAGAGGATTGGTTGTTAAAGCTACCAGAGGTCTTAGAGAACCAAGCTGCTCTTGAAAAGGAATATCCCTTCAATCTCATTGCCGGAGAACGACGTACCTATAATGCCAATGCGGTGATCAGGAACTTGGAATGGGCAAAAACGGACAAGGAAGGAGCTTTGAAGGTAAACCCTGCTGACGCGGCTCTGCATGAGCTTAAGGAAGGAGATGCAGTACAATTGACCAGCCCTACCGGCTCCATAAAGATAGTAGTCACCATCACGGACGAGGTGCGGTCCGGCGTAATCTCCATGCCTCATGGTCATGGCCTAAATTACGGTAAGAACCAAAGCTACAGGGAAGTGGGTGCCATGCCCAATGTGCTTACTGCTGCCACTTACTGTGACCCATTAGCCAAGACCCCTTATCATAAAAATGTCCGGGTAAAGTTGGAGAAGGTCTTAGAAGAAGCGCTAGCTTAATCGTAGCAAATTAGACTTTTCCTAAACGTATTCTGTCCTTGGGTGTTCTGTCAGGAGGCACCTTGATTTTTTCATGCCTAAATACACCATTGATACAGCAATTATTATCACTGATTGTACGGGTGTGAAAAGATCGACTTCATTTGTAAACCGTAATGAATCCCCTAGTCAAAACAATAGTATTATGCAACAAACCTCTTCCACTCCTTCCCCCGAAAGAAGCGCAGACCAAAGCAGTTCAAAATTTCCACTTTTCCATCCACTCACTCCCTTAAGAATTTCGTTCCGCTTGTTCAAGAAAGTCAGCTCTACCGCACTACGAGCAGGACGCAGGCGGACAAGTAAGGCTGGAATGGCATTCTATCAACATCTTTTCCAAAAGATTGGCGATGATTTCAAACCTTATTAGATTTGCCCCGCAACCCGATCACTTACCCTAGTAAAGGCAGTAAACACATGATAAAAACAGATATTCTAATCATAGGAGCAGGCCCAGTCGGCCTCTTCACCGTTTTTGAAGCGGGACTACTCAAATTGCGTTGCCACTTAGTGGATGCCCTTCCACAAGTGGGCGGACAGCTTTCTGAGATCTATCCCAAGAAGCCGATCTATGATATCCCTGGTTTTCCAGAGGTTCTGGCTGGAGACTTGGTGGATAATCTGATGAAACAGATTGAACCCTTCAAGCCAAGCTTCACCCTAGGGGAAAGAGCGGAAGAACTAACGCGTTTGGAAGACGATTCCTTTCTTTTGACCACAAGCGAAGGAACCCAAATCAACGCCCCAGTCGTTGCCATTGCTGGTGGTCTAGGCAGTTTCGAACCGCGCAAGCCTCCCATTGGGAATATTGGTGATTACGAAAAGAAGGGAGTAGTTTACATGATCAAGAATCCAGAGGAATTTACAGATAAGCGCCTTGTGATCGCTGGGGGAGGAGACTCGGCGCTAGATTGGGCGATCTACATGGCAGAAGTAGCCAAAGAAGTGACCTTAGTACATCGACGGACCTCCTTCAGAGGGGCCCTTGATAGTGTTGAGAAAGTGATGGAGCTGCATGAGGCTAACAAAATCAAATTGATTACTGAAGCCCAGGTGGTTGGTCTACAAGGAGCGGAACGCTTAGAAGAAGTGACCATCCGCCATAAGACAGCAGGGGACATACAACAGGAAGTGGATTACTTCATTCCATTGTTTGGTCTGACGCCAAAGTTGGGGCCCATCGCCAATTGGAATTTGAACATCACCAAGAATGCCATAGATGTAGATACCTTTAACTACCAAACCAACGTCCCAGGTATATATGCCATCGGAGATATCAATAATTACGCTGGGAAGTTGAAATTGATTCTCTGCGGCTTCCATGAAGCGACCTTAATGGTACAGTCCGCTTTCAAAAAAGTCTATCCAGACAAGAAGTTGAGTTTCAAATATACGACTGTAATGGGTGTAGAAGGCTTTTAATGTCATCGTCCAATCATTATTAAATAGGGATTTCCCTAGGCTGAAAAGATTACCTAACACCTCACGCTTTCTTCTACCATGCCTACATTGGAAAAACTTCTTTCTGATCTCAAAACCCAATTCGAAAGTCATCAGAATCCAATTGAGTACTATAAAGAGTCCATCCAAGCTCAAATCCGATACTACCGTTGGGCTACCGAACCGCAGGTTCATCTGGCTTTGCTACAAATAGAACGGGCACGACTAGCTAAAGGAAAGATCTATGAGGAAGCTCAAGATGAGACCCATATCCGACTAGGGTACGATGCGGAGGATCAAATTATTTTCGAAGAGCGAACCGTCCACTCCTCGAGTGGTTCCTACCAAAAATTCATCCAGCACAATACCGACTCTTCCAGCGTTTTTCATTTCAAACAAGGAAAACTAGAAGGACTGGCCTACTTAAAGCGTAAAGCGGGTTTGGCGGATCATTTCGTCTCCTATTCGCCAGGTGTGGTGAATACAGCTGAGTACTATTTTTTCGAAAATGATCGACTTCAGCGCATCCAAACTCTAAATAATTATGATGCTTTTAAACAGGCTCCGCAACATCCACTCTATCACATTGAATATGACGCCTTGGGAGCCATTGAGCTAATTAGCCGAACAGACCAACCTTCAGACTTCTTCCCTAATGGGCAACAAGTAAACATCTACAAGAAAAACAAGTATAGTCTCAAGGCACTCAGCGATATCTTCTTAAACGAGTCATTCGGATTTATCGAAGATCAATTCCTATCCAATCAAGCCGTAGTGGGAGACTATTTAGCAATCGTTTTACACAATGCCTTTAATGGAGAGCAGTGGCTTCCCTTTCAAATTCATGTGGTTAAGCAAAAGACTCCGCTCAACAAAAATATTGAGCTGACAGACTATCTTGATTTTTCAAAATTGGTGCCACCAGATAGCTCAAGCTACCCACTGAAGTTAGTAGAAGTCTCTAACCTACTCATGCAAGAGATAGCGTTAAAAGAGAAGTATGAACTTCCGAGCAAGCTATTGGAGAAATTGGGAAAAATGGTAATTAAGGCAAGATCTACCTCAGAAACGGGAACTCACTTGAAGATTATAGTGTTAGACCTGCCAGATGATTTTCACGAACCAGCACTGGGCGTCCTGAGAAGGATTTATTCTGCCAAAGCCTGCAAAACCTTCCTGCAAAAATAGTCAAGATGGAAGAAGAAATTCCCGATTTAGATTTGTTTATGATGTGCCCCCAATTAAATAGATCTGCACTGATTCCCTTACCCGATGGCTACCATGTGCGCAGCTGTCGCAAAGATGAACTGCCGATATGGAAAGCCTTCCCATTCGATAACCCAACAGAAGCTAAAGAATACGAAGGTTTCATGACAGGCTTCTTCCATAGTACTTATGGGGGTAAGGAAGAGCAGTTCTATCAAGATACATTGTTCATTTGTGATGAAAAGGATCAACCCATTGCTACCTGCCTGCTCTGGAAAGCCTATGGATTGTTTAATACTATTCACTGGCTTAAGGTGCTCAAAGGGTTTGAAGGGAGAGGAATAGGTCGTGCCTTGCTTTCTATCATCCTACAAGATCTTCCGGACACAGCCTATCCTATTTATTTGCACACCCAACCAGGCAGTTACCGCGCCATTAAGTTGTATTCAGACTTTGGGTTTAAAATTCTGACGGATCCAATCATCGGTACTCGCACTAATGATTGGGAAGCTTGTAAGCCCTACTTGCAACAGTATATGCCAACTCAAGCCTATGCACGATTACAGACCTCTAAGGCTCCCAACGATTTTATCGAGCAATTGAAGAACTTTAATGCCGTAGAGTTTTAATTTCATAAGGGACCAAACAACTTCCTTTACACATGGCAGATTTTCAAATTCAGTTTCTTGACCATGTTGCCCTTCGAGTAGCAGATATCAATAAAGCTAGAGATTGGTACGTCGATGTTTTGGGGCTTAAGCCTTACCAGAAAGAGGAATGGGGGCCGATCCCAATCTTTTTACTGGCGGGAAAAACTGGCATCGCTCTTTTCCCCGCAAAACCGGAGGATCCACCGCTCAATCCAGGCCATAGAGGGGTCAAGATTGATCACTTTGCTTTCCAGGTCGATCCCGAAAACTTTGAAAAAGCACGAAAGCAATTCGAAGTCAAAGGTATTCCCTACGACTGGCAGGACCATCATTTTTTTCACTCCATCTACCTACGAGATCCGGACGGCCATCAAGTCGAACTCACCACGCTGGTTAGCCCAGCAGTTGATTTCTATGGAGAGCTTTGAACTGATAAAAGATACATTCCGAGGCTGACAGCCGATCACAGGGTGTTAAATAATTTGCTCCTATCAATTCCAGGCCTCACCGCACGTTCTATTGTAAAACACCTAAATAGAATGAAAAATACCGCCCAGTTATTCCTGTTGTTTGGTCTAATAATCTTGACTGCCTGCCAATCCAACGAAGAATCTGTTTCCATTACCAAAGAAGCTCCAATATTCACAGACGAAGCCAAAGCACTGCACTATGTCGTCATCAATCTAAAGCCCATCTCCTTGAAAGCCAAGGAAGAGGATCACTCCACTAGTCTTAAGGAGGAGCTCACTAGCTTACTTGCAGAAGATGTCCAGGCTAAATTAAGGGTATCCTTGATTGCCTTTGAACCAGAGCAGGGTATTAAAGATCCGCTCTTGATTATACGACGTTTTGACAACCTCGATCAGGCCACCAAATATGGTAAGATGCTAGAAGAAAAAATGGCAGATCATGACGAAATAGAGTCCATTCTCCCTATTGCCCAAAGTAATTACCGGATAGTCTTAAAGGAGAAATCTTTCGATGAATACCAGGAATATTTTAAGAACCAGATTAGTAAACTGACAGAACTATCCCCTTCCAAATAGGGGATCCTACAAAGTGTTTTTCACGGCGGGCAAAGGGCAATTTTCTTCCATCCATTAGGAACTATTTGCCCTCTTTCTATAGTTTATAGTATACCTCTTTCTTCAATAATCTTGGGAAGAGCTCAATACCCCAAAGGCCTTTTTCCAAATCAAACCCGTATAGTCAATGAGCGCTGAAGTTTAGTGCTTCAGCCACTGATCCACGCACCTAGGACCACCTTTCTATGAATGAGCAGATTCGCTACTATAAACTTAGAGCCAAGGAGTATGAAGCCGTCTACGAAAAACCAGAAAGACAAAAAGACTTAGGACAGATCCGACAATACCTTTCGCAACAGTTTCCCCGAAAAAGGATCCTAGAAATTGCGAGTGGAACAGGCTATTGGACCCAAATCCTATCCTCCTCCGCCCAAAAGATCCTCGCCACTGATATTAATCCCGAAGTCCTCTCCATCGCAAGACAAAAAGACTATCCTCAGCAAAATGTGAAATTTCAAATCCAAGATCTATATCGAATGCCCTTACCCAAAACTCCCTATGAGGGATTGTTTGGTGGATTTATACTTTCTCATATTGCACGTGATGATTGGGAATCCTTTTTCACCAACTGCCTATCTCAGTTAAGCCAGGGAGCAAGCCTCATTTTCCTAGATAATCGATATGTGAAAGATAGTAGTACCCCCATCAGCAGAAGAGATAAAAAAGGTAACACTTTTCAAAGCAGAAGCTTAGCTTCCGGTGAAGTGTTTGAGGTTATGAAGAATTTTCCAACTGAATCGGAATTAAAGCAGGTTTTATTCAGTGAAATAAGCGAATGGCATTGGATAGAGTGGGATTATTATTGGCTATTAAAGTGCAGTAAAAACACTTTTTGAAATAACGCACACACCACCATAACAAACAAAAAACGATGAATTTACAAGCCCAAATGTCTAAGGAACTCCGAGACAAGCAAATCTTCGACAAAGCAAGAAACTTTGCTTACGATTATATCGATGGAATTGATGAAATGCAGGTTTTCCCTACAAAACAAAGTCTAGAAAACCTGAAAGTATTTGATGAAGCACTACCCGAGCAATCTGGTTCAGCACTTGCTGTCTTGGGCCAATTGCACCAATACGGAGGCCCAGCTACCATTGCTCAGACTGGCGGGCGATACTTTGGCTTTGTCAATGGAGGCGCAGTGCCAGCTTCCCTGGGTGTAAAATGGCTAGCCGATGTCTGGGATCAATGCGGCGGCTTATACCTCACCTCTCCAATCAACGCTAAACTAGAATCCGTCTGTGAAAAATGGCTACGGGAAATCTTTGGTCTACCTCAGGAAACGGTGGCGGGCTTCGTCAGCGGCACTTCCATGGCCAATCTCTGTGGCTTGGCCGCAGCACGCTATCAGCTATTGAAAAACCAAGGCTGGGATATCAATGAAAAAGGGTTAAATGGTGCTCCATCCATTCGTATTCTCGCCCATGAGCAAGTACACGCCAGCGTAAAGAAGACCCTGGCCATGTTGGGCTTCGGTAGAGCCAATATCGAATGGATCCCGGCAGATGAGCAAGGCAGGATTGTGGTGGAAGCCTTACCATCCTTGGACAACACTTGCCTATTGCTCCTCCAAGCCGGCAATGTCAATACCGGAGCCTATGATGATTTCGATAGTGTTTGCGAAAGAGCCAACACTGCCGGAGCCTGGGTCCATGTGGATGGCGCCTTCGGGCTCTGGGCCGCAGCGGTCCAAGAATTGAAATACTTGACGAAAGGATTTGAAAAAGCCGATTCTTGGGCAGTGGATGGCCATAAGACTCTGAACACGCCTTATGATTCCGGTATCATCTTATGTAAACACCAGAATGCTTTGATTAGCGCTCTGCAGGCAAGTGGGGAATACCTCGTGTTCAGTGAGCAACGTGATCCTCTACTTTACACACCGGAACTATCCAAACGTTCTCGGGCCATTGAATTATGGGCTACGCTAAAGTACCTTGGCAAGACCGGTGTAGATGAGATGATTTTAGGTTTCCACCAAAGGGCGAAACAGCTGGAGGAGGGCCTAGCTGATGTAGGATTTGAAATTCTTAACGAAGTCGTTTTCAATCAGGTTCTTGTTCGCCTACAAAATGATAAACAAACAAGCAAAGTGATCCAATATGTGCAGCAATCTGGAGAATGCTGGGTGGGGCCTTCTTCTTGGAATGGTCAGGTAGTGATTCGGATCAGTGTTTGTTCATGGGTCACCACAGAAGAGGATATCCGAAAAACCATTTCTATCTTTCAGCAGGCTAGTAATGCAGTAAAGTTGGAACAAACAATTCATGATTAGAGAAGGGTCTTAACATATCTTGGAATTTTAAACCCATCGAATTCGATGGGTTTAAAATTTAGGCAGGCTGGAGCTCAAACCTCCGAAGTGGAGTGGTTGAAATTAGGTGGTTCTAGTTTTTTGAACTTCATCATTTTGGGATATTATTTCGAGGGGCAGGACATATATACCTTACCCAAAAGACACGGTTTTACTGGGATTCATGGCTAGAGATATTTAACCCCAAGCAGTCAGTGCTAGCGCCTTTCACAGCGTGACAACATATGCAAAGCCAGATATACAGGTGGGATTTTCGTGCATTTATGTCTACAGGTTTATACACAAGTATGGCTGACAGAATTGAATTTCGAAACTGAAGGTAACATCCCTGGATATAAATCAGGAATGCATATTAATTTGACAAAATTTCCTTCTCATGTAATCATTGTTTTTTAGTTGAAATAGAGATGTGTATAAACCGTATACCCAAAAGACACGGTTTTACTGGGATTCATAGCTAGAGATATTTAATCGCAAGCAGTCAGTACTAGCGCCTGTCACAGCGTGACAACATATACATAGCCAGATATACAGGTGGGATTTTCGTGCATTTATGTCTACGGTTTATACACAAATCATGGGTCCTTAATTAAATCCTGAAGGGTACAAAAATCTTTGAAGCGTTTCAACCCTCGATCCATGGTAATTGGTCCTGGTGGTCTTT
>JABSSL010000117.1 GCA_013214355.1 Saprospiraceae bacterium | reverse complement strand
GTCGAATTCATATAATCTGCACTACTCTTTGGATGAAATATGCTCGTGACCATCTCCACAATTTAATAATTACATATCAACTTATTTAGATGTGTATAAACCATAGACAGGATGTACCATCTAGATTGTATAACTTGCCATCGCTTTCTAGGCATTGGCTTCGTAAGGAATGAGAGAATAGACCAAGCGCGAGAACAAGCAGGTAAGTTGCTCTTAATGATAGGCTTTTCATGAGGATTTAGAAGTTCAAAAGGGTTTAGAGAAACGGTTCTATATATGAAACGTTAGTGTTCCTAATCCCATCTTTGTACCTTAGAATTTAACGCCTGGTGTCACTGAAAAAACGAAGGAGCCCATCCCCGCAACAGGGATGGGCTCCTTCGTTTATACAAATTTGTGATCTTATTTACTCATTGAAATCGTACTCGCCGAAATCAAAAAGTAGTGAGAATCGCAAGGTGTTATCCAATGGATTTCTTTGGTTGGTAGTAGGTACTAGGTAAGAGAAGTTCATACCGAACACATTGTACTTCAGACCTAGACCAACGGTGAAAAATTGACGTCCACCCTTAGTACCGTGTTCCGCAAAGTAACCAGCTCTTACGGCAAATTGCTTATCATACCAGTACTCCAATCCTAAAGAATACATCAATTCGCGAAGCTCTTCATTAAAACCTTCTGGCGCATCGCTAAATGATCTGAAGATACCTGCTACCGGTGAATATTCCTTGAAGTCAGAACGTCCATTTTGGTCCTGATCGCAATCCGCTGCAGTGGTAGGGCAGGGAGTAGGTACCATCAATTTATTGATATCACCAGCAATCGTTAAAGAGTTATACTCATCAAATTGCATTTCCCAAGCTGCACCTAAACCAAAGTTAGCGGGAAGGTAATCCCGGTCAATAGATTTGGTGTAAGTGATCTTAGAACCAATATTGGAAAGTGCCAAGCCAATACGCAGGTCAGACTCTCCATTTTGCATTTCGATCGGTGTCTCGTAAGTGAAAGAGATGTCAGCTGCACCAGCTACACCTGCCGAGATCACCTCACCTCCATCCAATTGCTGGCCAGAAGCCAAGTTGGAGTAGATAAATTTACCGGTAATACCGGCCGAGAAACGATCCGTGAGCTTTCTAGAATAGGCAACCGCAATCTCGAATTCATTGGGTTTACCTGTATTAAGCGCCTCACCATTGATATCGGTGAATTGAATCTGACCTAAAGAGAAATAACGCAACCCAAATCCAATGGCCTGCAAATCATCAATCTTCTTATATCCTGTCAAGTAAGCCAGGTATACATCGTTCAAGCCAAGGGAGCGTAGCCAAGGTGTGTAAGTAGCAGAAACAGACATATCTTCTTCTGCAAAAACAAGCTTGGATGCATTAAAATGCATGGCGTTGGCGTCTGCTGAAATGGCAATTCCCGCATCACCCATTGCTCCGGAACGAGCATCAGAGACAATGCGAAGGAAAGGCACGGCGGTTACAACAGTGTTAGTACAACTAGTACCATCCGGATTGAACAGTTTTCCATCTCGTTCAAAACACTGGGCGTTGATGGAGGCCGTCGAAGCCAAGAGCGCCATTACAGCTATAAGAGTAGTTTTGAGTAGTAAATTCTTCATGAGATTCCCAAACGTTTTTCAAAATTTTTCACAAATATACTATTTGATACTTAAACGGCGGTTTTAGGAAGGGCTAGGCACTTTAATAAAACATTAACAATTACCTTGCCATATTCAATACGATATAAACGGGCACTTATTGTACGTCGAAGCCTATTTTAGTAAAACTAATTTTTGGAAATCACTCTCTCCAGAAAGGCCATTTTGACTACTAGCCCGAACCCCCACCTTATACAGATATACGCCTCGTGCCAACTGGTCTCCGAAATCATCTCTGCCATCCCACTCGATGCAGTTGTCTAAGCGCAAGCCTTGGTCTGAAATGACAGTCTGCTCAAGGGTTTTTACCAAACGCCCAGAAACGGTATAGATCTGGATCAAAACGTCCATTTCCTGGCCCGCCAGGTTATGGTCAAATTGAAAGCAAGTTCGATCAGAAAAGGGGTTGGGGTAATTCAGCACATGTTTCAATGCTATTTCCGCTGTAGTGGCCACTACGAACTCGGTATAGCCTTCGGCTGGGTTATTTGCCACGTCCCAAGCCCGAACCTGTAAGGTGTGCAACCCTTCCTCCAAACTCGATAAGGGGAAACGTACTTCCCCCTGCGTATAATCATCCTGTTTGGCTTCGTAGAAGTCATTTAGGAGATAGGTGTTTTGGGTGTCGTCATCTAGCACGGCTTCTAGATCATGGCCAATACTATTACCGACCACATTAATCCCATTCTCATCCTCTAAAGTCACCAGTAGCGTGGGATTCTCATCCGTAATGCCACCAAATACAAAGTCGAGATTATTCATAAAGACATCCACCTGAGGACCTTCATTGTCCGCTAGTAAATTGTCACTAGCTCCTCCAATTACTACTTTTTGGTAATGCCCGGCTGCATCTATCATTTGGGTAGGATCAGAAGCGTAGTAAGAGATCTTACCTAATCCGAATTTGAAATTAATGTCTTTGGGGACCACAAAGGTGAATTCAAAAAGGCCATTTTTAACCGTTGCCTTTCCCTTGAATAAAGTGTTCTTTTGAATGTCAAATTCAACAATGGGGCTATCACTATCCTGACCTAAGGTTTGAAAGTTGACCGCTTTATCAAATACAGTAGGGAATACCGTCCCGTTGAAATCACTCAATAGATTTCCATTGTTATCTACCACTTGGCCAGCTATCGTGACCTTATCGAAGGCCCGCAAGGTATCCTGACTAGCATCCGCAATGTCCTTACCATTGATTTGCGTGGTTCTCACATCGTACCGCGGCTTAGCGATGACCGTGGCTGGATCTCCGATTAGGGTAAATTTTTGTGAATTTTTAGCGTTGCCAACGTAGTCGTTTTTCGACTGTACCATGATATCTCCTACGGTTTGCGGGACATCCGTACGCTTTAGCATATTGTCGACCACCAGCCGAGTTAATTTTTCATTCTCTGATGCAAAAACAGCTCTCGTTGTAGTTAACAGCGCTACCACACCGCCGCTTGGATTTAGGAAGGTTTCCTCTCCAGCAGATACAAATTCTGCATCATCATAACTGGTAAAAGTACAGGTTGCGGTAATGAAGAGCGGTAGCCGTTGTCTGTTGACCCATTTCTTGATATCCACGATATTCAGGACACGCTCCTGTGCCCAGCCTTTTGGCCCACCATGACCTAGATAGGTTACCGCCAACACGCCTCGAAATACGGATCTGTCGATAGAGGAGTTTACATCGGGTACCCGTGGTCCGGCCGGTGTGTTTTCTTGCGGGAAGGCATCGAGGTATAATTTGTCGACATTGAACTGTGGATGATTGCTAGTTACCAGTCTTGCAATACCATCGGCATCTCTGGTATGGGTACTCCCATCCTCATCATCTGCCACAAAGGCTAAGCGATTGCGCCAATCCGTAAAAGCTTCTGGATCAAGATCGTAATCGATAATTTTGTTGATCACATTTGCACTTTCACGTACCGTTTTCACGGGTATACGCCCCACTGCTATGTTCATGTCTCCCGATAAGGGATCATCTGGATTGGTGCCGTTAAGAACGCCGTAGAAATCATCTGATGGGAAGGCGTCCAGCGGTCTGAAAGAGGTGGTTTGATAAACGGGAACAAAGTTAGTGCCTAGCTTATAGATATCTCTGGCGTCAAAAGAACCATCCCCAAGCAGGAGTAAATACCTAAAGGCAGCCGTTCGATCATAAACCATTCTGGCTAAGTCGCGGATAGCCGTGGGATCTTTTTTCCCAGAGGAAAACTCATTGTATACCTCATTTACAGAAGCGATTTCAACCTTGAGCTTGCTAAACTCCCTTCTGTGCTTGGCTAGTTTTTCTGCTGCATCTGCAAATTCCGGATGATAAACAATGATCATATCCACGTCACTAGTCCCAAGGCTATGAAGGTTTTGGTTAGGTATGGCACCGATGGCCGCTGGAGTTAGCAAGCCACTGCCTGGGTTAAAAGCTACAAAGCTGGTCAAGACTTCAGTGTTGGCACCAAAAGAAAGTTCGCTGCCATTTAAATCAAACTTCTGACCGATCGGTTTAAGCGGGTTACTAATATCCCAAACCAAGAGGTTGCCGTTGGCTTGGCGCAGGCTGAACTGACTGCTGTTTTGACCAACGGAAGCAAAATTCTGAAACCGCATCTGATCACCCATCATGATCATTTCTCGTTCGGCATTTACCTGGATATAGTCTAGCCAGCCTTCTGTTTCACTAGCCCCAGTAGGTTGCGGAAATCTCAGTCGCAAACTCAACTGTTCTTGATCAACGTTAACTTTTTGGTTGAGTATTCCAAAATTGACGTAATTGTGGAAGTAGAAATTGCTTCCAAGCGTAATGGTTGTTCCACGGATATTTTCGCTCTTAATATCCTGTCCAGCTGTATTAGTGGTGCTTCCGTTAACTTCCAGAAAGTAAGCTGATGAAACAGGGCTTCGAACAGCCATCCGTGCTTGTACCGTAGCTTCAGAGCTCGCTACAAGGTTAGGGAAGGAGAATAAATTGGGATAATCCCGCTCCCTGGCATTTTTAAAATAATCTCCAAACCAATCACGGTTGGAGCCTGTCGTTTTATCCCAGACTTTGAATAAATTGACCTCTTCCTCTTCAAATCGTGCAAAATCATTGAAGGTCGTAACGGAGAAACTAGCTCCTTGCACGCTATTCCTTTCTTCTACTCTTAACCCATTGCTTGCTCCGACGACAAGATAGTAGTAGTTGTTTTCATCGTAAATATGCTGGCGCCGATTGAACACTTGATTTTCTTCATCAAACGACCAGATATTGGGTCCTTCTCCATAGAATAGGATATAATCCCCTTGGTCAAAACTGCCATCCGCTTCGCCATTTACAAGAATCCGATTCTCCGTTAGGTCCGCTGGCCGGTCAGTCTCAACATAGAGTGGCAAGTGTCCGCCTCGGTTACCGAAGATTTGTATGGTTCTTGGATCGATCTGATCTACATTTACCTTCAGTTCATCCTTCAAGTAGTCATAGCTTAGTTTCTGAATTCCTTCTTCACTCACGGCCATCTTGAATACCTGTCCATTGTTTAATACGGAGGAGGTGGGCTGAGGCCCTCGATAGCTAAAGGTAGGAGAGGGGGTGTGTACGAAGGCTAGTTCAATGGAGGTCACGCGTTCGTAGGATGATCCTCTTTTTACGATTGGGACGAAGGAAACTTTCCCTTTGTATCGATTTCGATCTCGCTCTACACTGACGATAAAATTTAATCTTTCGCCAATTTGGTCGTCGTCTGGCGAAGGATTTCGACTAAAGGGCTCATAACTAACGTTAGTAACCTGTACCTTCAAGTCTCCTGGTCCATTGACGAAGAAACGATGATGGAAATAAGGTAGGCTGGGGGTACGTTCATTAAAGGTGGCTTCCGGAAAAGACCAACGTTCCCACTTTAGGTCGCCTACTTCCAAAACCTTAGGGGTTTCCGACCATTCAAAACTTTGACGTAGGGTGTTTTGTCCCAATAAAGTGGCACCAAAGAAGACAAAACAGAGAGAAAAGAGAGTAATTTTTATTTCTTTCATCGCAGATCCGATATTGAAAAGTAGTCTTAGGATGTTATCGCATAATTTGAACGGCAAAGCAGGCGTTTTTGATATAGCCCACATTTTAGTTTTAACAACTAAGCCGAGTAAAAGTCGGTTAAATAACAGTTTTTTCTGAGCGAATTATGCCTACAATAGCTTACATTTGGACATAGGCATAGAATAAGGATTACTACAAAACCACTTTCTCTGATAATTTTGCGCCTGGCATCTTGGCTGGTAGAATTGGGCCCAGAGAAAGCTACACTATAGATAAATGATTGATTATTAGACACCAAAAATTCCCGAGCGTTCAAAATTAAGCCTTATCCCAGTAACACCACATAATTTGCGGCGTCAATGAGAAGACAAATATCCCTATTTATTTTGATTTTATTTTGGGTGCAAAGTGTACAGGCACAGGACCCGGTCTTTAGTCAGTTCTATGCTGCGCCGCTACAGCTAAATCCAGCATTTGCAGGAACTACCCTAGCGCCCAGAGTAACAGCCAACTATCGAAGTCAATGGCTCAATTGGGCAGGGGGAGCGGCCTATTCCACCTATGCAGTGAGCTATGAACAGTCGGTGGAGGGCCTAAATAGTGGATTCGGTTTTACAGTAATGGGAGATGATTCGGGCCAAGGAATTTACCAATCAACAAGGGCGAGTGCAATATATGGCTACCAGGTTAGAATGACGGAAGATGCAGCGATCAAATTCGGCTTGGAGCTGGGTATGATACAGACTACTCTAGATTGGGATCGACTCATTTTTGTAGATCAATTGGATCCTATTAATGGCAGTCGTGACCCCTCCGGTAACCGATATGAAACGGCCGAAAATCGACCAGACAATCTCAATAAAGTCGTGGCTGACGTAGCTGTAGGGGCTTTGATTTATGGCGGCCCAGCCTATCTTGGTATTTCCGCAAAACATCTTAATTCACCAGATCAGAGTTTATTGGAGATCAATCAGAATTTGAGTGCCGGACTACCCGTTAGACTTACAATTCAAAGTGGTGCAGAATTTCCTCTTAAAGGAGGCAATAAACGTTGGAGCCCGTCGTTTATATCTCCGAATCTTCTTTATATCCAACAGGGAGATTTTGGCCAAATAACGGGCGGCGCCTACGTAGGCATGGGGAATTTTTTCTGGGGAGGATGGTATCGTCACGGTTTTGCCAACGGAGATGCAGCCATCGCCTTAGTTGGAATGAAGGAAGGGGTTTTTCGATTC
This sequence comes from Saprospiraceae bacterium, assembly GCA_013214355.1. Taxonomy (GTDB): domain Bacteria; phylum Bacteroidota; class Bacteroidia; order Chitinophagales; family Saprospiraceae; genus DT-111. Next base: position 28,476 of record JABSSL010000117.1, on the reverse strand, counting down.
GGATATAGTTTCGACATGACCTTGTCCGCTTTGAATAATTCCAGAGGAGGATCGGGAGGTTCACACGAAATTAGCTTAACTATTAATTTTGACGATAGTAAGGCTTTGCAAAGGAAACGGAAGCGATCGCGCTATAATGATTGCTTCAAAATGTTCAAATAGAAGTAAAGAAGGAAACACAATATATCATACTGTTGATTAGCTTTCATGAAAGGAGAAAAAGGTGTTATACTCGAAACAAAATGCTTTGGTAAGACCAAATTATTTTGATCGGTATTAGCCGTACTTGAAAAATGTTTGGAAGACTAAACTTTTTCGATATCGGTGTAATTTTCAAAAAAATGGAGGCTCAACAGACAAAGACTAGCTTTGAATTACAATTTCAGTATATTTGTTCGTCTTTTCTCAAAAACAACTTAAAGGGTAATGAAAAATCTGTTGAAGCTAACTACCATCCTATTGGGGGCTGTACTCCTATTCAGTTCCTGTAGCCGCAAAGAACGATCCGATATCACTGGCTGGAAATACAATGACCAGAAGTGGGGCGGCTTTGAAAAACTCGATTATGATGGACAGGTTACCGGACCAAACCTGGTTTTGATAGAGGGAGGTACTTTCTCTATGGGACAAACCGGACAGGATGTTACCTATGAGTGGAACAATGTTCCTCGTCGTGTAACTGTTTCTTCCTTTTATATGGATGAAACGGAGGTTTCTAATCACAACTACCGGGAATACCTGTACTGGGTTCAACGGGTGTTTGGAGAATCCTATCCTGAAGTTTATTTGAACGCACTACCAGATACCTTGGTGTGGCGTGAAGAATTGTCTTACAATGAGCCATTTGTAGAGACTTATTTCCGTCACCCGGCCTATGATGACTATCCCGTAGTAGGGGTAAACTGGCTGCAAGCCAATGATTTCAGCCGCTGGCGTACTGACCGAGTGAACGAAATGATGCTGATTGAAAAAGGTATATTGAATCCAAATCCAGATCAAAAGGATGAAGACAACTTCAACACCGAAGCCTACTTGGTAGGTCAATATGAAGGTAACGTAAGAAAGAATCTGAAAGACTTGCGTACCGGTGGAGAGCGGGGTGTCCGATTTGAAGATGGTATCCTGCTTCCCGAATATCGTCTGCCGACGGAAGCAGAATGGGAATATGCTGCTTTAGCCTTGCAAGGTAATCGGGTATCTGAAAAGGATGAGTTGATCAGTGATCGCCGAATGTATCCTTGGAATGGTAATACGGTTCGCTATCAAAAAAGAGATAAACACCAAGGTCAAATCCTCGCTAACTTTAAGAAGAGCGGTGGTGACTATATGGGGGTTGCCGGAAAGCTGAATGATAACGCTTGTCCTACGGCACCGGTAAGATCATACCTACCCAACGACTTTGGCCTTTACAATATGGCAGGTAACGTAAATGAATGGGTGCAGGACCTTTATCGTCCACTCACCAGTGTTACGTTGCGTGATGTAGAAAACCATGACTTGAATCCTTATCGTGGTGGTAAGTTTTCTCAGAAAGTACTGGATGAGGATGGCCGACCAGTAGAAAAAGATAGCTTGGGTCGTATCCGATACCGCTACGTGGAGGATGATGAAGTAGCCACACGTGAAAACTACAAACGTGGGCAGGTCTACAACTATCTAGATGGTGACCAGGAATCGGAAGCTTTCTATGACTTTGGTCGCCACACGCTAGTGAGTGATAAAGCAAGAGTATTCAAAGGAGGATCTTGGGCAGACAGAGCTTATTGGTTGTCTCCTGGAACTAGAAGGTTTAAAGAAGAAGATAAGGCAGATCGAACGATCGGTTTCCGATGTGCTATGATCCGTGTGGGTGCGCCTTCTGGTAACGAGATGCCATCTGGTAACCAGTTCAAGACCAAACGCAAAAAGAAAGAAAGACGTTTCAAGTAAAAAATACTGAAAGTATATGAAAAAGTCCCTGGTGGAGTGTCCTCCTTCCAGGGACTTTTTTATTTTCACGCCACTATGTCAATCGCTGATCTATATGATCTATTTACAGCTTCTACTGGCGTATGCACCGATACTCGCCAGATTGCCGAAGGGAACCTTTTCTTCGCCCTAAAAGGAGCTAATTTTGATGGGAATCGGTTTGCACAGCAAGCGTTGGATGCTGGTGCTAGCTATGTCGTCGTAGATGATCCGCAGTGGGAAGGACATGGGCAAATGGTGGTGGTGAGCGATGTGCTTTCGAGCTTACAGGACCTGGCCACTTATCACCGACAGCAGTTTGATATCCCCTTATTGGCTATTACAGGCAGTAACGGCAAAACCACTACTAAAGAGTTGATTTCTAGGGTGATGGAAAGCCATTATCCGGTTCATTATACCAAAGGAAACTTCAATAATCACATTGGAGTACCGCTAAGCTTGTTGGCTATGCCCTACGGTACTGAAATGGCCGTCATTGAGATGGGAGCTAACCATCAGAAAGAGATTGCTGGGCTCTGCCAAATTGCAAGACCTACCCATGGCATTATCACCAACATAGGGAAAGCACATTTAGAAGGGTTTGGTGGGATTGAAGGGGTGAAAAAAGGGAAAGGCGAACTCTTTGATTACCTTGCCCAACATCGTGGGCTAGCCTTCATCAATCGAGATGAAGCCTTCCTAACCGAAATGGCCGAGGCCGTATCTGTTAAGCTATTCTACGAACGCCATCAACGTCCAGGACTGTTTCAATTTCAGCTGTTGGATGATGAAAACTTCCTACAGCTTGCCTTTAAGGATTATGAGGGCAGGGAAACCGTGGTTCGTTCACAACTCACCGGAGCATACAATTTCCACAATATTATGGCGGCCGTTGCCATAGGCGTATACTTCAAAGTTCCGGCCGATCGCATCAAGTCTGCCATCGAAAGTTATATTCCAAAGAATAATCGCAGCCAACTGATGGAATGGCAAGGAAATCAGATAATTCTGGATGCCTATAATGCCAATCCCAGTAGTATGGAACATGCACTTCGTAATTTACAGCGTAAGCCTGGAGATGATAAGTTAGCCATCCTGGGCGATATGTTGGAATTGGGAGAAGTCAGTCCGGTAGAGCATTTGCAAATCGCTACTTTAGCCAAGCAGGTTGCTCCCAATACTATACTCGTAGGGAAAGAATTTAAAGCTGCTGCGGAACAGTTAGCGCTTAGACATTTCGATAGCGCTCTGGCTTTGCGACCTTGGTTGCAGCAGCAGCGCTACCAAGGTAAATTGATCTTGATCAAAGGGTCGCGAGGGATCGGTTTGGAGCGTATCCTGCTTGAAGGCGCCTAATCGAACATTTCCGAAGTCTCAAAGACTTCGGAAGTGTTCGATTAACTCTAAGCAAAGCGTCGAAAGGCGTTGAACAAACGATCAGGGAGTTCATCCTGGCAAGCTTTCCGATAGTCAGTGTAGGAACAAGGAATTAGGCGATGTCGCTGCAACCTTTTGGCAGTCTTTACGGGCACTTGTATCCACCATCTTCCCGTTTTCTTACTCTTCCAAAATACCAGTTGGAATGCAAGGTTCTTGACGTCAACGATGTACTCCACGAGCCCATCGTTACTTAGCGGATAGTCATTTTGTCGATTATAGAAGCCTTCCATGAAATACCAAAGCATCTGTGCCACCGCCTGGGCGCTCAGTTGATTCACATCGTGTTCTGGCCAGTATCCATAGATTCCAAATGCACCTAATTTATCGCTTAGCCCAGCGTAGCGACAGATTTGGCAAGCTTCTTCGACCGTAAATCCACTCGGGCTTGGTGTAGCCTGTCCCGGAACTTCTGCCCCTTTCAAGGCAGACAGGTGAAAGCCCATGAGGTCGGCATCTCGGATAATGGGTTCCAGCTCAGAGAGGTCAGCTTTAGCTTTTCCTACGCCCAGGAATTCATAGTGCCGCTCTTCCATAAAACTTATGGTATTGGACCTCAGATAGTGCCCCTGGCAGCCAATCACACTAAAGTGGAATAACTGTGGGCGTTTTCGTGCAAAAAGTCGGTGTAGATAGTAGATTCCTTCTTCTTCTGCCTCCACTGTGTAGGGAATCCGCTCATCAACTAGGTTGATGCTAATGGCGGTGCGAGTGGTCTTTAGCGCATTGAATTGAGCGAGATTAAGTTGGGGATGGTCTCCTAGCAGGATGGGGAAAATATCGTGCTCTCGTAATTCTCGGAGTAAAGGCGTGATGAAGGAGGGGGTAGATTTGCGCGTATTGCCTAAGTCCACCACCTTGAGTTTGTCAAAAGGGAAACTCATCTGGTATAAGGCTTGGCGAATCGCATTGGTCCCGCTGGTGTTGGCACCGATCAGAGCTATCTGTGCTCTACCCAATTGTTTGTTGTTGCCTTTAAATTGCTGGATGTGCTTGCCCAATTGATAGGCTTGCAAGTCCGGAAGTTCAAGTTCAGAAAGCTTCAGTGGTTGGAGCCAATTTTCAAACATGCCTAGGAGTTTTAAAAATAGGATCGGTAAAGATCAGGGCAAATGTAAGATTTATTTTAGCATCCCCAATCATCTGAAAGCCCCGTAGAACCAAGAAAAAAATGGAAAATTGAAACCTAAAACATTAAAAAAAGTAAAAATCAGATATAACAATATTTGATAAGATTTAGTCACCGCAATCTGGCATTTAAGACCAGCATTCCTGCAGAACATGGCCTTTGCTTAAAATTCAATTGGAACAACCAAGAATATGACGTAGATTTGCAGGATGTAGCGGTACTCAGTTTGAGGACCCTGCCAAGACGGAATATATAGCAAGGACGGGGTTGACAAACCTCATGTTATGAGAAAACTTAAATTGAACAAATCGATATCCACGAAAGATATAAGAGGTTTGGCGATTTAGGCGTCAGACCTTTTTGTTTAATATTTTGTCCTCTTTATTCCATGAACTGATTTAAAATTCTATTCCCTATGACAAAGTCAATTACGCTCTTAGTAGCCTTACTAAGCTTTACCTTCACTACCACAATTTTTGCACAAAAAGGCGATAAGAAAGACAAACAACCAAAGCCCAGTAATATGTGGGAAGTCGGGGCGAATGGCGGCTATTTCTTTCTTGCCGGTGATGTACCTTCCAAATTCGGATACGCTTACGGTGTCCACGTCAGAAAAGCTACAGACTATATTTTCTCCTTGCGGGCTGATTTCATGATGGGACAAGCAAAGGGGGAAAACGCGGTAAGAAGATATACGACGGATTGGTTTTCGGGAACGGGATGGGGCGTATTGAGCTTGAACAACTTCCGTTTTGATAAAGCAGTTAGAAATTCCAATTATTATATAATGGGGGGTGCCGGAGTGAATTCTTTCAAATCGGACTTCTTCAATGAAAATACTCCTCAACGCATGGGGAATATCATTCCTCGTAAATTTACACCGCATGCCGGTCTGGGAGCAGGTGTAGCCATTCGGATCAGTAAACGCCTGAATATTGGAGTAGAGCATCAAGCGATGCTACTGTTCGGTCGCCGAGCAGATTTGCTTGACGGTTCAGAATTAGAGATGGGCGTGCGATCTCCATTCCGTGACATTGTAAACTACAGTAATGTCCGGATCAATTACAACATAGGAAATCCATCTAACCAATCAGAACCCCTGTATTGGGCAAATCCGATGGAGAGTATCATGGACGATATTGCCGATGTGAAAGCAAAGACAGATGAGGCTTTAGCCGATTCTGACCGAGATGGGGTACTTGATATTGTGGATCAGGAACCTAATACTCCACCGAATGCAACGGTAGATACTAAGGGTCGAACATTAGATAGTGATAAAGATGGAGTGCCAGATTACCGTGATAGAGAACCTTACTACCCACCAAGAGCTGGTGAAGAAGTAGATGCAGAAGGTGTAGTAGTTAATCCATTGCCAGGCGGTGGTCGTCCAGGACCTGGAGGTGTGAATGGTGGTGGCGGTGGAGTCACAGAACAGCGTGTACAGGAAATGATTGATGAAGCTTTAGCTCGCTATCAGTTGACTGAATCAGCAAGTTCAGTGGCGGAATGGTTCTTGCCGATGATCCACTTTGGTTCTGATCAATCTACGGTTAAGTATTCGGATTATGGAACTTTGGCTAGTATCGGTCGCATGATGAAAGGAAACCCTAATCTACGCTTGGTCGTTTCTGGCTATACCGATCAAACGGGCCCTGAGTCTTATAATAACTTACTTTCTTACCAACGTGCCAAGGCAGTGATTGAGCACTTGTCTACTAACCATAGCATTGGTAGAGGACGCTTTGTGTTGCAGTACGGGGGTAAAGAAAATGCTTTAGTACCACGTAGTGCCAGCTACATGAACCGTCGGGTAGAATTCAGAGTAGCAACGGCTAGCGATGTAGAAATGGATCCTCCTAGTCCAGGTTCCGACTCTCGCTCTGGATATTAATCCTGAGGGACAGATCCGGTCAAAAAAGCCCGCTATTCATGGATAGCGGGCTTTTTTGGTCATAGCATCATTCTATCTTACCAAGCAATTCTGTCTCCCACTTCAAGACCATGCTTGGCTGCAAATCCAGCATTTACCTCCACCACATATTTGGCAGGCGCGCCCGAGGGGACAGACTGGGTAGATTGAGGTGTAGTGTTAGCGCGAATGGATACAATTTCTTTGTCTTCATTGACATAGATAATGTCCAAAGAGATATAGGTATTTAACATCCAGAAACTTTGTGGTTCGTTTTCCTCCATAATGAAGAGCATCCCTTGGTTATCCTCCATAGACCTGCGCCACATCAGGCCTTGTGTGCGGGTGTCGGGTGTATCGGCAATTTCTATATCGATTTCTTCAACAATACTATCCTGTTCAGCCTGTAAGAATTGTAGTTCACCTTCCTTGATGAACTGGGGCCCCACCTTGGGTTTTGACGGAAGGGTTGAGTAAATGATGCCGCCCGCAATGGGGAGTAGAAGCAATAAGATCAGGTATCCCAGCCGGCGTTGTTTGGGAGACTGGACGGGTTTTGGAGTTGGACGAGATTTGGCTTTAGTCTTTTTCTTATTAGATGTTTTCTTTGCCATGTTGAGATTTCATTGGGTATTATTGAATAAGGATGGCAAAGATAACTTCTTCTGGCGGTAGGAGGGAGGGAGAAACAAAAGAAGACACCAGCTTTTTACCGGTGTCTTCAAATATTTGCTGAAAGTAAAGATTAGTCCTTTTTATTTCAAACTCAAGCTTACATCACCTTCATCTCCCCAGCCGTTCTGCCAGGAATAACTGATGTTACCGGTGCATGGGTCGTAGGTACCAGTGGCGGATAAACTTTCGCCGAAAGGCTCTCCCGAACCAGCCACAAAGGCGATGGTATTATTGACCGGATCATCGATAGTAAAGGTGGCCGGAGATTGGTCCTGAGAGGTAATGCCATACACATCATACCATTCTAAGTAAATTCCTCCACTGAAGTCATTCAAGGTAAAACTTCCATCGCCATTATCGGTAATGGTAATTTCAGCCTGAAAACCAGTAATCTCGTCCGTGCAACATCCGTCTGTAGAAGTACCGCGTGCCACCGCAGCATAGGTTCCTCCAATTGGGATAACGGGGCAGTCATCGTCAATGATAGTAAGTATGTGAGATGCCGTATTGGTATTGTCTGGGCCAGGGAAGCCGATCGTCCCATTGCTGCCGTTGAGCAGTGTGATAGTGAGCTCAATATCAGTATCACTACTTTCTGAGTTATCTAGGGGTTGAATCTGGATCAGTCCTTGGAAACCATTACCACTACTGATGCTAAGGGACTTATCCGCATTAACTAAAGTATAATCGACCCCCTCTTCGCCGCCACTCACCTCAAATTGGATGGTTCCACTGCCTGATGAACCAGCTTTGGAGGTAAATATTACGGGAATGCTAATGGGATCTGGAGAGTTTTCAGCAATCGTACTCGTCGAGCTTGCAAATCGATAAAAGTCCTCTCCCACATAGTTTAAAACGTCGGGTACATTCTCACAAGAGCTAAAGAGGGTGGCTAGTATACCAAATGATAAAATTCGAAGATATTTATAGAATAGATTCATGATGTTCATTTTTATATGCTCAAAAGGAGTGAGAGAAATTCCAAGACTCCACATTGGGTTTTCATGGTAGATGGATTAGTATGAAGTAGGATTCTTATTCCTGAAAGACGCAAAGTCTCATCGCCCTGAAATCTCCTCACTCTTCAGTCTCTCTCAAGGGCAGCCGGCGGGCCACAACTTGAAAGGCACTGGATGTATTTTTACTCAGGCAGTCTAATAGCCTGGATTTTGCTCCATATTAGGATTGGCGTTAAGTTCAGCTTGAGGAATCGGAAGTTGGAATCTTTGATCCCCCGCCGACATCTCTAGAACATCAGCTGGAAGTGAAACGCCGCCGCCATTAGACTCGTCTCCGAATGAAGAACGACTGATGGCTAAACCCTTGCGTTTGAGATCGAAGAATCGATGACCTTCAAAAGCCAGTTCCAACCTTCTTTCTAGGGCAATGGCATCTTTTAGCGCTTGCCCAGTTTCGTTACCAGATATGAAATTCTCGTAACGTTCAGCACGAACCGCATCGAGATCAGCCAAAGCATCCACCTCTTTTCCCAACTCCGCAAAGGCTTCCGCACGACTTAGGTATACTTCCTCCCAACGAATCAGCTTAGCATCAACGATATTCAGGGATCCGGTTGTACGGCCAAAATATTTAGATATATGGATGAATTCTTTGCTGGCAAATGGACCTACAAAGAAGTAGGCAGATTTACGGATATCCGTGTCTTGATATAGCTGATACAAAGAAAAATCTACATTGTATTCGGAACGCACACCGGCTGCTCCAGTTTGACTATACTGTGTACCAATGGCATTACCATCAGCTTCCGTAATGCGAATCTTAAAGTTGATACCTTGTTCTAACTCATCCTTCCACAGGCTTTCAAAGTTGCTTCGGCTTGTAATCGTCCCTCCTTCGCCGATGGCTGCAGAAGCTGCGGTTGCTGCTTGATCGTATTGACCGGCATATAAATAAACCCTCGATAGTAGGGCATTGACGGAGGATCTGTCTAATCTCCCGGTTCCATTATCCGTACCAATCAAGCTTTTGGCCTGTTCAAGGTCTGCCACGATTTTATCGTAAGTTTCCTGGACGCTGGGCCTGCTGGGCTGCAAAGTAACATCGGTACTAGTCACAAAAGGCACACCGAGATCTCCAGCTGCTGCCTGTTGTGGCAGTTTGGCAAATACCCGGGTCATATCGAAGTGAGCCAGCGCGCGCAAGGCCAGCGCCTCCCCTTGGATATTATTCTTGAAATCTCCATCCGCTAGTGATGCTAGATTTTCCAAGATTGAATTGGCTCGATAGGCTACTAGGTAGCCGTTGGTCCAAAGGCCAGCCCAAGTATTGGTACCGCTATAGTTCCAATAATGTAAGCCCTGTTTGCTATTTCGGCCTTCAGAATTAAGGATCAAATTATCGGAAAGAACATCCGGTACAATCTGGTACCAACCACCCCAGTACGTTCCTATTCTAAAGCGTGAATAAACGCCCTTGATGGCATTCGTGAAGTCGGAAGGTTGTTGCAAGGCCTGCCCGGTATCCAGGCTGTTATTGGGGCTGAGTTCAAGCTTTTCAGCGCAGCTAACTACCCCTAGCATCATTAAAAAGATGAATGATTTATATATTGAATACTTCATTGTATTTTTTGTTGTGGTGAACCGATCCCTAGAAAGTAACATTAGCACCTACTGTCCAACCCAAGGTCTGTGGATAGGAGAATAGAGTAAATTCCCCAAGCAGTAATAGGTTGGAGTCTTCACTTCCTCGACCAACTTCTGGGTCTCCGGTGAAGTAAGGATTATGGGTGTACAAGTTGGTTCCTTGCACAAATAAGCGCAGGTTTTGCATGTACACTTTATCTAACCATTTACGGGGTAGATTATAGCCAAGGGTTATGTTTCGAAGGCGGATATAATCGGCTCTTTGTAAGTAGCGATCAGACCCATTGACATTATTGGTAATGTCAGGCCTAGGAAGTACACCCGTATCACCCGGTTGTTTCCAGTAGTTGAAGGAATTGACCGTCTGATTTACATTGATATTGGCTCCATCACTTTCGAGGGTAGCCAACATGAAATTATAGACGTGATTACCACCAGAATAATAGAAGTTAGCATCAAGATCTAAGCCTTTGTAACGCACTCTGGCACCGAAAGAACCGAAGTAGGTAGGTTGTGGGGCTTTGTCTTCTAAGGCAACCGCAAAGTCTGAACTGTAGGTGTCCGTCACATTGCCATTTTGATCCAGGAATAGAGGATCTCCAGTAGCGGGATCTACGCCGGCAGAGCGAACTAAATAATAAGTATTGACAGGAAGCCCTTCTCTCAGTAAACTCACGCCACTGTTGGCATTAATGATGTCTTCCCCGTTGTTATCTAACTTGGTGATCTTATTTCGATTTGTGGAAATACTACCATATAGGGAAACCGTAAGATCGTTGCGGCGCACCACGTCACCGATGACCTCGAATTCAATCCCCGAATTCAACATTTCACCAACGTTAGCTAAACGCGAAGCCCAGCCAGTGGTAGAGGAAAGAGGTTTAGGGAACAGTAAGTCATAGGTTCTCCTGTTGTAATAGTCAATACTACCTGAGATGCGATTATTATATAGTCCGAAATCTATACCGATACTGTAGTTGAAGTTCTCTTCCCATTTGATACTTGCATTAGAGAGTTGATTTGGGAAAGAGGCCGTTTGGTCAATATAGCTGCCAAAACCATAGGTACCTTGCCAGTATAGATTAGTAGGTTCATTCCCCGAGGTACCTGCTGAGAAGCGTAACTTTAGCTGATCAAAGGCGCCTAAGGAAGACATGAAGTTCTCGGTTGCGATATTCCAAGCTAAGCTACCGGCAAAGAAAGTACCGAATTGATTTTCAGAACCAAACCGGGAGCTTCCATCACGCCGAATACTTGCGGTTGCATAGTATTTTCCGGCATAGTTATACCGCATTTCACCAAACTGTGACCATAATGCCCATTCCGTTAGTGTGGTATTCCCACCGGTAATTTCGGCTGCATTATCTTGGGTCGTAAACTGAGAAGAAGGGAAACCTTTACCATCCAGACGGAAGCCTCTTAAGCTACGCTTAAAATACTCAGTTCCTAGCAAGGCTCCGAAGTTGTGCACCTCCCCAAAAGTGGTATTGTAATTCAGGGTATTAGTCCAGTTAAAGATAAAGCGATCACTACCGTTGTCCGTTTTACTTCCAGGCGCATTTGGGTCACCAATATAGCCGTCTAGCACGGAGCCCGGATAGATGTAGTATTCTCTTCTGAATATTTGATAGTTACCACCAATCTGGGTACGTGCTGTTAGACCGGGGATAATGCTTGCCTCTGCATAAATATTACCAATGGCACTGGTTCGTTTATTATCCTCTGGGTTGTTGCGTTGTGCTTCTGAGATACTGAATCCCTGACTGGTATTATTGAAAATGGGCTCTCCATTTTCATCTAATCTAAGGTTGCCATCGGCATCGTATTCAAACTCTGTCTCATAGGGGTTATATCCCAAAAATGCGTAGAAGGGGTTCTGTACATTAAATCGGTCACGTAGCTCATTTTCATCAGTTTGACTGATGTTTAGGGTATTACCAATCTTCAACCAATCTGAAACTTGGAAATCCATATTCAGCCGTCCAGATATCCGATTAAAATCAGAAGCGATAGAGATTCCGTCTTCATCATAATAACTCATGGAGAAAAAGTATGTAGCCAACTCATTGCCGCCATTGATCGAGAAGTTGTGGGAACGCACATTACCGGTGCGTAGCAATACATCCTCCCAATCGGTATCTAGATAACTTAGGTTGGCACGTATGGCATCGGCACTTTCTGGTGAGCGGGCGCCTAGGGCTACTTCATAGTCAAGCTTCTGTGCGCCATCCATCATTTCAAAACCTATGTCAACCATTTCTTTCTGACCGTATTGGAAGCTATACTCAATTTTGGGTTTCTGGCCAGAATTCCCTTTTTTGGTCGTGATCAGGATTACGCCATTGGAGGCCCTAGACCCATAAATGGAAGTAGCGCCAGCATCCTTTAGTACGGTTACTTCCTTTACATCATTGGGATTCAATGCATTGTAGTCCGTTTGTGTTACTTGTACGCCATCAATCATGAATAAGGGTTCACTGGAGGCATTAACAGAACCTACTCCTCGAATTCTGATGTAAGCAGCTCCACCGGGTCGGCCATTCTGTGCCACAGCTTGTAAACCGGTGGATCTACCTTGCAACAGATTATCGATACTACCAATCGGCTGAGCCACCAAGTCTTCCCCAGAAACCTTGGAAACAGAAGAAGTCAAATCAGACTTCTTTACCGAATTATAACCCACTACTACTACTTCGTTGAGGAGTACCTCTTCCGTACTGAGTACTACATCAATCTGAGTGGAATTACCGATTTCGATTTCTTGTGTTTGATAACCAGTGTAGGAAAAAATGAGAATTTGAGCTTCAGAAGGAAGTTCGAGCGCGAAATTGCCATCAAAATCTGTGACGGTTCCAACCGTCGTTCCTTTAGCAAGGATTGTGGCCCCGATTAAGGGTTCTCCAGCATCATCTTGCACTGTACCATTGACTAGCTTGGTGTTCTGTTGGGTGAAAGCCATAGCCATTGTAGATAGAGCTAGGACTAGCACCAGCGTGAGTCGTTTCATAAACTATGAGAGTTTTTAGAATTCCCTGCGACCCTACGTACCAATACCTTGGTTGAAGGGCATACAAATCCCATGGCAAACAAACGACGGTACGTTTGAAGCCGCAAAGAGATATCCGTCCATGTGCGTGACATAGACTAGTTAAGAAAATGAGAAACCAATCTTGGCTAAGGGAGTGTTACCTCAGCACAATTACTAATCCAGGAAATCGAATTTGATAATAATGAGTTTTCTTCCGTTTGTGTTAAAGTCCTGCACGTTTAAAACGAGCATGGACCGCAGGAAATCACCGGATGGTTAGCTTAGATCTGCCTGACATGGAAGGCTCGATTGCGCAGCTAAACTGAGCCGTCAGTAGGAACAACAGATCCTCATTCGCCATCAAAACTACAAAACTCAAAGAGTAGGATAAAGAAAAATTCACCTCTTGTCGTATTTTCGCAACTTATCTGACAATTGTACCTTTAATAAGTAAGAGCCTTCAGCAAACAGCTTGTAAAGCCCTGTTTTCGGAATTGCTCTTACTGGATTAGACTAGCAACTGCTATTTTATCTGCTATCTTTGCGCAGTTGCAAAGGGGATGTTTTGAGTAAGCTTACAATGTAGAGTAACACAGAAGGAATGGAATTCAAAAAACAAGCTCAGGCTAGCATTCCGACTCCCTGGGGGGTATTTAATATGCTGGCCTTTGCGAAAGAAGAAGGAGATTGGATGCCACATTTGGCGATGGTACATGAGGACTTTTCTGCAGATAAGATAGTTCTAACTAGAATCCACTCGGAATGTATAACAGGCGATCTCTTTGGTTCTAGGCGTTGTGATTGTGGAGAGCAGTTGGCTACCGCGATGGAATTAACGAGCCAAGAGGGGGGAATCGTACTATATCTAAGGCAAGAGGGAAGGGGAATCGGCATTATCAATAAATTGAAGGCCTATAATTACCAAGACCTAGGGATGGACACGATTCAAGCCAATCATCAGTTGGGGCTCGTTACAGATGGCCGTTCCTACCAAGTGGCTCTTGATATGTTGACAGCTTTAGAAGTAAAACGTATTAAGCTCTTGACAAACAATCCAGATAAGATAGGCATCTTCGAGGATTCACCGATCGAGTTGGTGGAAAGGGTACCATTGGTGATTCGTCCCAATGATGACAACATTAATTACTTGCGGACGAAGCAGCAACAAATGGGGCATTTGCTAAGAGATTTATAATGAGATTTGATTAGGTGATTGAAATGATGAATAGAACCAGTGCCCAATCATAGTGAATTTCAAGTTGCTGTCTCAGATATTTAGTGGCTTTATTGAGATGTACTTTAACCGTATTTGGAGAAACATCTAACATCTGAGCAATCTGCTGGTAAGACAATTCTTCCTTATATCTAAGTTCGAATACTTTTCTTCTTTTTGGAGGCAGCCCTTTGATCGCTTCGTTGATCGCTGCTAGATCCTCTTCAAATTTTTCTTCCGCTATAGATTCAGGGGTATGAACTTCGTAGTTTAGCCAATAAAGCTCTCTCGATCTACTATTTCTAGCCACCTTGCGCAAATGATCGATAGCCATACCTCTGGTAATGGTGAGCAATAGCTGTTGCAGCGAACCCTCAGTTTGAATTTGGCTCCGCTTTTCCCATAATTTTAGGAATACATCGGAAGTGAGTTCCTCAGCGACTTGACGGTTTTTAACAAACCGTAGTGCATAAGAAAAGACCTTTTGGTGGTAATGTTCAAAAAGCCAGCGAAAGCCCTTTGAATCACCCAGTTGCAGGCGCCTCAAATGTGTTTTGACTTCTTGCATGCTTGTTTATAGTTGGTCCCTCTCAGGAAATTTTCAATTGAATATAAAGGTTTTTTTTCAAAAATATCTCGCCAGAGTAATACTTTCTAATAATTTATTCGGGTATATGATTGAAACCACCAACTTGAACTATGTCCAATACAGACATCGATAAGCTGATACAAAAGCTATACGAAGGTACTTGCAGTAGGCAGGAATTGGAACTTCTTTTTGATCATATTCAGGCTAATCCGAGCGAGGAGTACACTGAGGTAATGTCCTTAGTTTGGGAGCGTATGAAGGATCTGTCCTTACCAAGTCCTGAGGAGTCTGAAAGGATATATAAAAGCGCTTTAGAGAAAGTCAAAAACTATGAACAAAGCTCCGATCAAAAGCCAATGCCTTCCCCCTTGGCAGTGGTTTCGAAAAGGAAAAGATGGCGACTTGCCCTTGGCGTAGCAGCTAGCGTGGGTTTGCTGCTGACACTCGGTGTATGGTTGTTTTATGAACTGCGCGCTCCGCTTATTACCATCCAAACTGCATTCGCAGAACAACAAACACTCACCTTACCAGATAGTTCTGTGGTGGAGCTCAATGCAAATTCCTCCATTTCCTACAGAGATAATTGGACAAACAAAGCTCATCGAGTCGTATGGCTGACAGGAGAGGCGTTCTTTCATGTTACGAAAAAACAGAAGACTGGGCAGAAGTTTTGTGTCTTGACGGATGATTTAACCGTGGAAGTTCTAGGTACCAGCTTCAATGTCAATACACATCATGCAGAAACAAAGGTCTTCCTGGAGGAGGGTAAGGTCAAACTCAACTTCGATACGTTTAGCGAGGAAATGCTAATGGAACCAGGAGAACTGGTCACCTATTCTCAGAAAACCAAAAAGGCACAAAAACTAACCCCAAAAAGTGAGGAGCCCAGTTCCTGGAGGGACGGCTTTGTTTTTCTTGAAAATGCCGAATTCGCTGACATTTTACAAAAAATCAACGAAATCTATGGACTCACTTATAAGGTCGTTGATCAAGCTCATCTAACCCGCAAATTTACTTTAGCTATTCCCATTGACAATTACGACACCATGCTTTCTGCTTTGCAAGAGATTACGGGACTAACCGTGAAGCGAACAGATACCCAATTAGTGATTGAATAGACACCCTTAGAAAGAAAAAGGCTGGAAAACGACAATAGATCGGTCTTCCAGCTCCCTAATAACTTAATTTAATAAATCACTAAGATTATGAATTTTGCCAAATTCTACAAGCCAAGGAATTTGTTGTGGATGCTGTTTTTCGTACTTCCAGGCATTCTACAGCCTCTTTTAGCCACCTCCGAATTTTCGGAATTTCAACCCAAGCAATTCATATCGGTACTTGAAGAAATGAGTGAGCGTTATGAAGTGGTGTTCTCCTATGAGACCAAATTGCTTCGTGATGTGAAGGTAGATTTCAATTTTATCAAAGGAGAAAGATTGGAATCCGCTTTAGGTCGATTGCTGAAACTGACCGGTTTTCAGCACAAACCAATCGGCAAGAAATATTTTGTGATTTTCAGAAATGATAAGAAAGGCACTAAGAATGCCAAAAAGCTGGAAAGAAAGATAAAGCAAATTCAGAAGCTGGAAAATAAAGGAGAGATCCGTTTGCAAAGACAATCTAAGGCCCCAGCTCAGCAGTTCCGCTCTATCACCGAGGCGATAGTGGACCTAGAAGATAAGGCCAAAATTACGGGTACCGTGACCTCCTCTGATGAGGGACTACCCTTGATCGGTGTATCCATCTTGGTAAAGGGAACGGGCACAGGTACGATCACGGATCTCGATGGCAAATATACGCTGGATATAGAAGATGAAAATGCGATACTCGTTTTTTCCTATACTGGATATGCGCCGAAAGAGGTTCCGGTGGAAGGCCGTACTGTCATTGATATCGCTTTGGATGCCAGCGTAACAGCCTTGGATGAAGTGGTTGTGGTTGGTTATGGTTCGCAAAAGAAGGTGAATTTAACCGGTGCGGTAGCCGCTATGGATGGAGAAAGGCTCGAATCTAGACCCATTCCAAACGTAGGTGAAGGCTTGCAAGGTGTGATTGCCAACTTAAATGTGAATATCAGAAATGGGGATCCCGCTGCTCCCATCGATTTTAATATCAGGGGATTTGAGTCCATCAATGGCGGTAACCCCTTGGTGTTGGTAGATGGTGTACCCATGGACCTCAACAAGCTAAATCCTAATGATATTGCTAATATTAGTGTACTAAAAGATGCCTCAGCTGCTGCCGTTTATGGTGCTCGTGCGGCCTTCGGTGTTATCTTAGTAGAAACGAAAAAAGGTCGTGAAGGGAAAATGAAACTTACCTTCGGAACGGAGCTTGCTGCCTCTAAGCCGATCATGTTTATCGATCCAGTGAATGACCCATATGAGTATGTCAAAGCCAGAGATTTAGCCACCTACCGTACCAATGGTGTCGGGTTTGATCAGGACTACATTGAAGGTACGCGAAGATATAGTGAAAACCCAACCCCGGAAAACGCTTGGGGTGTGTTTAATGGCTCGCTTCGCTTCTATGGTTTCAATAACTACCAAGACCAAATCCTTACGGACTGGGCGCCACAATCCAAATACGATCTAAGTATATCCGGAGCGAGTGATCGATCCTCTTATTACGTTTCTATTGGTGTCCTGGACAAGGATGGATACTTGAAAAACAAAGAGAAGAACGAAAACTTCAAGCGTTACAATGCTTTGATCAAGGGGGATGTAAGAATAAATGATTGGTTAAAATTGGATTCCAGAGCATTGGTTACTACCGAACAAAGTGACAAGCCTCACTTCTACAATTGGGATGTTAATATCAACACATTTGCCCGCGTTAATCCACTGAATCCACTCACCTTCCCCGATTTAGACTATTATTTAACACCAGGTGATAGAGACCAATACGAACAGTATATCGGCATGCATTTCCAGAGTGTGAACTTCTTGCCTTACCTGGAGCAAGGAGGACGGGATACTTGGACTAGGAATGACATCATTCTTACGCAAGGGGCTACCCTCAATCCTCTCCCAGGATTAAGTATTCGAGGAGAATTTTCTGCCAACTACACTTACCGGGACCTTCAGCAAGTCCGAAGTAAGGTAGATGTGATCGAAAGTCAGGACCTGAACGCACTGGTTATTGGCAATGGCTTTAGTGCCACGGACTTTATCAATAATCAAGCTAATAACAATCAATACTACGTGCTGAATACCTTTGCTGATTACACCATTGATAGAGACAATACCCACTATTTCAAGGTAATGGTTGGCTTTAATCAAGAATGGGGTAAAAACCAATTCATCAGATCCAGAGCCTTTGGCTTAATTACGCCAAATGTAGCAGATTTGAATGCAACGACTGGAAGCCAGGAAACTTATGGTGGTAAATCTGACGTTTCCTTGCGTGGTGCTTTCTACCGGGTTAACTATATCTTCAAGGAGCGCTATTTGTTCGAAGCTAATGGACGATACGATGGTACATCCAGATTCCCAAAGGATGACCGCTTTGGATTCTTCCCATCTTTCTCTGCAGGTTGGAGAATCTCTCAGGAAGGCTTCATGGAAGGTACTTCGGGCTGGTTGGATAACTTGAAACTACGTGCTTCTTATGGTACCTTGGGTAACCAATTGTTAGGAAATAACTTCTATCCTGCGATTCCTACTTTGGGTTCTGCTACCTCGCCTTACATGTTCTCGGCAGGCGCACGTGCACCATTCGTTTCCGCAGCAGGTCTAGTGAGTCCTACGCTGACTTGGGAATCAGTAACTTCCCAAAACTTAGGTATAGATATCTCTGTGCTTAATAATAAATTGGACATCGCTTTTGATATCTTCTCCAGAGAGACCAAAGACATGTTGACCGGTGTTTCCTATCCTTCCATTCTCGGTACTCCTGGTCCTGATGCCAATGCCGCTGACTTGAAAACTACAGGTTGGGAATTAGCAGCTACTTGGAGAGAAAGAATCAATAAAGATTGGGACTACGGTATCACTTTGGCTCTATCTGATTCCAGAGCAGAAATTACCAAATATGATAACCCAACAGGTTCGCTTGACGAGTACTACGAAGGATATCAAATCGGTGACCGTTGGGGATACATTACACAAGGTATCTTCCAAACAGAAGAAGAGGTAAGTACTTCTGCTGATCAGTCCAACATTGGAGCCAATTGGAGACCGGGCGATATTAGATATCAAGATTTAGATGGTGATGGTAAGATCACCGTGGGTGATAATACGCTTGAGAACCATGGAGACTTGGCCATCATCGCAAACGAAGCGCCTAGATATAACTTTGGTATTAATACCGACCTACGGTACAAGAATATTTCATTGAATGTCTTCTTCCAAGGCGTCTTGAAGCAGCAATACTGGCCACCAAATGGCAACTGGGTAGCTTTCTATCCATTTAATGCTGGTCACGTGGAGAACTATTATATCACAGATACTTGGAGTGAAGACAACCGAGATGCTTACTTCCCAGCGCCTCATATTTCTACCAATACCAAGCAAAATGTACAGCCACAAAGCCGCTACGTACAGAATGCTGCCTTCGTAAGATTGAAGAACGTAACACTTTCTTATTTCTTACCAATGGATAAACTAGGAAAAATTGGAATCTCCGATGTGCAGCTTTATTTGACCGGAGCGAATATTTGGGAATTCACCAATATGCGTAGACCACTTGATCCTGAGGTAAGACCTACCTTGACACAGGAGTATTACAAGCAGCGCAGTTTTGCTTTTGGTTTAAGAGTATCCATCTAATATTGGTTATCCGACGATTTTTGTGGCCCTAGCAGGGGCCGCAAAAATTGTCAGAGAAGGCTAAAAAAGTAAAGACAATGAAAAATTATCTAATAAGAACAATTCTAGTCGCTTTTCTAGGACTATTGTCCTTCAGTTGCAATGATGAATTTTTGGATAAAGTTCCTTTGGATGAAATCAGTAATTCATCTTTCTGGAACACAGAAAATGACCTAAGAGTATACAACAACAGTTTGTATCACTTAGCTCGTCTCGATGAGAACGTCCCTATCTTTATGGGACATCGAGATGCCTTTAATAGCCATAGATATGGCATCTGGCATATCAGTGGTTTTTCTGACAACACTGCTCCTCGCCACCCCAGACACGATCTGTATCAAAGAGTAAGAGCGGGTAAGCATTTTCCACCCAATGGACCATTTCCATATGGCTACCGTGGGTTTAATTTTCTGAGAGCTATCAATGTGGGGATGGATAATTATGGCAAGGCTCAGATTCCCGATGAGGTTCGCAATAAGTACGTTGGCGAAGCACGTCTGATGCGCGGCTGGTTCTATGCCGATAAGATTTCTAAATTCGGTAGTGCGCAGTGGGTAGATAGAGAATTGAGCACCGATGATGAAGAAATTCTGAATGGGGAGCGTGATGATCGGGACTTCGTTATGAGCAAGGTATTGGAGGATTTGAATTTTGCTACTCAGAGTCTACCCAATGATTGGGGAGATGGTAATGCTCCTGGTAGAATTAATCGTTGGGGGGCTTTACTAATCAAGTCAAGAGTTGCCTTGTTTGAAGGAACTTGGCGTAAGTACCATGGATTGTCGGGTGCTGATCAGTGGCTCACGGAGGCGGCCAATGCTGCCCTAGAATTGATGCAGGACGGCCCTTACTCCCTCTACCAAACCGGTGATCCTACCAGTGATTACAATGCTAGTCATCGCATGACGGATCTTACTGGTAATCCGGAGGTGCTCTATTGGAGAAGATATGAGCGAGGTATCTTTACGAATCACGTGCAAAGTTATCATCGAAGCTATAATGGTGGTGCTACCAAGAGCATGGTGGAAGACTACTTGTGCACAGATGGAAAGCCCATTTCGCTATCTCCCCTTTATAAGGGTGATGCAGTGTATAAGGATATTTTCGAAAACCGTGACCCACGCCTACGTCAAACGGTTCTCCATCCTGATGATCAAGCCATTTATCGCTATGGGAATCATGATTTTGACCGCTACACCTATCCTCGTGTACAAGGTATGGCAGGTGGCTTGAGAGTCTACACGGGATACCACATTATTAAAGTTTACGAAGTGGGGGCAGCACATGCTTCTTACAATTCTTCCGAAACACCAGCGATCACCTTAAGATTTGGCGAAGCCCTATTGAATTATGCCGAAGCAAAGTGTGAATTGGGTGGTGGAACGATCTCTCAGGAGGATCTTGATATGAGTATCAATTTACTACGTGATCGGGTTGGTATGGTACATTTGGAGGCCAATCCAGAAATGGATCCTCGCTATGCCGATGATGGAATTTCTGCTGTGTTAGCGGAGATCCGTCGGGAAAGAAGAATTGAACTGTTCATGGAAGGCTTCCGCTATGATGATCTTCGACGCTGGAAGCAAGGTAAGAAGCTAGAGCAGAAAGATTATGGTATGCGTTGGGATGAAGCCAATAGAACTGCTGTGGATCCTGACGGTAACGTAACGGTTCAATCTGGAATGGTGGATGGTGTTGAGTATCTAGAAATCTATAAAGGTACCGACTACGAAAATCCTGTTTTTGACGAAAGTAAGCATTACCTGTGGCCATTGCCAATTAGTGCATTGTCACAGAATCCAAACTTAAAACAGAATCCTGGTTGGTAAAAGTGAGCAAAAAGGTGCTGGAAACTCCGTTGGTTTCCAGTGCCTTTATCAATCAGGATTTCATCCTATAGAACAAAAGTTTATTGGAGGAAACCCAGGCGAGATATCCGAAGTTTCTCTAAGACATGACAAGGTGAAATTTCGGGTATTTGCCGCGCTGCTTTTTGACTTATTTATGTTTCACCGTATGTAAGATCTGCTATTTTAATGGCCTCTAGAGGCAATAAGCAAGCCTTCGCCCTGGTAATCAAGTTAAAATCAAACCTATGAACCGATTGTTTTCCTTCCTATTTTTGGGTTTACTGGTCCTAATGGTAAGCTCTGCAAATGCAGCGGGCTTTTTCAACGCTACCGGCGTCGATCCAGACATTCCTCAACTGGAAAACCCAATGTCTGTGTCTTACCTGAAGGAAAACCTCTCAAAGCGAACGCCAAGACTGATCCTAAACGCTAGCATCGAGAAGCAAGTCCGGAAAAAATTGAAGAGCGATAAGGTCGTTCAAAATATGTACCAAGCCTTACGCTTGAACGCGGAAGAGATTATGAAGCAACCGGTGGCTGAACGGATTCAGATCGGTCGTAGGTTACTTTCGGTTTCCCGAGAGGTGTTGTACCGGATGAATGTACTGGGGATGGTTTACCGAATTGATAAGAAACAGGCTCATCTAGATCGAATCAACCAGGAAGTACTCGCCGTGTGTGCTTTTAGCGATTGGAATCCCTCTCATTACTTGGATGTAGCTGAAATGGCGATGGCCATTGCGATTGCTATCGATTGGGCGGGGAAAGATCTGCCTAAATCGACGGTGGAGATAGCGAAGCGAAGCTTGGTGGAAAAGGGGATCAAGCCTAGCTACAATAAGAAGGGGAATACGGGCTGGGTGAACGGGACTAACAACTGGAACCAGGTTTGTCATGGAGGGATGATAGCGGCAGCCATCGTTGTGGCGGAAGATGAGCCAGAATTGGCAGCTAGGACCATCAGCAGAGCGCTGGAAGGCATGCCACACGCATTAATAGAATACGGACCAGACGGTGTCTATCCAGAAGGATCTACCTACTGGGGCTACGGGACCAGCTTTTCGGTCTTAACCGCGTCCATGTTTGAAAGTGCTTTCGGAACAGACTTTGGCCTTGGAGATTACCCTGCTTTCCAGGAGAGCGCCATGTTTCGGGTATTAGCCACTGCCCCTTCGGGCGGGTATTACAACTTTGCAGATTGTGGAGATCGGCGGCGGGAAAACGGGGATCTGACATTGGCTTGGTTTGCAGCTCGAACGGGTAATCCGATATATTTTGAAAAGGAAAGATTCCTTCGTAATCCCAAGAAGATGGGGAAGCTAGCTCGACATGCAGGTGCAGGATTAGTTTGGCTTTCTCAATTTGAGCCGACTCAAGCTACCAAGATTCCGACTGCCTGGAAAGGAGAAGGTGCTAATCCCGTAGTCTTCTTTACCGGTGGGGTAGGGGATAAGCATCAGTATTACTTTGGAGGAAAAGGAGGACGAGGTACGGTAAATCATGGAAATATGGACGCCGGATCTTTCATTTTTGAACTGAATGGAGTCCGTTGGGTAGTAGATCCAGGCAACCAAAATTATCATCAACTAGAAAAAACCGGCTTTAATTTGTGGGGGCGCTGTCAAGATTGCGAGCGTTGGAAATTATTAAACAAGAACAACTACGGGCATAGTACCTTAACGGTAAATAATGCGCTGCATGTTGTAGATGGCCTGACTACCATCACCGAATTTAAGCAAAACGAAAAACCGACAGTTCGGCTTGACATGTCGCCCACATTTGCTGGCCAATTGAAAGGGGTACAGCGGAAGTTTACCAAAGACAGTCCCACCTCACTTTTGATCGAAGATGAACTGGAAGTTACTACTTCTACCCAAGAAATCACCTGGCAATTGATGACAACGGCTGAGGTCGAGATGGTCAAAGGCGGCGCCCTACTAAGGAAAGATGGCAAAGTATTGAAAATGGATATCCTTTCTCATCCTGAAATGACCATCTCTGTCATTTCGCTTGATCCCCCGCCATTTGCTTTGGATCGGCGAATTGAGGGCTTGAAGCGAATTGAGATACGGTATCCCGCTTATCTATTCGCCGATGGAAAAGGACAAATTAAGGTACGCTTATCAGGGGCCTAATCATCATATTACCCCTACTGCTGAGCTGGCGACTACTTAAAAATGCGCTCTTCTGCCTTCCTTTATTGGGCAGTGTCGGTTTGTTGGCCCAAGCTTGCCCCAACCACGACATTCAACTCCGTTCCCAGGCAGAAATTGATGAATTTGCTGCTACTTACCCCAACTGTACTATGGGGCTAGGTAATCTCATTATTGAGGAAGATGTACCTGGTAATATCATATCTCTAGCAGGCTTAGCACAAATCACGGCTATAAAACAATCCTTAGAGATTCGTAACAATCGCGCTTTGATGCAGCTTTCCGGCTTGGAACAACTATCCAGTATCGGAGGAAACCTACTCCTACTCAATAATGACGCTCTGCAATCCGTAGAAGGGCTTGCTGCTTTGGAGCGGATCAATGGGAGTTTTCGGATTGCCAATGATGCAGAATTGCGAGAACTTAACGGCTTGCAACAACTGGATACCATTGGACAGGATTTTTCGCTGGTGTCAAATAGTGCTTTGGTGAATTTATCGGGCCTAGATAGTCTGTCTTGGATTGGTGGTCAGTTCAGTATCCTATCAAATCCAGCCTTGACAAGTTTGAACGGATTGGATCAGCTGCGAGCAGTCGGGGAGGTTTTGCAGATTTATGATAACCCTTTGCTGCAGAGTTTGCATGCCCTGGAGGCCTTACAAACTGTTGGCTCCGACCTAATTATCGATCAAAATATCCGTCTCAGCGGACTAAATGGCCTATCTAACTTAAGATCTGTAGGTGGTTTTTTGCAAATCGTAAATAACCACCAGCTGACGAATATCACATCTCTAAGCAATCTTCGGGAAATCAATGGCCTTTTACAAGTTTATAATAATCCCGTACTATCTAACCTACAAGGTATCGATAGTATCCAATGGCAAAGCATTCAAGACTTAGCTCTACTATCCAATTCCGCCTTGTCCATTTGTGACGTTAAAAGTATCTGCCAATATCTAGTCATCCCTTCTGCCTCTTATGCTATTTCAGAGAATCTACCCGGTTGCTCTACCCGCGCACAAATCCTGGCCTCTTGTGATGGAAATGGGCTGAGCAGTCGACCTGGTCAGACCAATGGCATTCTGTTATTTCCCAATCCTACCGCGGGTCTAGTAAAAATCAAAGGGCGAGCCATGAATGGGGCTAGGGTAGTGGTGATCGATGCTTCCGGAAAGAA
This sequence comes from Saprospiraceae bacterium, assembly GCA_013214355.1. Classification (GTDB taxonomy): domain Bacteria; phylum Bacteroidota; class Bacteroidia; order Chitinophagales; family Saprospiraceae; genus DT-111. The sequence continues at coordinate 3,958 of JABSSL010000117.1, read as the reverse complement.
GATTCATCAAACCAAAGTAGATGAGGATAGTTTTCAATTACAATTTATCCCGGCAGGATTCTATACGATCCACATCTGGAACGAGCGATACTCGTTTTATGAACCATTGATCAAACTAGACTAATTGTATTTATAATTTTCATTGGCACTCCTGTTGTATATTGATTCAGTTTTATTACTTTTAGTCGGTCATAAAGGGGTTTCTGCCCTGTTTCAATCGTCTCCTAGACCATTTAGGTTAAATTTCTATATTTATTGCAATTGTTAATATTAGTTGAAGGTACTCACTGGTCGTGAGCTACTAAGAATGTGAGCTGTGTGTTTTGTAGCCTTTAGTTTCTCTATAAAATCTTGATTATTTACCTAAAAACAACCATATGAGTTTCGTTAAAGATTTAGTCACCCTAGATGTTGTTACTGTAACCGGTAGCATGAAAATTACGGTAAAGGATAAGGATAAGCGCACAGATGGAGATCAGGAAAATATGCCTGATAGTATTATCGATTTTGAGGAACTCTTTACTAAGATCAACGGTACAGCTACGACAAGGGGAGACCTATCCATTGTGGCAGCCACTCGAATCAATCTAGATAAAGATACTTACAACTTTGTTGCTAATGACCTAGGAGATGTTGGAAAAGGCTTAGTGGAGCTGCATTTTAAATCAGTAGATATGGCCTCAAAGTCTCGTGCTGAGATTGTTGCTCGTTTGATGCCTAATTGGGGAAGAAAGAAGAAATAAGCCATGTCCGCAGATTCCTCAAAAGTCTCCAAATTCAAGCAGCATTGCAATCAGATCTTCCAGGACGACGCTGGTGGCAAATCCTCATTGGTAGCACTGGAGAGGTTGGTGGAACAGGACATGGCTAATACCTATAAGATTCCGGTAAGCCCCATCTTGCCAGGAAACAGCTCCACCTCTAAAGACAAACAAAGCCAGCTACGTGGGTTGTGGCATCAACTCACCCAGCATTTGGTTGATCTACGGTATATTTCTGAACAAGAGTTTCTAGAGTATCAAGGTCGTAAAAAGCAGATCCTAGAGCAACGGGAATTCTTGATACCCATCATTAAAGGAGTAAACAAATATCTGTGGCAAGAAACTGCTCCTGATATTCGTGAGTTGCTTAATACTTACGATCCCGGTCCTTATTTAACTCAATTTTGGGTAGAGCAGCACCTGGCATCCATTGCGGAAGCCATTTCCAAGTATACTTCTTTCGATGGTTCTCTAGCCCCTCCTGATGATTATGAAATAGGAGAAGATTCTTGTTATGGTCGCTCTTTGGCCTTTCGAATGCGAGTGATCTTCGCTATGGATGAGGCCCTAGATGATGCGGATATCTTTGATCGATCCATGATCAAATACACGATCAGTTTAGATAACATTCTTAAGCTCGGGAGCAATCCCGCTCCTAACCTAAGAGAGGAGGAAATAGAGGATGCCACCATCTCCGCCGAATTCTGGGCACAGATCTGCGACTTAGATGAGCTATTTGAGGCGTTCTTTGCAGCTGTGCCAGAAAAGATTCAGGATAAAGCCTATGCTATCACCTACAAGTTTCAAAAGCAAGGGGATCAGTTTCAAGCTTCGGATTATGAATTGATTTATCTGGATCGTCCAGCAATCAACAACAGTGGGAATAGCCCAAAATGGACGGTCGGACGAATAAATCGGGCTGAAAGGCTAAAGGCGGGGATTTACGCTAATATTGCCTGCCGTTTATTGCAACTGAAACTATGGCAAACCAGCTTCTATCTAGGGGCCATTGATGGAGATTGGGGAAAGATGTCGCATGAGGCTGTACTGGATGCTCACAGATTAGAGTTAAGCCTCTGGGAGAAAGGTAATAAAGAACATGTGCGGAAAGAGAAGTTCCAGCAATATTCCAAAAGAACCGTTAAACGATCCGTATTCCATAAGGATAAGAAAGGCATCATTGCTATCGATCTAGAAGATATGCATCAGATCCTGCAAAACTATGTGAGTACCGTTGAAGAAAACGGTGAAGCAGGGGAAAATGAGGCAAAAATTATTGACAAACTACGAAGTGAAGCCGAAGTAAGTGAGGAAAGGCTAGATAAGGCGATTCTAACAGAGAAAAGCTTAGATAAGTGTTATGACGCAGCAAGTGAGTCTCCTAAACGTAGGGTATCCTACGTGAGCATGAAAAACAAATCCTTTTTTAGAGGATTAGTAAGAGGCATTGGAAAACTTGTCAGTTGGATTATCGGTGCTTTCAAAAAAGTGTTAGGACTCATCTTTTCCTTTGCTAAAGCTATCATCGATCGAATTCGCAAAGGATTTCAACTATTTGCCAAAGGTTTTCGCTATCTCTCTCACCTCCTGCTGGGCCGTCCAATTGTGACACCTAGAATCAATCCGAACGGGAGTTCCCTACCGATGTTTACTCGATTTCAACTAGATTTTGACGCCATCAATTATATACCAGAAGATGCCACTGAAAGAGAACTCAAGGCACATGGTAAGACTTTAGATATGATGCGCAAAAGCATGATCTACTTTATCGACGTAGTGCTTTTTGTCATCAAAATGATTGGTAGGTTGACTCAGCCAGGCGGCTGGGTGTGGCTAGGCATCACCATCTTTAAGTGGTTATTCCGGCGGATAGAGGAGTTATTTCAGCTGGTCCCTCAGCATCAATGGTCAGAGGATCCAGTGGCCTAATCCTTAGTTTTGGCAAAGCAGTGAAGATGCACGCTATATGCTGGCCGACTTACTTTTCTTAGATGCCCTTACCGAGTAATCTCCATCACAATCTTCCCCGTATTTAGATTACTTTCCATTCTTTGATGCCCCTGTACCACTGCTGTCCAAGGAATCACGGAGTCTATGATGGGTTTCAGTTTTCCACTTGCAAAGTGCGGGATGCAGTGCGTCTGTAGATCTTTGGTCAAAGCAATTTTATAATCTAGGCTACGTGCCCGTAAGGTGGTGCCAATGATCTGCAATCGCTTGCGCAGTATCGGCGCTAGATTTACCCCTTCTGGCTTCACTCCTCCGATCAAAGAAAGCATGACTAGGCGACCTTCCAAGGCCAAGCTATCGAGGTTCATTTGGAAATAAGGAGCCGCAATAAAATCAATAATTACTTGCACCCCCGCGCCCTTCGTTAATTCTTTTATCACTTCTGCAAAATTCTCCTTCTTGTAATCAATGGCATGGCTGGCCCCTAGGTCCAGACAAGTCTCGTGTTTGCCTGCTGAGGCAGTGACGATAGAATCAGCCCCCGCTAGCTTGATCAATTGAATGGCCGCCGTCCCTACGCCACTGGCTCCGGCATGTACTAGGATTTTCTCTCCCGCCTGTATCTTCGCCAGCCAATGGAGCGCCTGATAGGCGGTCAAGAAGACTTCCGGAATGGCTGCCCCCTCCACAAAAGAAAGATTATCTGGTAAACGAATGGCCATATCTTCATGCGTTACACAGTATTCCGCATACCCGCCGCCACCTAACAAGCCGCAAACTCGATCTCCTGCCTTCCACTTTGTTACTTCCGCACCAACCTCCTCCACTACGCCAGCCATTTCTAGTCCTAGAATGGGGCTCTCACCGGGAGGTGGCGGATACACCCCTCGACGCTGCATCGTATCTGCTCGATTCAGGGCTGTGGCCTTGATCTTAACGCTTATTTCCTTAGGACCGGGAGCTGGCGTTTCCCATTCTCCCAATTGCATAACTTCTGGGCCACCAAATTCAGGAATTAATATGGCTTTCATGTCTATATCTGTTTGCCACCAAAATAAGGAATTTAAGGAAGCTAGTAGAGAGCGGGAGAAAAATAGGGTCAGGAAGTAGGCTAACAACGTCCGATTTTATGGAGATATCAGAATGGAATTTTCGATTAATGCAATCGATTTCCAAGAATGCAACAATACCTAGGGCGTCCTCAAAAAGTCGGCGCTGATTTCAGGTTATCATCATACCAGTTGGGC
>JABSSL010000116.1 GCA_013214355.1 Saprospiraceae bacterium | reverse complement strand
CTTTCCGCCTTTTACCTTGTGGGCGCCTGAAATAGGTTGACAAAAAAGGAGTTGAGAATTAAACTCCGGGGCCTTAAATTGAGGGATATGAAGAAGTCCAAAACTCGTCGTACTTACAAAAGAGAGCAACGGTATTTCAGTGAAGATTTCCGTCGTGCTCGGGTCAAAGAATACGAAGAAGGACAAACGACAGTTCGTGAGATTTGTCGGGCCTATAAGGTTAGTCACACATCGGTATATCAATGGATACGAAAGTACTCAGCTCATTACCAAAAGAGTATCGTCAAGGTAGTAGAAGAAAAAAGTGAGACTCAAAAACGCCTGGCCTTAGCCAAGAAAGTCGAGGACTTAGAGCGCTTGATTGGCCAGCAATAGGTTCAAATTAAGTATTATGAGCAACTATTAAAGCTAGCGCAAGAGCGTTACAACGTGGATTTTGAAAAAAACTCCGATGGGAAGTTCTTAACTGGTTCTTCACCCACCGATCCGAACACCATTTAGCGATGGAGTCTCTATATCAGATCACGGGGATTAGTCGTCAAGGCTTCCACCAATACCGTAAAAGACAAGCTAGTTTGACCGAACGAACAGCACAGATACTAGAACGGGTTCAGTACCATCGCCAGACCCATTGCCGAATGGGAGCTAGGCCTTTACACGTACTAATGAATACGGTAGAACCCAAGGAATTACTATACGGAATAGGGAGAGACAAGTTTGAACAAATCCTACTGAGTCAAGGCTTTAGGGTTAATCCTATTCGAATTTTTCATCGTACGACTTATGCTGGAGCCTATCGGTTCCCCAATTTGGTAGAGGGATTGCAAATCCAGCGCCTTAATCAAGTCTGGTTGAGTGATATGACTTACTATCGGCTCGTGGATGGTTGGGCTTATTTAACTTTCATCTTAGATCTGTATTCGCGTAGATGTATTGGCTATGCCTTATCTGAGACAATGCAAACCGAACAAACCACAATCCCAGCTTTACAAATGGCCTTACAAAGTCGTGGGATAGCAAATTATGAGCAGCAACTGATGTTCCATTCCGATGGTGGAGGCCAATACTATGATAAAGCATTTGTAAGTCACCTTGATCAGTATCAGATTCGCTCTTCGATGGCAGAGATAGTTTTTGAAAACCCACACATGGAACGATTTCACGGTACCGCAAAAAATGATTACCTCATCCCCTGGCAGGTAAACTCGGTGGCGAAACTCCGAAAAGCACTGCCCAGGTTTGTCAAAACCTACAATGAGGTACGACCACACGAAAGCTTGAAATATAAAACCCCAATGGTTTTTGAAGCCTGGATCCAACAAATTCCACTAGACCAAAGACCTACGGTGTTATTTAAAAAAGTAACTTAGTTTTTTGCAAAGCCTTGGAGTTGAAATGAAACTCATATCGTGTCAACATATACTAGGCGCCCACAAAAGGCGGAGGGGCGAAGGCAGAAGGCGGAATCCAGAGACACGGATTTCTCATTTCTCATTTCCCATTTCCAACTTCCCATTTCCGATTTGTGGGTGGAGACATGCAGTGCAATTTACGGGAACCCTCTACCTGAGAAATTGCTACGGTAATCCTCTACTTGGCAGCTGTAATTTACCCATTTCACTACATCTTAATCGCATTTTCCAGCGACTAGGAGCACCTTTGTAATCGTTAGCCGGAAAGGATAAAGATTCAAAAGAAACCTTTTATCGGACTCCTTAACCGCCCCATTTCTTACAACCACAAAAACCAAAGAATGAAAACCTTGAAATGTCTAATGGCCGGAATGATGATGGTAGCCAGTGTGTTCACTGTTACAGCGTCCAATCACGATGGCAACCCATCCACCACCACCCAAGTAGAACAACAAAACCCAAAAAACATGTCACAAACCAACACCTTAACCACCATTGTAGAACCTGTAAAGGCTAATGGTAACCACTATTACGTTAGCCGCAATACCGGCCGTGGCCGAATTGCTTCCAAAGAGCAACCCGCCAAAGATCTAGGGAATATCATTGCCAAACTACAACCTGGAGATGTTATCCACCTCGCGGAAGGCGTTTATACGAGCCGCGGCGATCAGGGAGCCGATGAAATCAATGTTCCTGTGTCTATTATTGGTGGATACAACGCTGATTTCACCAAAAGGGATCCTTGGGGGGCGCACAGGACAGTATTGACGGGTACGAATCATATCGATGGTCTAACCACTCCACGCATCTACATCAAAACCCACCTCAAGCATCGTACTTGGGTCGGTGACATTGTGATCGACGGTGTGATTGTGGATAACGGCCCTCGAAACCGCTACAAAGATGAAAAAGAGCTCTGCATCTTGCGTAAAGCCAATCCCGCTAAGGAGGTAAACGCTTCTCCTGGTTCGGCAGGTATCAAAGTCTTGGTAGGTAAAGAAACCAATGTGACGGTTCGCAATTGCATCGTGATGAATACGGCTCCTATGGAAGGTGCTTTGTCGGTACAGGGCAACCAGAACAGCAAGATCCTCATTGAGAACAACATTGTGGTGAACAATACCGGCAACGGAATTCAGTGTCTATCTGCCTGGCATGCTCGGCCGGGTAATGGTTTACCCAGCTTCCGCGTGATCAACAATACGGTACTCTTTACCTGGAAGCCAGATGCAATCGCCTCAAACAGTGGAAATGCGCTATCTATGGATACTTCCATTGAGCTAGTAGCAGAGGGTAACACCTTTGGATTTAGCGATAGAGGAGGGGTAGACAACATTAAGAAATGCCAGACGATCACCCTTAAGGACAATTTGATTACAGCCAGCAAGAAATTTGACTACCGTGAATTCAATACTAAGATGACCATCGAAGAGATAGAAGACGAGTCAGATTTCATGAGCTACGAAAGTACAGGTAACATTACCAAGGCGATACAAGTCCCAGTAAGTAGTGAATGGGCAAAGGTCTACGCTTCTCGTAAGGAAATCAGTAGGGCTCAGGTAGATGCCCAAGCCAAGGCGCATAACAATGACGCCAATGCACTACGCAGCATGTTGGGTTTAAACCTTCGTGCTAACAGTGTGAGTTTGGATGCTGAAATCTGGTTACACCGCATGAGCATCGAAGATGCTTTGCAGATCGGTACGCATCAGTACGAAGGCAAATACGGTGCGAGTAATCCTGGCGAGATCATACAATAAGGAGTAACTAAATAAAACCAACATAGTGGAATGGCAAAGCCGTTCTACTATGTTTTTAAATACCCCAAAAAACAAAATATCATGGCCACCCTAAAAATTATAGGTCTTTCCTTACTAGGTATCTTCACTTTTTTTGTCCTCATTGGCTTGGTATTCGGTGAACCGAAAAAAGCCGGTACTATCGAAGATTATGTCGATAATCCCAACAATAAGAGAGGCTATCACAAAGGCAGTATTTCCCAAGCTGTTAGCTTATTTAATTTCTACACCAAAATGGACAAGCCGCAAATTCAGGCTGCTATGGACAGCACCGATTTAAGCCTGCACGAGATCTCTTTCGCCTTGTACTTCTGGGCTATGCGGCACATTCAGGAAGGGAAAATAAAGCAGGGATATGACCTACTGAAAGTTGCGGCGGATGATTACTTAAATCCCATTGCGATGGTTAAGTTAGCTCGAATCAATTTTCACGGCAGCCAAGCCCTGCAGCAAGGCAAGCAAGCTATTGATTTGGAGCTTGAAAAAGACCTTGAGACCAGCTACTACTATATTACTTTGGCCTTTGAGATCACCAGAGTGCTCAACGAGAAAACAGGGGACAAAGTGATGCTTAACCACGTGGTAAACGGTGGTTTGGCTTTATATGATACCTTCGGCATGAATCAATTAGAAGAAGGCTTCAACCGCAAAGAAGTGAGTGAGCAATTTTCTGGGGTCTGGACAGAGAAATTGGAGGAGTATAGTGAGCTTTATCTCTAGATTTCACCTTAGGTTCTCAAGAGACTTGCAAGCCTATTCATAGAGAAGCCTACCTTCTATAGCTGTTTCTGTCTTATCCTTCAGGAATACATTTCTGCTATCTAGCAGGGCTTTAAACCCAGCCAGCGAAATAGATTTTTCGTATCGAGGAAACAATTTAAATCCTGATATTCAATATTAAAATGGCAGTAGCCAAAATAAAGAGCGGGTGGCCGTCCCGTATTGTTTGAGCGGAGCGAGTTTACGGGACAAGCGTTTTTTGGTTCGTTTTTGAGGCGATTGTCAAAAATGAACGAAAGCCATGTCGAGAGTTCCGTGATTTGGTTTGTAAGTTATTGAAAATGAGTTTGAAGAAGCTGTGTTTACCTTCGGCGACTTCCTTTTTCAGTTGAAAAAAAGGAAGCATTCCGAAAGCTTTCGGGATGGCAAAAAAACTCCTCTGTCAAATAATTTTTTGCCGGCAACCCGCTCCAAAAAGTGGCAATATCTACTTTCAAATAAGCACTAGACCCTGAAAAACGTACATGATGAAGTGCAAATCAGTTTTACCCCTTACAGACTTGGCACAAATTGCCTCAAATAAGAATGGCTTTGCACCAGCGAAGCCTTTCTTTTTTCTTCACTCCCTTCGTAGGCACGATCCTCCACTTCCACACAAACAGGGCCATCATAGCCAGCACTGGTAAGAGTGGAAAAGAACTTACCCCAATCAACCTCTCCCAGCCCCGGTAGTTTCGGCGAATGCCACTCATTGGGAGGCGCCATGATACCCACTTCATTTAAAAGATGGCGATCTACTCTCACATCTTTGGCGTGCACATGGAAGAATTTATCGGCAAATTCGCGGATCGGGGCTAGGTAATCCATATGTTGCCAGATCATGTGCGAAGGGTCATAATTCAAGCCAAAGCTATCACTATCTATTTCGTTGAACATCCGTCTCCAGATCTGAGGGGTAGTGGCCAGGTTCTTACCGCCAGGCCATTCATCGTAAGTGAAAAGCATGGGACAATTTTCGATCCCCACTCTTATGCCCTTGGACTCAGCGTAGGCAATAATGTCAGTCCAGACTTTCAGAAACCGAGGCCAGTTATCATCAACTGATAAACGAAAATCTCGGCCCACAAAGGTATTTACCGTACTCAAACCCAGAGTTTGTGCTGCATCTATGACTTTCTTGATGTGGTTGATGTAAACTTGGGAGGCTTGCTCATCCGGATCGAGAGGATTGGGATAGTAGCCGAGAGCACTAATTTTCACCTTGTACTGCTCCGTGAGGGCGTGCACTGTAGTAGCATCAGCCTCAGTGAAATCGACTACATCGATATGGGTAACTCCAGCATATCGCCTTTCGGCCTTTCCCTTCGGCCAACACATAACTTCAACACAATCATAGCCAATTTGAGCCGCTTCGGATAATACTTGTTCCAACCCTAGATCGGGTAGTATAGCAGAGACAAAACCTAATTGCATGGTATTCGATTTGTTTTGATATTCAAATTTAGAGAAGTGCCGGGGATTTCAAAATGAAAATAGGAAATTTGCTGCGGTATTGAACTTAGCAGGAAGGCAAGACTAGTCACGAAAAACGATGTAAGTAGTGAGATACTACTTTAACCAACACAAACAAGCATTATTTATTATGAAGAAATTAGGAGTAGTTCTAAGCCTGATTTTGGCTACTTCCCTAGCGGGGCATTCGCAGGGAGCAAAACCATCCCAGAATTATCGAAGCATCAGTAAAGATGGTGCCTGGTGCTGGTTCTCAGATCCGAGAGCCGTTTCCCTGAATCAAAAGGTCTATGCGGGCTGGGTCACCGCAGATGGAAGCATCATGGTAGGCAGTTACGACGAAAAAACTGGTGCTTCAGCGGAGGTCAATTTATATCCACAATTCAATCAAGACGATCATGCTAATCCCGCCCTCATTGTCTTGCCGGATCGCCGGCTAATGGTCTTCTTCTCCGCCCATTCCACTCGCGGACGAGGGGAAAAGGAAGCTGCCATTTCCTATGCCATTACGAAAAATCCAGAGGACATCACGGCCTGGGAAGACTTACAGCGGATTACGCAAAATGCCGAAGGACCCCGAGCATTTTGCTACAATAATCCCATACTACTTTCGGAGGAAAATAACCGAATCTACATTTTTTGGAGAGGGGGAGATTGGAAACCAACCTTTTGCTATACCGATGATCGTGGTAAGACCTGGTCCAAAGTTTTCACTTTGATCAAATCCTCTCAGTTTACCCACAAGAGACCCTACATGAAGATCGCAAGCAACGGCAAAGATGAGATCCATTTTGCCTTTACGGATGGCCATCCGAGAAATGAACCCCTAAATAGCATCTACTACGTAAAGTATCGGGCGGGGAAGTTTTACAGCGCAGATGGGCGCCAGTTAGGGGCTATGGACAACTTACCTTTGGAGCATGAAGATTGTGATTTGGTGTATGATGCACCTACCTTCTTTAAAGAAAATGCCAATGGCGTTCGGGCCTGGATTTGGGATGTAGCGGTTTCCGACAAAGGGACGCCAACGATTGTGTACGCGCGCTTGCCTGCGGAGTCGGAACACGAGTATTGGTATGCCAGCTGGGATGGGCAAAAATGGCAAAATCACAAGATATCAGATGCGGGTTCATGGTTTCCCAGATACAAGAAGGATAAAAGTATGAGAGAGCCGGAGCCGCATTACTCAGGCGGCGTTTATTTGGACCACGAACAGACGCAGGTCGTGTATTATTCTAAGCCAGTTGGGGATATTTTTGAAATATTCCGAGGGGAAACGAAGGATGGTGGGAAAACCTGGATAGAAACAGCGATTACCACCAAGTCCAAAAAGGATAATGTCCGCCCGTTTGCTATCCGAGGGGGAGGAGAGGAAAGCGCCAGCCAGGTCATGTGGATGTTAAATAAGCGCTACTCTACTTACAAGATATACAAGACTCAAATCAAGATGGATTTGGATAAATAAATGGGCTAGGTTTGGCCATATAATTGAACAGCCTGGACGATCGCCATGACAAAGAAAAGCCCGCTAAGGAAGTAATTGAGGTTGCGTGCGAGATGTGGACCGCTGACGGTGATGAATTGGGCAAAGCGACCGTAAAGCATAAGCAACAATATCGCACCAACCGCAATTCCTGACAGGTAGGTATACTTAATGGGGTCGTCCAAGATAATCCATCCCTTCGCTTCAAAGAAAGTACTGAAAGTGAAGTAATAGGGAATATTCAGCAGATTCATCCAGGCCACTACGATCCCTAAGAGGATGGGTTTGCCCTTGCTAGAGGTCGTCTTCGTAACTTTTGGATGCCTAGCCAACAAGAGAAAAATGATCCCGAGGATGACAAATATTGCTACGGCAGTCTGCTTCAAGAAGGTAAGGATAGCTGGATTTTTGCTTAAAAAACCGGCAAAGGTAATGGCGATAAAAGCTTGAACGGTAATCGTGAGGGTAGCGCCAAAGGAGAACCTGTAAGAGGTGTACAAACCTCTTTTCATGCTTATGGTTACGGCGGTCATGTTCACAATTCCGGGCAGTAGTATAGAGAGGACTGTGATCATGAAACCCAACGCAAAATGATTTAGGTATTCCATCAAACGCTAAGGTATTATTTCTCATAGATCGTAAAGGATACCCTCGACCGATTTTGGGATTTCTTAGACTAATCGTTACGTATCGTTCTTTTGGGGAAAATTTGAATCAGAAGGGTTTCCAGTACCCAGCAAAAGTACAAAATTTTTAAGATTAGCAATTTCCAACCGGCCAATTTACGATAGTGAGCTTGATAATAAAGTGTGCTGTTTAGCCAATATTGTTGTAGCTGCAGTAAAGAATGAAGTCGGGTAGTGGTACTGCCTTGATCATGATGATAGTGTTTGGCTCGCCATAAGTAATTTTGTAGGCCCAAGGCGTTGACCTTGTGCCCAAGGATAGTCTCTTCCCCATACAAGAAAGTCTGCTCGTCAAAGCCGCCAATTTCATCAAAAACGGCTTTACTACCCAGAAAAAAAGAACCACTCAGGCAATCCACTTTTTGGGGAGTCAGGGCGTTTGCCGAGAAATGATAGCGGCTGGTTTGTATGGTATGTTTCCCGATGAAATAAAGGATTCGTAGGGATGCCATGACCTCGTCGCGAAACCTAGGAAGCCGCCAAGCCTGATGCTTTTGATCCTCCTGGCCGTTCACAAACATGGCTGGAGCGATAAAGGCAACATGAGGAAGTTGTTTGTATTGATTAATCAGTGTGCTCAGTAAGTCTGGATCATCTATGCGAACATCATTATTAGAGATCAGTAGATAGTCAAATATCTTATCTTGTAAGAAAGCTAAACCCACGTTGTTCCCTTTGGCATAGCCGCCGTTTTCACCACTTTGCAGTACCTCTATTTGGGGGTGCACCTTAAATTCAGCAGCTAGTTTTTCGAAAGAACCATCGGGAGAGGCATTATCAATCACTAGGATTTGCATATCCACTTGCCGTTGCGCCAGGAAGTGTCGAACGCACTGAATCGTGTCTTTCCAGCCCTGATAATTCAGGATTTGGACGTAGATTTTTGGCAATGGATTAGCCATGCTTTGTGATAAGGTTTCGATGTTTGTTCAGCATTAGGTATAGACCGATTGTTACCCACGATTCTACGACCAATAAAGCACAGATCAAGCCATTGAGTTGGAATGCTTTCGTTAGAAAGTAGGCCAGGACCAAATTGACGGCCAGGCCGGACAAGAGCACCGTAACATACGCCGTTTTCAAATCAAAGGCTAATAAAATCTGATAGGCTGGAATATTGAGCATGGTCACCAATGGAACGATCAAGTAAAGCCGTAAACTATACAAGAGGCCATCATTAACATCCCCAGCGAAATACAAGAAAATCGGTTCTGCACAAAGGGCCAATAGTATGACTGCTAGAATCGGGGCTCCCAAAAACAGCAAAAACGCATTGCGCAAATATTTTCGTAAGGCTAACCAGCCCTCCTTGGTCTTTTCACATACAATGGGAAAGATCGTTTGTGAAAAGATGATCAACAAAAAGCGGATGGGTTGTAGGAGCCGATACATCACATTGAAATAGCCGGTCAAGACATCACCCCAAATGATATTGAGTATCAATAAGCTATAGGAAGAATTGAATTCAGTAGCTAGATTGCTACCTAATAACTTGAAATCAGTTTGGAGGTGATCTAAAATGGCTTGCCAATTTGGGGCTTGTAGCTTAAGCCTAAACTGAAAAACAATGTAAGCCATCACAAAGATGCCGATGAGCGTAGCAGCTAATCCTTGGTAAGCAAGTACATAGATATAATCAGCTTCTCCGCTAATACCCCAAAAAATGAGGATTGCGTAGAGACTTTTAATCAGTAAGTTAGCCAAGGCCAGCAGATAGGATTTTTGTAGTCCAATAAAGAACCAATCCGTGAAGAATACTTGCCCCGCAATCATCCAAAGCCCCCATTGAAATACGGCCCTTTTTTCTTCTAGAAAGGGAATTACTTGTACCAATACCAATAAGCCTACCGTAAAAAGCGTAGCGATTACAGCCTTGCTATACAACACTTGAAAAAACAATTGAGAAAGGGCTTGCCTGTCCTCACCGATCAAGGCAATTTGCCGTACGCCAGAGATATTGAACCCGTAGTCGACAATGGTCCGGCCATAGTTTAGCCAAACTCCAACGAAGGCAATTATCCCGAAATTGGCTATGCCTACTCGAGCGATGATAATCGGGATTAGAAAAAGAAGAATCAGCGCATCTGTTGCCTTAAGCAACCCTAGCGAGAAGAAGTTGAAAAAGGTGAGTCTGGCAGACCAAAGCCGGTCGAACCATGATTGTTCGGGTGGAGAGCCGGGAAGTTCCTTCATGCTACTCCTCCTCCAACGGCTTGATCCAGCGACTTAGGTATTCCCGCCAAAAGACGATCGCAGCAGATAAAAACAATCCAAGAATGCCTCCTATTACTAAGCTTTTCACCAAGCCCCCAAGGCCAAATCGCGCGCTGGGCAAGACAATGAAATTATCAATGGCAAAAACATTTTCCACTTGCACTAAGCTATTCTCGATATCAGCTTTTCGTTGCACGAGTTCCCGGGAGAAACGGAGCAACTCATAGGCATTCTTACCTTCACTATTTTCTATGGTAACGGCACCTGATTCCCTAGTGGTGCTAGCTGGTGCTTCGTACAGTCGCTTGAGGACGGAATCAATGGTTATTTGTTTGGTATTAATGAAATCAAGCTCTTCTTGCAAAAGCCTCTTTTTCATTTCTAGCCGTCTAGCAGAAAAGGGATTGCTGTTGAGGTAGTGATTGATGGCCAGTTGTAGGCTATCACCTGGAATAGGCTTTTGCATCTTTACGGTGATAATCATCGGCTCCTTATGCATGGTGAAATTACTTTCTAAGGATTTACCTCGACTATCAGATACCTTAATGGAATTGATACTTTGTACTTGGGAAGGTTTTAAATTGAGCAGACTAGCTACTTGCTCGTTCTCCTGATTGTTGATCAAGATATTGACTTTGGCAACCATGTCTCCAAAGATCTTTGGATGTAAATCACCATAAACAAAAGTGGAGGTCATTTCATAACTTTTGGACGCTTGATACAAGCTAAAGACTTGCAGAGCCGTGAAGATGGCGATTAAGCTAAAACTCAATAGCCAGTGTTTCCAAAGTACCCTCCAGAAAAACGAAACGGTATTGGCGGCTAGCTTGACCCACCAGAGCGCATGCTGCTGTAAATCTTGCCAGCTTAATTGATCATTTGCAGAATTGGGAGTTGTCATAAGGCTTAAATCAAGCTGTAAACATAAATATATTTCATAATAGTTGCGGGTAAACGGATGCACTTGTTAACTTCGTGTCTAGCGGATGTCCAATTCTTTTATCTTAGACATACTCTTAATCACCAAGCGATTTCTTTGGAAAACCCGATCGATTCATCATCTCCTTCATCCTTGCCAAGATCAAGCTCTCCCTTATCTCCGGAGATATTACTGGTCGTTGGGCTATTTTTCTTTAACATCTTTCTATTGCCGGCGGGCTTACTCTACACCACCCTGCTAAGTCCTTTATTTGTCTTGCTGCTATTGAAGGAAAAAGTATGGCGGCCGTTCCTAATTTACTTGGGCTTGAGTCTTGTTTTTGCCTATCAGCACTTTCGAACAGGGGTGGATACTGGGGCTTATATGAAGTCCTACATCTTATTTAGTAGTGCTTTCGTCTTCAGTCTTTGGGTATTTCACTTCCTTCGTCAGAGGCACGAAAAACTGCAGCAATACTTTCAACAGATTACGCTGTATAATACCTTTTTTGTCGTATTAGCCATTGTAGGATTACTACTGCCGGTAGCTCGTGAGGTACTTTGGTATGATGTTCCGATTCATGCAGCCATTCCTGCCTTTCCACGCCTGCGATTGCTGGTTTATGAACCTTCTTTCTATAGTTTGCTGTTAGCTCCCATCGTACTATACTATTTTACAGCATTCGTCTTTAGCTCCGATAACCAGCATTTGTTCGCATTAGTCTTGCTGTGTTTTGCGCTTCTCTTGTCCCTCTCTTTTGGTGTATTGGGAGGAATGGTGATTGCTATTTTGGCGGTCTTCGTTTTGAATGCCGGTAGTCTTTTGCGTCGTAAAAGAATCTTTTACGCTAGTATCTATTTATTTGGACTAGTAGTGATCGTTGGGTTCCTGCTATGGAATTTCTTTCCCTTTAATCCTGTAGTGGATCGAGTAGGAAAGATCTTTGCGGGGCATGATAGTTCGGCCAATGGTAGGACCTGGGAAGCCTTTATGCTAGCCTGGAAAATCCTGGAGCATACGGATATCTACTGGGGCGCTGGCTGGGGGCAGATTAAGATTGTTGGGCAGCCCATTATTGTGGAGTATTACAACTATGAGGGAGAATGGCGAGATTTGGTGCGAATTCCCAATGCCAGTGCAGAGACCTTGGCTAGCTTGGGTTTGCTGGGCCTGGCTGGGCGACTATTGGCAGAAATCGGCCTTTTCTTTTATACGAAGGTGTATAGCAATTACTACCGGATGATATTATTTGCCTTTATCTTCCTCTACCAATTCACTGGAAGTTACTTGACCAATATTTACGAATACTTGATTTGGATTTTGGTCTTCTTACCTATTTTTCCTCAATTTAACCGTAGATAAATTTATGTGATGGAAGCTAAGATTAAAGGAACGCGCTATGTTCTAGCCGTTCAAGATCTCAAGAAATCTGCCGATTATTATCAGCATCAATTGGGCTTCACCACTTGGTGGGCTGGCGATGGTTGGCACTTCCTGCGGCGAGGTAGTTTCATGGTGATGTTAGGAGAATGTGCGGATGATCGCTCTGCTTTTGAAACCAGAAATCACTCCTATTTTGCCTACGTCGATTTGGAGAACATAGATGCGCTCTATGCGGAATTCCAAGCTAAAGACGTGGACATTATCAGTGAAATCTCAGACCAAACCTGGGGGCAGCGCGAATTTGCGATTCGAACGATCGATGGTCATCGGATCATGTTTGGGGAGGAAATCTAATGGCTAGTCCTAGAATCAATTTCGTCGTTTGTACCAGAAGCCCAGAAATCTGGGATTCCCCTTTATTCGTAGTGCTTTGGGAAGGAGGAGAAATAGTAAAAGCCAGAAGATGGACAAGGTGGTAGAACTTACCACTTGCAAAAAGGAACGCAACGTACTTTCCCCTTTTCTTCCCGAAGTAATAGCTGGGTTTTGATGAAGGACAGTAAATTTCTTATCTAGTTTTCTGGCATAGCGACGAAGTCGGATGACAAACTCGATTTCTTCGAGGGCATACAAATCAGTACTAAAGCCTCCAATTTTCTCAAAGGCTTCTTTTTCACAAAGAATAAAAGCGCCACCACACCAATTGAGCCAACGCACAAGTGGGTTGAGCCGTTCCATTCGCAATTGATTCCATTTTGAGCCGCCTGCTACCTTGATCGTAGTCCCAATTCCCAAGAACTTGTTCTCCTGGATGGTATCCCAGATATCATTCATTAAGGCAGGGGTGGGATAGGTATCCGCATCGATGAACAGCAGCCATTTACCACTGGCTTGCTTGGCACCCGCGTTTCTAGCTTTGCTAATCTGCCGTTCCTGCTCATGGACCAGCTGAATACCCAGCTGATTAGCTATCTCTGGGGTATTGTCAGTGGAGTTGTTGTCACAGAGTATGATTTCCCAGCTTATACTTGCCCATTCGCTCGCAGCTATAGCTGAGCGAAGGTTAGCAATAGTGTGGGGCAAGATTTTTGCCTCATTGTAGGCGGGGATGACTATAGAAAGTAGCATGCGTTTAGGGAAGAGGTACTTCCCAGTAGTCCAAGGCCCACTCTTGCATATAAGTCACTCGATTGGGTACTACCTTATAGACGATCAACTGAGGATTGTCAATAGAACCAAGATAATGTTCTAGCAAACGGTTTTTCTGCCAGATATCCTCCAAGAGCGGGCGATCTTCCAATACTTCAGCTAAGCCGGTAATCCGGACCTGATTATGCTCACCATCCATATAGCATAACTCTACCTTTGGATTGGCTGCAATCTGGGCGGTTTTTTGGTAGGAACGAAGATTGGCAATGTATATGGTGAATCCATCTACCCTAACCGGAGAAACGGGGCGCAGGCGGGGCTGATCCCCATCCATGGTGGCGAGCATAGGGAATTTGGCTTGTTTGATGACGGCAGCGGCGAGGGCGGGCAACTGATCAGGGTCTACGGTTGCAGCTTGTGGTTTTGGCATGGCTTGCTGACTTTTTATTCGAAAAATAAGTCATTATTTGAATAATTGCTTTAATATGTGGCAAATTGACCATTTTCATCATGCGTACCTGGCTAGCTTACCTCTTGATAGCAACTTTGATCATTGTACCCTTCATCATTTGGGGAGATTGGTTTATGGCTTTCTTTAGTGAGGGGAAGGCTATTGAATGGTTGCAAAATTATGGGCAATGGGCATGGGCTGTGGCGATATTGCTGCTGCTGGCGGATTTATTTCTGCCACTTCCTGGGACGGTAATCATGTCGGCCTTAGGGTACATCTATGGCCCCTTCTTCGGCGGTATTCTTGCGACTTTAGGAGGCATAGCGGCAGGTGTGTTGGCGTTTGCCTTATGCCGGGGTCTAGGGCGTAAAGCTGCGGTATGGATTTTGGGAGAGGAAGGCTTGGCAAAAGGAGAAAAGCAATATGCGAAAAACGGTAGCTGGATAGTAGCTATCTCTAGATGGCTTCCGGTTTTACCAGAATTGATTGCTTGTATGGCCGGTTTAAATCAGATGAAGTGGCGTCCTTTTCTAGTGGGCTTGATCTGCGGGTCGGTTCCGCTAGGTTTTGTTTTTGCTTACATTGGGTATTCGGGCATCGAATACCCTTATTTGGCCTTGATTGTCAGCGCCGGATTGCCCCCTTTATTGTGGCTGATAGCCCGTTACTTCTTGAAGAATCTCAGTTCCAGCGATATATAACAGATTCTCAATTTTAATCGCTTGCTAGTGAGGCAAAAGAAAAAAATTCGCCTGGGCATCTTGGGCTCGCGCGGAATCCCAAACCGTTATGGCGGTTACGAACAATTTGCTCAATATCTCTCTGTCGGGCTGGTTCAGCGTGGGCATGAGGTATGGGTGTACAATTCTTCTCTCCATCCATTTAAAGCAGATCACTATCAAGGAGTGCATTTGCTGCATTGCTTTGACCCAGAAGATCGCTTAGGTAGTTTTGGGCAATTCATATATGATTTCAATTGTCTTCGAGATGCACGTTCTCGTCCTTTTGATATACTTTTTCAATTGGGGTACACGAGCAGTGCAATTTGGCATCCTTTATGGCCAAAGCAAATGATGCAGGTCATGCATATGGATGGATTGGAGTGGAAAAGGTCTAAGTATTCCAAGCGAGTACAAGCGTTCCTCCGCAGGATGGAGCGAACTGCAGCAAATCGGGCAGATGCATTGATTGCCGACTCTACTGCCATTGAAGACTATCTACAGAGGGCCTACCAAAAGCCATCTACCTTTATCCCGTACGGGGCACAATCGGATATTACGACCAAGGTCGAAGATTTGGATAAATATAAGCTGAAAGCAGGCGACTATCTACTAGCCATTGCTCGTTTTGTACCAGAAAACCATATCGAAGAAATTATTCAAGGTGTTTTAGGTAGTCGATACGAAGCTCCCCTGGTAATTGTAGGTAATCCGCAACAAGCATACGGAGAATATCTTCGAGCAAAGTATCCTGCCGATCAGGTTCGTTTCCTGGGAGGCATCTACGATTTTGAGCAATTGAATAGCTTGAGAGCTAATGCTCAGTTATACTTTCATGGCCATTCTGTAGGTGGAACCAACCCCTCCCTGCTGGAAGCGATGGCTTGTGAAGTGCCCATTTGTGCCCATGATAATGTCTTTAATCGATCAGTTTTGGCTGAAAACGCGCATTACTTTTTGGATAGTTCAGCGATTAGTCGACTTTTGGATGAGATCGAACAGCAGGATCATGCGGATTGGGTGCTACGGAACAAAGAACGCATTCTAAGTCAGTATAGGTGGGAGGGAATTATAGATTCTTACGAAGAACTTTTTTTGAACCTGCTACCGTAAGCTTAGCCCACTGCTCTTCATCGATAAAGACCATCTATGACACCGATAACCTTCAAGTTGCGCACCTTGAGCCAATGGCTGCTGGTACTTTTGCCAGTGAGCTTGCTGATCTCTAAGCGTTTGAATGTCTTGGTGATTATGCTGTATGGCATTTCCGTGCTCTTGCAACCTAAGTTATGGGAGCGGATCAAAGGCTTGGCACAGCTTCCTTGGGTCGGAGTCTTTGTTTTATTTTACCTCTTGCACGCCAGCAGCTTACTTTGGTCTGCCAATGAGGCGGCTACTTTATTCAGCTTAGAGAAGAAGGCAGCGCTCATAGCGATTCCCGTTTTTATTGGATTAGATCGCCAATTTGATTTTGTCGGCTTTCGTCAATGTTTATTAAGTCTAGTCTTAGGCTGTTGCATTTCCATTTGGTTTTGTTTACTTTTAGCATTCCGTAACTACTTTCATACAGGTAAAGCCAGTTTTTTATTTTATCACGCATTCAGCTGGCCCCTGGATGAGCTAAACGCCATTTATTTTTCATTTTTTACATTTTCAGGATTAGTTTTTGGTCATTACCTCATTAGGATCAAGTATAGCCTATTGGCTAATATTCGTTGGCAAATCTTCGTGATATTTAGCCTTTCAATGGGATTAGTGCTTTTATCCTCGCGACTATTCATTGTTCTAACCCTATTGTATTTATCGCGTTTAGCCTTTCAAAACTATTCAAAACTGGTGTCGAAGCGTATCCGTGTGGCAGGTATCATCACCGTGATAGCTTTTTTGGCAGGGGTGCTATTTCTCAGTCAAATAAGAGACCGATTTGATCAATTGTTGGATTCTCAATTTGAGATTTTGCAACAAGATCAATTTGCATATGATACCCCCTTCAATGGCCTAACTATTAGGTTGTTGTTGTGGCGTTTTGCCGGAGAGATCATGGGAGAGGAGCGGGCTTATTTGCTAGGGACAGGGGTAGGGGATGCCCAAGATTTGTTGGACGACACGATTATTGAACATAATGTTTACCACGGTAATCCCACTTTGGGCGACCAGGGCTATCTAGGTTACAATTTCCATAACCAATACGTAGAAACCTGGGTGCAATTAGGGCTAATTGGATCGTTGGTTTGGCTCCTATTGCTCGGTTTGGGTTGGCGAAAATGGAGATGGGATTGGAATCATCCCGTTTTGTATTTCAACATTGCGGTGCTGGCTTTCTCCATGATCGAAAGTTTCCTGGAGCGACAGCACGGAGTTGTTTTTTTCGCCCTCTTTGTATCAATATTTCAAATTATCTCAGAACATGAAGCTCCTCAGAAACCCTCTACATGAAAACCCTGCTGCTAGCACCGTTCGGGCTGATGCTTTGCCCTTTCCGATTGATGCTTCAGCCAGAAAAAGACTTACCTCGACAACACCCGATGAACTTCCGATTGGATACTATTTGAGTAAGCGATTTTTAGATGTCTTGTTGGCCGCTACGATCACCCTATTTGTGTTAAGTTGGCTATTACCTCTACTGATTTTGATCAATGCTTTGATGGGAAACTATCCGGTCTTTTTTGTACAGCGGAGGGTCGGATTTGAACACCGAATTTTCAATTGCTATAAGCTGCGTACGATTCCGATGAATCCCAAGAAAAGGATAGGACGATGGTCGACTTTTTTACGCAATAACAAATTGGATGAGTTACCGCAATTTATCAATGTGCTGAAGGGGGATATGAGTATTGTCGGACCAAGGCCTCATATGTTGAGCGATCATCGTAACTTTAGTAAGGCCCTAGGACGCCAGTATTTTGGTCGATTAAAAGTCTTGCCAGGGATTACAGGCTTAGCACAGGTAAAGGGATATGAGGGCAGAGTAACTTCACTAGAAAAGCTACAAGGTCGTATTCGATGCGATTTGACTTATATTAATGAATGGTCATTGTGGTTGGATCTAAGGATCATGGCTAGGACTTTGCTGATTCTAGTAAAGCGACCGAAATAGGAGATTAACCCGTTAATATGCTAAATTAGAGTTACAGTACCTGCTAATCAGACTAGATGAATCAACTCAAACATGAGATCGTCAAAACCATTTTGTATTTCGATATCTTCTCTTTCCCCCTAAAAGAAGAAGAGATCTTTCAGTTTTGCCAGATCCCAACACAACTACCTGTCGTTCAACAAACTCTAAGCGAATTAGTAGCGGAAGGTCAGCTCCAGCAAACTGGTGATTATTATGCTGTTCGTGAAAGTAAACGTCTGGCCGCACTTCGGGTGAAGAAATTCCACCTTTCCACTAAGCTGATGCTCAAAGCACATCGCAACGCGGCCTTCATTAGTCAATTTCCCTTTGTGCGAGGCGTGGCGATTTCAGGTTCTCTATCCAAGTATGCAGCGGATGAGGCAGCAGATATAGACTTTTTTCTTATTACAGCCCCTGACCGACTATGGATTTGCAGGTCGTTTTTACACCTGTTCAAAAAGCTCACGTTTTTGATCGGGCGTCAACATGATTTTTGTATGAACTACTTTTTGGACCAAAAAGAGCTGGAGCTAAAAGACAAAAATCTATATACCGCTTTTGAAAGTGTATCCATTATTCCCGTGTATGGAAAGGAAAGTTTTAGGGCCTTTTTTACAAAAAATAACTGGGCACGTGAATTCTTTCCCAATACAGATCCTCGCCAGAAACTGGAGGTACAACTGCAGGAAAGAAATGGTTGGCTCAAGCGTAGTACAGAATTCCTCTTTGGGGGACAATGGGGACAACGGATGAATCAAAAGATTAGACGCTCTACCGTCAGTTGGTGGAGAGAAAAATTCCGCCGACAAGGCTATCAAATGGATCAGTTTGATAAAGATCTTCGGGCTACTAATGGAGAATCAAAATACCATCCGAACGATTATCAGCATCGGATTTTACAAGCCTATCGGGAGCGCTTGGAACACTTTTCCTTCAACACTTCCGAAGTCTTTAAGACTTCGGAAGTGTTGAACACGCCAGAAAAGACTAGCGAAAGAAGTTAGGCTCCCAGCCCGGCTCCCGTACACTATCGGGCGGCCGCTCACTCCGATACGGAGCCAGTGAATCAATCCAGTTTCTGTAGTATAAGTCTCCCAGAAAGGGAAATTCGTCAAACTGATGCGTAGGGAAGTCTTTGAGGATTTCTTGGGTAGCCTCTCTGGACAAACCCCACTCTCGTGCCACCCGCTGCAATGAAGGTTCCATGAAAGCGATATACAAAAGCTCACTTTGTGTATGAGCCTGTTTTTTCGTGTGATCTAATGCGGTGGGCAAAGTAGAGCGATAGGCATCCAACAGTCGATTGGTTGAATCTACCACTCCTTGGAAGTGTTCACTGGTTAAGAACCCGGCCTGGTCCGGCGTAGGCTGAAAAAGAGGCTGGACATTGGCTTCATGACACCATAGACACTTACTGGGTTTACCCGCTCTAGTGGTGGCTAAAGGAGCCGCTGGAGCCAGTCCACCTGCCTCATCGTATAGCATAAACCGTAGCTGACCATTGGACATGAAATCCAATACTTCAAAGTGATCGACAGGTCGATCTAGGCCCAAAATATCTTCTCCTTCATCGGCGATGAAAAAGCGATCAGCTAAATTCCCCTGCGTGTGGAAGCGGATCAACCTAGGTGCCGATGCTATGGAGGAGTTAAGAATAGGGAAGCTATCCGAAGCGCTAAAGCTTTGCTGTTCCAGATAGGTAAGTAGGTCGTTTGGAGCCTGAGTTAATTCGTAATAATGCCAGCTACTGTGTAAACTTAGGACGAGGAAGCGGGAAAGGTCAATGGCGCCTTTGACTTGATACTCGTCACTGGCCTTCAAGCGATCTAAGATTTTTTGCCATTTAGATAGGCTAGCGGGTGAAAATCCGACTTTTCCCAAATCGAGAACGAAGTATTCTTCGTCCAGAAACTGGACCGCTTTGGGCCAAGAATCGTCAGGTAGTTGTGCACCCAAAAAGGAAAGAGACCACTGTAAACCCAATATCACTTGATCCCTATTTTCTCCATCATAAGCCTTTATCCAACGCAATTGAATACTATCTTTCCCCTCCAATTGTGGTCTTAGTCGATCGGAAGTGCAATTGACCAGCAGTATGACTAGCCACACCAATATGGAAAGTTGCTGGAGCCCCGTTTTTCTCATGGCAATTTCAGTTTTCTTAGGGTATAAAATCCGACACCTCGCCCTTCGTCGGACAGGTAAATGATTTCATCCTCATTCAGCCGCATAGCTCTTTTCTTTCTTCCTTTGTTTGTGGTGAGTTGCTGCCCAGCATAAAAAACTTGTTGGTCTTGGATAGACAATTGAGGATCTCCATAAATGCGATCTGAGGTAGGATAGATATCTTCTTCTGGCCCTTGTCCGCGAAAGTGCTTGAGTAAAAGCCCATCGCCAGTGGGTTCACAATCAAAAATGATGGGATATTGCCCGTCTGGAAGATAGTAGGCGGCTAACTGGTTCTGTGGAGTCCCGCTCCATCCCCATTTCAATAGGAGTATTCCGCCGATGGCGAGCCAGATCTTCGGCTGTACGCCTGGTCGTACCCACCAATATATTCCCACGAAAAGGATTAGCAGTGCATACATTCTAGGGAATTGGGTCAGAAAAGGCCATTCTTCTAGCTTGTAGATTGGAATGTTACCAGCCAACCAAAGCAAGGCCAAGGCGCCCATCCAAGGCCAAGGTTTTGGAAATAGCCCTGTTGCTACGATAGCTACTGCTGGGAAAAAGAGCAAAAGCATACTATAGTTGGAACCATATCCACTTAGCAATAAACCGGCTATGATCGTAAGGCTAAAGGCAAGGAAAACTGGCAGTTCCCTTTTGCTGATTAGCGGTAGCAATAGTCCTAATATGAACCATTGAAAGGCCAGGTAGAGGAGGTTGGCGAGCCAAGGTAGATGGAATAGGGGATTATCATTTAGGTGTCCATCATATATCAATAGCTGGTCGATAAAGACACGTGGCGATTGATACAAAATAGTGTAAGGGTCATTGATCTCTCCCGCAAAAAGCCTAGGTAGAATGTCTTGAAAGTATGCTGATACTGTCGAATAGTCCATCCCAAAAACTGGTAGGACGGAGAAGAGAAACGCCAGTGTAACGGTCCATCCAAAGATGGAATAAGAGCGCTTCAGTAATGGAAGCAGGAGGATGATGGCTGGAAAAATCTTTAAAGCAATGGGGACTGCCCAAGAAAAAGCCGCCAATAATTTTTGATCTTTTTGCCAACAGATAAAGCCGAGCCATAGAAAGCTCACCATGTATAAATACGATTGCCCCTGAAAGAAATTATTGAAAAGTGGAGTCCATAAGATGAAAGGAATGCTGATAATAGCTAGGGTTGGCAGGATAGGTGAATGGAGCCCTAATGGGGACAGTTCGGACTCACCTTGCTGGCCTATTTGCCTTTGCTGTGGTAGTTTCCTCATGCCCCAGATAAATACCAAGACAAAAAACAACAAGCCGATGACATTGAACACTAGCTTGGCTTGATATACGTCAGAGATCATCGCAAAAGGCAGATAAGCTAATACACTTACGGGTGGAACTGGAGCGTAATTTACAAATACAGGTTCAGGGCTCCGTTGATTTACCCATAGGTTGAAGGTGTAGGGCTCGTACAATTGCGCATCCTCCACCTCCCCCCCGAGTAGAGCCTGGCTCGCATAATAATAATTGGCGAAATCTCCGATCGGAGCTTGGCGCAGCTTCCAGATTTGATAACCTCCGATTAGGAGCCAGAGGCTAACTGCCCAATACAGGTATCTATGACTACTACCCGGCTGCATCTACGGCTTGTATTTCGAAAATGAGGAACGCTTCGAATAATCGAGTTTCTTGGTGTATTATCGGCATCTGATAGTTATGCTCCGCTGCAATGGCTTTGATTGGCTTCAAATCACAAACCTCGGATAAGATCATCCATACCTTCGAATGCGGTTCCGTGTAGTTAGGGAGTTCCCGGAAGAAGGTGTTGAAGAAATAGAAGTCCGGTCCACAATACCAAGCATAAGAGCTGTCCTCCTTAGCTTGCCCTTCAAAGAAGGGCGGGTTGACGATGATGATATCATAGGCTTCTTGCTGCAGGTTCTGAAAAATGTCAGAATGAACCACCTCAATACGCAAATGATTGTTTTGCGCATTGGCGCGCGAACAGGCAATGGCGGTGGGATTGATATCGACTGCTGTAACTACAGCTCCCGCTTTTGCTGCTACTAGGGAAAGCAGCCCGCTTCCACAACCCACCTCCAATAGTTTTTTGCCCGCTAGGGGCTGCTGCTTCAGAAATCCGGCAAAGACTTTACTACTCCCAAAAAAGGCAGGATGGAACACACTCTTTAATATGATCAACTCTAGTCCATCGTACCGAAATGGCCGATCTCTACGCAAGTAACGTTCAAGAATGGGCCGGTAAAACCATGACATCAATTGGCGAATGATCCGATTCAAAATCCTTCTTTTTCAGGTTGACGATATTTTAACCAAAATCGCTGCAAGGCCTTCAGCTCGTAAGGGTAGCCATATACTCCTAATTTGTACCGCAAACTAGCAATACCACTGATACTAAGTCGTTGGAATTTACTCAATTTAATATCTGAAACGGTAGGGTAGTAGGCGTTTAGTACGGTCTCAAAATTACGGATCTTGTCTATGACTCTTGGGGTGAGCCAAGGTGTGAGCGGGTTTTTCCGAAGATCGAAGGATTCCCAAGCCGGGGCCAGCCAATCCTCTAGCTTCTGTGGAAAACTGAATCCTTGTTCTTTTACCTTCTCAAACATTTCAGAGCCTTCGGTCGGAACTGGACTGTAGACATAGATGATAATCTCCGTCTGTGGGTTGGCGTCCTTTACTTTACGGATGAAATTGATTTCTGCCTCCACTTGCCTCAGTGCCTCCTGTTCACTTGCTGCCGGCCAGCCTAGCACAAAGGAGTATTCCGGAATGATATCGAATTGCTGAATCCGTGTAGCAAAATCTAGGATCTGCTGCCCATTTTGCTTCCCTCCTTTATCCATAAAATCCAGCAGATCATCATTCCCTGATTCCGCACCAAAGAAGATCATCCGACATCCGGCCTCCCGCATCAAAGCCAAGCTTTCATCACTGTACTTGTCTACCGTATCGATCCGCGCTTCTCCCCACCACTGCATGTTTTCCTCTTTAATCAACTTCGCAAAGGCAACGGTTCTTTTTTCTGATACGAAGAAGTTATTGTCATGGAACTCAATTGCATCAGCCCCATACTTTTCCTTCATATACTTTATGTCAGCATAGATCTTATCCGCAGACTTGCCATTCCAACGCGCTTCATAGATCGGAACGACTGCGCAGAAGGAACATTTAAAGGGGCAGCCAAAACTGCTATGATACGCGATGGTATGCCGCCCCATAAAGCTCTTGCCCAGATAACGTTTCATCGGGTACAGCCGATCCAGCTTGTCATAGGGTAGACCAGGGAGGTCATCGTAGCGAAGCAGCGGAGCTTTGGCCGTCTTGACCACCTCCATTCCATCGAAATAAATTAAACTTTGTATGCCAGCAAAGGAAGTTTCCTGCTCGAGGGCAGTGAGCAGTTGCGGAAAGGCGTGATCTCCTGGTCCATTGATGATAAAGTCCACCCATCCTGATTCCAATACTACCTCTGGATGGTTGGCAGGGAAATAGCCACCCCAGATATTGATGATTTCGGGAAAGGCTTGTCGGATGGCTTTGGTGATCGGAACAGCTTGACGCAATTGCGGCCCAGGCATCACCGTACAACCGAAGAACTTAAATTCTCCAGTCTTGAAATAGGCCATGATCTTTTCCTGCGGATGATCTTCCAAGTTGCCGTCCACGATCACCCATTCATGGGTGGCATCGATGCTGGCGGCTACTTGTAGCACAGAATTGGGTATCCTAGCCTTATAATTCGTTGCTCTGGGATTAAAAAGGAGAACTTTATGTCTTGATTTAGGTGGTAAATCCATGCTTTTTTGAATTTTGGCTTAAAGCGGGGCTGGAGGGTTTAAGGTTTAAAGTGGGGTTTTTAAGGGAAGGCTGTAGTGCTAAATTTTCGACCTTCAACGCTAAACTTCTACCCCAGGATTATCCATTAAACATTCATCGTTATTAAGTGAAAATCATCCGCTATTCATGGTACTCCATCCTCTCACCGCTATCATACTCAACCGAGCTTTCAAGGATCTCATTTTGCTGGTGATCAAACGATAATGCAGTGGATTAGCTCGAAGGATTCTATGGAAGTTAATCTCATGATGAATCCAGTGTATGGCGTGATCGTAGTAGCGACGAGGATAGGTTCGTTTGAAATCAATATCTCGATCCGTACTACTCTGCCATTCCAAGTCTTCCACAAATAGATTTTCTACCTCTTCGTAAAGTGGTGTGCCCTTAATGGGGTAGGCCACGGTGAGGGTATAGTGATCTGGGTCGGCATCGATGAGGTAGTTTAAGGTAGCTTTTAAGTCTTTTTCCGTCTCCCCAGGATAACCCAACATAATGAAAGTCCCAGCTTCGATCCCATGTTGTTGACTGGCTTTAATCATAGCTGCTACTTGCTCTACTTTCACCATCCGGGTCATGGCATCCAGGATGGTTTGCGAGCCACTCTCTGCGCCAATCCAAATACGGAAGCACCCACTTTCTTTGAGGATTTTGAGAATTTCATCATTCATTCGATCCGCTCGACTGATGATTTCATAAGGCGTAACCGCCTTTTTCTCCACCATTAGTCGGCAAAACTCTCGTAGCCATTTATGATTAATGGTAAAAACATCGTCGACGAACCAGATCTTGTCAAAATCGTAATTGGCCTTTAGCTCAAGAATTTCATCCACCACATTTTCTGGACTGCGACGCCGGTAGGATTTGCCGTATACTGCTCGACTGCACCATTTGCAGGCATAGGGACAACCGCGCATGGTATTAATCGTGATCGTGCTATAGCCATGTCGCTCCTTCCAAGCGTCGAAGTATAGCGTTTGATCAATCTTCTTGCGGTTGGGCAATGGGAGTTGATCTAAATCTTTGATCAGCGGCCGATCTACATTGACCATAATACTTCCATCCGCTAGTGGGTAGGCGATACCGGGGATCTCAGCTAGGGTGGCTGGGCCTGTTCCTTCAAAATGCTGAATCAGTTCCAGCATAGTTTCCTCTCCTTCACCAAAGACGATGGCGTCAGCTCCGTGCTGCACAAAAGCTTCTCGGTGATGGCGTACCTCTGGACCTCCTAAAATGATTTTGCAATCAGCTAAGTGAGGCTGGTCTTTGATCCACCGCATCATGCGCAAAACATTCAGTTTGGTCATCAAATTGGTGTAAATGCCGATGACCTGGGGTGGTTCTTCTTGCAGATGCTTTGTGAAGGCTTCAAAAGAGGAGAAGGTGGTATCAAATACCGTGTTGTGGTAGCCCTTTACTTCCAAATAGGCAGAGATGCACTGCAGACCAAGGGGAGGGTATGGCTTCATAATAGCCAGCTCCTTTTTGTCTTCGTGCAGGAAATAGGCGTGCGTCAGTAAGATATTCATGAAAAATGAAACAGCTTTTTACTTCTGAAACCTAGGAGTCCTAAAATGCCGGCGCTCAGGCTACTCAACAATCCTCCAATCATTCCCAAGGTAGGAATAATTAAGATGCCAAGTAATAGGTTAATCCCGCCCATCAGCGACATGACGAAGATCACACTCCACATTTTGTTAAAGCTGAAACCTGCTGGAATGCGCAAAAAATAAAAATAAAAAACTACAATATTCAGATAGATTAACGTAATGACAATATAGGACATTTCAAATTGGTACAAAAAAGTAGTGATGCCATAAATTCCTCCTGTCAATATTACCCCCAATATTAACCCGAGGCTAATGAATTGCCGCTCTAACTGTTGGATGGAGTCGAACTGCAGCCGAAAAATATTCTTTAGGAAGGGAAGCATGATAGCCGTTGCCAAGAGATGCGCATACTGGATGAAATTCGTGATGATTTGATACTGGGCTAGGGATTTCGTTTCTTCCCACAAACTGAGTAGGTAAACGTCTGCCCGGGAGGCTGCTAGACTAGATAGCGTCAGGAGAAAAAAGGGGAAGCTATCGCGAAAAAAGTTTCTCCAACCTTCAGCTCCCCGCCATGGCCGGAGATAGGAGTGATTAAGCGCACCATATAGCACGAACTTGATCAGGTCAATGCCTATAAACAGCCCCAATAGTAGTCGGATGTTCATTTCAAATTGGAAAAGACAGGCTATCATCCCCAATACCAAAACTACCTCAACAACAGCTACTTGCACAAACAACCTGCGATAGGTGTTTAGCGATTCGAAGAATTGCCAGGAAGCTCTTGCCCAGATCCAGGCCAGGATCAAGCCCTTCTCCAGGCCGCGAAGCGGAATCAAGCTGAGCAACAAACTCAACGCTAGCAAAAGCAGTACCTTACTTACGATGGATCGCTGTAAGTCTAGGCTAATATTTTTTGGGGCCTTGCTAAATTGCTTCGACAAATACTCCTTACTTCCCCAATGCACCACGGTCAGCACCAGACTGACGAGCAGTAAATGCTCTACATACTCCCCCCAGAGTTCAGCAGAAAACCAACGCACCACCAGTATCGACACCGCGATATTACTCACTGGCACCGCGAACTGCGCAAACAGTGAACTGAATATCAGTTGAACCCGTTTTCTGGTTTTTTTGCTCATTTAATAAAACTACATTCTGGCTCCGGTTTGTGTTGGTGGGAAAACACCAACACAGGCCTGGCGAGTTTTTTTTGATGGGCTACTCTCCCATTGGTGAAAAACCCGAGCCGATGTTGGTGTTTTCACCCACATCCAACCTTAGCCTGGCAAGCCAGACCCCAGGCCAATCTAAAAAATCAAATTACACCCCTAATGCCCACCGTCTCCATCATCATCCTAACGTACAATCGCGAAGAACTCCTACTGGAGACCTTGCAGAGTGTATTTGCACAAAGCTATACCGATTTTGAAATAATTATCCTCGACGATGGTTCAACCGACCAAACCCGACAAAGATTGGAAGAATTGGATCATGCTAGCATTCAATATCACTATACGCCGCATTTAGGCAATCTATCCCAACTGCGGAATCTAGCTTGGACTTTTGCTAAAGGAGAATTTATCGCCTTTTTGGATGCAGACGACATTTGGTTACCGAGGAAACTGGAAAAACAAATAGAGGTCATTAAAACGGATGAAAACCTAGCTTTTGTATATACGGATGCAGAAGAATTCAATGCCAAAGGGATTTTACGGCCCCGCATTTATGCCCCATATGAGGAGGAGTGGACGGCAGCAGACCAATTTGAGCGTACGTTGTCTGGCCAAATGCCAATCTATGCCTCTACGGTTTTGATTAGGCGTAGCCTGGCGGAGAAAGTGGGAGAGTTTGAGGAGGCACTGATTTTAGGAGACACCCATTACTTGTTGCGCTTGACGCAGCAGTATCCCTGTCAAGTTATTTTTGAGCCTTTGGTGCGGATCCGGAAGCATGAGCAGAATATTTCGGTGTACAAGGAGCGAGAGGCTTATATAGAGATGCTCAGTCTATTGGCCGTTTTTCAAGAGGATCAATCCGTTACACGATCAGACATTCACAAATACAAGGCATTCTATTATCGGCAGTTGGCACAATTTGACCGTCGAGCGGGGAATTGGTTGTCAGCGCTTACAGCTTATGGCAGAACATTCCTTCATCGTCTGTTGATGTAGGCGGGAAGAGCAAAAAAGCTGAAGCCTCACCAGTAGGATAGTCACACTATTGGTTCTTAATTCTATTCAGTACATATCCTGTAGGTAATATTTCTAAGTTCTCCAGCTTTACGAGCCGCTTCAACAATCGCTGCAGGAAGGAAGTACTGATGGGACCCCAGCCTTCATTATCCAGACCATGAACATTTAGGATTAGCCAGCCGCCCTCGGATTTTAAGAATTGATTTACTTCTTTCTTTACCCACTTGTCAATGTTTTTAGGGCCAAAAGTTCTACAGCCTTTCCGATATAGGTTTTGCTGGTCCTTGGCGCTAGGGGCCAATTCTCGGGATCTTATGGCCAAGACTTTCGAAAGCGTAAATGCCTCTAGTTCTGGAGTTGAACTGTTAAATGGAAAATTGAAGACGGCTTCTTCATTGCGGTAGCCATCTAAGTTGGCGGAAAAATAATCCAGACATTTGATGATCCATTCTTTGGCTTCCTCTATCGGTTGCCTAGCCAGATTCAAATGCTTCCAACTATGTGGCATGACTTCATGACCCCTGGACTTAAGCGTATTCCAGTCATCAAAATTCCCCAATAATTCCGGTAAGATCCAATCATCCACCCGTTGGAAATCAGGAAAATGCCCGGATGCGATGACATTAAAACAGGCAGATAAGCCATGCTCTTCATAGAGATTGGCAATCTTGTAGAAGGACTTCTTGAATCCATCATCAAAACTGAAAGTAATGATATGTGTTTTTTCAGGAGACCTGATGGCCCCTAAACCGAGAGCGGCGATGCCCAAGACAGACGACTTCAGAAATATTCTTCGATCCATATCCTTGATTTTGGCAATGTATACTGCACCTAATTAGCTCTTTAAGGTAAGGAGAATTGGTCTCTTTCAAAAGAGGAAGTAGCGGAGTAAGAGGATGATTAGGCCTAAGATTTTTTCAAGACTAAGCCAATATGGTCTCCATAGTCAGCCCAGCTCTTACGTCTGCACCATGTATCCAGCCAACCCAAAGCCTTAAGCAGCGTTGGCTTATGCGTAAACCACTCCTCCATATAGGAAGGGGGTACAAATAGACCGATTGGAAACTGATCTATGCATTGAAAGGATTCACTGTACAATATCTTTAATTCCTCTAGGAGGTAGTACCAAATCTCGACATTTTTCCCTTCTACATCACTGATTACCGGTCCAGAAGTCTGGCGTCTAGCTGCTTTCTTCCGATCTCCTTGATATCTGAAGTAATAATTCTCCCAGCGGCAAGTTTTACTGATATACACAAGGAATGCCAAGCCTTTAGGTCCCAAGAGTTGACTACAGTGTTGACTAAAGGTGCGCGAGGAATTGGCGTCGATACAGTTAAGACCACCGAAGTTAGAGAAGATCAGGTCAAAGGGACCAAATTTGGTGAGTTGGTCCAATTGAGAAAAGTCAGCAAGCTGGAATTCAATCTTTCCTACAGGATTATGATATTGGAGTTTCTGCTGACAAATGTCGATCATTCCTGGGGATATATCCGTAGCCAAGACTTCATGACCTTGTTCTGCTAACCAAAGGGCATCCACTCCGGTTCCGCAATTCACCTCCAGGATCTTCAAAGGTTTAGCTAGATAGGGGAGTAGTGCCTTCCAGACCTGTGCTCGCTGCAATCGGCCAATTTGCGAGTGGGTAAAGGCGGAATCATAGTCCGCTGCATAAGCATCAAATGCTGGCCGCGGCTTCATGGTTGATGGCTTTGATTTGCTGCTTGGCGGTATAGGTTCGATAGCGATAATAGAAGTAGGAAAGGGCACGTTTAGCGGCTGAGCCGCTGATTTTGAGCGGAGACTGCAAGAGGTGCTTCATCTCGGCTTGGGCCAGGTGCATGCGGTAATTTTGATGTACGTAGTGGTGTAGCTTTTTGTAGAATTCCGGGGAATAGGTGTTTTCAAACATAAGGTCCAGATCATTGGAATGCTTCCAATTACTCTTTTCTTGGAGATCTTTTTTTACCTTTTCAAAAAATAAGGTGCCAGGTAGGGGATAGGATACCGAGATACCAATATCGTGTGGTAAGAGTTCATTGATCAGGTCAATCGTCTTTTTGATATCGGCAGCGGTTTCATCTAGATAGCCAAACTGGATAAAGAAACAAGGTTTAATCCCATTATCCCGCATTAGTTGGTTGGACTCTCGGACCTGCGCTAAGGTGATGCCTTTATCCATGGCATCTAAGATGGCTTGTGATCCACTCTCCACCCCCATCCATACCTCATTACAGCCAGCAGCAGCCAAGGCCTCGACATATTGCTCCTTCACCAATAAATCAGATCGAGATTGGATTTTAAACTTAAATTGCAAGCCTTCTTGTTGTACCATCTCTGCAAAAGAAATCACCCAGCTTCGCTTCAAGCCGAAGATGTCATCACAGAACCAGATATGATCGAAAGGGAAAAGACTTTGTAGGTATTTAATTTCCCGAATCACATGTTCAGGACTACGCATTTTGTACGAGTTTCCATAAATCGGCTTAGCACACCAGTTGCACTTGTAGGGGCAGCCTCGGGTGGTAGCTACATTGATGGAGAAATACCCCCAATTTTCTTCCCAGCGCCTCCGGTATTCAGAAATATCAATTAGATCCCAGGCGGGCAGGGGGAGGCTGCTTAAGTCCTGCATCACGGGCCGATTGGGGTTTTTAATCACTTTCCCGTCCTTTAGATAAGCGATGCCCAATAGGTCTGAGGTGCCTTGTTTATTTTCTAATTGTTGCACCAATTCCAAAAGACTTTGTTCGCCCTCTCCGGGGAGCACATAATCCACACCGTTTTCCAAATAAGCTTGATAATGATCCGTCGCATCAGAACTGCAAGCGATTACGGTAGCTCCACGTGCTTTAGCCATTTGTGCCATCTCCCAGGCGGCCTCTCGCATATTGGTGAGGCACATTTTGGTCAAATAATTGAATCCATCATCGAAAATGACTAGGATATCTGGTTGATCAACCTCCAATCGAGGAAGAATGGCCTGTGCCGAATCCAAGAACATCACATCAAACAAGCCCACCTCGTAGCCTACCTCCCGGAGGATAGCAGCTGCCTGAATCGTCATTAATGGTGGGTACGGCTTGTTCCAGGCCAGTTGTTTGGGATCAAAAGGCGTGAAGTAAGAATGAGTGAAAAGAATCTTGGGTTTGCTCATTGGAGTATGGAGTGGTTAGCTGCGCCAATATCAAAATTCCCAGGCAATTTCGCAAATTTACCAGGACTAAGGACGGTAGGTGTCAAAAGTTCAAAGTACTAATCAATTCTGATGAATGAAAGTTGAAAGATGGCCCTTCTCTCATTTAACTGGGTATGACTTCCGATCGCTGGTCCAACTTGCATCGATTTACGAGAGAAAGCATACATTTGGGGAATGACATTCCCAAATACGAAAAAGCTTATTCCTCATATCATCTGGCTTCTCTACGCCATTGTATTGGGCCTGGGCTTGGGCCACCATGAGCTTTGGATGGATGAAGCACATCATTGGTTGGTACCGAGAGATAGTGCTACTCTATGGGAAATGCTGCAGTCCTTGCGTTACGAGGGCCATCCAGGCCTATGGAATGTTCTTTTATATTTTTCCACCTTCTTCAGCGAGCAGGTGTGGATCATGCAGTTCTTGCATGGATGGATAGCTGTTCTTAGCATATATCTACTAACGGTGCATAGTCCTTTTCCCCAGTGGGTCAAGTGGCTCATGCCTTTTGGCTATTTTATGCTCTTTGAATACGGAATGATTAGTCGCAATTATGCCTTAGCCTTCCTATTGGCTTTTTTGTTTGTTTGGGAGGTGAAAAAGGAAAATGGCTCCTTCCGCTGGCTCATGATTTACCTAGCCCTATTGGCTAATACACACCTCCTAGGGTTTTGTCTTTCGTTATTACTTTGTTTTTATGTGAAATGGGAAAAACCCATTCTCAGATGGCCGCTGCTGATCTATCTAGCGGGTCTGGTGCTGGCTACTTTGCAGATCATCCCGCCTGGTGATCATCCGATGGTCACAGGACTGGACTGGGGAAAAATGACATCCTGGTCCACCATCAAGCAGCTTGTCCTGGTTTTTCAGGAAGCCTTCTGGCCGTTGCACGATTTCAATCGACATCATTTCTGGCATACCAATTGGCTGGAAGTCCAAAGTTTAGACTTCGCGCGGTGGATCTCCCTAGGGATGGCTCTGCTACCACTTTGGTTTTTCCGTAAGCAGGGTAGAGCCGTGTTGCTTTTTTATGGTGTCGCGGGAGGCGTGATTCTTTTATCTGCTTTGAGGGGGGTGAACTATGAGCGCTTCCATGGTTTTATCTACGTGGCTTTCTTGCTCCTCCTTTGGTTAGAGTATAGCAATTTGAAGCTTGCCCAAAATCGATCGCTATCCATCTTTGTAGGTCTAGTCTTGAGTATTCAATTACTTGGTGGAGTTCATGCCTATTATCAAGATTGGAAATACCCCTTTTCGGAAAGCCGCCGTACTGCCGCCTACCTGCAATCCTTGGAAGATCCATCCATCCCGATCATCGGTGGCTATTGTTTTGGCGAAGCCCTCCAAGCCTACCTGCCTCGTCTCCAGTACCCGGAACACCCGGAAGAATCCTTCTGTCGCTGGGAAATCTTCAGCCCTGAATACCTCCAGGAGCTAACGACCGAAGATTACTACACTCGTCTGCTTCGCTATTTCCTACCCCTTAATGCGCCCAAGGCTATCCTTATTAACCATCAGCCTTTGGACCTATCGACCCCTTCCATCCTGCGCCAACACGAAGGTTCAGACTACGAACTCCAATTCACTCCTCTCCCCAATTTCACCGATAACCTGAAGCAAATGGAAGCCTTCTACCTCTACGAACTTGATCTCATCGTCCGATAATCATCCCAACATCACCATCCTTGGCTAATCTGCTCTTCTGTGGGTGGAATATCTATCTGACTAGCTAGCAAGACACCAACAGGCGAGCAGGGTGCAGCCCCAACCCTAGGAGCCATCTTACGAGCAAACCCCAGGATCCATTGTTGGGTATTTTCTACCAACAATAGCCACGCCCCCGTCTCCCCAGGAGCCCTATATATGCACCTCCCACATCAAAATACCACTTACAACCTAATTCCTACCTATTACCCGGACACCCCTCCCCATCACCTTCTAGCCCCAAGAAAACGCTCTAATCCCGCCTAGTTTTGGAACAATAACTAAAGGAATCAATCCCTAACGCAACTCCAAAACAGCTGATCAAATGAAAAACACAAAGATTAAAGTACAGATCGTAAGCAATGACTTTTCAACCGCCACCAAAGAAGAAATGTGGACCGTTTACTCAAAATTCTATGATTATAGTAAAGAGTATTTCATGCAAAGAATCCACAAGAATAATTACTTTTCGCTCTATACCGTAGATGGCAAAATCATCGGTTTTACGGGTTTACGGATCGATCGCCCACGCATTCAAGGGCGTCGTCACTTACTCATTTACTTTGGCCAAACTATCATTGATCACGCCTACCGTGGTAAGTCTTTGATCCCAACCACTGGCGCTAAGCTATGCCTTCGCTACCTCCCTGAAATGCTCACCTCCAAGACCTATTTCTGGGCTGATTGCCTTACCTACAAGGCCTACCTGGTTTTTGCCAAAACCCTGGAACAATACTACCCGAGTTATAAAGAAGCTCTTCCTAGTAAGACTAAAACGGTGATCGACTTCATTGGCCAGCGACATTATTCTGGTACTTATTGCAGCACCACCGGTACCGTCCGAAAAGATACCGTAGTTGTTAATGACGCTAGCACCACCCGCATCCCCATGAAGTACCGTCAAGATCAGGATATCCAGTTTTTCACTCAAGCCAACCCGCTTTTCATGGAAGGTCACGGTCTCCTTACCCTCGGCCCCGTTAACTTCACCAATTTCGGGATCCTCATGAAGCGCCTCTTCCAAAAAGTAGTGGGCATCAATAGAAGACCCAAAACAGCTCTGCCGCAAAGACCGAAGGTGCGTAAGGTGTCTTAGCTTAGGAAGGAACGAGCAGGTTTAGGGTTTAGGGAAGAAAGTTTAAAGATTAGTTTGGAGAAGTGTCAGGGAGGCAAGATGCAGGCTTCATTTCTTGAACATTTGACCAAACTACCCTAAGTGAATGGTATAAATGGGAGGCACAAAAGTCATGGTTCGGAAGCCCTAATTCAAGCCTTCAGGGTATAAACAAAGTTAGATGAAGAATGGCAACGGAGGCATGATTTAGGAGTCCCACCCGGAGCGCGTGGCCTGGTGAAATTCTGTCTGATGGAGGAGTTAATTTTACCAAGCACTTTTTGGCTTGTTTTTGGTGCTTCAAAAATGAACAAAGGGCTTGAACCCGAAGCAATGTCAAGGGATGAAGGAGCAAAAAATTGGCGAAACCAAAGAAGGGAAAGAGAAATTTACTACATCCTAATAATAATCCAAGAATAACCCTATTTTTATCAAAATCCATAAAACCAACCAAAACCCACACCAATGAACTTCATCAAAACCATCCTCGACTTGCTGCTAAGTATTTTCGGTGGCAAGAAGAAAACCACAAAAACTACGACCCCAACAGTTGAGCCTCCTGTGACGATCTCAGATCCCGTTGACACCCTGCCACCCACTCCGCCAGAGCCAACGGTACAGTTACCAGATCCTATTCCAATCACAGAGGAGGTGATGAAGCAAACATTATCCCTCGCCAACTATGACGATCATCTGTCAGCTGATGACTATATCAAGCCTTTCCTAAGACAATACCACACCCGCATATCAGGCACCAAAAAACTCAGTCATATGCGTAGTGGAGACCTGTTCGAGTGGGTGCCCTTAAGGGGGAAGTCGGGGAATTCAGTGAAAGCTCTGCAATCCTTTCTACTCCACGTTGGGCTATTCCCGCCCGATGCAGAATGCGATGGCTTCTTTGGCTATGGAACGCAAGCCGGCGTTCGCCTTTTCCAAGAGTATAACCGGATTTACGAAGGTAAAAGTACGATCGTGCCAGATGGAGTAGTAGGCAAAGGAACTTGGGGACTCATGAAGGAGTGGCAGGAGGCCGGAAAGAAAGTAGACAAATGGACTCGCGGAAAACCTACCGCTGATTTCAAACGCTGGTTGGGCTTAATTGAAAATGCCAAGAAACATTACCTAGATCCTGCTAATGCGCACCTCATCACCGAAACAGTCAATAAGGAAGTAGCTTCCATCAATGCACAGTCTGGTCAAAAGCCCGTCGATACTTTCGAAGTCAAGGATTGGACTTCTGATCCCAAGGACGTGCATCTTATCGGGATTCGCCGGAACGAAGACAAAGGGGGCAAAGGCCGTATTAATGACGATGTGTTTGTCCTACTGATCAATGGTATGGTGTTCAAATTCTGGGGATCCACTGATCCCAAACAAAAAGGAGGTGCCCGTCAGGATGAAGCTTTCTTAGTAGAAGGCCAGCACAAATTCCGCTTTGGCTGGCACAATGTCTCCGCTGCCAAGAAAGATAAGCTTTACCAAGGCTTAAACCCTTATCAGAGAGGAGTCCTAGTATTCCGAGATGACAAGATCACCAACGATAACTCCCTCACAGAAGCAGACATAAAAAAGGGGCTAGACAAGACACCAAATACTACCATCAATATCCACTGGACGGGGATTGGTCGGATCGGTCAGAATGAACGTCCCACTTGGTCTGTTGGCTGCCAAGTACTCGCAGGCGAAAGCTATGTAGATAACGATGGTAAACTCATAGATTGCTCTGGCTTCGCCGCCTTCGGCTCTGCGGATATCCAAAACAACTCCGCTTCTAATATCAAAAAAACCAAAGGCGCCTACAATGTCTTCACCGACTTGGTGCTCCTCTTCCGCCCCAAGGACGTCGATTACATCATCTACACCCTCGGCCGTGACGATACCATGCAGATCGATACTCTTGCCAAGCTCGATGGCGGTGAGATCCTCGTCGACACCCTTCAAACGCTAAATCTGCCGTTCGAGATTGATCCCGAAGCGGCCAAGGATGCTTAAATCTTCGAGTGTTTAGACTTCCGAAGTGGGTTGGTCGATATTTTGGCCATTCAAAAGTTTAATGTTCTCCAAAAATGGGTGGTTCATATATCGTACATAAATGCCTACGGTTTATACACAAATCATGGGTCCTTAATTAAATCCTGAAGGGTACAAAAATCTTTGAAGCGTTTCAACCCT
>JABSSL010000115.1 GCA_013214355.1 Saprospiraceae bacterium | reverse complement strand
CAACTATAATGAAATCAACAGCAAGAGCTGTGGCTTACTCAACCACTTCGAAGCGCCCAACTGGTATGATGATAACCTGAAATCAGCGCCGACTTTTTGAGGACGCCCTAAATAGAGAAGTTGTCTCTTGCTGTTTTTCACCAGCACCGGAACGCTTTAGATAACTTCAGAAACAGCACACTAATGAGTAACGTTCGCATTGAAGAAAGCTGGAAGCAAGCACTCGCTGCAGAATTTGAGCAGCCCTATTTTCAAGGCCTAATATCCTTTGTTAAAGCTGAAAAGAGTGCAGGCAAAACCATTTACCCGCCCGGTTCCTTAATTTTCAATGCTTTTGATACTACTCCCTTTGACCAAGTAAAGGTGGTGATCCTAGGACAAGATCCCTATATTAATTCTGGCGAGGCCATGGGGCTAAGCTTCTCCGTGCCCAAGGGGATTCGAATTCCGCCTTCCTTACGTAATATTTACAAGGAATTGGCCAGTGATCTCAATCTCACGCCGGCTAAGCATGGAGACCTAACGCATTGGGCTCAACAGGGTGTATTTTTACTAAACGCAGTATTGACTGTGGAGCACAAAAAGTCCAGATCTCATCAGAAGAAAGGGTGGGAAACCTTTACCGATGCCGTCATACGGGCTATTTCAACTCAGCGAGAAGGCGTAGTTTTTATGTTGTGGGGCAACTTTGCGCGAAATAAAAAGGTGCTAATCGACTCCGCTAAACATCTGATTCTCGAAGCTGCTCACCCTTCCCCACTAGCAGGTGGCGCCTATTTTGGTAGCCGTCACTTTTCTCAAGCTAACTCTTTCTTGGAGTCAAAAGGAAAGCGTCCGATAGATTGGCAGTTATAGGCGCTACAGCCGTATTCGGTAGGCGAGCAACCAGTCCTGATGTCCAACTAACAAAACATAATCATTCCTTGAATCCAGCGGATAAAGTTTAAATGGCGTAGTACCGGCCAAGGGAAAACCAGGCAATAGATTCCCTTTCCCGTCATACAATCGAATCTCCTGTTTGGCACGATCCAAGCTCCCTACTAAATCATAAGTTCGTCCTGCAACCGAGACGGTAAAGATCGAATCGGGCCTCATATCCAGCCGCTGGTGGACACCATCCTCAAAACCTTTATTGGAGTAATAATGAAGTCTCAGGCCTTCTTCTCGCATCGTCATGAAGTCCATTCTTGCATCGCCAATAAAATTGCCAGCACAGAACTGTACGGTACTATCTGATCCCACTGCTAAGGGTAAGCCAAATTGCGCTCCTTCCATATTCACTATCTGCGCAAGTCCCATGTCATCTACGACTGCAACACGCATGGGGTCTTGCTGCGATTCCACTCCTAAGGGATTCGCGCTTGGACTCAGTTGTTTGGGCGGAAAATGATCCATGCCTAAGCGCTTCCAATTGTGCAGGACTCCAGCACTATTCAAACCCAAAAGATAATCATCCGTCTTTGTTTGTAAATGCTGCAATGGCTGCAAAAATTGGCCCGCCGCAGCTAAGGGATTCCAATCTGGCAATGGCACCCCATCCTCGGCGAATGCATAGATTCCATTTTTGCAGGGAACAAAAAACTCATAAATCTCTTCCTGCTGAAAATCTACCGCTAATACTCCCGTGCTAGCCTCTGGTTGTAGTATAATAGGGAATTGATCAACGGCCTGCCCGGATTCATCCCATTGATATAAAGCCTCATTGGTATTGAACAATAAGCTTCTTTCTGAAGCACCTTGCCGAACCAATGGAAAGATTTCAGATAGCCTGACGCCACTAAATTCTCTTCGCCAAAGGATATCTCCATCTTGGTCAAGAAGATAGATTCCACGACTTCGATCCGTAGCTGCTGCTTTCCAACGATCCTCAGTCAGGGGTATGAAGCTCGGGGCTAGATCGAGTTCCCTGCGAAGTCGACTCCGCCACAGCACCGTCGGGCCGCTTGGCAAGTCCGCAGAAAGGCTGGCAGGAAAACCTTCGACCTGCCAGCCCTTGCGAGTGTCTTTTCCACTCAGCCACATAGCTTTACTGTCTGAAGGAATAATACCTCTCCATGATGTTGGACAGGGTAATCCCCTAATCCATTGCGTTTCAAGTTGAATTAAGTTATCCGGCAACTCATGCTGAAGCATATTTTGCCCAACAATATAGGCGTCAATTAATTGTCTAAGTCCTTGTTGATCAGCTGCGAATACGTAATAGTTAGCCAGTTTACACCACCACGGATTTTGCACTAGTTCATCTCCTTTCCGCCAGGCGCCAAATAGATTCTGGGCATTTACTTGCACCAATTCAAAGGTTTGATAGATTTCTCTTTCTAATTCCCCCGCCTCCTCTAGGAATCCGCGTAAACTTTGTTGAGCCAATAAACTATCTTGATAAGGAACCAACCAAGCCAGCGAAACGGCTTCGGCCGTTGGCATCAAATCGATCCAACCGATATGATCGCCGGCCCAAGGTAAGATGTAACGACTAAGCCAATCAGCGCGGCCCGCAGTTAATCTGCTATTGGTTTTTTGGATGTCTTTCAATTGCAATAGCTCCCAATCCATTGCCCAGGAAGGGATGAGCTCAAGTGCTGCTGCCATCCTCAATCCCGTTTGCTTGGAAACCGCCAAATTCTGCTCCTCCTTCCAAAATACTTCTGCTGTGAAGACCGAACGATTAACTTGGTCTTGCCAATGGATACACCACCCTTCCCAGGTCATTGGCCTCAGGTAACTAAGTCCCTGCTGAGTCGCCTCTTGGAAAAGAGAGCTAGCGAAAGGAAAATGATAATAACTTGTGGCCAAAGACTCCTTGGACGTACAGGGCCAGGAACTAGGATGATTAATTTTCAGATCTATGGCCCGGTTTTGATCCGTCAATTCCCGTAAGGCATCTTCAATAAATACGGATTGATGGCTCAGTAGAATTAGATTTCGGTAAGTCGATAGAACTATATCCGCTCCTGCCTGATCCTTTAATTGATATAATTGATGCCCCTTATAATAAGTTAATTGTGCACCTTTAGCCTCCCAATCCTCCTTTGGCAAATCAATACCACTACAATCATAAATAAATAATTGTCTATCGAAAGCCTGCTTACCGGCAGGCCAAACCAAAAGTTTTTGTCGTTCCCTTAGACTCAAGATTCCGAGCTTATCAAGAATGCTCATCCAATAGCTGCTCTGCTCTAGGTCTTCCTCCAGTGGGAGGGACTCCTCAGGCGGGAGCGAAAGAAACTGAAAGCCATAGGGAGCATCGAAAGGCAAAGCCTCTATAGGTTTGAGTTTTCTCAAGGGAGAAAAAGACCATTGAGTTAGCAGTAGATATGCTCCTATAGAAAGCAAAAGAAGGACTATGATAGGGATTCTAATTTTCTTCAAAAGTTCAGACTTTTAGTGTGTGTATTGGAAGCCATCTCAAAAACATCCTTTGCGCTGCAAAAGGATCTTTTTGAGATGGCTTCTAGTAACTGAGAACTTAAGGCTGCTAGTTGTCAAAGACAAGCACTGCTGCCAAAAAACTAATTTTGCTGCAGGTAATTACAACATATCTTTGTAAAAACTCACAGAAATCGGGTAAAATTTTGGTACAATTAGTCATAATATCCGTAGCATAATAGTACCTTTAAGCTCCTCTTCAAGACTTGGTCATCTACCTTACCCATATTATCGGGAAGATTGTTTCCCAAATTAGTAAAATGCTTATTGAAAAATGGTCTCTCCTTTGCCGTGTATAAATCGGTTGGTAACCCCTTGCTTTCACCATCCAGTTTTGCTCTCGGTAACTAGTGCTATTGACAATTAAAAAGATTTTTAACCACTATAAGTAGATCAACTGCTATGTGTTTGTTTCCAAATATCATCTATGCATATAGTAGTGTGTCGACTAGAGCGTTTTTAGACTACTAACATCACATCAACCTATGAGAAAGTCGTTCATCAGAACGGGTAGCTTTTTTGCCATGACCGCAGTAATTTTGGGTGCTTTTGGTGCCCACACCTTGGAACAAGTACTTGATCCAGAACAGCTCGCTACCTTTGAAACCGGAGTTACCTATCAGTTTTACCACTCTTTTGCCTTGTTGTTTTTAGGTCTTTGGCTGTACTTTAGAAAGACGCAAATGATGGAATATGCTGGCTGGGCATTCATAATCGGCATCATCCTTTTTTCGGGTTCACTCTATGTACTTTCCGTCAGGGAGTGGCTGAATCTGGAAGTAAAATGGCTAGGCCCCATCACCCCACTCGGAGGCACCTTTTTCATTGTGGGCTGGGCTATCGTGCTGTATGCTTCTTTTCAGGAAAACGGTCGGGTCTACAAATCGGATAAAAAGGAATCCTAAGCCCCTACT
Organism: Saprospiraceae bacterium; assembly: GCA_013214355.1. Taxonomy (GTDB): domain Bacteria; phylum Bacteroidota; class Bacteroidia; order Chitinophagales; family Saprospiraceae; genus DT-111. Next base: position 33,239 of record JABSSL010000115.1, on the reverse strand, counting down.
CTACCCTAAGATAGCTTAACGAGACTTTTTTCCTGCATGATACAGTGCTGATTACTAAGTATTTATGAACTCATTATAAATACCCCAATAAGCCTGTTTGGGACACCCCCCTTTTTTTTAACCAAAACTGTTCTTATATTTGCCTTGCTAAAAGACCAAAACCAAGTGAAACCCGCGTAAAGCTCTGATGAAATTCAAACTTGCTTACACTTCCATTCCTGCCTTTTTACGCTTCCGTAAAAATTATTCCTGTTTGTCCAAATTGTTTATCCATAAGAACCCAGCATGCAATTGTGTGGATTCTTATTACTAAATCAGACATTCATTACTAACATTGATAATTTTTCAAACCTAAATCCTCATTTATGAAAACCAAGTTTTTAAGTATCGCCTCATTTCTGATGTTGTTCTTTATGGCGAGCAATCTTAATGGTCAAAATGTTGTAAAGGTAAACCCAATCGGTCTAGCATTCGGTAGCTTAAATGGTGGCTACGAGACTTTTCTGACCGACAAAACTTCCTTGTATCTAAAGGCAAACTTTTATTCTAGAGGTCTAGTGGGAATTCGCTATACTGGATTTGGAGTAGGTGGTGAATACCGCTTCTACCTAGATAGCAATGACCGTCCTAAAGGTCTATATGCTGGCCCAATTGCAAGCGTAGGTTTCATTGGAAGTAACAGTGATATCATCAATAATTATACACTGATTACAATCGGTGGCGTTATTGGTTATCAATGGGTATTCTCGGAAAAATTCACTGTGGAAGTTAACATCGGACCTGCTTATGGTATAGTTACCGGTGACTTCGGCGATACGGATATTTTCGGCGATGGCATTATTCCAACCATCAGTCTCTTAACTTTAGGTTACATTTTGAACTAAAGCTGAACGTTAAAGACCAAACAAAAAAGCCTACCGGTTCGTCCGGTAGGCTTTTTCTATTTCTCGTATAAAGAGGATCGTTTATTCAAAAGCAACGAGTTCCTCTTCCTCTCCTTCTGAACGTCGATTTCTCCACCAGATATATCCTACAACCCCCACTAGTAGATAGGGAGTAATCAGCATATAAAGAATACCATTATTCAATCCTTTCCCGTCAGTCCCACCATTCTTTAGATTACTTTCAGCGGACATCCTACACATCGGACATTGTGCATTAGCCTCTGGGACGCTAATGAACTGTAGACTCAATGCCAAAGCCATGATAGACAATATGCGAGTGATATGTTTCATATGTTTTTGATTTACTGTAAACAACTGATGCTGCGAAAATCAGCTATACATGGTTTTTCGAATTAGCTTAGGGATAATAGGGCATCAACATCCAATAACAAATCGGACCTGTCACAGCCACATATAGCCACAAGGGAAAAACCCAACGAGCCATTTTGCGATGCCTTGCCACTTGTCCTGTATAAGCTCTTATAAAGGTAAAAAGGATAAAGGGCAATATCAAACCCGCCAATGTAATATGCGTGATCAATAGGATCAAATAAGCCGTACGAGTACTTCCCACCGCAGCTGCTTCCGCAGCGTCGACAATCCCATCAAAATTACTATCTCCAAATTTGATTTCTGGGCTTGTGAAATGATACGCGACATAAGACAAGAGGAAAAGTACCGATAAGCCCATAGCCACATAGATGGCCTTTCGATGCGCCTCAATATTTTTCTGCTTAATAAAGTAAAAAGCAACGATCAACACCACCGCAGTCAGCGCATTCAGACTGGCATGAAAGGGAGGTAAAAAACTAAAGTCCCACCCGTCTGGCAAAGCTATTTTAACCCGACGCATCAGTCCAACCAATAGTAGTACTGCCGCTGTAACGATCCAGGCAGCCACATTTAATTTTTTAGCTAATTGTAAATTCGCTTCCATCTACTTTTCTATTTCTCTTCGCAATTCTGGTTTATCTTGCTTTTTCATGGGTAGTAGGAGTGCAATGTGCTCCACGAGGTCCTTCACTTTTTCTTGGTCCTGCTGAACATAGAAGTTTCTAATATTTCCTTCCATATCAACCAGGGCGATATACTGCGTTGAACTACCAGGCTCTTTTTCATAGGTTTGAATAAACTTGGTCCAGGTATCTCCAGCGAGGGGTGCAAACATACATTGAGGCTCTTCCTCCAGTCCATGATCTGCCCTGAATTGATCAAGTTCACTCACAGCAGTAGAATCCCAAAAAGTGACGAGTTGGAAATCCTCTCGTTTATCAAACTGTTCATATAATTTTGACAACAGTAGCCCCTGTTGGGCTCTTTCGTTAGCATCTGCAGCAAGAAAATTGATTACTCGTACACTGGCTTTTTCTCCCTCGGTACTGGGAGAACTGGTAAGCAGTCTGAAGTCTCCGTGATCCGTTAGCTGTCCCATCGTCTCCAGGCGATAATCTAGGCCTTTCTGAAGGTAGTACCAAGAGCCCGCAGGTAATCCCACCAGCAGTAAAAATAAAGCCGCAAATTGAAGTGCTTTACGCATAATAAGTAGTTTATCCTCTTTTCTGGGCTTCTCGCTTTCGTTCTTTACTACCTTATAACAGGGATACGTTGATATGGTTAGTGGAGAAATGTCATAATTTGATCATTTACCTTGAGGTAGCCCAAATGTCATAATCAAAAAAAAGGGCGAGAAGCTAGTTTCTCGCCCTTTTTGCTAACCGAAGTTTTCGAGTCGATAAACATCATCGGGTAGCATGCCTTGCGCATCAGATGGCTCAGCATTCTTTTCCTGTATTTGATCTCTACGGTCTTTCCAGGAACCTCCTTCTTGGAAGAAAGCGATAATCGCCCAGATCAATAGGAGGGTGGGAAGCAAAACACTAAGTGCTAATCCTTTTACCTCATAGCGCATGTGCATAAACTCGTAGATAATAAAGTAAGCCTTATACAAAGAAAGTACGATCAAGCCTAGGCCTACGAGATAGATAACGGCTTTGTAGTCTTCTACTCCACCAATGATATATCCTTTACCAAATAATGATAATCCTACTTCAATAAGGGTTACCACCCCCAACAGGATAAGTCCCTGATATACTTTCTTGATTGATTCTTCGTAGCTTAAATGTCCCATTTATATTGGATTTAAAGCAATTGCTAATTAATGAATGATGATCTTACAGTAGGTAGAATACCAAGAATACGAATACCCACACCAAGTCTACAAAGTGCCAGTACAAGCCGATCTTCTCTACCATTTCATGCCCATTGTTCCTTTCTACGTACAATCCACTAGCAGCATTGATCATAATAATGAAAAGGAACACCACCCCCGAAAATACGTGGAAGCCGTGGAAACCTGTGATGAAAAAGAACAGGGCACCGAACGACTTCGGTCCAAAGCTTTCATACTTCACCATTCCTTCGTTGGGACCTTCCGTTACTTTGTATTTTCTATGTAAAAATCCTTCATTGTCTATCACATGACCTTTGTAGTCTCCTGGATCTGTGGCATGTGCTCCATGACCATCACCATGTCCATCATCACTATGCGCTTCTCCACCGTGCGAATCATCACCATGGTCATCACCGTGCCCATGTCCGTGTCCACCAGCCTTATGAATCAAATAGCTGGCTCCGGCTTCAAAGACTTCGTCGGATTCTGATCCATCGTCATTGAGATAAACACCAGATTCCACGTGCGTACCGAACGGATTACGAGTCACTGTCATGTGCTCAGTAGCAATCAGATTGGTCCATTCCCAAGCCTGGCAACTTAAGAATCCAATACCACCAAGGATAGTAAGAAGCATCCAGAATACCACCCCTTTGGTATTATTACGATGTCCTTCCTGTACTCCACGTACCATCGTCACCGAACTGATGATCAACAAGAACGACATCACCGTAACGAAAATCAATGGTAACTCACTGCTACCAAACGGGTGAGTCTTGAATACAAAGTCAGGAACTGGCCAAGTAGGACTACTGAAACGTAAAGCTCCATAAGCGATCAAAAAGCCAGCAAACGTAAACGCATCTGACAACAGGAAGTACCACATCATCAATTTTCCATAACTCGCCTTAAAGGGTTCTTTGGCGCCAGACCATAACTCCTTATCATCGTGAACTTCGTGCTCAACTACTGTATCAGTTGTTGCCATCAGTAAAAAATATTTTGTTTTTTGTTTATACTCTAGTGGTTATTGGATCGAAAAGAATACGATCAGATACAACCACAAAAATCCAACAAAATGCCAATAAATAAAAGTCAATTCAAAGCGTAGTTTCCTTGCCGGCGTTACCTTATACTTCAAGGTAAATGCATGCAAGAGTGCAATGATCAAAGCCGTAACTCCTCCCAACACGTGTACCGCGTGTACCCCAGAGATCACATAAATGAAATCTCCGGAAGGATTAGTCTTCAAGGGCACCCCCATCTCCATCATACTCAACCAACCTTGATATTGCATCACCACAAATCCCAGTCCTAGGATCAGGGTAACTACTAGCAGTGTCTTATACAGCTGCTCATTTCCCTTCAAGAAAGACTTATAAGAGAAATGTAATGTCAAACTACTCGCTAAAATGATTCCAGTACTCAAGAAAAACAAGGATGGCAATTGAAATTCTAGCCAATTACCGGCGGCCTGTCTCACAATATAAGCACTAGTGAACGCCGAAAACATCATGAGAATACTGCCACAGGCTACTGCCAAGGCAAATTTCTTAGGATGTATTTTATTTCGAGTAAATTGTTGTTTTCCTACAGCCACTTCCATCTGATTAAATTTTATCAATAAATAAAAGGATCAGGGAAAATGGGATATATGCAAAAGAATAAAACATTAAGCCCAAGGCTGTCTTACGTTCTGGCTTTCGATAAAAATGCCAGGACATTACTACATATCCAATTCCTAGTATAGCAACTAAGATAGCGGATACCAGACCACTTACTCCCGTGAAATAAGGCAACAAGCCTACGGGTAGTAATACAAAGGCACACAATAAAGACTGCCACCCCATCTCTTTGTCATCCATCTTCCCATCGCGCATCGGTACCAACTTATAGCCGGCTTTGCTGTAGTCTTCATAACCTAACCAACCGATAGACCAGAAATGTGGAAATTGCCAGAAGAACTGTAGCCCAAAAAGGCTCAAGGCCAATAAGGTTAGCTGTCCTTCTATCGCCACACAACCGATCATAGTGGGCAGTGCTCCTGGAATAGCACCAATAAATACCGCTATTGGTGAAATCCTTTTTAATGGTGTATACACGAAGGAGTAAAACACCAAAGATAAGGTCCCTAAGAAAGCAGCCCAAGGGTTGAAAAAGGCCAAAAGAGAAATACCAATCATACTCATAAAACCAGCAGCCAAAACCGCTTCTGAAGTCGTCATGCGTCCGGCAGCTATAGGTCGATTAGCAGTTCTCGTCATCAACTTATCATAATCTTTCTCCAAAACCTGGTTCAAAGCATTAGCCGCTCCTGTCACCAGAAAACCACCTAAGGCTAGTACAGCTACAGCCAGCCAAGTCCAGTTGCCATTACTAGCAATCAAGAAAGCCATTACGGAGGAAAATACTACCGTAAGACTTAGTCTCAACTTAACCAACATCTTGTAGTCTTGGATCTTTTGCAAGAAGCCTGGACTGCTATGATGCTGTACTGCTTTTGTTGACAAGATATGATCGATTTATTGTTCAAGGACGGTCTGCTCTGAAGAACAGACCGCCCTCTGTAATCTAGTTTCTAGTTTCTGAGCACTAGTGCGCTCCCTCTGCGATCTCTTTCTCCGTCATTGGCTCTACCTGAGAGATAAACTCTCTTCCATCTTTACCATAATCATATGGCCAACGCTGTACTGCAGGAATTTTACCAGGCCAGTTTCCGTGTCCTACTTCAATTGGCGTAGTCCATTCCAAAGTACTTGCTCCATATGGATTCTGCGTAGTCATCTTCTTACCTTTCCAGATGCTGTAGAAGAAGTTGATCACCATCAATACTTGCAAGGCAAAAACGATGATTGCTGCAATAGTGATGAATTTATTCATGGTACTGAAGTGACGGAAAGTATCGAAGATGTCGAAGCTATAGTAACGACGAGGTACACCAGCCATACCCAAGTAGTGCATGGGCCAGAAGATGGCATAAGCGCCAATCAAAGTACCCCAGAAATGAATCTTACCTAGCGTTTCGTTCATGAAACGTCCAAACATCTTAGGGAACCAGTGGTATACACCGGCATACATACCGAAGAAAGCGGCAATACCCATCACAATGTGGAAGTGAGCTACTACGAAGTAAGTATCGTGCAACTGGATATCAATGGCAGAGTTTCCAAGGAAAATACCCGTCAAACCACCAGAGATAAACATCGAAACAAATCCAATTGCAAACAAACTTGCAGAATTGAAACGCACATTACCTCCATACAAAGTCGCAATCCAGTTAAACACCTTCACCGCAGAAGGTACTGCAATGATCAGTGTGAAGATCACAAAGAAGTTAGAGATAAATGGATTCACACCAGACATGAACATGTGGTGAGCCCATACGATGAACGACAAGAAAGCAATTGCCAAGATGGAATAAACCATCGCTTTATATCCGAAGATCGGCTTACGTGCATGTACAGAAAGTACTTCTGATACAATACCCATCGCAGGCAAGATAATGATATACACCTCAGGGTGTCCCAAGAACCAGAACAAGTGCTGGTACAATACTGGACTACCACCAACGTGATCCAATGCCTGTCCACCGATAAAGATTTCACTTAGGAAGAAGCTGGTACCCAAACCACGATCACACATCAACAAGAAGAAACCTGATGCTAATACCGGGAATGAAAGTATACCAATGATCGCCGTAATAAAGAATGCCCAAATGGTCAATGGCAAACGCCACATGGTCATACCTTTCGTACGAAGATTCAATACAGTGGTAACATAATTAATACCACCTAGCAATACAGATACCACGAACAGTACCAAACTTACCGTCCATAGAGTCATACCTGCCGCTGATCCAGACGAGGCCTGCGGCAGCGCACTGAGCGGCGGGTAGGCCGTCCATCCTCCCGAGAAGGGTCCCGTATTCAAAAACAAGGAAGCAAACATTACAACCCCTGCCAAGAAGAAGAACCAGTAAGAAAACATGTTCAGGAGAGGAGAAGCCATATCCCTCGCTCCTACCTGCAAAGGAATAAGTAGGTTACTAAAAGTACCACTCAATCCAGCAGTTAATACGAAGAATACAATGATGGTTCCGTGCATGGTTACCAAAGCGTAGTAAAACTCTGGCGCCAAGGTTCCGATTCCTGCATCATTTACCGTGATCCACTTACCAAGTATTGGCTTTAACCAAGCCATACTCTCTTCCGGGAAACCCAATTGCAAACGGAAAACCAGTGACATCAAACCTCCAATAATCGCCCAAAACATACCTGTGATCAGGAACTGCTTAGCAATCATCTTGTGATCCTGGCTAAAAATATAGGTTGTTACAAAGTTAGATTGATACTTATCGCCATGGTGATGATCATGAAAATGGTCATCATACCCATACTCCTCTATGAGAAGATCTTCTTGAGTCTGAGGCGCGGTTATTGCAACATTAGAAGCCATTGATAAAAAAGTTTATTATGCATCTCCAATATAGGAGAACTTGAAGTTTATTGTTTCTCTAAGTAGTACGATCCAATTCTCTTACTGAGTTAGGATCTTAAATTCAGTACGGCGATTGTTTGCTCTACCATCGTCTGTATCATTGCTATCAACCGGCTTATCTTGGCCATAGCCAACATAAGACATACGATCTGTAGCAACATCTTTACCGGCGAGGTAATCGTACACCACTTTAGCGCGAGATTCTGATAACGTTCTATTGGTATCAGCATCCCCCGTGTTGTCGGTGTGACCCGCAACCTCGATAGTCATCTCACCAAATTGCTTCATCACGTCCACCACATTATCTAATTCATAACGAGAAAGTGGAGTCAATGTTGAAGAACCGGTTTCGAAACTTACGTAAGGTAGACGAACGATTTTCAAACTGTCATCAGTAGCTGCGTAAGCTTTGTTGAAGGTATTCATAAAGGAAGTTCTACGCTCTTTAACTTCAAAGTCTAGTAGTTCATCCTTGAATGGATCTTCATCCGTACCGCGAATAGTTGTTAGATAGAATGGCTTTTGTCCGTTTAACCAAGCTTCGTACTCGTCTTCTTCAACGACACGAACTGGTCTTCTCATACTAAAGTGTCCAGATCCACATAGCTCAGCACAAGCTAGCTCATATCCGAAAGTCTCCCAAAGCATTTTTTCAGGATCATTTGGATCAGGTGTCTGGTATTCTGGATATTTACTCAATTCTTCTCTGTACTCCTCCGTTGTTTTCGTTGGGGTGAAAACAAAGTAGGTAGGCATACCAGGAACAGCATCCATTTTCACACGGAAGTGAGGTAGATAGAAGTTGTGTAGTACATCTCTAGCGATAATACGTACTCTAACCTGCTTACCTTTTGGAAGAACGATCTCGTCAACCATCAAGTCATCCAAGTTCTTTTCGTCCGTCCAAACCTGACCCAACGTATTAATTCCGTTGATCTTGGTGTAGTCTCTAGTTCCCAGTTTACCATCTTCTCCTGGGTAACGTAGCGCCCAAGCAAATTGGTAGCCCGTAGCTTCCAATTCGATGGCCTCTTCACCTGGCTCAACATCAGCCATGGCTTCGTTCCACACATCCAAACCACCCACAACCAAGAAAGTCATTACTACGGCTGGAATAATGGTCCAAATAATTTCCAATTTGTTATCGTGAGGCATAAACAGTGCCTTGCGATCCTTCTTACCTTGGTATTTCCAAGCAAAGTAGAACAACAAGATCTGAGTGATGATAAATACAATGCCCGTGAAGAACAGTGTAATGTTGAACAAATAGTCCAAACTTACCCCGTGCTCAGAAGCCGCTTCGTGCGGGCCGTATCCCAGCATCCAGTTCTTGTAATAGAAAGCCGAAACCACCGAGGCGACCAAGAAAATCACCATGAAGATCATTCCCAAACTAGCATTCATTCGGTTGGACTGCTGCTGGACCTCTTCTTCACCTCTGATCTTCCCCGCAAGCTCAGTCACTTTACCGACCTGTACGGCAATGACGGCAATTAAAATAACACAAATTATAGCAAGTAATGCGGTCATTATTTTTAGTTTTTATCCTATATCAAAAATACAGAATCCAGAAAACTTGTTCAGCGAACTGCTGATTGTCAATTTTGTTTAGAATTAATCTAAATAAGTGGTTTCTTATACGTGATGGTGTAGGCTCTCTTCGATGTATGGGTCATTAGTTGGGTGCAATGGCTCCTTAGCTAATTGACTAAAGAAATACAGGATAAATCCAGAAAGGAATCCAATGAAGGTTCCGATCTCCAATAAACCTGGAATCGTGAAGCCCATTAGGAAACCAGCTGCATGATGTCCTCCTTCAGCACCATGTCCGTGTGCCATCACCTCATGTGCGGTATGCAATACACCTGGCTTAATCATTTGGAAGAAATCCCACCAGTGACCGATCAACACAGTAATCGATACAAAAGCTAGTGTACCATACTTACGTTTAGTATCGTTTCTCATCAACACGAAGAATGGCGTAATAAAGTTCAGGAGCAGGTTCCCGTAGAATAGAACAGGATATTGTTCCATTCTGGTTTGGAAATAAACCGTTTCTTCCCCAACGTTTGCATACCAAATCAACATGAATTGAGAAAACCATAGATAGGTCCAGAAAATACTGAAAGCGAAAAGATATTTACCCAAATCGTGCATGTGCTCATCTGTCACGCTTTCAAAGTAGCCTTTACCCTTCATAAAGATTAAGCAAAGGATAGTAAGAGCCATTAATGAAACGAACCAACTCACGGCTGTATACCAAGCAAATAGGGTACTATACCAGTGCGCATCTACAGACATTACCCACTGCCAAATTACTGCGGCACTTGAGAAACCTGCAATCGGCAAGAAAGCCGCCGCCCAAATTCGTACTTGCTTGTGGATCTTGAAGTCAGCCGTTTGAGCCATCTTATCTTCCTGTAAAGACAAACTTCTTAGCTTGTATCCAAAAAAGATCCAAGTACCCACGATAATCAAGGTACCGAAGGTGTACCAGCTAGTGTTAAGGAAAGAAGATTTGCCCTGTAAAACAGGATCATTTGCTACTGATTCTGCATCCGCCCAGTGATATAGATGGTGGAAATGTCCCCAAAGACCAGCAATGATCGGAATCATCAGGATCAAAGCAGGCACTAAAAAGGTCGATGCAGCTTCCCACACTCGCTTAAACGAAGTGTACCAACCAGCCCAAGCAGTAATAAAGGCCGATTGTACGAAAACCGCCATAAAGGCAATTCCCAAGAAGAAAACCGTATTGTGCAAATAATTAGACCAAAAGCGAGTATGCAACTCATCATCTCCCAAGAAGGTCAATACCAAACATAACACGCCTATACCTACACCTGTTAGAAGGAGTGTCCGATGTTTTGCTTCAAGAACGAATTGGTTCATTGTTTTAAGCTTGTAAGATTTATAGCTACCAGGCGTACCTGGTTGTTTTCTGATTAATTACAGCAGGGATGATCATTTTCATCCTTAGCTCAAGAGTGAGTCGGCTTATTTGTGTTCACCTTCTCCGTGGTCCCCACCGTGCTCTTCTCCATGTTCTTCCCCGTGGTCTTCACCATGTCCTTCCTCACCATCGTGGCCAGCTTCATGGCTTTCTCCCTCATGATCGGTAGCATGGTCAGCGACCTGTGCCATTCTACTCATTGGCGTACCGAAAGTCTCATTCAAGGTATTTACGTTCTCGTCGTAAGCCAATTTTTTCTCCTTCGCCTGAAGAGCACGAATCCAGTGGATGACTTGCCAGCGTTCTTCGTAAGACATCTTATCCGCATATCCTCCCATCACATTCTTACCATAAATGATCGCATGGTAATACCGACCGTTAGAGGCAGCTAAGAATTCATCCGTAGTAAAGATCGCCGGCTGAGCAGGATATACTGCATTTCCATTCTCCTCACTCACTAGATAACCATTACCATCTCCTTTATTACCGTGGCAAATACCACAGAAAACTTCGTACAATTCCTTTCCTCGAGCCAAACCATCAGCTGTGATCGGGAATGGATTATCAATGATCTCCGCGGTGGCACGAAGACGCTCTTCTTCAGTGTCTTCGTAATAATAAGGAGCATTACCACTTAAGGGCACTGCAATCCCATTGGTAGAAGATCCTCCTCTCAGCTCATCCATCATGGCAGACTGAGCAGTGGCATTGGAAGCCATCGCTACCCCTGCATAACCTCTTGGAATGGTACCGCTAACTGGGAGTCTTGGCTGAGACAACTTCCATAGATCAGTAGAACTCGCCTTGTCCCAAGTATTATGATAGTAATAGTTGTAAGTATTGGCCTCGTAAGCTACGGAGTGGCCCATATCAGGCATATATTCACTACCTGCAAACTCTCCACCTGCTGGTGAACAAGCCTGAAGAATAATGACGGCTATCGCAGCGATTAGTAATACTTTGAATGATTTCATTAGTCGATATTTGAAAAAACGCTTGCTCAAATTAGTGTACTAAGGAGTGTCTAAACACTTCCTTAAATCGTCTTCGTGTTAACCTCAGAAGCTCCAGTGGAACTGAAGAACGACTTCAGCTTTTCTACCACACTCTCATCCGCATTGCTGGTATCGAAAGCGATACAGAACTTATCATCTGTAATTCTATCGTCAAGACTAGGATTGACTACGCCTGGTCCTAAGCCACAAATAATGTAGAACGTCACCACCATACCTACCGCCGCAAAAAGTACGGTAAGCTCGAAAGTGATAGGAATGAAGGCTGGAGCAGAGAAATAAGGCTTACCACCAAAAATAATGGGCCAGTCTCTCGTAAAAACCCAGGTCATAAACAAGAAGGCCGTAAGCGTACCAATCGCCCCGTAGATGAAACCAGCGATGTGAAGTCGGCTTTCAGATAGACCCAAAAGCGGATCCAAACCGTGAACGGGGAAAGGCGTGAATACATCCATAATATCTAGATGATCGTCCTTAGCAACCTTTACCGCTTTTAGCAAATCGGTCTCATCATCGTACAAGCCGAATAAAACCTCTGTATTTTCCTTGTTCATTATATTAGGATTGAAGTACTTGTCAAAATGGATTAATGTGCTTCTGCGTGGCTATGCTTCTCTGCATTCGGTCCAGTATACTGATCACCTGATGTCTTCAAGATACTCTTGATCTCGGCAGCAGCTACTGTCGGTGCTACTCGGCTAAAGATCAAGTACAAGGTGAAGAACAGACCTAGCGTACCCACAAATAAGCCAATTTCTACCCAAGTTGGTGTGTAGTAACTCCAGCTTGATGGCAAGTAGTCTCTGGCCAAAGTAGTAGCGATAATCACAAATCGTTCGAACCACATACCGATATTCACAAAAATAGACATCAAGAAGGTCCACCAGATGCTTCTACGAATCTTACGAGACCAGAACAACTGTGGAGACAGTACATTACAAGACATCATTCCCACGTAAGACCACCAATACGGCCCAAGTACCCGGTTGTAGAAGGCGTACTGTTCGTAGATATATCCTGAGTACCAGGCAATGAAGAGTTCCGTAAGGTAAGCTACCCCCACAATGGTACCGGTAGCAAGAATCACCTTATTCATACTCTCAATGTGCGCCAGCGTAATATATTCTTCCAACTTCAATACTTTCCTCGTCATCAACATCAGCGTCTGTACCATCGCAAATCCCGAAAAGATCGCTCCTGCAACAAAATAAGGCGGGAAAATGGTGGTGTGCCAACCAGGTATTACCGAAGTGGCGAAGTCAAACGATACGATGGTGTGTACAGAAAGTACAAGAGGAGTTGCTAATCCGGCCAAAACTAGAGATAGACTCTCCCATCTTTGCCAGTGCTTAGCAGATCCTGTCCATCCGAAGGATAGGAAATTGTATATTTTTCTTCGTACTCCTTTAGCGCGGTCCCGCACTGTAGCAAAGTCAGGTACCAAACCTGTATACCAGAACAATAAGGAAACCGTGAAATAAGTAGAGATCGCAAATACGTCCCAGAGTAGTGGCGAGTTAAAGTTTACCCAAAGTGGCCCACGCGTGTTGGGGTAAGGGAAAATAAAGAAACCCAGCCAAAGACGTCCCATGTGAATCAATGGAAACTGTCCGGCACACATTACCGCGAAAATGGTCATCGCCTCAGCAGCTCGGTTTACCCCGGTACGCCATTTCTGACGGAAGAGCAACAAGATCGCTGAGATCAGGGTACCTGCGTGACCAATACCTACCCACCAAACGAAGTTGGTAATATCCCAACCCCATCCAATCGTACGGTTCAAGTCCCATGAGCCAATACCAACCCATACGGTCCACGCCACACAAAAGACGTAGAACGCCAAGCCCGCCACCGCGATAATAAAGGCGATCACCCAAGCCGTACTTGGCGTCTTCTCAGTCGGAGAACAAATGTCCTCAGTGATCTGGTGGTACGTTTTTCCACCGTTAATTAATGGTTCTCTTATTGAAGAAACAGGAGCACTCATAAGTTAAGCTTATTTATATCGGCACCTCGGTGCGTATCAAAAAAGAGGAATCCTCTCTTAGTTCTTAATGATCAAATTTAGGCGTCCAAGGCTTCGCTACGGTTGTTGATTTTAGCCGTATAATCCACAGATGGACGAGTATCGATTTCTTCCAGAACTTTGTAGTTCAATGGATGCGCCATTTTTTCGTGCAATTCTCCTTTGGTGTTGTTGTCATCACCAAATACGATTGCGCCAGTAGGACAAGCCGTTTGACAAGCTGTCTTCACATCATTGTCCATCAACTTACGACCTTCACGCTTGGCAGTCAATTTACCTTCCTGGATACGTTGAACACAGAAGCTACACTTCTCAATCACACCACGAGAGCGTACTGTAACGTCAGGGTTCAAGACCATACGAGTTAGGTTATCTGCTCCATAAGGTAGCTCCTCACCGCTAACCGTTGGCTCATTAGAAGCAAACAAGTCTGCAGTAGTGTAGTCTAACCAGTTGAAACGACGCACTTTGTACGGGCAGTTGTTGGCGCAGTAACGGGTACCAATACAACGGTTATACGTCATCTGGTTCAAACCTTCTGCACTGTGGTTCGTTGCAGCTACTGGACATACATTCTCACATGGAGCATTGTCACAGTGCTGGCACATCATAGGTTGGTAAACTACATTTGGATTTTCGTAGTCTCCGTAGAAGTAGCGATCAATTCTTAACCAAGTCATCTCGTGGTGACGGTGTACTTCACGCTTACCAACAACGGGTACATTATTCTCAGCTACACAAGCTACTTGGCAAGCTCCACAGCCAATACAAGCGTTAAGATCAACGTGCATCGCCCAGTGGTGGCCTTGAGAATAATATTTCTCTTTATATTCTTCATACGGATATAGAGAGTGAGAGTTCAAGGTCTCAGCAAAAGCTCTCTTCTCTTTGATCTTCTCAGCAAGCTCTCCAACATCCTTCAGATTACCTTTGTAAATAATGGAACGCTCTGTAATACCGCCCTGGTAACCAGCACCTAAGGTCATCGCTGCCTTCTCATCTACATTCAATGGCTTTCCGGTAGATTCATCCATTATCATTTCGCCATCCTCTCCGCGAGCCGTCACACCCATGGTATGGTGGTACTGTACACAGGCAAATTCTAGATCTTTGCTTTGTCTGCCGGAAACATCTACGTCGGTCGCATAATATTGCGTATTACCGTATTCGTCGGTAGACAACCAAGGGTATACATCCACCCCTACTTCCTGACCAAGGGCTCGGCCCATGATACCAGTAGTTTTGCGTCCATATCCGATCGCCATAGCTACCGTTCCATCCATTTGACCAAACTGACGGATCACGGTACAGCGATTAGTAGCTCCTTTAGCGGTTACATCTACCTGATCAGCTTCGCTGTAGAATTCTGCACCATTTAGATCTTTAAAAGCAGAGAATTCGTTGCCACCATTCCATTTCACGGGGATAGCTAGGTAGTTCCCCCAAACACAGCGGGTAATGGGATCAGGCATTTCCATCAACCAAGGGTTGTTGGCGTATTGACCCGCCCCTACATTCACTGTTTCAAAAAAAGAAATCTCTAATTCAGAACTAGCTGGCTTTCTAGTTTGAACACCAGCTACTTTGATGTTTCCTTGGAAAGTTACTGGAGCCTCAGCTGGAGGAGCTGGCATTTCCAAAATACCATCGTGCA
This sequence comes from Saprospiraceae bacterium, assembly GCA_013214355.1. Lineage (GTDB taxonomy): Bacteria > Bacteroidota > Bacteroidia > Chitinophagales > Saprospiraceae > DT-111. The sequence goes on along the minus strand of JABSSL010000115.1, from coordinate 17,982 downwards.
AGGCGCTATCCCAGAATGCCTGGAAGGTAGCGAACTTGTTTTGCATTGGGAAAATAGCTTCCTCCCAGTGTGCCTTCAAGTATTCGTAATAAGGCTGCTCAGCCGTAGCATCTAATGCAGCACTCTCTGACCAAACCAATAGAGACTCTCCAGCTTCTCTTGTCCCCCCCTTACCAACAGAGGCAAACAAGGGAGCGATGGTCGGTTGGATCAAGCTGTAATGTCCCGCCTTAGGCTCTGCATCTCCCCAACTTTCCAAGAAGTGGTGAGTTGGAGTAGCAAAATCACAAACCAAGGTGGTCTCATTAGGAAGACCCGCAAAAGACACTTTCAAACCAACTTTAGCAGCACCGGCTACAAATTGGTCTGCATTAGGTATATCAAAAGCAGGGTTGGCGCCGTCCATTACGAACAAGGCGTCCACTTGGCCTGCATTCATCTCTTTGATGAGATCCTGGATTTCAGCATCAATACCTTGACGTTGGAAGGAAGGAACAAGCAAATCAATTGTTGCTCCATAATTGCCAAGGTAGTCATTGATCGCATTGATCAATACTTGCTCTCCTTTATTATTAGAACCAGACACGACCAAGGATTTCCCCTTGTGTGCCAACAATTCTTCAGCTACTTTCTTCATCTTGCCAGCGATGGCTGGATCTGCGCCACTTACTGGGTTGATCGCCACATTTCCAGTAGCGCGAGCAATCTCATTGTGTAGAGCAACGATGGCTGCACCTTGATGAGAAGGCTTGATTAAGATACGGTTATCAGCGTTAGATCCCGTAAGCGTCATGTGACTCTCGACTTGGATGTGTCTAGAGAGTTTAGCATTATTTACATCCGTGATCTTACGATTCTTGGCGTACTGTCCTGCAAATTCGATTGGAGAGATCCAAGTTCCCAAGAAATCAGCATCGAAGCTTACGATTACATCCGCCTTATCGAAGTGGTAACTTGGAATCATCTTCATTCCAAAGCTTTCTTCATTTGCCTCTAGCATCGCAGAGCTAGAAACCGGATCGTAAGTCACCACCTTAGTATTAGGATACTTTGCCGTAAAATCAGCAATCGCCTTCTTGGTTGTCGGACTCAAAATAGTGTTTGCTACGATACGTACTCTTGCGCTTCCGCTCAGTTTACCCTTGATCTCCGCATCAATAGCTGCCCAACCTGGACTTGTTCTTTTAGCACCTGCCTGATCAAATGCCGCTTCACCTATTCGGTAAGGGCCATCGATTCGACTGGTATCGTACAAGCTTAAAACACTAGCCTGGGCTCTAGCACTAGTTCCTCCTTTAGTAATGGAAGAAAAGCTATTACCCTCAATCTTAATAGGACGACCTTCTCTTGTTTTTACCAAAATGGCACAGTAGTCTCCACCTTGTACAAAACTAGAAGCGTAGTAAGTAGCGACACCAGGAACAATGGCGTCAGGCTTTACTACATAAGGTAGCGCTTTCTTGACTGGGATATCGCAACTAGCCGCAACCGTTGCCGCACCAAGGCTGAAACCCAGGTACTTCAAGAAATCACGACGGCTCGCCTCTACGTTTAAGTTATCGTCATTGGCTAATTGCTCGGTAACAGGCAGGGAAACAAACTCTTCCTTGGCTGCTTTTTGCACGTCCGAGGCATTACTCAGATCAGCAGTCCCCGTCCAGATATGATTATTTTGTTCCTTCATTTTTATGAATTATAAGAACCTATTGGCTTTCACGTTTGTAATGAACAATTAATAATGAGTAATGGAGAATGAAGAATGATCTCCCAATTATTAATTATCAATTAAACACTATTAATTAATAATGGCACTTCTGGCATTCCAAACCTCCGATATCCTCTACGGTTACCTTATCTCTGGCTCCACTCTCTAGCTCCTCTACATATCGGCTGTAAGATTTGTAGTACTCATTACCGCTAAATTGTACTTCTGTTTGTCTATGGCAGTTGATACACCAGCCCATTGACAAGGGCGCGTATTGACCGACAATTTCCATTTCTTCTACCTTACCATGACACTGCTGGCATTCTACTTTACCCACCGAAACGTGCTGGGCATGGTTGAAGTAAGCATGATCAGGTAGGTTATGAATTCTGATCCAATTAATTGGACCGTAAACGCTTTCATCGCCTTCGTCCGGATTAGTCAGCGCAGTAACAATGGCATCCCACTGCTCGTCCACCACACTTTCCACTTTATTTACTTTGGCATCCTCCTCCTTCATGTATTCATTCTGAATCCACTTGGCATAGACCGCTTTCAGCTCATCATTTGACTTGCTCTCAATATCTTGGATGTAAGTATCTGTAGATGGATCATAACCAACCGAAGCAAAAATCTTAGTCAACTCGGCTGTACCGTATGTAGAACCCACCTTAATAGCTTTGTGGCAATTCATACAGGTATTAGCTGCTGGGATCACAGAGTGCTTAGATCGTCGGGCACCGTCGTGGCAGTACTGGCAATCAATTTTCTGTGCACCGGCATGCGTGGCATGAGAGAATTTGATCGGTTGTTCTGGTTGATAACCTTGCTGGCGGCCCATGGAGATCGCGTTGTTCACCGTAGTATATCCACCGAGTACAACGAGTGCAAAAATCAAGAAACCGATTACGCCCTTGCTAGTAAGGATGTCCACTAGAGAACGACGACCAGCTCCTCCATCTCCTGCTTGAACTTTCAACATGTAGTTCAAATTGGAGGCGATGCGCGCCAACACGATGGCTAGAATACCAAGGATAACGGCCAAGACAACGAATAATCCCGTATTAGAACCTTCGTCAGCACCTCCTGCTCCACCGGCACCAGGAGCACTCGTCACCGCCACTTGGCCCGGACAGTTCCCCGCATAGGTACAGTTGATGTAGGATAAGATATTACTGATATCGTCATCCGTTAAATTTGGGAAGGCTGTCATTGCCACTTTGTTCCACTGGTTGTACACCTCGTTGGCCTTTGGATGACCCGCTTGGATCAGCGCCTGTGAGTTACGAATCCAAGAATACAAGTCAGCTTGGTCATAATCTGCCCAACGCTCTTCCACTCCCCCCAGGGCAGGCCCAGTAAGGTCGTCCTTCATGTTTTTATTGTGACACGAAGCACAGTTGGTTTTGAAAAGCGCTTTACCCGCGTTGACAGCAGCTTCATCTTGCGCGAAAACTGAAATCTGGAGCGTCAAAAAAGACAAGAGCAGTAATGCCCGATTAATCAATGATTTATGAACCATTTCTTCTTGATATTTTTATCCTTTTCTGTCTAAAAATCTATGCCTTCGGCACGATTTTCGGCAAAGATATAATTCGTTAAGATTTTTAACAATAAATCGGGAAACCCGGATACTATTTAGATTCATTCTAGATAAACAAGATGAATTAGGAACCCTAACTATCCAAATTAGGTTGAGCAGGGGCTCTAAATCACCACTTTTTATTTGCTGTTAGCTAAAAAAGTCAAATCAAAATTTTTTCCAAATACTTTCATTGTGTCACAAGATTGTCAAGTTTCGGTTAAATTTCTCTGACAAACCAATTTTCGTCCCCAATAGATGGGCCAATTGCTCCTCCTTACTGAATTAGGGAAAAAGAACTTTGGATTGACTCAAATCCATTCGGCATCAAAAGCAAGTTAGCAAAGTGAGTGCGCAGGATTTCCGACTTTTCGGAATCAGTTTTCTATTCCCCGCTGTCATTATCTATCACTCCTAACTCATTCTCCCCTCTTCCTTAATCCTTCCACACTCTAGATCGTAAATTGTTCGGTAGGCATTAGTTCAATTTTATTATTTTGACAGCAAAAAGATCACATGCGATTATTATTTATACTACTTGCCTTTGCCTTTATCCCGGTATTCGCACAGGCGCAGATGCCACAGATTTTAGATTTGAAACAACAAGGAGAAGTAAGAGATGCTTGGCTAAAAGAACGAATGGAAACCGTTTTACCAGACATCATGCGGAGATCAGAGATAGATATGTGGATTTTGATTTCTAAGGAGTACAATGAAGATGCCGTATTAAAAACAATGCTACCTTCCAATTGGCTAGCGGCTCGTCGAACCACCATGCTAATCATTTATGATGATGGAGATAAACTGGAAACCCTAGCCTGTGCCCGCTATGATGTGGGAGAGGTATTTACAAAGGCTTGGGATAAAGATAAACAGCCAGACCAATGGGCCCGTCTAGCAGAGATCATTAAAGAAAGAAATCCCAAGAAGATCGCTGTGAATCGATCTGAACATTTTGGACTGGCGGATGGTCTATCTTCCTTCCACTACGATAAACTAGTGAAAAGCATTGAGGCTAAATATAAAGAAAGACTAGTAGACGGTACAACACTGGCCATTGGCTGGCTAGAAACTCGTACCAAAAATGAGATGATCGTTTACCAGCAAGTTTGTCGTATTGCCCATGAGATTATTGCGGAAGGACTCTCGGACAAAGTAATCCAGCCAGGTATAACCTCGACCCAAGATGTCGTTTGGTGGTATCGAGAGCGCATCAGAGAATTAGGGCTTAAAGCTTGGTTCCACCCAACGGTAGATGTACAACGCCATGATCCTGATAGCAAGGAGCACCTGAGGAATTTCTCTAGAAGACCGGACCAGGAAATCATCCAGCCCGGAGATCTGATACACATGGACCTGGGCATTACTTACCTCGGCCTCAATACCGATACCCAAGAAAATGCTTATGTCTTGAAGCCTGGAGAGACCGAGCCGCCGCAATACCTGCAGGACGCTTTTAAAAAAGGTTTAGCCGTGATGGATATCCTCACCGCCGAATTTAAGACGGGCCGTACGGGGAATGAAATGCTGGCAAACGCGCTGAAGAAAGGTAAGGCAGCAGGATTTGAGCCCACCATCTACAGTCACCCGATCGGCTACCACGGTCATGGCGCCGGGCCGACCATTGGCCTCTGGGATCAACAGGGTGGTGTTCCACACAAGGGAGATTATCCACTATATCCCAACACCGCCTATTCGATCGAATTGAACACCTTGGTCAAGATCCCTGAATGGAATAAGGATATCCGGATGATGATGGAGGAGGATGCCTTCTTTGATGGAGAAAAGGTATGGTACATCGACGGGCGTCAGAAGGAGTTGTTTTTGATTCCTAGACAAAAGGGTAAAATGGGACAATGACTCAACTAAGAAATTGATTCACAACAACTTTGGTTTTGCTTTCTCCCATTGATTTGAAATTCTAGCGAAAGACCTAATCCGGATGTAAACATTGCTACAAAAAAATTGGTCCTACTGGTAAGGAAAACTTCCAACTATGAAGAAAATACTAGTTCCCACCGACTTTTCTCCAGTAGCTGATCACGCCTTTTCCTATGCCATGGAAATAGGTGCCGCATTCAACAGTGAGCTTCTGTTATATCATGTATATCACGTCAGCAAAGTAGATTACAATCGAGATTTTCCAGCAGATGAGCAGCCACTGAAGAAAGAACTGGAACGGAAGATGGAATTGACGCAACTCAAATTCCAGCAAAGCATTACCGAGAAGGGATTACGCGTTCATGGGAAAGTGGCGCGGGAGCCAATTTTAGCCTTATTCGAACGGAAAGTAGAGGAACATGAGATAGATATGATCGTGCTTGGCAGCAAGGGAGCATCGGGTCTTAAGAAGGTCATTTTTGGCAGTGTGGCCGCTACGGCTCTTAATATGGCCAAAATTCCCATCTTCATTATCCCTCCTGAATCTACCACAATACCCATTAAACATATTGTCCTGGCGGTAGATCATGATAAAATCTCGAAAGCTGTACTTAGCCCCCTACAGCAGCTGGCGGTAAAGTTTGGGGCCAAAGTAACGATACTCAATGTGAAAACAGAAACAAGTCCGACATCTCCTCCCAAGCCCAAGGTGGACTTAGATGGAGTTGAAAGCCACTATCTAGAAGTTCCTTTATCCAACACCATTAACGATACCATCAGTAAATTTGTCAAAACCAATGACTGTGATGTGTTGTGCATGATCCGTAGGGAAAAAGGGTTCTTTGAGCGTCTTCTGCAGGGTAGCAATACGGTGAACCAAGCCTATCGAAACCAATTACCCTTACTGGTGCTGCCGGAAAGCTAATCCGAATAAAAGGTAGATCGCAACTTTTTGAAGTCCACCCTGGCAATTGATACAAGGGTTCTTTTTCGTCGAGTTTAGCCTTTCATTGGCCGACAAAAGTAGAAGATTTGTCTTGCTGAGCATATATTCCTCCTACCAAGTATAATAAAGGAGGAAGTTTCCTTAAGTTACTTCCTACTTCAGAAAACCAATAAGCACAACCTGAAATATGGCAGACACCCATAAGCAAGCCAGCGCTAACCAGCCAGCAGCTACTGTACAATTGGAAGCAGGGACTTACGAGATCATCAGAAATCGACTCTCTCAACAAGCTGATGATCTCAGGCAAAGACTCGATCAACTTAATGCGGCCCGAAAACAAGTCTTTGGAGCCGTGGAATCCCAGTTGATCGCCAACGATCGCATTAATACAGCCAATTACTGCGTAGCCAGAGATATCATTTCCCTCGGCCAATGGTGTTTATTTGGCTACAATGTGCACATTGGCCTCCGGGCAGGGATTAAACTAGAGGATGTATTTAGCCTTTACCACTTTCAGGAAAATACTTTTAAAGAAGGGGAGCTCACCCCAATCCGTCAGGAAAAGTTCGAGCTTGATTTCCAAAATTTATACCGGTACTACAAAGAAGCTTTCTTCTCTCGCTTTGTCCGTCAAGGCACCTACTTCTACATGGTATTTCAAGTATCGGCCAATCCACAAGACATTAAGGCCTTTAAACGGTTGATTAGGGACGAGGAGTTGGTCTATATAGATGCGCGAAGTGAGCACGAGATCCGCAAGCCAGAGCAACATGAGTTCCGTTGGGTGAGAGCAGGGCGTGAAGATCAGCGGCAGGGACGTCATCCGCATATGTCCATCATGGATCGTGTCTTTGTAGAGACCGTTGGTGGCGATTTGACCATCAAAGTAGAAGATAATACCAATGATGGGAAAGGTATCTATGAGGAAGAAGTGGCCTATCCGGATCAAAGTTTGGATGATGCGGAATATCTATATGCGGACCTCGGTAATCTGATTGCTTTAAAAATCCGCCCTTACCAGGAGGACTTCCGTTATTTTGTGTTCAATGAAAGGTTACAAGAAGTACAACGCATTGATGCGTTGGAAGATAGTGGCGTACTCCTGCCAGACAACCAGGGTCTGATCTTTGCCAATGGTTATTACTTACAAACGGGAGAATTCAAGATTTTTGATGTGCCGCTTCAAAAGAAGCACTTTGAAAAGCGCATTATTTCCCCCAATGGAGAGGATTATCTCTTTGTTTTCCAAAATGACAGCAAAGGCACCTACCTCCTACATCAATACAATCTTATTGAGCAAAAGGTAGAAACCCCGATCCATTGCCATGGCTTTGCCCTTTTCCCTGATGGCGAATTGAGCTATTTTAAGACAGAGGATGAGCCCAGCAAGCATCATGTCGTGCAGATTTGGCAAACGCCTTTTCTACAAGGGAAGCCCTTACCCTCCGCCCATAAAGACAGCTTCCTGTATAAAATTGGGAACAAAGATATTGTGAAGGCTATGGCTGAGTGTCATGAGGTGCTCACCTTGTCGGCCAAAGATGACTCCTACACAGGGCTTTATGATGACCTGGTGAAAATCTGTACCAATATTACGGATAGCTACTATTGGATTGATAAAGATGAGAGCTTCCATTTGGAAGAGCCCTTATTGGAGATCAAGGCGACTGCTACAGCAGCTATAGAAGAGTATGACAAAAAGATCAGCATCCAGCGCGCTACGACTAATCAAATCGCAGCAGTCGAAAAGGAAGCTAAAGATATCTTTAAGGAGGTAGATCGCCAATCGTTCGACCAAATCGATGCCTTTGTACAAGCACTAGCCGACTTGCGTAAGCTTCGCGGCGCCATTATTTCGCTGAAGGATCTACGCTACACCAATTTGGAGCTCATCAATGAGTTAGAAGTAGAAGCGGTTGAGAAAAGCGAAAGACTTTCTGAAGCTTGCGTAGAGTTTCTGCTAGATGAAAAAGCCTTGGCTCCTTACCAAGCCAAGATAGAGGAGAAGCAGGCCTTGATGGGTGAAATAAAGACGGCTCGAGAGGCAGACGATTTGGGAGAAGAGGTGACGCAGATTGGAGATGAGTTACAGCTGTTGATCGATATCGTGAGTAACCTCAAGATCGAAGATGCCACCCACACCACTGCGATTGTAGACAACATATCGCAGATCTTTGCCCGACTCAATCAGGTCAAGGCAGGACTTAAGCGCCATAAAAAAGACCTAGCGGGTACAGAAGCTAAGGCTGAATTCAATGCCCAGATCCGGCTTTTGGATCAGGGTATCATCAACTTCCTTGAATTATCAGAAACCCCGCAGCAATGTGACACCTATCTCACCAAACTCATGATCCAACTGGAAGAGTTGGAAAGTAAGTTTGTGGAGTATGACACCTTCACTGAGAAGTTAACCGATAAGCGGGAGGAAATCTATAATGCCTTCGAAGGCCGCAAAAAGAGCTTGCTAGAGGCGCTAAACAATCGTACCACCGCTCTCCAACAAGCCGCCGATCGAATCCTGGGAGGAATCCAGCAGCGCAGTCAGAGCTTTGAAGAGGTAGATGCTATCAATGGCTTTTTTGCCGCCGATCTCATGGTGGATAAGGTCAGAGATATCATCAAGCAACTGCGTAGTCTACAGGACACCAACAAAGCTGATGCCGTACAAACTCGCCTGAAGAGTTTGCAGGAAGAAGCCATCAGAAGTCTACGTGACCAGCAAGATCTCTTTGTGAAGGGCGAGAACATTATCAAATTTGGTAAACACCAATTTAGTGTTAATGTGCAGCCACTAGATTTGACCATCGTTCAGAAAGAAAATCAACTATACTACCACCTCACCGGAACCAATTTCTACGAAGTGGTGGACGATGCCAGCATTCTGGAGATGGAGTCCGTATGGTCCCAACATCTACCTTCAGAAAACAAGCAGGTCTATCGTGCTGAATATCTCGCCTATTGTCTTTGGGAAGATTATGGTCCTAAAGTCTTGGCCAGCCAGAATCTATTGGAGCTAGCGCAAAAAGAAGCTGGCCAACGCTACGAAGAAGGGTATATTAAGGGTATCCATGCAGAAGATGCCGCCCAAATCCTAGAAGCCCTACTACAAATCCACCAGCAAGTAGGGGTGATGGCGTATACGCCGAAGGAGCGCGTATTGGCTCGATTCATTTGGGAGAAATGCTTGGGAGATGAGCAACGTCAACTATTGCTTCAGCAAATCCAGAGTGCGAGCTTAATCCGTGAGGTATTCCCAGATAGTGATTCTTTCGAGGAGCTAAAGCAATCTATTTCTGAGGTACTGACGCAAGCCTTGTCTGATCAAAGTTAATCCTAAGGCAGTAGTCAATAAATAATCTTTTGACTACTATCAGCAATTGCGATTACTAAGCGGATCAAGAAGCCGAGTTTACCTAATTTTCATTACTTTTATATCAAGAAAAAAACAAATCGTCCCTCGGACTCATTGAGTCCCTATGAACTAGCAACTACGGATACTTTGAGAAACAAAATTCCATTCTTTCTGCTGATCGGCTTACTTATGCATCCCATGATCTCATGGACCCAAAAGCTCACGGAAGCCGATATCATTCCCATGCTTCAACAGGCAAATGCCTACGGAGAAAGTGCCGACTATGAAAGTGGGGATAAACTCCTCGAAAAAGCTTTGCAATTGATTCTGGAATATGAACCAGAAAATGATTCTTTGCTTGGACTCACCTATTTCATGATTAGCAAAACCAAACACCTAAATGGTGAGTGGGAGGCCGCAGCCCCAAATATGAAGCGAGCCGCGACGTATTACGAAAAGGCTTACGGAACCTTAAGCGGTCAAAATGCCGATGCCGTATACAGTCTCGGGAGGATCTATTTTGATGTAAACGAAGACATCGATAGCGCTTATTACTACTACAATGCTGCTTTGGATCTTTACATCCAGATGGATAAGAAGTTGGACATTGGCTGGAACCACCGAGCCATCGGTGCGGTGCAAGCTTTTACGAAAGACTATGCCGGGGCACTAGCCTCCTGTGATTTAGCGATAGCGTACCTGCAAGCCTACAAGAAAGAATGTGAAGAAAAGGAAGAACCCATATCTCACAGCTACTATATGCAGATCGGGCAGGCCTACTTATTGAAGGCAGAACTCTATGCCGCCATTAATGACGAGGAAAGAAGCATTTTACTAGCGCAGCGAGCCTGGCAAATTGCAGAAGAAAAGGAAGAATTACATCAATTGATGCGCTACTATGTCTTAAACAATCAGGCCCAATTCCATGCCCATCGAGGAGATTATACCGCAGCACTAGCTACTTACCAACTACTCCTAGATGAATCCGAAGGCGAGAAAGCGCCGTCGGAGCGACGAGTTGTATACAAGGAGATGGCAAAATTTTATGCAGAATTGAAGGAATATGAAAATGCTTTAGATTTTCACCAACAGATTCTGGACCTAAATACGGTCATCAAGGCACAGGACAGTTTGCATTACGCCGAGACTTATCTAGAGATGGCAAAGATCTATCGCCAGCAAGCGGATTTCGAAAAAGCGGAGCGATTTGTGGAGGACGCTTACGCCATTAGTAACTTTCACAACAAACAATGGCGAATAAGTAATGCAGCGGCTGAAAAGGCCCGACTGTTAGATCAGCAAGGAAAATATACAGAGGCACAGGCCTGGATTGAAAAGGCCATTACCCCCTCCTACCCTCCCGAATCATCCCTGGATATGGCGCACCTCCTCGCTACACGTGCCAAAATCCTGTTGCACCAATTTCAAGATAGCAAGCAGCTAAGTCAATTACAGGAAGCTGAAAAACAGATAGATGAAAGCTTACAATTGATTCAGTTATTTACAGAGGAGACTTTCAAGCGAAGAGACTTCATCGAAGAACAACTCAATCTCACCGATCTGGCCTTACAGATCAAACTCGCCCTTTACGAAGAAACGGGCAAAATAGAGTTACTGGAGCAAGGATTTGCCCTGAGCGAATCAGCCAAAGTCAACACTTTGCGCTTAACCTTACGCGAAAACCAGGGCGCGCAGAAAGCTAATATCCCAGACGAAATCCTAGCGCAGGAAAAAGAGCTGAAAGGGAAACTAACCGTATATCGAGAACGCCTGCACTACCTTTCCCAACAAAGCCAAACCACTGAATCACAGCGCTATCAGTGGCAGGATAGTGTTTTCCACACCGGTACTGCCTTACAGGAGTTAAAGGAAGAATTAGAACGAGAATACCCCGCATACTACCGGCTTAAATATGATAATCAAAGCATCAGAGTCGCTGATATTCAACGAGAATTAGGCGCTGATGAAGCGCTGCTAGAGTATTTTGTAGGGGATGAACACCTTTTTGTCTTTCTTGTCACCCCCTCCTCCACTCACTGGCAAGCCTTAAGCGGGCCCGCCAATTGGTCCGAGGACCTTGCTCTATTTAGAAAAGAAGTGCTAGCCGGTGGCCAGAAAAGTGGCGTGAAAGAATTTGGACAAATGGCCTATGGATTGTATCAGAAGGTGATGGAACCCGTTTTGGCTAAACTGCCCGAAGATATCCAGCAACTTACCATCGTAGCCGATGGTCTGCTAAATCTCCTTCCTTTTGAGATTCTCTTCACTGCACCTGCTCAAAAGCGGCACGCCTTCGCCACTGCGCCTTATTTACTGCAAAGTCACACCCTTTCCTATGCTTATTCAGCCACCTGGCTTTGGTCGGACCGATCAAAAAGAAAATGCAAGGCAGAAAAAGAGCTGGGAGCCTTTGCTGCCAATTACGACGCCTATCAAATCCAAGAAAACGATACGCTTCTAGCTGCTGTATTTCAAGATGTGGTACGCTCGGGATATTTACCCCTACCAGGAGCAGAAAAGGAAGTGAAAGACATCGCAGCCATCTTTGAGGCGGAGCCTTTCCTCAAGGCTAAGGCCACCAAATCACAATTTGAAGAAGTTGCGGCTCAATATCAGATTCTACACTTGGCCATGCATGCCTTTATTGAAGAAAATGCACCACAGTTCTCTAAACTTCTTTTTACTCAAAACACTGAAAAAGAAGAAGATGGGCAATTAAGTGCGTACGAATTGTACAACTATGACCTACAAGCTGACTTGGTCGTACTAAGCGCTTGCAACACCGGTTTAGGTAAAATGAAAAGAGGGGAAGGACTGATGAGCCTTTCTCACGCTTTTGCCTTGGCTGGCGTACCTTCAACCGTAATGAGTTTATGGAAAATTCCAGATCAAACCACCCCTGCCTTGATGGTGCGCTTTTATCAGAATCTCAAGGATGGTTTGCCCAAAAATGAAGCCCTACGCAAGGCCAAACTTGACTATCTGCAAGGAGCCAAGCTTGACCAACTGGCACATCCCTATTACTGGGCGGGTTTCATGCTGATGGGTGACCCCAAACCACTTAGCAAAAGTGGCATTCCAATGGGTTTCTGGTTTTCACTAATCATTTTCGTAGTCGGTATTGGCATGTACTATTATTTTCCTGAGAATCGTACCTCTAGTCCGTCCGCAGGCTCTTGATCGGATTCATTAAGGCCGCTTTAATACTTTGCGCACTCACTGTCAAGAGTGTGATCAGGATGGCCAATCCTGCCGAAACGGCAAAGACCCACCATTGTATATTGATCCGATAAGCAAAATCCGACAACCAATTCTGCAGTACCCACCAAGCAATGGGACTGGCAATAAAAATGGCAATTAGTACTAGCTTGAGAAAATCTTGCGACAACAGATTCACAATATTCGCCACCGACGCCCCCAATACCTTACGAATACCGATCTCTTTGATGCGCCGCTCCGTGGCAAAGGCCGCTAAAGCAAAAAGGCCCAAGCAAGCGATGAAAATAGCCAGGCCTGCAAAGATGAAAACCACCCCGGCCAGACGTTCCTCACTCTTATAGAGTTTGTCCAAACTATCATCCAAGAAGACGTACTCTAGCGCGGTACTAGGAGCTACCTTTTCAAATACATTTTCTATTTGCTGCATGGCTTCCCGAAGATCGGTGGTTCTCAGCCGAAGCAATAAATACTGCAACCATTCCGATTGTCGGTTATGAAATCCATACAAGCCAATTTCTTGATGTAAAGAAGCAAAATGGAAATCCTCCACTACACCCACCACGGTCGTCGGTCCCAAATCAGCCTCTACGCGCCTTCCAATAGCCTCTTCTGGTGTCCAGCCCAGGTATTCAATAGCAGATTCGTTTAGAATAATCTGCGTTAAAGTATCTTCCTCTTCCAATACTTTAAGCGTTCTCCCCGCAATCAAATTCAGATCTAATACATCAATCACCCCCGGGTGCGCCCTACAAGTCGTAAGATCTGCTCCTCGCCCCTCTGGATCATTGGGTTTGGAAATAGATCGTCCACTGGCCCCATGCCCTGGGTACGTCTGAGATAAGGAAGTACTTACTACAGTGGACAATTGCTGCAATTCCTTTTCCAAGCTCAGAATGTTGCTGGCAGGCCGGATACCCAATACCCGAACCGCTACTACTTGCTCTGGATCAAACCCTAGTTGCTTGTCCCCGATGTAGTTCAACTGCTGATACAAGATCATCGTACAAATCATCAAAACCACCGAAACGGCAAATTGAAACACCACCAATCCTTTACGAAGCGAAATCACACCCTTCCCTTCTCTATTTTTCCCGCGAAGGATGTGATTAGGAGTAAATGAGGATAAAAATACCGCTGGATAGGCTCCGGCAATCAAGGTGATCACGCCCCAGCCCCCCAAAAGGCTGAGTAATAATCCCGGTCGAAAGAGATGGGCAAAGCGTAGATCCTTACCCGTCATCTCATTGAAGTAAGGAATGACCAAAAAGATAAACAGTAAACTCAATCCCAATCCAATCGCTACTAACAAGCCCGTTTCTAAGAAAAACTGACTAGCCATCTGTCGGCCCGTAGCGCCCAGCGTTTTATTGATCGCAACGGCTTTACTTCGTTGCTCCGATTTGGCAGTGGCTAAATTCATATAGTTGATGCAGGCGATCAAGAGGAGGATGGCAGCGAGAGCAGATAGCACCCAAATCTGGCTAATATTGCCGTAAGCGGCCGTATCATCCTCAACACCTTTGGAATACAAGTGTACATCCAACAAGGGCTTAACTTTAAAATCAAACCATAGTCGATCCTCCGGGATATGAGTTTGCGCTGCTGCTGAGATCTTTGTTTCAAGACTAGCAGGATCCACACCTTGATGTAAAAGGAGGAAGGTTAAAAAGCTGGAATTTCCCCAGCTGAGTCTTCTAGGCTGTCCCAGAGGTATAGTTGGGAAAGCCCCAATCATTTCGAAGTCAAGATGCGTATTGGAAGGTACATCTTCGAAGACGCCAGTGACTTCCATGTCATAGCGGTTATCAATCTTGAGTACCTGCCCGACCGGATTCTGAGTTCCAAAATACCGGGCTGCAGCTCGAGCACTTAAGATAACTTTATTGTTACCTCTCAATACTGTATTGGGGTCTCCTTGCTGCAAGGGAAGGGTGAATACTTTGAAAAGATTGGAGTCCGCCCAGAAGAGCTTAGTTTCGACAAAATTCTGATTCCCCACGGTAATCGAGGCCGATTCACCAAAATTGTGCGGAAAAACGCGAACGGCTTCCTTTACTTCCGGTAATTGCTCTTTCAAAAAAGGAGCGGCCCGGTTCGGTGCCTTGGCCAATTTCATGGTCGACCCCTCAAAACTAGCCTCCACCTCTATCCGAACAATCTGCTCGGCCTGTTGATGGTGTTTTTCATAGGATAGTTCATCCAGAACGTAAAGGATAATTAGTAAGGCAGCTGCCAGGCCAATGCTCAAGCCAGACAGATTGATTAAGCTAAAAAACTTATTGTGCCAAAAATGGCGAAGGCTGGATCGTAGGTGATTTCTCCACATGTTCTAGTCGAGTTTTAGAGTGTATTTATCTTTTACATAAGGAGACTTCCCAGTCCAAATAGTTGCTTTTCTGATCTGGCAATTTTACTAGCCTAGCCCTTACCGAATACGGAAGGCATTAATTCAAAATAAAACCTACCTTTGCGGGACTTAAGAATTGTATTATTCGAGAACCAAATTTGATCAATGAAAAAAGCAGAGATCCATACCGCGAAAGGTACGATGAAGGTCGACTTTTACGAGGACGATGCCCCAATCGCAGTAGGTAATTTCATTAAGTTAGCCAAATCAGGTTTTTACGATGGGCTTACTTTCCATCGCGTGATTCCTAATTTTGTAATTCAAGGGGGTTGCCCCGAAGGCACCGGTAGAGGAGGTCCAGGTTGGACGATTCAGTGTGAATTAGATGGCGATAATCAATTCCATGACAGAGGTGTGCTTTCTATGGCTCACGCCGGTAGAAATACAGGTGGATCACAGTTTTTTATCTGCCATAGTCGAACGAATACCGCGCACTTGGACCGGAACCATACTTGTTTTGGAAAAGTAGTAGAAGGATTGGAGGTAATCGACGATATCCGCCAAGGAGACACCATCGATAAGATTGAAATCATTGAAGATTAGAATATGCATATCTACGGGGAAGAGCTTAAGCTTTTCTCCGTGATTCCTACCCTCCCCTAGCGCAACTCTCCTACAAAGCTTGACTTAGCCAACTTTTCTAGCTGCCGCATACATCTTACCTTCTGGCTTTTTACCGTTTGGCGGTTCTTGTACTTCATCCGCTGCATAATGGATTCCTGATCCAACCCGTGATAGTAAAACAAGGTTAATAGATCCTGGCATACCTGGCCAAGTTGGGAGATGGCTTGTTTCAAATTTAGTTGTTGCTCCGTAGCGACCCATTCCTCCTCCACATTCAAGTCATCATCAGCCAAGTAATACATTTCTTCAGTATCTGTAGACTCCACTTTACTATTGCTACGAAATTGCTTGAATAACAGGTTTTTAGCTACGCTAAAAATATAGGTCCGAATGCTACATTTCATTTGGTCAATCTTCCCTTCCACCAGGTTTTGGTACAAAACGATGAAAGCCTCCTGATAGATGTCCATCAAATCCTCCGTACAGCATCGATACCTTCGTTCGGCCCAATCAATAAAAGCCGTTCGATGAAGCTGGTACTGTTGATGCAGTACCTTACGTTCACCCTGCCGAATTTTCGAAAGCAATGCTTGCTCTTTTTGTATTGTGCCAACTTCTTCCTTCATGCTCTGTGGACCCGGTTTTTCGCTTAGCTACTGAGAATCCATCCTTATAGTATGGACTAATCAAAGCTAAAAATAATATTTTGCTTGAAAGGGCTATCATCCTACCCTTAACTAACTGCTCAAGCGTCAGGAGGGATTCATTAGTAGAGCATCTATCTACCTTAGTCCATATGTGTAAACCTTACACAAAATTAATCTCGTCCTAGGAACTTATTCAAGATCGCGAAGGTTAGCTATCAAACTATCGCACCAAAACCTGACACTCATGTTCCAACAAACGCTCCAATTGTACAAGAATTCCTTCAGCGGATTATCCAGAGATATCTGGTTACTGGCGCTGGTATTGTTTGTTAACCGCGCCGGGGCTATGGTAATCCCATTTATGACTGTTTTTTTGACTACAGAAAAGAGTTTCTCCTTAGCGCAAGCCGGTATGGTTATGAGTTGCTTTGGTATCGGCTCCGTCTTAGGCTCCTACCTAGGAGGGCAATTGACAGATCGCATCGGTTACTATAAGGTACAGCTTTGGGCATTAGTAGGTACGGGACTGATATTCTTTGTGCTAATGCAGATGCAGGATTTTTATTCCATGTGTATGACTATCTTCCTGTTGTCTACCATTGCAGATACTTTTCGTCCTGCTAGTCAAACTTCCGTGGCCTACTACAGTAATCCGGAAAACCTGACGCGTTCCTACGCCCTGCTTCGACTTGCAGTGAATCTTGGTTTTGCGGCTGGCCCTGCCATGGGAGGCTTACTGGCGATCAGCTTAGGTTATGATTGGTTGTTCGTAATCGATGGCTTGACTTGCCTATCCGCAGCATTGATTCTATGGCAATTCTTGACGCCTAGAAAGGAAAAGATGACAGGAGAACTGAGTCAAGAACAGAAAGGCAAAAAGGCAAATACTTCCCCTTATCAAGACAAATATTTCTTGCTATTCATCCTGTTCATTAGTCTTAGTGCGTTGACATTCATGCAGTTCTTCACGGTATTACCCGTTTTCTTGAAACAGGAAGTAGGATTCAATGAATTACAGATTGGTTTGGTAGTAACGATAAATGGAGTGATGATTTTCATTATGGAAATGCCATTAGTATATGCCATGGAGAAGCATTATTCCAGGCTCACAAATGTAGCCATTGGTGTATTGTTAACCGGGCTATCGTTCATGTTGTTACCGATGGCGCAGCAGTGGATTATCATTCCAATCCTGTTCATTATTACTTTGACTTTCGGTGAAATGCTGAGTATGCCCTTTTCCAGCTCCTTTGCGATGGAGCGAGCCAGTCCATTGAAACGGGGGGAATACATGGGGCTTTTCTCCATGGGATTCTCTACCTCCCTGATATTGGCTCCGACCTTAGGAATGCAAATGGCTGAGCATTTCGGTTATAACATCCTATGGTTATTTGTTGGCGGAGTTAGTATGGTCGCTACTATTGGCTTGGTAGCTCTAGAAAAACAGATGAAAAGAAAGCATCAAGCAGTTTAAAGCAGAATAGCCTAAAGACTTTATGGTTCCCCGGTCCCCAGCCGTTGTTGTGTATTTTCACCAACAACAAGCCCAGGGGCTGGGGAAAGAATTCCCTGGTCCCCAGCCGTTGTTGCGTGTTATCACCAACAACAAGCCCTAGAGCTGGAGAAAAACGCCCCGGCCCCCAGTCGTTGTTGCGTGTTATCACCAACAACAAGCCCTA
>JABSSL010000114.1 GCA_013214355.1 Saprospiraceae bacterium | reverse complement strand
AGGCTATTCCACCAACTTCGCCACTCGAACTCAGAACGGAGTATTTGCCTACTCCGGCCTCACCTTACGCAGGGTTAACACCAAAGGCGGGGAGCTTTTCGTAGAGCTAAATCCACTCGGGTTCTACCGCTCTATGTTACCCGACACCTACGAAGTCGTTGATGATGATGTCTCTAGCGTCTCCTTTCCAGGTAGAAGCTACTATGCACCGTCGATCGCCATTGGTATAGGACGATTCCGCAGCGGGATAAAGAGATCGGGTTGGTACGTAAATCTCCAGCACACTATTCTTACCAACTACAACACGGGCCTATTGCCTATCTTCTCCTTGCACTTTGGATACAAATTCAATTTCAACAAGTAACCCCAATTAAAAATCTTAAACCATGAATTTCAACTTGTTCAAGATAGCAGTGACCCTGCTCATACTATTAAATATTTTCTCTTGTAAGAAAGAGGAGGTGGACCTTAGTAACCTAAACGAGACGATCTACCTAAGGCACCAACAAGCTGATATGCCTGCCTATGTACATGGCAATGCCTCTGACAAAGTATTCTTAATCTATCTGCACGGCGGCCCTAGTGGATTAGGATTGGAGGCCCGGATAAATTCCATGATCACTGAAGTTGAAAAGAATAATGCAGTGGTCTATTTCGATCAACGGGGATCGGGGAATGCGCAGGGGAAATATGCAGAAGAAGAGGTAAGCATTGATAAAATGGCAGAAGATGTGTTGGCACTAGTTAAAGTCTTACGGGCCAGATACGGTGACGATGCCAAATTCTTCTTAATGGGGGCAAGCTGGGGAGGTACCTTGGGACCTGCCACCTTGCTAAAAGAGCAGGACGCTTTCCTAGGGTGGATCGACGTGGCCGGAGTACATAGCCCCAAAGACTTGTACGAGGAGTACCCAATTGTGTTTTCGGAAACGGCAAATGAACAAATTGCCTTAGGGAACAGTACTGAACACTGGGAAGAGGTCCTTCAACTTATCCAAGAAGTTGGTCCCAGCTACAGCGGTGAAGATTTCTCCAAATTGAATGGCAAAGCGCACGAATCAGAAGTGATACTTGCTAAAGATATGGTGATCAATGAACCGCAATTTCTTGATGAAGATGGAGACCAGCTTCGCTTCGCGTTCAGGAACAATCTACAGACAGCAATTATTTTAACTGAAAAGGGGCTTTGGTGGGACGTATCATTTACCGATCGGCTACCTGAAATTACCATACCCTCTTTGATTCTTTGGGGGAAATATGATCTTGTGGTTCCCGCTAAGTTTGCTCAAGAAGCCTATGATCAGCTCGGTTCTACTCACAAAGAACTCTTTATTTTTGAACGTACAGGACATAGTCCGCTGGAATCTCAGCCCGATCTTTTTGCTGAAAAAGTCATTGCGTTTATTAATGAGTTTCGGTGAGAAGACTATTCTAGAATTAAATAGATGAGGAAAGACCAAGAATTGGCGTTTGGGGCTAGCCTCAGATGCCAATTCTGATTTAAGTAATGTAACCAAGCTAGTCTAAATTATTCAGCAAAAATAACCGATCATTGAAATAGGAGTTGATTCCATTTACTAGTCACATCCTCTATAACCACATCAAGAGGGAAAACAAATATATTTATCCTGATTCAATGGTAATCTGTGGAGCCATTGAAAGATCAATCGAAACTAAGGATGCCGTTACCAATCCAACACTAATTGTTGAAGTACTATCCAAATCAACGATTGAGTATGATAAAGGTGACAAGTTTTACTTTTACAGGCAAGTTCCCTCACTACAAGAATATGTACTAATAGAACAGAACAGGTATGTAGTAGAAGTGTATTTCAAGAAGGGAAAAAATGATTTATGGAGTATATCAAGATATGAAGGACTAGATCAGTTCATAAAGTTACAATCAGTAGGAATTGAAATTTCAATGAAGGAATTATATTTCGATGTAGATATTAACGCTGATAACGACTAGGCTTCCAGTGAAACTGCCGACTCTTCCGAAGAAGATTAACGACTGGAAAGCATTTCCGGACAATACAGATTAGCTCATAATTAATATTATGTTAAGTAGTGTCTTAGAAAATCAAAAACACCCCCCTTCTGCACACCTCAGGTGCTGGATGTAAATAATTAAGATTTACGGGAAAACGCTGGGCTGTAGTACGTCGCTTATTAACTGTAGAAGAATATCACCTCAGAATCTGGATGTAAGCAAAGCAACTTACCCATGCGATAACTGTGCAGTAAATTAAGGAGTCTTACCATTTTCAAAAACTAGATCGGCCACGTTGAGTTGGAGTTTAGAAAGAAACTCTGTCGGTCGAAGTTGGGTCAATCGTTTACATTCCTTGCTAAAATGAGATTGGTCGTAATAACCAAACTCCAATGCATCGATCAAGCGGGCTCCAGCCGATTTCTTGAGGTGAATCGAAGATTTTCCAAAACGGATAATACGCAGTAATTGCTTAGGTGTCATTCCACAAACCCGATTGACCAAACGCTCAAAACTCTTTACGCTAAGGTGATTTTGGGCAGCTAACTCACTTACCCTCAATTCTGCATTTTCAAGGCAGAATAAAGAGGTCAGTAAGCTTTCAATCCTGTAATCCACGCTGTTTAAGTCATTTGCCGCCAGAATTAACTGATCCAAGGTATCTGTAACTTCCTCAGCTTTTGAAAAATCTAAGTTTTTGATGCGTGCAGGCCCATCCTGCCCCAGGAAACTTGTTACGGGCTTTTCCTTCCACTTATCGATGAATCTTGCAAAGGAAGGTAAGCCTAGTACACTTGGTTTCAACTTAATGTTGAAGCACCTCAAGTTTTCTTCAAAAAAATAGGTGTACCCTGTAGTACTCAAGGGAAAAAATCCGTCCTGCCCCGCAGGCCTAAATTCCTTTTCGTCTGCATCAAGGATTAGGAACTCCCCTTCGAGAACGATCCAGCATTCACAGGTTCCGCTGGGAATGGCCTTGACAAGAAAGGGTCCGCGGCCTTGAAATAGCTGGTATTTCACAACAAATCTATTTACCAGTGGATGTTGAGCCTGATGTTCTAGAACGTGCAATTTTGTCGATTTTTTACAATGAATCCATAATTTAGACGGATATGTTTGCCATAAAAAAGATGGCATCTAAAAGGCATTTACAATATACACTACTCTATCTCCTACTGACCTTATTTGCCTGTTCGAATAAGCATATTGCCCCCCAAATGACAGTAAACCCAAACGATCCTTGCAATTGTAGTGACGCATTTACCGAGCTAACGCAAAAGTTAGAAGCCAACTACGTTGGTCTGGCCTTACAAAGGGGGACCGATGCTTATGAAACTTACGAGGCTCGGAAAAAGGAGTATGCATTAAAGGTGGCCGACCAAGCTGATGACTTATGTACTGCTACCTTATCAGATTTCGTATCACACTTCAAGGATGGGCATCTATTCGTTTGGGATGCTCCCAGGTACGATTCCAGTTTTCTGGAGAAACAAAAGCCGCGACTGATGATGGCACGGAGGACGACTAAAGAGATTGATACATTACTTGTTGATCGCTCAGATCCGATTGTCGGAAAATGGTCCGACGGTGAATCCATATTCGCTATTGTCAAAGAAGATAGCGCCTTTAAGGCTTACCTTATCAAGACCAGAAGAAAAGATAAAGATATTAAGCCCGGATTTCTAAAGATGAGCCTCACCAAACAGGGTGATGAATACGAAGGAAGCTATATCTCTTATGCTTATGCAGAACGATACGTAAGAGTCGGTATCCATAAAGAGGGGGATTACATAAAGCTGATAATGGGTGGGGGAAGCAAATGGCGACGTTCTGAAGAAGAAGAGATCCGGCCATTTAATGCCAACCCCGCTATCGAAAAAATAAATGAGGTTCATACCTTGATCACTATCCCTTCTTTTTCCATTGATGCGGGTGCTTTCAAAAAACTATTAGAGGACAACCATGACCTCATTAACCATACCCAACACCTGATTATCGATATTCGGGGAAATACAGGCGGAAATGCCATATATTTTCCATTGATCAGCTATTTTGCCAACTCAACTTTAACTTCGGAAAAGGGCTACGTGCTAACCTCTCCTGATAATGTCGCCTATTTTAAGCGATTTGTGGGGTTCTTGTATTCAAGTGTCTATTCTCCCCTATTGAAACGGATGAAAGCAAGCGGCGAAATTGTGGACGGTCCCAAGTACAAAGATCGAAAATTTAGTGCCCAGAATAACAGCATTGCTAGGGTATCAATCCTAACCGATAACAGCTGTGCAAGCGCGGCCGAGAGCTTCATCTTACACGCAAAAGGTGCGAGCGATAAAGTCATCACTTTTGGAATGCCTACGGCAGGTGTGATTGACTACACTAGCGTAAATGTGATTTTGCTAGAAAATTCGGCGCGTCAGTACATTTACTTTGGGTATCCCACGGGCACCTGGAATCAAAAAATATTGACTGAGGGATACAATCAAACGGGCATTCTCCCTGACGTCAGCGTTTCCACCGCCGGAGATAAGGCCCTGGAAGCCGCCATTAAGCATTTCGAGCGGAACTAAAACAGCTATATTGTATGGTAACTTAGCCTGGGTATTTTCCCATCTCAAACGCCAGTGATTTTTTGACTGCCTTCCACTCCGACTGTATGATGGAAAAAACGACCGTATCCCGAATACAGCCATCCTTATCGATTCGATGATTTCTGAGTACCCCATCCTGCTTAGCACCCAATCTTTGAATGGCATTGCGTGATCTATAGTTGAACCAATGGGTCTTAAATTCAACGGCAATTACCTGATATACTTCAAATGCCTGTTGTAGGAGCAGATGTTTGCATTCTGTGTTTACTCCCGTTCTTTGAAAGGTCTTGGCGTACCAGGTGTATCCGATTTCTAGCCTTCTGTTCGAACTATCAATATTACAGTACCTGGTAGAGCCAATAATTGAATCCGTAGCTTTGTTGACGACTACAAAAGGGAGAGAAACCTTGTCCTGATGCTGTTGCAAAGCAGTGGCAAGATATTGATCAATGGTTTCTTCTGATGGAACGGATGTATACCAAAGCTTCCATAATTCGCCATCCCTGGCGGCGTTTAGTAGGTCTTCTTTGTATTGCAGTGATAGTGGAAGCAATCGTAGATTTTTACTTTCCAGTGTGATAGGTGTTTCCCAGTTTATCATGGTCGAGTGATCTAGTTATTTGAAATGAGGGGCTTAAAAGGCCGAAGATAAGAAGGAGGATCGACTCAAAGACCTCTAAGCAGGAATCGGTAGTTGGGCAGACTATTATCCCCTACCCTACTTAGCGCGTTACTCCGTCAGCCACTTCTTAAATTTGCTGCTGTTCAATTTGCTGATAATGACTTCCTTGTCAAAGGAAGGGGAAAGTTCCAGCTTTAGTTTTCTACTGAAGTAAACAGATGCCGATTTTATGGCTTTCCGGGACACCAGAAATTGCCGAGAGGCTCTGAAGAAAGCGTCTGGGTTGAGTTGAGATTGGATGAGCTCTAAGGACTGATCGATAAAGTACTTTTTACTTTGGTGTGTAATACAATGTACAACTTGACGCTCTAGATAGAAGTAGGCAATATCTTCGACAGCCAGGGGCAAAATTTTATCCTTGAAGTACACCAAAAAGTTCTTTTTATACTTCTTTGGCTGATTGTTCTTGAGTTCTTGGATAACGGCCAATAGCGCTTCATATTGAGCGAAATTAGTATAGTATTTTTTGTATTTGTTCAAGGCAATTTCAAGATCACTCTTCTTTATGGGCTTCAAGATATAATCAATGCTATTAAGCTTGAAGGCTTGTAGGGCATATTCATCGAAGGCGGTCGTAAATATAATGGGGAAAGGTACTTTCGTTTGCTCAAATACCTGAAAAGAGTTCCCGTCAGCTATTTGAATGTCAAAAAAGCCTAGATCAGGAAGTTGCGCTGTCGAACTTATCCATTCGATCACCTCTTTTACCGATTCCAAAATGGCCATGACTTCAATGTCCGGGTTGATTTCCCATAACACATCGCGAAGGTCTTTGGCGACGCTATATTCATCCTCAACAATCAGCACTTTCATAAGAGTGGAAGTTGAACGGTAAATTTTACCGCATCTCGCTTAATGGTGATTTCCTGCTTAGATAATAATTTATAACGATTGTTTAGATTATTCAGCCCCAGACCAAAGCTTTCTACTTGTTCTTTTTCCTGTAAGTTATTGACTACAGCAATCCGCTGACCATTAGATTGGATGGTGATTTTTAAGGGCTGATTTTGGGTCATGATGTTATGCTGTATCGCGTTCTCGATCAACAGTTGTATAGACATGGAGGGAATGCTTGCACTTTGATCTGAATCCAATATATCCATCTCAAATTGTAGCTTTTCACCGAACCGTTTTTGCAGTAAATAGATGTAGGAAGTTATGAAATCTAGTTCTTGTTTTAACAACACTACATCCGCTCTGGCCTCTTTTAAGGTATAGCGAAAAGTCTTGGAGATATCTTGTATAAATTCAAGGGCATTTTCCTTGCTTTCGTTTCTGACAATCGCTCTCAACGTGCTTAGTGTATTAAAGAAAAAGTGTGGACTAATTTGATCCTTTAAGGCGGCCAATTCGGCTTTGGTTTTCTCTTCCTGCACCTTGACCAAGTTCAATGCTACGGCATTGGCCTCCTCTATCCGTAATAAAACATAGGGCGAGATAATCGCAATGATAAAAATGGAGGCGTGATTGACCAAATAGTTCTGCAGGAAAGCCCCAGTGATATAGGATTCCGAAATTACCTGGGTAATGTATTTACTGATTGTAAAATCCAGACAAATAAAACCCAATAGCAGGGCTACGTTGCCAAAGAGGATCAGGGCTAGTTTGTTGCCAGGAGCAGAATTCTTGGGTAGGAAGTAGTCTTTCCAGCTATAATTGTAAAAGAAAAAGACAATCAGGATCAATAGATCAAAAATGACCCCGACAAAACCAATTCTCCAAATAAACCAGTATTCCTCGGCACTCGCTTCTGATAGGACGGGGGCTTGAGATAACTTATGATAGCGTTCTAAAAGCCCAATATTGGCTAGCGCGGTGATCAGGATGGCACCTAAAATAATGAGCCCAATGTATCTAGCCTTTTTTTGCATAAACTAAAATCCGTTTTCTATTCAATATCTAACCTCCTTAATCTACGCAACAAGGCAAAGGCGCGGAGATCTACATTAGTCATTCCCCAATTGTAATTTCTCATGATGACGACTCCATATTCTTGTTCTTTTTCGAACATGAAATTTGCTGTGTAGCCGGAGACAGCCCCCGTATGGCCTGCCGTTGAAATAATCGTATCGCGCAACAACCTAAAGCCCAAACCATA
Source organism: Saprospiraceae bacterium (assembly GCA_013214355.1). Classification (GTDB taxonomy): domain Bacteria; phylum Bacteroidota; class Bacteroidia; order Chitinophagales; family Saprospiraceae; genus DT-111. The sequence goes on along the minus strand of JABSSL010000114.1, from coordinate 31,077 downwards.
ATTCTGCCACCAGTTTTCATCCTCCACCAACCCAGGCTTCTGCATAAATTGCCATTTAGAATTATCCAATATATCATGATATCCCATACAAGCCATCAGAAATCGCGCCAGATCATTGGGGGTCGAATAGATAGCACCATTGGGTACCTTATAGCCTCGCCCTTGATGTTCCGATTCCGGAGTAGCTAAATTGAGTTCACCAAAGGGGCCCCCTTCCATTCCTCTAGCTAAATGCATCATTTTATCTACAGGAATGACAAAATAGCTATTCTTCATGCCAAGTGGTTTAAAAATTCTCTCCTGCACCAACTCTATGTAGGACTTCCCTGCGACTTTGGATAGGGCTAGACCTAGTATTCCATACCCAATATTGGAATAGCTATATTTTTCTCCTAGCTTCGATTGAAAGGCCGTTTTGGGAATACAGGCTAACAACTTCTCTTCCCAATCTTGAATGGGCCCCGTGTAAGCGTCTTCCCAATCGGGCTCCCTCTGCAGGCCAGCGGTATGTGCGGCCAACTGCCTAAAACTGAATCGGGTAGAATCGGAGTATCCCTTGATCTGCTTGACCGCTGGGAAGTAATGTTCTACGGGCTCCTCTATATCTAGCAATCCTTCTGCTTCCAGTTGCATCATGAGAACGGCCGTAAATGACTTTGTGACTGAACCTACTCGAAATATAGTATTGGAATCCGCCTTGGTGCTAGATGATCGATCGGAGACTCCATAGGCTTTGGACCAGATGATGTCTTCCCCTTTTATGATGGCGGCAGAGACGCTCCCAAGGATGTTGTCATCTTCTAAATCTGCTTGAAGTTGATCTTGAAAATCTTGAATCACAGAATCCAAGGATGGTGCTTCTCCTGATTGATAATCTAGGGGTCTGGCGCAGGCGGTTAGTGTAGCTAGTAGTACAAAATAGCTAATCATTTTCATAAACTGAGTGCTTTTTTAAGAAGGTAGAATGATTAATGTGAAAGGTAGAATGTGCGTGGTCAGTGCATATGGGTACTTGCCCCTAATCAGTTTTTTCCAGGTACCTCGACTAAGGTGCTATAGGGGACACCTCCAGTGGACTCATCAAAATCCAACAACTTCGTAAAACGGTGCTCATCTTTAGTTAGTGAAAATAGAACGCCCTTGTTGGCTACCCCACCAAATCGGGTTAATCCCCACAGCCGCTTATTGCTTTCCATTAAGTTTCCCTCTGGGAAACGCCCCTCCTCACAATCAAAATTGTGGACTTCTTGATACGAATGATCACTAGGGACAATATTGAAAATGATACCACAGTTATCTGCACCCCTTAAAGCAATCATCCCCCATAACTTTCCATTACTATGGAACAGTTCGCCGAGAACTGGATACACCAGGTCATGAATATGTTCTACTTGGTTATTTTTCGGACTAAGGCTAAAAACTGTACCCTCATTGTTTTTACCACCTCTAGCCGTCGTTCCCCACAGCTTTCCATTACTGAAAATTAGTCCGCTCTCTGGCTCTTCTCCCCTACTCCCTCCAAAATCATAAACTTTCTGAAAGTCTGTACCGTCCGCATCAAGCCTAAAAATCACGCCTTTATTATTTCGCCCCCCTCTTGAAGTCGTTCCCCAAAATTGATCTTGGTGGTATAGTAAAGCATTCCTTGGTTGACTGCCGTTCTCCCCATCGAACTGGTGTATGACCTTGTAGTTGCTGCCGTGGGTAGATAGAGTGAAAATTACACCCTGATTGTGTTTTCCTCCTGTACTGGTCATCCCCCAGAGCACACCATCTTTCTCAATTAATTCCCCCAATGGTTCGCTTCCATCCATGCCTTTGAAGTAGTGAACTATTGAAAAGTTTGCCCCATCTGTATTGATCTGAAATATCGTACCGTCTTTTCCCTTTCCACCGTGATCCCCTCCTCTCGTCATCCCCCAGAGTTGGTTCTCTACCAATAGCAAACTGCCAAAGGAATACCCAATTTCTGATTGAAAATCATGGACTTTGGTAAAACTGGTACCATCGTTGTGGATGTAGAAGATAGTACCTGAATCATGCACTCCATCAGTTGAGGTTACACCCCACAGTTTAGCGGATTGCGCGAAATTGGTGGAGAGGGCAAGGAGAAGATTCAACAACGTCAAAATATACTTCATAGCTATTCCTTGTAGGTTTTCCACAAAACTATCTACAAGGGTAGGAAGTCTTACCCTAAAAGAAGCTGAATAGGACAAAGTCGCCCATAGAGTGGACAGGATTTAGGATACCATCCTAAGCAGGAGGTACAAGACAGAGGGACAAATCAAACAGCCCAAGCCTGTATAAAAGGTAGCTGTAAGTGCACCATAAGGCACCAATTTGGGATCTGTAGCTGCCAATCCCGCTGCTACACCACTCGTGGTCCCGAGTAGGCCTCCAAATACCACTGCCGAGTGCGGATTATCAAGCTGAATGGATTTCGCGATTAGCGGCGTCCCAATGGTAGTTACAATGGTCTTGACGACACCTGCGGCAATACTAATGGCGATTACATCGGAGCTAGCTCCTAAAGCTGAACCAGTGACTGGCCCAACAATATAGGTGCAAGCCCCCGCCCCTATCGTGGCCATACTCTCGGCATCTGTGTATCCAAGAAAATAGGCCACAATCACGCCGAAGAAAAAGGAGGCAATTACACCAATAATCAAAGCTATCGCCCCAGCTAATCCCGCGTGCTTGATTTTATCCAAATCTGCCCCCATCGCCGTGGCCACTACCGTAAAATCCCGTAACATAGATCCTCCGAGCAAGGCCATTCCTGCAAATAACGGAATATCAGCAATACCCTTTTTTCCACCAAATAGCGCTAGGCCTAAGCCGATCAAAATGGCGATCGCCACACCCGGAATCTTTTTCCGTGTAAAAGTATTGGAAAACCAAAAGGAGAATAACATGACTACTCCCACAAAAAGAAAGGCGAAGATGAGCCCATTCTTACCAACAACTTGATGGATCGTTTCTAACATGGTGGACTGGGTTTTATTCGCTTATCTGTTTGGTATTGGGTCGTCCTATCTTTGATAAGACCGGTACTAGGAGAAAACCAGCGATGGTTGCAAGTAAGCCCGCCAGTACAGCTACCATTCCACCTGAAAGAGCCGCGTGCACATTAGAAGTGGCTGCCATAGCTACGATGACTGGCAGATACATGCTGCTCCAAAAAAGAATCCCATTGGTAGATGGAGTCTTAATCAAGTCTTTTTTCTTCAGATAATTATGGCCCAGGATTAGGAGGATCATCGCAAACCCTACCCCTCCGATATCTCCATCAAACTGCAGTAAGTCGCCCAACAGGAATCCGAGTAATTTCCCGGCAAGGTAACAGAAAGCCAATAAGGCAACGCCGTATATGGTCATAGTTATTGATTCTAAAGTTTAAAACATCTTCTTTAACTCCTTCTTCGTAACCTTCCCCATGACATTTCGTGGAAGATCGGCTTCGAAGATGTACTTCCTAGGAAGCTGATACCTTGGCAAGCGCTCCTTCAACCATTCTTTTAATCCATCTAGGTCAAACTCCTTATTATCAGTAATTAAGCAAGCGCCGATAATTTCGCCCCACTCATCATCAGGCAGGCCCACTACCCCACACTCCTTGATCTCCGGGTGAGATCGCAGGACTTCTTCGATTTCCAAGGCGGATATCTTATAGCCACCAGATTTGATGATATCTACGGAGTTTCGCCCCAGAATGCGATAGCTCCCTTCTTCAAAGACGGCAATGTCTCCAGTCTTAAACCAACCGTCCTCCGTAAAGCTCTTGGTAGTAGCCTCCGGTTTTTGCCAGTATTCCTTGAATACGTTGGGTCCTTGCACTTGGATTTCCCCACTCGTTCCTGCCTCCACCGCTTGATTACTTTCATCTGCTATCCGAATGGTCACATTAGCTAGAGGTTGGCCGATGTAGCCAGGCCTACGCTCCCCACGGTATGGATTACTAATAGCCATGCCCATTTCCGTCATCCCATACCTTTCCAGCAAGGTTTGACCACTAATGCTTCTCCATTGTTCCAAGACCGAAATGGGTAGCGCTGCTGAACCTGAAACCATTAGTCGGAATTGCTGAAGCGAATTAGTAACGGTTTCTTGCTCTTCCTTCGGTAGGCTCTTCCAATGAGCGATTAGCTTAAAATAGATGGTTGGTACGGCCATGAAGACATTGACTTCTCCTTTGGAGAAGATGCCTAAGACAGCTCCAGCGTCAAACTTGGGCAAAAACTCGCAACAAGCCCCGCTCCATAGTGCACAGAGGGTAACGTTTACGATGCCATGTACATGATGCATCGGCAAGACATTCAAAATATGGTCATCTTGCTGCCACTCCCAGGATGTGGTAAGCGAGGTAATTTGATATTCAATATTCTGATGAGTCGACACTACCCCTTTGGGATTGCCTGTTGTACCACTAGTATATAGTATCATGGCTCGGCGAGACATGGGTACATCTGGTAAGTTCCCGCTTCCGTCAGAGAAGCCTTCCAGTGCTATAAATTGATGCGATTCATTCTCGAAGAGCGGGCTCAATAGTTCCTCATAAGCCTTCGAAAAGATCACTATTTCGGCCTGAGTATCCTGCAACACATATTGGATGGAAGGCAAGGGATGCTTGGTGCAAAGTGGTACGGCAACGCCGCCAGCTCGCCAGATCCCCCATTGGAGGCTTACATAGTCAAAACTGGGATCAACCAGGAAGGCAATTCTTGCTTCCTCTAAATCTGCTCGACCTTTTAGTAGTTGGGTTGCTATGCTTTCGGAGGCGGATAACAGGTGTTGATAGGTATAGGCTTCTCCCCCACTCTTGATGGCCGTTCGTTCCTTGTAATTCCTTGCTCTTTCGATTAGTTGTATCATGACTTTCGTTTTGTCGCTTTTCGTTGAATCTCTTTATCCCTCTGTCAATTTGTAATGTAGGGCTTTTTCGAAAGAAAACCGGAGGAGCCCTCGAATAGGATCAGACTCTCCTCAATAATCTGCAGATATGGGCTCTTTACGCTACCGACTTACCCCAACGAAAAAAGGGCGAAGCTCTAAAGCTTCACCCTTTTTCCTAATGTAGAAATCTAAGCAACAAATTACTAATCTGCGCGCTTACTTCCTTCATCTATAAAATGCTACACTATTTCATCATAATCGGTAGACGTGCCATGGTCTTATCCCAAGCCACTACCAAGTGTAACTCCTTATCACTTTTTGAGTCGAAAGTCATGCTCAAAGCTTCTAATGACTCAGAATGAGCAGCAGTAGGGACTTTGATAGAAGCAACGTTAGTTTTGGGGTCGTGGTTAGCTACACCCCAAGAAACAGTGTTCTTGTGGATCACAAATTCCCACTCCTTCTCATGTACATTGGCCATGATACCGTACGTTCCTCTCTTTACTTCAGTACCGCCGATCATTACGTCTTCATAGAAAGTAATTAGAGTAGTCTCATTGGCACCAAGTCTCCAAGGCTCGCCATACTTCAACAATTCTCCGAAGATCTTACGTCCTTTCATTTGCGGACGAGAGTATACTACTTTCACCTTAGGCTCATTCGCTTTCAATTCTTCTTCATTGTCGATGAAATTACGGAAGCGAGAGCGACTTGGGAACTGAGCAATGTCCATCGGACTAGCATTGTCACCATCCAAGAAAGCAGGGTTGAAGTTGATAGGAAGGTAAGCACGGGTACGATCCCATTCAAAAACCATGTAGGCTTTGCTTGCACTAGCTTCCTGGAAACCAATGGTAAAAGATTCATTGCTTGCGGATACATTCTTCACTTTTGCTTTAGCAGAAGCAATTACTTTTTCCGGATCCAGATTGGCTGTTCCTGCTACTCCACGCTCGGTAGAAAGGTGGATCATCCAGTGGTCTGGGTGAATGGTAGCATTCATAGTGTAGGTACCTGCATTGACGAATGTTCCGCCAATTTCTACTGGCTGAAAAAAGCTTACTTCAGTACCTTCGTTAGCTCCTAAGCGCCATAGTTTTCCGTAAGGAACCAATCCACCAAAGATTTCTCTTTCCTTCTTTTTAGGACGAGAATACAACACCTTGACTTGCGGATCTTTCTTCTGATCTTCTGCCATGTAGTTGTTATAAGCAGAAGTACGTGGGTAGTGCGCCATATCTAGTGGACTTGCATCCAAGTCGGTAAATTCAAGCTTTTGAGCAGTTAGGCTGCATACACCACTCATCAAAAGGCATAGGAGTGTAATAGTAATCTTATGTTTCATAACAGATTTAGGTTAAGGATTAAACTGCGCAAATGTAGAATTAAATGGGGGTATGGCCAAATACGGCTATTTTCTTAGGATTTGTATAACAGTTTAGCAGGATTTTCCAGGTTGCATCAACAACCCAAGTTTGATTAGGGCTTGACGGAGGAAGCCCCGGTTGAGTCTGCCATAATGCTGAACTCGCTTCGTCCTTTTTTCTGTGATAAAAAAGGACCAAAAAATCAAGGCTTTATTCATTTCTTAACGCGTTGAATTACCCCAAAATCCTAAACGCTACAAACTCGCTGTTAACTTGTTACTCCACTCTAGTTTTAGGAGCCTCTTGGTTGCTGAATTTTCAAGCTAAGCCCTTCGAAGCTCAAGCAGTGTATCGTTCTTTACGGATTTTGGGGCAATTCCCCACTAAAATGAATAAGGCCAAACATTTATGTGGCTTGCAGTCTCCTCGCACAAACACCCAAAGTTTACTTCATCATTCCATAATTTTTCGCCCAGCTAGCTACTTACAATCTACTCGGTAGGGACGGTTGACCAGCTGCGCCTCTACCCTATCCTCAAACTGATTGTGGGATAAGGCTTTGTAGTAGGCATACACGCGCTGGGCGTAACATTGACCATCCGACCCAGTGTAGAATACCTCTGCCGCTACTTTCTTACCCACGGTATCGGCGGTCCGGCGATCGCGAACGTAGGTCCAGTCTCGGTCCTTGATGAGGGCTTTGGTGGCCTTGGCACCGCTGATCTGCGATTCCAGACTTTTCAGGAGACCTTGTTCGGTGGCAGCGTCGGCCATGGGGTTGGGATCGTGCTTTTCGGTCCATTGGCGGGCTTCTTCTAGGTCAGTTTGTAGCTGTGCATAGGCAGCCAGGCCGGCTTCGGTCACTTCGAGGGTGAAGGTAGTTTCAAAGGTCTTGCCCCAGCCGGAGCCGGAGGTGAGGCCCAGTTTGATGGTGACTTCGTGTGCTCCCGGAGATAAGCTGGCGAAGCAGCGGGCGAAAGACTCCGGGCCAATGGCCTTGAAACGGGGGCGGAAGTCGTCCCAGTTAGGAATGAGATCTAGCAGCAGAAAGCCTTTTTCCAGTTCATCCAAATAGGTGAACCAGCTATAGTCATATTGGAGTACACAGCCGTTTTTCATATCTGGATCATCGATAAAAAGATTGATCGGCACGTAGCCGTAATTGCCCGTTAGGTCCTTGATGGGGCGATCGAGGTAGAGTACGGCGCGGATGGCCTCCGAATCTTTAAATTCCGTTTTGAATTGGCCTGTCTTTTCTTTTCCCACTTCAATGGCTTCGGATGATAGCAAGATTTGATTGAGATGAGAGAGATGGAAGGCGCCCGTAGAAACTGCAGCAGCTCGCTCCTGACTTTTTTTGCGATAAGATTGGATGAGATAGTCGGCATCTTGTTTCAAACTCGCAAAATTAGCGGAAGCATCTGCGAGGAAGTTGACGGTGGACTCGAGGAAGGCGAGTAACTCTTCGGCCTCCTCGAATTGTTTGGCGGCTTGGTAGTTGTTGACGTCCTGACGAAGCGAACTAAACCAGGAATTAAGATTGGCCGACTCCAATAATCCACTCAACTCCTCCATGTTTTTGCGGAAAATAAAAACCGTATTGCCTTTGATAGATTGATCCGCTGCCATTTCTTGAAGATCGGCGTAGGTATAGTACTCCCCTAGCTTCCCTCCTTTGTTGAACTTCAGCAGATCAAGCATATTATCCACAAATTGATTGGCTTGGAATACCTTTTTGCTGGTATTGGCTTTGCTGGTACTGGCTGATTCAGCCTGATCGCTGGCGGATGCTAGAGCTGCTGTATAATTCTGGAAAGCCTTTCGCTCTGCTTTGAGATTCAGGTTGGGGTCTAGTTGGGCTACCTTGGCTAGATCAGCTTCTGACTTGTCCAGATAGCGCTGGGCACTGTTTTGCGCATCTGCCCGCTGATAGTCGCTGCTAGCGGTTTCCAATTTCTGGATGTACTTGGCCGCGAGTTGTAGGCGATTTTGCAGCGTGCGGTACTCGTTTTTGGCGGGACCCTCGTACGCCTTTTCGGCCGGTTTGTATTGGGGCGTGGAGCCCGCCTTATCCTTGGATGATTTGGGGCTAGTAGCCTTGCTAGGTGTAGCAGTGGGCTTGGATTTCTTGCTTTTTAGTAATTCATTTTTAGACTTCTTTAGTTTGTTTAATTTGATTTGTGCCAAGGCCGGTTGCGAAAAGCCTAGACAAGACAGTAGACATAAAATTGGGATCAACTTCATTGTATAGATTTGATGTTTGAGAATACGAACCAAATTGATCAGGTGGGGAGGTATGGTTGGTGGCCATGACTCTATGACAAGTTGGAAACCCGTCTGGTGTATGCTAGGCAGGTTTCCGCCTTTGCCAAGGTGGAAGATGAAATGGGTCTCAACTTCTGATTTGTCTAATGGCGCCCGTTAAATCTACTGTACTGGAAGTGGATTTACTGGATGGATGGATAGCTGTAGGGAGCGGCTGGATAATTGCGGGGTGAGGATGGAGAAGTGTGGCCAGCGCAGCCCTTATATTCCCTAAAGGGAAGGCAGCGCGCGGAGCAATGGGAAGTCGGAAAGGATCAAGGGGAAGTCGGAAGGAGCTCTTGATCCTCCCTACTTCCGCTTGATTAGCGCACAGACAACCGAAGTTTGTCAATGGTTTGCCGCCCGAAACTTCGGTTGTCTAGCTCAAGGAAAGGCGGAATTCGGAAATACGAAGTGGGAAGTTTGAAGTCGGAACTCCGCCTTCCGATTTCCCCCTTCCTACTTCACAATTTCCCACTTCCGCTTTATCGTTGTATCATCAATTTCTTCGTAATCACTTGCTGCTGGTCCTGCATTACACTGATGAGGTACAAGCCAGCTGGCATATCCTGTAGATCGAGCGGTAAACTGGTCCCTTTAGGGTAATCTACCTCGATTTGGCGAACGACCTTACCAAAGGCATCGCGCACTAGGATCTGCGCAGGCGTTTCGGAGAAGCCTCTTAGTTCAATCTGAGATTGACCATTGGATGGATTTGGGAAGAGCTTGACTTCCGGTTGCTCGAGCGCTTGATCGGTATCGAAGGCGGTGAAGGTATTGGGTAGACTCGTATTGTTGTCAATGAATCCGCTGCCTGAGCCGCTGAAGCTGACATTATCAAATACCGCTACTACCTCAGCTGAGCCGTTGATACTGTAAGCCATCATACCCAGGTAGACGCAGTCTGCTAAATTGGTATAGGTTATCCGGTACAAGGTTCTCCAGGAGCTACCGTTGGTGCTGGTGTAGGAGGTTACTTCATTCCCCTTACGGGTGATACGGAACCATTCCACCCCTCTGCGGTTAGAAGAGGATTGGGTCACTATTCCCCCGTAAGCAGCGCGATACTCTCGACGTACGCGGCGGGTAGAGGTGTTTTTCAAAGCACCGGCTCTACGCGCCTCGGGGTCTAGGCTTTCTCTCAACATTAATCCGGCATAGCCTTGGGTATTGATACTAGCCACACGAGCGGTCAATGTGCCATCACCACAAAGTTTTTGATAGACATAAGCCGCTTGATCGGCTTGGTTGTAATTATTCCAGCAGCCATCTGCACTGATGGTGAAGCTATTGGCTGTTGGATTGTAGTCGGAGTCGGTACTGCCTGGACAGTTGATGCTACCGTCGTCTGCTCCTTCTGACCAGCCACACGGTAGGCCGGTGACGGTGACGTCAGCAGTACAGTTATCGGTATTACCTGCCTCATCGCGGATGGTCACGGTTAATGGTACTACACTGCCTAGGTCAGCACAGCTGATGCTGAGAGAAGGAGAAGTACCTACGTAGTATACTGTTCCGCAATTATCATCACTGGCGGCTTCATTCCATACCTGACTCACGGCCAAGTCAATGCTCGCCTCGCCGTTGAATTCAACAGTTACGTCTTTACAAACTGCGGTAGGATCTTCGTCATCTTCTACGGTCAGGAAGTAAGAGCACGAACGCTTTTTGCCGGCTGCATCCTTAGCGCGCCAGTTAACTTGATAGCGGCCGACAGCTAGATAATCACTGGGGTCATTCTTACGGCTGGTATAGCTGCCAAGTGGGTTATTATTTTCATCGACCAAGCGATAGCGACCTTTTAGCTGGGTGACGCCACAGTTATCATTCGCATTAGGAGCAGGAAGGTGTACATCGGCTCCACACTCGCCCTCATTGGTACCTACCGTGGTATGGGAAGGACAGCTAATGCTTGGCTTTTCGGTATCATTGACAGTGATCTTGAAGCTGCAAGTGGAAGTACCATCACAGCCATCGCTTCCTGTAACATCTACGGTAGTGGTACCCACTGGGAAGAAAGAACCCGAAGTTGGAGTAGAAGTGGCCCCATCAGGAAGAGTAAAGGTTACAATAGCCCCACAGTCTCCATCTTCATTGTCCATGGTGATATCGGCTGGGCATGTGATGGGTGTGGGCTCGCAAGAATCACACTCCTCTACCTCCTCTACGACTACAGACGCGCAGCTGCTTTCTGAATCAAGTAGCTGCACATCGTCCACTAGCCAGAAGTATAAGTTGCCACTAAAGGTAAAGCGAACTTTGACGTCCGATTGGTTGCCTGCTATGGCAGAGATATCGATCATCTGCACATCATCAGGAGGAGTGATAACAGGGAATGCTGTATTGACCTCAAAGTCAGTCCAGGTCGATCCCCCATCATTACTTACACTAACTATTGTTTGACTTGCAAATCGCCGGAAGTATTGGTTGAACTGCAAGGTGACGCTGCTGAGCCCAGTGCAATTAATTGAAGGACTGGTCATGGAGCTATTGTGCGGCGCTGGGAATGGCCCAAATCCAGCAATAGAAGTTCCATTGTAGGCAAAGGCATCAGAATTGAACTGCGCGCAGCCATTGGCCACCGATGGGGATTGGATGGGGCTTCCAATGCTTATGAATCTTGCGACATACGTTGAACCATTCACGGAGACATCATCCGCTGTTCCGTCGCTGGACCAGGCCCAGTCGGCCCCAGTCGGGAAACTAGAAAGGGTCCAGGTATTAGGAATTCCCCCATCAAACTGTTCTTCCCAGATGAGTGAGCCACCACTGCCACCGCTATCGACACATCCTCCTTCTCCTTTCACGTAGTAGGTAGTGGTAGCGCCCACTTGGACGGAGAATGTTCCATCGGTCGAGGTAGCGATTTGAGTATCTCCACAGTCGCCTGTATAGAGCACCCATTGCGTGGCATCATTCAAGCTACCATCAACGGTTATCGTAACTTGATCGCCAGGGCAGCTTGGCGTGCTGGCTGTTACATTAGTGATGACAGGGAGTGTGCAGTTCTGTGCTACGAGTACCTGCCCGACGGCCAGGCACAAAAGCAGCAGAATGAGCTTTCTTGTTTGAGTCATTTTCTGAGTGATTGTGGGTAAAGAAATGTTAATCATGCTTGTGATTATGGATTTATTAAGAGGTATATGTCAGATGTCAGATGTCAGATGTCAGATGTCAGATGTTGCAAGTGGGAAATACGAAATCGGAATTGGGAAATCCATGGGGTGATGTTCCGCCTTCCGCTTTTGCATTTCCAACTTGGTCAAGTGGGAAATCGGAAGAGGGAATTCACAAGACAGATTGCAGAGGTCAAGATTCCAGAAGGGGATGGCGTGAAATTCCGCCTTCCACCTTCGCATTTCCGATTTATCCAAGGTGGGAAAGGCGCCCCAGGAGGAGTGGCTGCCAGTTAGGAAGATTTGATTTTTTGCTAGCGGGTTCCCGACGAAATGTCGGGACACTTGGTGTTTCTTTTTGGGCTTAGTCAACTGCATTTTTTGTGTTTATGGTCTCGGTAGAAATAGGGAGTCCTTATGGTACGAGGTACCAGATTTTGGACTTAAATCGTATGGGTTTACATCAAGTTATTGTGGACTAGAACGATAATTATTGGTGGGGGGCGTCCAATAGGACTTTGGCATTAGATAGGTATGATGAGCGGGAAAGGATACCTCTCGCTCCTAAAACTAATATGTTTTTTTTGTATATAAAAGAGGTTTAAGGATAATTTTTCCATTTGGCAGTTTTCGACTATTTATTGTTGGGAATACGGAATATTAGAGGTCAGGGGTCAGATGTCAGATGGGTCGATAGCCCATGGTTAATGGTCCATAGTTGGCCGATTATCACTCCTTTGCTGCTGCTTGTCGGTCGATGGTCCGCGGTCCATGGTTTGCGGCTTTCTTTTGGTCTGACCTTATCTACCAAGGAATACCAACTACTAACTATCGACTATTGACCGCCAACTATGGACTCCAACTCAAGCTTGCCCTACCAAGGAATACGGACTACTAACTATTGACCTCCAACTATCGACTATGGACCATTAACTATCGACCTCCAGCTACGAACCGTCGACCGTCAACCAAATTTTTAAACTACTATCATCTGTCCTCCCTAGTCTGATATCTGTTCTCTGAAACCTATTCTCTATTCCAGTGACTCAAAGATGCCATAAATACCTCCTTCCTGCCAAAGACATTTTTGGGCCTTTACCATAAGCATAAAGGATGGTTTAAGTTGTATATAGTATGCAAGTGGTTGATATTTAATTTTTTACTGTACTACAGTTACCACAAAAAAGAGACGAGAAATGAAGTTGTTTTATTAGGATATGTTTACTTGCCGATTAAGCAGGTAGTTCGTCTGCGGGTGAATCGACTCCTTGGCAAGCTATCAAACCTTAGTTTTTGGTCGTGCGTATAGTAAAAAGAATAGGCCTGGATTATAGTACTAGATATCAGAGGTAAGAGACCAGACCGCTTCGCTGCGAGAAGTCCTTATCCCTGACTTTAGGGTCTGTCTTCCGGCTTCTGTCTTCTGGATGTCCAGTAATATAAGTCAGGGTATATCATGGCCTGCAAATAGAAATTCTTTCAAGAGATTTGCCAGTAGGTCAGGCTACATATTGAACTAGTTCAACTTTTTTGTCCCTCCTAATCCTGAGATTTGCATTCGTAGTAAAATTGATCAACTAGTTCAACTATGACAAAGATGAATGCATTGTTAGGTTACAAAGGCTTAATTCTATTCTTCCTTTTACAGGCAGGTGCACTTGGTGCACAAGTTTCCTACGATATTTCAGATGAAGCGGCTTTAAAAGCTGTTTTGGCAGCCAAGAAGAAAGCGGAAAAACTAGAGGTTTTAGTAAATATTGCCGTGGTTGATGCGGGTGCTAACTTAAAATCCTTCATTCGCATGGATGAATCCTTTTTAGGTAGTATTGATGTGGCGATTAAAAAAGCAAAAACTTCACGCTATTTTGATATCGCTACCGGTGATTTAGGCAAGCTTACTCAACCTGGAGGGATCATTTATAATATTGAGCATTCTAATGATGGATTAATCACCTTTCCCGGAGGTGTTCCTGTCAAAAATGAGCAAGGAAAAGTGATCGGTGCCATCGGTGTTAGCGGTGGTACAATTGAGCAGGATCATGAGATAGCCTTAGCGGGAGCCAAGGCCATAGGTGGCACAATGGAGTCACCCCAGAAAATGGTGGCGACTTCCACGGATAACTTAATGCTCTATATGCAGGATTTCAAGAGCATTAGCGCCAACAATACCGTTACGATCACCAGTTATACAAAAGGTGGGGTTGACTATGTCTACGTAGGGGGCTTCAAAGGGGTAGATGTGTTCAGCTTAGATGAAGCGGGCAAGCTAAGCCTGATCAGCACCCAGGCGCTGCACAAGGAAGAAGGGCCTGCTAGGGGGATGGTGGCCGACCGAATCAATGGAACTGACTTTCTCTTTGTAGCCAATAAACATGGGAATGCCATCGAAACCTTTAAGATTTTAGATAATGGATCGCTAGAACGTGCTTCTTTGACCATGGATACCGATGAGACCCACCTGGGGATCGCCATCACGCTACAGGTCATTCATATGGATAAAGCTGCTTATCTCTTTATTGGTGGTCTGGAAGACACGCCTGGCTTAAGTAGTTTCAAAATTGAGGATGACGGAAAACTCACCCATGTACAGTCGATGAAAGATGACGAAAAGATCTTTACGGATGGTATCATTGGCATGTTTACCCATAAAATAAAAGGCAATACCTATTTGTACACGGGGGGCTTTCAAGACAATGGTGTGAGTAGCTTTAAAGTACGTGACAACGGCACTTTTGAAAACATCAACAATATTGGGGATAACAAAACGGACAGGTTTTTGACGGGTGCCTATCCTGTTACGGGTGTACAATTAGGAGAAAATCACTATATCATCGTTGGCCATAGGCATCATAAATATTACAAGAGGGGGGGCTTCATTAAAAATCCGGATTTCTATTACCACGGGGATGGAGTCAGTGTCTTTAAGGTAGACAAGAAAGGGGGGCTAGTGCCACATTATGTATTAAAGGATGATGAAAACACCAAACTGCAAGGACAAACTAGAATTGAAGTGGTATCCGTAGATGATCAGGAAGCCGTTTTGGCCGTAGGCACCAGAGATGATGCGAGTATTCAGCTTTGTAAGCTAGATATAGATGGAAAACTTACGCCTATTAATTATTTAGAAACTGGATTTTCCATTTACTACGGCTTGAGATCTCACAAAATAGGTGATCAGCATTTCCTGATTGCAGGCTCTAATAGATTTGATCTTAGGAAGGTAGCTACCTATAAGATTTCGCCCAAATTAGATAGAAGTGGCCAAGTCCTACGGCATATCGTGAATCTGAAATATAAGGATGACGCGACCCCCGCCCAAGTCCAGGAAGCAGTACAAGCCTTTTTAGACCTAGAAGATAAAATCCCTGCCATTGAACACATTGAATGGGGGGTGAATGATAGCAAAGAAGGGGCTAGCAAAGGGATGACGCACACCTTCACGCTCACCTTTAATGATGACCATGGAAGAGAAGTATATTTGTTTCACGAGGCGCATATTGCCTTGGTCAATAAGATAGGACCCATCATTGGAGATGTTTTGGTGATGGATTATTGGACAGCAGAATAAGACATTGAATTGAATTCAAAAATCGGAGAATATGTTAAAAGGAAAAGTAGCTATCATCACGGGTGGTACTAAAGGTATTGGCTACGCGGTGGCAAAAGCCATGCTTCAGGAAGATATGAAGGTCGCCATCACCGGCCGTAGTCAAGAGACGGCTGATGAAGCGGCCAAAGCGCTGGGCCATTCCGATCAAGTTATCGGAATTGAGGCAGATGTAAGAAGTTACGGAAGTCAACAAAGTGTAGTAGCAAAAGTATTGGAAAAATGGGGGAGACTGGATGCGATGATTGCGAACGCCGGAGTGGGCCATTTCGTGAACATTGAAGAGATGACGGCTAAACAATGGCAAGAAGTCATTGATGTCAATTTGACGGGGGTGTTTTTTAGCACTAAAGCGGCCTTAACAGCCTTGAAAGAGTCGAAGGGGTACTTGATTACCATCTCGAGTTTAGCCGGTACCAATTTCTTCGCCACAGGAGCAGCTTATAATGCGAGTAAATTTGGAGTGGTTGGGTTTTCTCAAGCTGTGATGTTGGATGTTCGTTCAGCAGGGGTGAAGGTGACGACTATTATGCCAGGCTCTGTAGCTACGCACTTCAATGATCATCCGGTAACGGAAAAGGAGGCTTGGAAAATACAGCCCGTAGACCTGGGACAGATGATTATTGATTTGCTGAAAATGAATCCTCGGACACTACCCAGCAAAATAGAAGTAAGACCTTCTTTCCCCCCTTCTGCTAGTAAATGAACATCCTAAAAGGTGAGCTTGCTGATCTAACATAAAGACCGGGAAAAGCTTTGTAGTCATCTTGATTTTGTAGATATTGATCAAACGATCTACAACTACAATAATTAATGATTCGACTAACACCGAAAACCAAAAGAAACATTTCCAGGATCATTCCTTTTGGGGTTATTTGGGTCTTGTGCGGATGGGTTACTATTATTTCAGAAATTGGCCTAACTCGAAATGTAAACCCCAATCCAGACACGGATATTTCTTTTACCATTCCTGTTCTGATATTTGCGAACATCGCCAATCTAATGGTAGGCTTGCTGGTGGGGGCCTTAGAGGTTATTTACTTGGAAAAACGCTTTGCTTTCCATACCCTGAGGGCAAAGATCTTTTACAAATTCATCATTTATCTAATCCTGTTTTTGTTCATCATCGTCGTCTTGTATCCAGTGGCTTTTTCATTGGATACGGGGGCAGGCATGTTGGCTGACGAGACCTGGGATCAGCTGAGGCGATTTCTGAACAGTGCTTCTTTTGCTACCACACTTTTTCAATTGTCCGTGCCACTTTTTGTCTGTCTAATTTATGCGGCAGTAAGCGAAAATCTAGGACATCATGTGTTTCTTAATTTCTTCACTGGCAAATACCATCAACCCGTGGTTGAGGAACGGATCTTTATGTTCTTGGATATGAAATCCTCCACTACCATTGCGGAATCACTAGGTCATGTAAAGTACTTTAAGCTCCTCCGTGAGTACTACGATCTCATGTCTGATCCAATTATTGATTCACTGGGTGAAGTATATCAATACATAGGAGACGAAATAGTCGTCTCCTGGGATTTGGATCGAGGACTCCAAAATGCAAATTGTATTCGTTGCTTTTTTGACATACGAGATAGCCTGAACGCCAAGCATAAGGAATTGCTATCCAAATATGGTCATGAAATTGATTTTAAGGCTGGACTGCATTTTGGGGAAGTTACTATCGGCGAAATCGGCGCCTTGAAAAAAGAAATTGCCTTCACGGGTGATGTTTTGAATACTACGGCCAGAATTCAAAGTCTCTGCAACCAATATGAATCTAGTCTATTAATTTCAGGGAAATTGAAAGAAATATTACCGCAAGGGAAGTATACTTTTGAGAACAAAGGGGAAATAGCTTTGAAGGGAAGAGTGAAGAAAGAAGAGTTGTATAGTATAGCTAAATAAAAACCATTTCTTACCAGTAAAGAAAAGCCCGCTTTCTTCGCCATACTCCTCAGGTTTTGCCCAATTAAGTCAAAAAAACACAACCCACACTGACAACCATAACTACATCGTATATTTGCTGCATGAAAAGAGGCTACGTACTCCTAGCATGCGGCTGTATAACACTGCTACTATTGGCTTGCCAAGCCGAGCGCCCGCCCTTTAGCTATCCTTTGCGAACGGTTTCTTCCTCGAAAATATGGGATCGCGCCTTTCACAATGCCTTCGTGGATATGATCGAATTTAAGGGGCAACTGCTGTGCACCTTCCGTGAAGGGGACGGGCAT
Organism: Saprospiraceae bacterium; assembly: GCA_013214355.1. Taxonomy (GTDB): domain Bacteria; phylum Bacteroidota; class Bacteroidia; order Chitinophagales; family Saprospiraceae; genus DT-111. The sequence continues at coordinate 13,556 of JABSSL010000114.1, read as the reverse complement.
GTGACGGGGAAGAAAGGCAAGATTCGGATATTGAGCTCAGTAGATGGGGAGAAATGGCGACCTTTGGGGCTACTGCGGAAAAAGGGGATTGACCTTCGAAATGCCAAATTTAGTATTCGACCGGATAGTATGCTGGTACTCACGGGCCTGGGAACCGACTATCGAGGGAAGGTCTACGAATGGTATACTTGGGTAGCCTATTCAGCCGATGGACGCAGCTGGACCCCTCCCAGAAGAGTGCGTGGCATTCCTTCCAATAATTGGTTCTACGATCTGACCTGGCAAGACTCTTTTGCCTATGCGATACCGATGATAGCTGGGACCGACCCAGTAACTGGAGTAGTGCAATCCCGGAAGAGACACATGACCCTATTTCGGACGAAAGACGGCATGAACTACGAGCAAATTGGCGATACGCTAGACTTATCCCCATTGGTAGGGGAGGCCTTGGTGCGGTTTAAGCCCGACAAAGAGATGTTTATCTTGATTCGCGATGGTGGCGGGCATTCTGTTTCTGGCTATTACGGCTATGGAAGCCCCCCGTACGATAGCCTCACTATATTACCGCTGGATCATGGCTTAGGTGGCCCCAATCTCAAATATCTGCCGAATCGCACTTGGTTACTTGGGACCCGCGAATGGCCCGAAGAACGCCCGGACTGTCTTAATGAAGCCGTCACGGTCTTTATGCAGCTATACGAGAACGGAGCTTATCGCCGACTATTTGTGCTACCCAGTGAAGGGGATACGGCTTATCCTGGCTTGATCATTAAAGAGAATACTTTACACATTGCCTATTATTCTGGCCATGAAGGTTGGCCTTCGATCTACTATAGTCAAGTAGCCTTGGACTCGATTTATACTTGGCAACAATGAAGTGATGGTGTATACTAGGAACGATTGCCTACTAAATAATTAACCCAAGTTGCGATGAATGAGCGCAAAAAAGGAGGATTTTGCAAAAAACACAGCCAAAAGCTGGTTTTTTTGCAAATATCTGACGCATTTGGGCTCCTTAGAATGAATCGCAACTTGCATTAATTAAACAATATTTTGGATCAGGTTCAACAATATATAATTCCCTGGAGTATTGGGATCATCTGCTCGCTGATTGTACTTTTTCTATGTATAAAAAAGCCATTTTACGGCCGGCGACTCCTAGCCCTCTTATTCTTGCTTGGAACGCTAGCTAACGTTTACTTAGCTTGGATCTATCCTAGGGATTATCTCGTTTTTGGACGGTTTACTTGGTTGGATAGCTATCGCCATTTCATCTACATGATACTTTTCCGGCAAGCCATGTGGATGGGGGGAATCTTGGTGGCCCTTCACGCCTACTTGGCCTATACCTTTTGGCAAAAGGGCCCTTTGCCCAGAGTGGCGAGCTTTCTTGCCATTTTTCTTCTCTTATTGCTAGTTCCCTTGGGCTTTGGCTCGGCATTTCCCGCCTCTTTACTCCTTCTGATTGGCGTAGTTTACCTCTCTAGGGACTCCATGAATTTGACCGAAGCTTAGGGAAATCAAGGGCTTAACTAGAATAATACTGATTTTCTACCCTAAAATCGTATCTTGCACCTAACGAGCTCGAACGTGAGCGCGAAACCTAAATAGCTAATTTTCGTTAATTTGTTTACTACTACGACCCTAGACAAATAGACAAGAACAAAAATCCATCCATTGACGTTTAGAGAATTACAATTGAATGATTCGTTGCTAGAGGGACTTGATGCCATGGGCTTTGAAACAGCAACACCTATTCAAGAGCAAGCCATCCCCGCCATACTGCAAGGAAAAGACCTGATTGCTTGTGCACAAACAGGCACAGGAAAAACCGCAGCCTTTCTTCTTCCCGTATTAGATCGATTAAGTAGAGAACCTGTTGATGGTATCGATACCTTGATTCTGGTTCCCACCCGGGAATTAGCTATTCAGATTGATCAGCAACTGGATGGATTCTCTTACTTCCTAGAAGATATGAGCTCCTTGCCCATTTACGGTGGGCGAGATGGCGCTTCTTTCGACCAAGAAAAGAAGGCCTTGTCACTTGGTGCCAATATTATCGTAGCCACTCCGGGGCGTTTGATTGCTCACCTCAATATGGGCTATGTGAAGATGGGAACACTCCGTCATTTGATTTTGGATGAAGCGGATCGAATGCTGGATATGGGCTTTATCAATGATATCAAGAAGATCATTGATTACTTGCCGAAAGAAAAGCAAACTTTGATGTTCTCAGCTACGATGCCTACCAAGATCCGTCAGTTTGCTAAACGGACGCTCAATGATCCTGTTCAGATTACCTTGGCGGTGTCGAAACCTGCAGAAGGTATTTTTCAGGCTGCCTACGAGGCGCAGGATGATCAGAAACCTGTTTTGATCAAAAGTCTGTTGGCTAAGCGCAAAGGGAAAAAGGAAAGAATATTGATTTTCTCCAAGACCAAGGCCAGCGTGAAAAATGTCGTAGGAATACTCCGCTCGGTCGGCTTGGATGTAGGAGAGATTCACTCTGATTTTGATCAATCGGATCGGGAGACTACCCTGCGATCTTTTAAGAATGGCTCTCTGCAGATACTGGTCGCAACGGACATTTTATCCCGAGGAATTGACGCCAGCGGGATCAAATTGGTCATTAATTACGATGTACCTAATGATCCTGAAGATTATATCCACCGGATTGGTCGAACGGCCCGGGCTAAAACGGATGGCCTGGCGCTTACCTTTATCAATCGACAAGATCGACGTAAGTTCCGAAATATTGAAGCACTGATGGAGAAGGAAGTACGCAAGCTCCCTCTTCCTGCAGATGTTCCTCCATCGCAAGAACCTAGCCGTTCTGCTAGAGGCCAAGGTCGAGGAGGAAAGGGTAACTACGGACGTTCTCGATCAGGACAACGTTCAGGTTCGGGCAAACGTAAACCTAATAATCGCTCCAAGCACCGCAGTAAAGCCAATTAGTGTTTTACTGCCACTTTCTTCAGCTGATTTTCCTTGTTTTCTAGTCGGACAAGCAGTAATTCTTTACGTTCAGTGTGCTGAGTGCGTGATTCAGGCACTTAATCGACCGTATTTCATGAGAAGCTACTATCTTTAATGCTTTGAAGGATTAGCGAGTAGATTCTAATATCATTTTGATTAGAGCTACCGCTAGTCCAAACGAAAACCAACATTACAAGATGTACGCTTCTACTTCTACTCGACTGCGTGTAGTCAGGCACTTCATTTGCTTTGGCTTTCTTCTCTTTCTATTTCCTTTCTCTGGTGTAGCACAAAAAGCGAAAATCGTAGGTAAAGTTATTGATCAGCAGAGCGGAGCTTCTCTTAGCTACGCTACTGTTCAAATCTACCAGCAATCAGATGGTGCGCTACTCACCGGTGGGATTACTGACGAATCCGGCGCATTTACCGTAGAATGTCCAATGGGAGAACTCAAAGCAGTAATCGACTTTATTGGATACGAGACCTATGACCTCGGCACATTTAGCTTAAGCGGCACACAAAAGATCATGGATTTTGGTACTATTCGTTTGCAAGCAGAGAGTAGTACCCTGGATGAAGTGGTAGTCCAAGCCGAGAAGAGTTCGATGGAGCTATCATTAGATAAGAGAGTTTTTAATGTAGGTAAAGACCTGGGTAATGCAGGAGGTTCCGCAGTTGAAATTCTCAACAACATTCCTTCGGTGACTGTTGATGGGGAAGGGAATGTGAAGCTTCGCGGAGCTAGCAATGTTCGTATTTTGGTGGATGGTAAACCCTCTGGACTGGTTAGTTTCAAAGGAGGAAGTGGGTTACAACAATTGCAGGCCAGCATGGTGGATAAGGTAGAGGTAATTACTAATCCATCGGCGAGATACGAAGCAGAAGGGATGGCGGGGATCATTAATATCGTTTTAAAAAAAGATCGCAATCAAGGTCTTAACGGATCTTTTGAAACTACAGTGGGCAATCCGACCAACCTTGGAGCCGCCGCAAACGTCAACTATCGCCATAACAAAGTGAATTTCTTTGTCAATTATGGGATCAATTATCGGATCATTCCCAGTATTAATAGCACCCATCAAGAGGTATTTGTTAACGATACCACCTATGTTTCTGATCAGTCGTATGATGGAGAGCATGTAGGGTTCTTCAATAATATCCGTGGAGGACTAGATTACTTCTTCAATGAACAAAACATCCTGACGGCTTCCTATTTCTATAGTGCCAGCCGAGGGAAACGCCTCACTGATCTACGTTATGAAGACTATATCTTCAATACCCTAACCAGCTACACCACTCGGACCCAGGATGAAGATGAAATTGAACCTATTTCAGAATATGTACTTAGTTACAAGAAACTGTTTGATAAGAAGGGGCATGAGTTTAATGCGGAAGTCCGTTATCTCGATCACTGGGAGGATTCAGATCAGGTATTTGAGCAGCAATCCTTTTTCCCCGATGGTTCCTCCAATTCTGCCGGAGATCTCTTGCAAACTTCTTTAAATGATGAGACGGAACGACAGTTACTACTACAATTAGACTATGTACAACCTTTTGGAGAAGAGGGCAAGTTAGAAACCGGCGTAAGAAGTACCTTCAGGAGAATGACCAACGATTATATCGTTAGCGAGGAAAATGATGCTGGACAACTGCTTCCTATACCTGGCCTGGACAATAACTTCATTTATGATGAGAACATCAATGCTGTGTACGGCTTATTGGGCGAAAAGAAAAATGCCTTTTCCTACCAATTGGGTTTGCGCGTGGAGTGGACAGACATAGAAACGATTCTTGAAGAAACGAATCAGTCAAATCCTCGTAACTATGCCAACCTTTTTCCCTCAGCTCACTTTACCTATGACCTAAGTGAGGCGGATGCCATTCAGCTTAGCTACAGTAGACGCGTGCGTAGGCCCGTATATCGCGACTTGAGTCCATTCATTACCTTTTCTGACAATCGCAACTTCTTTAGCGGAAACCCTGATTTGAACCCGGAATTTAGTGATGTCGTAGAACTAGGACACATCAAATACTTTGATAAAGGTTCTATCGCATCTACGATTTACTATCGCTGGACAGATGATTTTATAGCAGGGCTGAGGAGTGTAGATGATGAAGGTTTTTCTAATACGAGGCCAGAAAATCTAAATTATGAACAAGCTTATGGATTGGAATTCTCCAGTTCCTACACGCCTTATCGTTGGTGGAAGTTGGATTTGAATTTGAACCTATTCCGTTCGGAGGTAGACGGCAGTAATATCAATCCGGATTTTACGAATACCACGACTAGCTGGTTTGTACGAAAAACCTCCCGCTTTAATCTCTCTAATGCTAGTTTCCTACAGATTCGAGGCAATTATGAGGCTCCATTCAATACTGCACAAGGAAAACGAAAAGCACTTTACTTTTTAGATCTAGCCTATAATCGGGAGATATTTCAGGGCAAAGGAACGCTAACCTTAAATATTTCGGATGTATTCAATTCGAGAAAGATCCGGACCATCTCCCGAGGAGATAACTTCATTGCGGATAAGATTTCGCAACGGATAAGGAGGCAGATTAACCTAACGATTAGCTATCGACTGAAACAGTCTTAAAGAATGATGTCTGGGAATTATGGAAAAAAAGAGTCACCTTTTAAATTTTTTTGACTTCTAATGGTAACATTTCTACTATTTGATACACTAATAGGTGAACTCAGGAACAAAAGTGTTCCAAAGCCGACAGGAGGTCCGACAGGTAGCCGACAAATTAAGGAACCTTAAGACCTTTTAACATTACTTTAAAGACAAACGAAACAACATCTTTTGGATTTTCAGCGTCTTTAAAGTGTATCATTCGGCATACAATCCCTAATTCCCAATAAGCGTTCAGCAAAACTAATCACCAGGCTGCCTAGAAAGGCAGAAAAATTAGACCCAAGTTTTGCTATCGCCAAAGCAGAATTCATCATGAACAATCGAAAATTAAAATTAGCCTTAACTGTAGCCCTAATGAATGCTGGTAACAGCAATTTGATTCAAGCCATCAAAGAGTTGGTTTCTGGATTTAAAGAAGCCGGTGCCTATCTTGGGCAGCAGTTGATTCGCATAAACCTCCTGAATATGGACAATGAAAACCGGAGATATGCGATCCGATTTGAAAACTGCACTGTTGACGTGGAGTTGATCGCCAACCGTCACACTAGCAATCAATACATTCGCGGATTTCAAATCCGATAATTTACTAGCACCTTATCATCCCTATCGATTTAGAAGACAATTTCGTTTGACATTTACCCAATAGTATAAACTACATCCCAGTATGCTGACACTAAAAAAGGCTTGAAACTTCCTTTAGTGAGAAAGGAAAATCAAACCTGATTTAGGTCTAGTATATACTGACCAAAGGGACTTGGAAATGGTTTTTCTGACCTATATGAGTCATGCTAGGAAAACTGGATCCCTTTGCGTCAAGTATATATCCAAAACAAACCTTTTGTGTAGGATTATGTATATGACCTACATTACTAGCGCTTCAAACTTCGGTCGGAAGCGCTAGTCTCGTTTTTTACTGTCCTGCAAGAGGAGCTGTTACTTCACTTTTGGCGTGAAACTTCCGCATGGCTTCCATTTTACGCTCGTGCAAATCTCCGGTTTCTGCGTATAGTTTAAGTTCCTCTAGCGCATCTTGCAGCACTCCTTTCATGCGCTTTTTCATAAAGCCTTTCATGAGCGTTCCCATGAAACCTTTCACTTGCATTTTCACTTGCATGCTCATCAAGGTACCTTCACCTTGCGGCTCGTGCTTCCAGGTGTTGGTGGCAAAGGCGATCATCTTAGGCATCCCCTCCACGATTTGATAAGTAAAGGAAGAAGTAGGTTGAAAATCAATGATTCTTTCGGTTGTCTCAGAGAAACCTTTGTAGCTGGGGGTGCAGGTCCTAGCAGCTCCGACCCCCTGTCCAGTACCTTCGGCTAGGTTCACGCCTGAAATCCATTTATCTACTTGCACAAAGTCATCAGCGGTGATTTTCCAGAGCTCGGCTGGTGGTAGATCGATGTAGATAGACTTTTGCACTTCCATCGGTTTTTTCTTTGCTTGTCCCATGATGGTTTGATTGAACCCCACTAGGAAAAATGATAGTAGGGCGATTAATTGATAATTCATTGCAATCGAGTTTAGAAGCTTTGGAATAGGGCTATCCCTTGGCTCAGTGATGACTTCACTAGCCGGTTCATAGCATACCCTATTTATAAATGGTGATTATTTTAGCTGTTCAGCCAATCTATAGGCGCGCGGTGTTTTACCATATTTCTGCTTGAAGACTTTGGAAAAGTAATTGGAGTCTGAAAAGGCACAATCGGCCGCTATTTCAGCTACGCTGCGGTGCTTAGTCTTCAGTAAACTCTCTGCTTTTTCTAAGCGTCGGTTCAGGATGTATTTCTGTACGGGGAGCTTACTATGCTGTTTGAATTTCCGCCGAAAAGTAGCTTTGCTCATGTGTGCAAAGTGTGCCAACTGGCCTGTCGTGAAATTATCGAATAAATGATTCTCCACGATCTGAAATACGGTGAACTGTTCTTGCCTAAAGAGGTGTAGCAGGGTGCTTTTAACTACAGTTTGATCCGGTAATTGCAAGAGTAACAGCACCAGTTCTTTCAACTTTAGGTAGGCTAGATCATCCGTAACGATGATAGGATTACGGAAGTAGAATAGTAAACTTTCCATATACCTTTGCAGCAACATATTTTGTTGCGCCTTGATGGTGAGCAAGGGCTTGTGGATACTTTTTCGGGGGTCAAAATTGATTTCAGAAAAAATCTTAAGCACCAAGTCAGCAATCAACTTAATGACAATTATTTCCACCTTCCCATCCGGCTGCACGGCACTCCAGCTGTTAATATAACTGCCACAACGCATCAACGCTCCTTCCTCTTGCTGAACGGGCGTCTGTCCCGCGGAACTAGAAACCGATCCTTCTGCATTAAGGGCATAGATAAAGCAAGGCGCGTCGTACATATGATCCTCCATACAAGCAGGAGACCTAAAGGTCATGTGGAAGAAGACTTCCTTATTCTTATACCGTATGAGCTGAGCATCAAAGAAATTCATAAGCATCCTTGCTTTTTCGTGCTGATACAAATGTCTATCATTTCCAATGAGGTAGAAAGTAAGAAAAAATCAAAAAAAAGTAAATTTGAGTCAATTCTCAGGATATTCCTTGACCCTGTACCTGCTGGCCAGAAACTGTGATCCTATATGAATCCACTGACCGAATACATTTGCAAGCAAAATACTTCCTTAGGGGGAGCGGCCATCGATTTACTGGAACGATCCTTTTGCAAAGTCGGAAAGAAGAAAGGGGATATTCTTCTCCACCAAGGCAACACCTGCAAGGACTTATACTTTCTATCTGAAGGCATTACGCGATCCTACTCCATCCGGGACGGGCTCGACATTACCACCTGGTTTGGCTTCAAAAATGACTTTGTAACCGCTTTTGCTAGCTTTTTCCCTAAGGAACCTAGCTATGAAAGCATCGAGATGCTGACAGATGGGGTGCTGTATCAGATTAGTTATCATCAACTGCTAGAGATTCAGCATCAAATTCGGGAGATAGAAAGAGCCATCAATTATTTCAGCTTGTTATACACTGTGCAGTTAGAAAAGCGCTTGTTTGTAATTCAAACGCATTCCGCTAAGGAGAAGTATAAGTTGATCCTACAACAAGAGCCTCACCTAATTCAGCACATCCCCAATAAACATCTGGCTAGTTACCTCGGCATCACCCGTGAAACTTTGAGTCGGATTCGCTCAAGTATTAATTGATAAATGTCACAACTTAGGATTTAGACTACCTTTAGTTTTGTCACTATATCTAAATCCACAATAAGAGAAGTGACAATGGAAAAATATTTGATAATTGGTGCGGGGCCGGCGGGATTAGCTACGGCTGTAGCCTTAAAAAAGGCGGCTATTCCTTTTGAGGTAGTAGATGCTGGGCAGCGTGTAGGGGGAATTTGGGATATTGAGCGTGGTGACACGCCAATGTACCAGTCTGCTCATTTTATCTCTTCGAAAACGCTATCCGGGTTTTTAGATTTTCCCATGCCGGAGGAATATCCTGATTATCCAAACCATCAACTGGTACAGGCCTATTTGGAATCATATGCAGCGCACCATCAACTGCATTCCAGTATCGCCTTCCGTACGAAAGTCATTAGAGCGGAGCCAACGGGGGAGCACTGGATAGTAGCTTTTGAGGGCCGGGAGCCGAAGCGATATCAAGGTGTGATTTGTGCAACAGGAATAACTTGGCACCTGAATCTACCCGCCATCGAAGGGAACTTTGATGAGACATTTATACATAGTTTTAGTTACCGTGATCCGAGCTTGTTCCAAGATAAGCGGGTACTGATCATAGGCGGAGGCAACTCAGGTTGTGATATAGCTTGTGATGCGGCAAGGGTAGCTAAGAAGGCATTTATTAGCTTGCGAAGAGGGTATTATTTTTTACCCAAATACACCCTCGGTATGCCTTCTGACTTGTTCAAGCACAAGCATAAACTACCCAATAAATACCTGGACACCAAGATTTCGGAATGGCTACTCAATAAGGTCTTGGTTGGGAATCTGGAAAATTACGGCTTACCGAAGCCAGACCACGGTTTGCTGGAGTCACATCCCATTATGAATAGTCGATTATTGCACCATTTAGGGCATGGAGATATTGTGGCCAAAAAGGATGTTTCTCGATTTCAAGGCAAAGCCGTAAGCTTTGTGGATGGAAGTACGGAGGAGATAGATCTTATTATTGCTGCGACAGGGTATAAGCGAGAATTTCCCTTTCTTCCTGAATCATCTATGACTAGTCAGGATGACAAGCGGGAAGTTGATCTACATTTAGAAATCTTTTCTAGACAATATGACAATTTGTTTTTTGTGGGGGGAATTGAGGTTGCCTCTGCGGTTTTTGGCCTCTTCAGTTTGCAAGGTTCCGTGGTGGCTGCGGCTATTCAAGGAAAAGGGAAGGGAAAGACTGCTTACCAGCAGTTTCTACAGGAGCGACAAAGCAAGCGTGTCGACTTGGTGGGGAAAAATAAGTATATAGATTCTATGCGGCACAAAAGATATGTCGACAAAGCGCGGTATCAACATATACTCCAGCAACAACTAAAATCCTTTCAACAATGAAAAAATGGTTAGAAAAACAAGCGGTTTTTAATTTCACCTTACGCATCTTCGCCTTCTTTGCCAAAAGAGGAGGATTCGACAGGTTGACGGAAAAGGCTACGACACAAAGTGCTCAACTGAACATCCTATTAAATAAACCCAAGCCCGCCAAAGATGTGGAAAGTTTGGCCAAAACCTGGCTGGAGCTCATGCCACCGGATGGGCAAGAATACTTCAAAATTGAAGAGGTGACCGGAGATACTGCCTATACCCAAATCCACTTGCATTGCCCCTTGCGAGGAAGTGGTGATGCTCATGCTTGCTACAAATTGATGAACTATGATCGGAAATTGATGGAGCAGGTGGGAGGGCAATTGGTTGTCCTGGAATCCCAATCAAGCTCAGGTAAGCCTTATTGCCGTTTAGCCATTCGCAAAGCAGGAGATGCTGTGGAAGACTTGATCCCTGCCCATCAACGGTAACTGTTGATACAGAGCGGCGCTACGGAAGAAATCCGTAGCACCTGTGCGGTTGACGGTAGACACTTACTGATAGACGCCCGGATAGGAGCTGGCGTAGGTTGTATGTGCATCATCGAAAGTAGAGATGCCAACTATTCCGGTCTTCCAGGATTCCTTCCACTCCACCATCTGGGTTTCGGGATTAAAGACTCCTGCCACTCCCTTGTGCCAAGATTCTCTCCATTCGATTTGTTGAGTGGAGGGATTGTAAACTCCCGCTACACCACTACGCCAAGATTCCTTCCATTCGACTTGTTGTGTAGATGGGTTGTAAACGCCTGCTATTCCTGCGTTCCAAGATTCCTTCCATTCCACGGATTGGGTAGTAGGGTTGTATACCCCAGCGATGCCATGACGCCAATTCTTTCGCCATTCCACACTGTCCGTTGCGTGATTGTACACACAGGCTATCCCAGATCGCCAAGCTTTTCGCCATTCGATCATGCTAGTTTCTGGGTGAAACACCCCAGCCACCCCACCATGCCAGGATTCCTTCCAGTAGATCTGGTTGGCTTCGACTTTTTCAAAGGTAGATTCTTCTTTTTCTGAAACTATCGGTGACCTCAAGGAACAAGCCGATAGCAGCAGTAAGAGCGGTAATACTGCAATTGATCTTTTCATAACTTTATATTTTTCTATGATTGAGTTATCCATAGATCTATTTTTTTTGTGTTAAATGCTGTTATCGAAATGATATTGAAATGCTAATTACAGGTGGGGTAAGGAAACGGCCCCCGAGCAGGCTCGATCTAGCCTGCAATAGTGTGCCTAGGATAATTATTTTAATATACTTACGTCTTTGGTAGCTTCTTCGCTCAAAAAGGAGTAATTTTGCGGCTTCATTGAGGAAATGATAGATGAAAATCTCTGAAAACAGTGGAAAAGAACGAAACCTAGTGATAACTGGCTCAAGATTTGCACCTACATTTTCAATTAAAGCTAACTATGAAGTCAATTCGAAATATTGCCATTATTGCGCACGTTGACCACGGTAAAACTACCTTGGTAGACAAGATGTTGCTGGCGGGAAAGTTGTTTAAGGACCATGAGAATCCAGGTGAGCTCATTATGGATAGCAATGACCTTGAACGAGAGCGTGGAATTACGATTCTATCCAAGAATGTATCCATTACCTATAAAGATACCAAGATCAATATCATTGATACGCCTGGTCACAGCGACTTCGGCGGTGAGGTAGAGCGGGTATTGAATATGGCGGATGGTGTACTACTTTTGGTGGATGCCTTTGAAGGGCCGATGCCACAAACACGTTTTGTACTGCAAAAAGCCATCCAGTTAGGGCTCAAGCCAATTGTGGTGGTGAACAAAGTAGACAAGGAAAACTGTCAGCCAGAAGAAGTACAGGAGGCTGTATTTGATCTGATGTTTGCCTTGGATGCAACCGAAGAGCAATTGGATTTTCCCACCCTTTATGGTTCCGCTAAGTTTGGCTGGATGAATACAGATTGGGAAGAGCAAACTGATAACATATTTCCGCTATTGGATGCGATCCTGGAACACATTCCTGCACCGAAGGTGTCGGAAGGGGGTACTACCCAAATGTTAGTTACGTCTCTGGACTTTTCTAACTACATCGGTCGGATTGCCGTGGGGCGTTTGCAGCGGGGCCAGTTGAAAAGCAATCAGCAGGTAGCCTTAGTGAATAAGGACGGTGAAGCCTCTAAGCACCGTATACGTAAGCTCTTCCTTTTCGAAGGATTTGAAAGGAAAGAAGTGCAGCAAGTGGAAGCCGGCGATATTTGTGCTGTATTTGGTGTGGAAGGATTTGAGATTGGAGATACAATTGCCGACCCAGAAGAACCAGAGGCTTTGCCGACTATTGCCATTGATGAGCCTACGATGAGTATGACTTTTACCATCAATGATTCTCCTTTCTTTGGACAGGAAGGCAAGTTTGTTACTTCTCGTCACCTGCGTGATCGTTTGACCAAGGAGCTAGAACGCAACCTGGCTTTGCGTATTGAAGATACCGCAAAACCAGAGGTGTTGAAGGTGTATGGTAGAGGGGTATTGCACTTGGCCGTTTTGATCGAGACCATGCGAAGAGAAGGATTTGAATTGCAAATTGGACAGCCTCAGGTAATTTTGAAGCGCATCGATGAGGTGGTGCATGAGCCAGTGGAAGAGTTGTCCATCGATTTGCCAGAGGTAGTTTCTGGGAAAGCCATTGAAATGGTGACCCGACGAAAAGGAATTCTATTGAGCATGACGCCCAAAGCGGACCGTGTGTTGCTAGAATTTGAAGTGCCATCTCGTGGGATCATTGGATTGCGAAATAACTTGCTAACAGCTACAGCAGGAGAAGCGATTATGACGCACCGTTTTAAGGAATTCCAGGTGCACAAGGGAGATATTCCGGGCCGCATTAACGGTTCCTTGATTAGCATGGAGACCGGCAAATCGATTCCTTATAGTATCAATAACTTACAGGAACGCGGTAAGTTCTTTATCGGTCCTAATGAAGATATTTACGAAGGTCAGGTAGTAGGTGAAAATAGTCGCCCGGGAGATTTGGTGATTAACCTGATCAAAACGAAAAAATTATCGAATGTTCGAGCGGCTGGCTCTGACGATAAACTGAAATTGGTTCCACCCATTAAGTTTACCCTAGAGGAGGCGCTAGAATATATTCAGGCAGATGAGTACGTAGAAGTGACGCCGAATTCACTTCGATTGCGCAAGATCCTGTTGAAGGAAAACGAACGTAAGCGTGCCAAGAACGCTGCCCTGGTATAATAACAAAGTACCACATAAAGCATGAGTCATCCCGAATTTTTAGCCATTAAGAAAAAGAGGCAATGATGGATGGCCATTCTAAGCCTGTAGAGCGGTATCGATACAGATCGGTACCGCTCTCCTGTTCTATGGCACCAGTTTTTGAGG
>JABSSL010000113.1 GCA_013214355.1 Saprospiraceae bacterium | reverse complement strand
AATTCATATAATCTGCACTACTCTTTGGATGAAATATGCTCGTGACCATCTCCACAATTTAATAATTACATATCAACTTATTTAGATGTGTATAAACCATAGACATAAATGCACGAAAATCCTACCTATATATCTGGCTATGCATATGTTGTCACGCTGTGACAGTAGCTAGCACTGACTGCTTGGGGTTGAACAAGCTTGAGACAAAACCCCGCTAGGGGTTAAATATCCCTAGCCATGAATCCCAGTAAAACCGTGCCTTTTGGGTACGGTATATATGTCCCGTCCCTCGAAATAATATCCCAAAATGGTGAAGTACGAAAAACTAGAACCACCTAATTTCGACCAATCCACTTTGGATGTTTGCGCCTATGCGCTACATTTCAGGTGAAGTTGTTGAAAATCGGAAGTCGGAAATGGGAAATGGGAAGTACGAAATCGGCAGGTAGTGGAGAAAAACCTGAATTCCGACTTCCGATTTCGCCCTTCGTATTTTCTTCATTCCTCCAATGCCGCCAATAGCATGCTCATCACCGTATAACTTCGGCCTTGCCCATGTCCTGGGCCATAGGCGGTGGAAAGTAAGGCGATGACCAATTCGGCTTCGGGGACAACGATCAGATGATTACCTCCACTTCCGGAGGCAAAAAGATACTCAAATTCCTTGTTTCCGAAGGTACGTTTTGATTTATACCACATCATGCCATAAGAGTCAGCGGCGAAGAACCAGTCAGCTACCTCTGGATAACCTTTGCTGTTCTTCAATGCTTCAATATAGTCAGCGCTAATGATCTGCTGCCCCTCCCATTGGCCCTCATTCGCCACGAGTAGCCCCAACTTCGCAAAATCAAAGCCAGTCAGGTACAAATTACCTGCTGCTCCGGTTTGATTGGCCGAATTAGTATACCAATACACCGGCTCAAACCCCAAAGGACCAAAGAGCTTCTCGCGCGCATAATCTTTGAGGCTCATCCCTGATGCTTCTTCGATGGCCAAGCCAATCAATAGGGGGTGAATATCGGCATAGACAAACCGCTCCCCGGGCTGATTTTTCAGGGGAACATTAAGTAGGTAGGACTTCCAATCATCTTTTGCCATCCATTGCACGGCATGGCCCGGCGTATCCGTATCATCGGTATCGGCATCCAAGCCAGAAGCCATGTCCAAGAGGTGTTGGAGTTTGATCTTTTGGTAGTCTTCGTTTATGGAAGGATTTTTCTCCGCAGAGAATATGGAGTAGACACTTTGGTCCAGGTCTTTGATCAAGCCTTCGTCTATAGCAATCCCAAGGAGTAAGGCCGTCACGCTTTTCCCCGCCGAACGGATGTCATGAACCGTCTTCCGCCAATAGGTGCCAAAGTATTCTTCCAGCACCAGCTTGTTATCCTTGATCACCACCATTCCTCGGAAATCTCCTCTTCTTGGGGATTCAGCCAAGGCATTCATTAAATTGTTGATAGAATCCCGGTTAAAGCCAACCTCTTCGAGAGACATGGATGGCAGGTCCGTAATCGGATAGCTTGGCTGCTCCGCATGGGGCGATTTCGGATTTGAACAGGCAAATACGAATAGGCAAGATAGCAGAAGGAGCGTTCTCATATTGTAGGTTTTTTTGTTGGCAAACAAGTTCTGGTTTGCACCTGCACTTGGCGGGAAAGAGATGCTCTGATCTAGTCCAGGATCAAGTTTGAAACAAACCTCGCCCAAACTACCCATCTTGATAATTGTCAAAAAGAATATTCGACAAAACCTACCCCTCATCTGATTCACATATAGCTAAGGGTTAATTAGAACACCTATCGCCAGAATTCTATGCCCTGCTTTACTCTAATTCATCTCCAACCAATCTCCATCCTCGGGAACGAAAGTCTTTTCAAGCAGGCCTTGCTCCGTCAATTTTTGTCTTAAGGCCACCCTGGTAGTTGGGCAATGATTCACGGCTTCCATATGATTGGCGATAACTTTACCCGGCGCATTCCTCGTGAATTTCAGGATATCCTCTACGGTCATTAGCAGGGGCTTGAAGATATCAAACTGAGCTGAGCCGGCGGCTACCACGCTGATGGCGGGCTTGTATTCCTTTAGTACCTTATCGACCTTATCCGTATAGATGGTGTCGGAGCTCAGGTAGATGGACGGTTCATTGGGCAGTTCAATATAATAGCCCATGACCTTACCGGCTGGTTTGGCCACAAAGCCGTAGCCATGTCTGGCGGGAATACCTTCGATCTTTCCGCCCAGAAAATCAACTCGCCTCCAATAGTCTACCGTTTGGACTACGTTCAGTCCTTTCTTGCGGAAGGCCTTTTCATCCAGGACGCTGCAGATAACGGGGAGATTCTTTCGGGTCAAATATTGCTCTGCTTCCTTGTCCAGGTGATCGGGATGTTGATGGGTGAGCAGGCAGTGGGTGACCTCTTCCAGTGTGGGTTGGCAGCTTTCGGGTAGCGGCACGATTGGGTTTCTCCTGGGTTTGGAACGGATGAACGAAAAAGGAGGCATGGTTCCGGTTGGGCCTATCATCGGATCAATCAATAGTACTATGTCTCCGGTCTCGATGACCATAGTGGCGTTGCGAAAGTGTTGAATCTTCATCACTATTTGAATTTAAGTAATGTAAAATAAGGCCCAAGAACTTCAGTTTTGTCCTCATCTTCATTGATTCAAATCAAGAAAGTCTTTTTCTGATCCGACTTAAGGTTTCGGGAGTGATCCCTAGGTAGGAGGCGATATGGTATTGAGGAATCTCTTGCAACCAATCTGGTCGATAGATACGAAGCTCATTGTATAGTGTTTCAGGCTCCTTGGTCATGCGGTTGTATTCGAAGATCTCCTTGTTCTTCAATATTTTTTGGAAGGTCTGATCGATGAATGATTTGCCGCAACTGTACTTTTCTAATAGCTGGACAAATTTTCCCTTACCCAACTCTAGTAGCTGCACGGGAGTTAAGCTCTCCTGGTTCTTTTTAGTGGTAGCGTCCTGTATGAAGGGGGAGAAATCGGTGATGAATTGGGGCTGGGTGTAAAAGTTTATGTTCACCTCTCGTTTTTCGGATCTATAGAATTCCCGAACAATCCCTCTGTTGATAAACCGGAGTTTATTCTCATAGGCGCCTTCTTGCAGCAAAAAGGTGTTTTTGGGAAATTCCCGGACGGTAAACGAATCAATCAACTCGTTTACTCCTTCCCTATTCAGGGGAAAATCCGTTTCAAAAAATTGGGCTATTTCCTCGGTGTGCTTCATTTACATAATCTTAACTTGACTTTAGCATTTTATGCAAATCAAAAAATAGATTTAGCCATTCTCTAGAGCGGGTTGCCGGCAAAAATCTGTTTGATGCGTCGCGCTTGAGTTGCTTACTCAACCTGCTTAGCAAGTTTTTTAGCTTGCGCTTATTGCGCCGCTGGCTCAAGCCACCCCAGAAGAATTTTGCTTCCTCTTTTTTCGACTGAAAAAGGAAGTTACCAAAGGCAAATTCAAGCTTTAAGATGTTTATAATTTTTTGTTTACAGCTAGAACATGTGTTCCTTTTTACATGGCTTTCATTCATTTTTGACAATCGCCTCAAAAACGAATCAAAAAACGCTTGTCCCGTAAACTCTCTCCGTTCAAACAATACGGGACGGCCACCCGCTCTTAGTACTGGCAACAGTCATCTTAATTTTGAACATCAGGTTTCAAGATAGATGTTCAAAATTGAGGTAGAAATCCATTAACCTCTACAAAACTGTTTACTGATAAAAATAAATATCCTAATATCAACCAATTAAAACAATTAGGGGATTTATCCTCCTCTACAACAAGCCATTTAAGCTTTTCAAAATGTTAAAGTCGAGCTTAAGTACTCGGACAGTATTAGGCAACCATTCATGTGGAATGGGTTTTGGACTCAATCAAAGCGAAAAAAGTAGGCGATGCCACTGCATCGACGAGGCTTCTCAACGCTGAGCGAGTACAGAAACCGCCCAAAGGGATATATTCATTTAATATTGGTCGAGTACTTAAATAACATGGCCTTACACTAAGCCTCATTCCTCGTCAATGGTCGCGGTTGTTTTCCATCAATATCTTTGACCTCGTATGCTATGGCTACTGTGGCGGCAATCAATACTTGGCCAGACTTGTCCATGATAGCAGGATCGGTGGCTAGTCTGCTAATTACCCTACCCACAAATTCGGGTGATTCAGAGTTGGATAAGTCAAAATGATCTTGGGCTTGGAGCACCGCCTCCGTTCTTACCAAGCCAGGATACAAACAGATAACCGGGATATTATGTGGACGTAGTTCGTGCGCCATGGCAGCCGTCATCTTGTCGGTAGCAGCCTTAGCCGTCCCATAAGCTACGCCCATGTCATTCCTTTGGCTTGCCCAATAGGATAGATTGAAGATCATACCAGCCTTTCTTTCAATCATCCTTTTAGCGGCGATACTACTGGCTACATAGGCGGCCCGAACACCTGCGGAAAACATCTTGTCCCACCTCGAGAGCGGAGATGCCCAAAACCCTTCCTCCAACCAAAACTCAGTGCCGTCATTATAGTGCTCATAACCACCCCAAACGCTATTCACTAAGATATCAAGTTGCCCCTGCTCAGCAAAGATCTGCTCAAAGACCTTTTGTACCTCTAGATCATTGGTGTGATCACATCGAATGGCTTTACACTTACCACCAAGCGACAAAATCTCCGCCTCGGTTCTACCGATACTACCAGAAAGACTCGTTGCAGTCTCCCCTTCCGTTTCGGTTCTTCCGGTTATATAGACGAAGGCTCCACATTTTGCTAGGGCGATGGCAATCCCTTTACCTATTCCACGGCTTGCTCCGGTAACGAGAGCAATTTGCTCTTTTAGTTCTTGCATGCTGATGTTGATAACGTATGCTTAGGTGCTCATCTTGATAATCACCTTCCCTTTCGCCCGCTTGGACTCAATCCGCTTCTGCGCGGCTTGAATGTCACTTAAGTCAAAAACTTCATCTACTACAGGCTGGATCTTGCCCGCCCCAATTTTTTGGCTAAACCACCTCATATCTCGCTCGTTGGACCTCACTACTACCAATCTCGCCTTTTTGCTTCTGAATAGGTTGGAGAATTGCTCCTTGATGATATCTGCCTTCGGTACCGTGGTGATATAGATGCCGTTTTTCTTTAGCAGACCTTCCACCTTGCGAAAACTATAGTTCCCAAAAACATCAAAGAAGATATCGTAGGCAGTGCTCAACTCCAAGAGATTGGTATCTTGATAGGAGATCGTATGATCCGCTCCGAAGGAACTACAAAGTTCCAAGTTTTTAGAGCTGGAAACCGTCGTTACCTCCCCTCCCAGCTCTTTGGCAATCTGAATGGCTAAGGTACCCACCCCACCAGAAGCGCCATTGATCAATATCTGACTTCCGTTGCGGATCTTTCCTTGATCACGGATGGCTTGTAGGGCCGTCTGACCAGCTAAGGGAATGCCGGCAGCTGCTTCAAAAGAGAGGTTGTCTGGCATTTGATATAATTCCTTGGCTTTGACATCGACATATTCGGCGCAGCATCTTCCTCTCCAACCATTCACCATGCCAAAGACCCTTTCCCCTTTTTGAAAGGTACTGTTCATTGGGTCTTCGATAATTCCTGAAAAATCATAGCCGATTCCTTGCGGGAATTTACTGCCCGTAAAACGTTTAAACTTCCCCTTTCGAACCAGAATGTCTTTGGGGTTTAAGCCAGCTGCTTTCACCTTGACCAATACCTCCCCATTTGAGACGGTTGGCCGTTCAGTTTCGATGATTTTGATTTGATCTACATCTCCGTATTGTTCGTTTACTGCTTTTTTCATTCTTTACTCAATTAGTACTTACCGGCTAGTTTTAAGTATTTGACAATGATCCCCAATTGGCCCAGGTGATACAGGTTGTGATGTAGCATGCCATTGATGACAAAGGAATAGGGATAATTCCCTTTGAAATCGGTGTCATAGTATTGTTCTTGCAAAAAGCTGTCCTCTTTGGTTTGAAGTAAAGCTATGATTTCCGCCAAAGTTTCTTGGTATTCCTTCCAAATCGTGGCCCATTTCTTTTCCCGGAGCTTATCATTCGCATACCAATTCTCTTCACAGTCATCCGTCAGACTCCCCTCCCCCGTCCTAATCTTTAGAATGGTTTCCTTCTGCCAGGTCGTTAAATGTGAGATTATTTCTGCCACGCTGTGTAAATCCGGTAAGGGTCTGGTGAAGGCATTCTCGTCCGTAATGTCCTTGAGTTTACGCTGATAAGTGGGTCCTATCCAAGCCTTACCTTCTTGGTTATTTACCAATTGTCTAATTATATGCTCTATTACACCTTGCATTGCTTTGAGTTAATTACCTGTGAGCTGACTAGTATTCCCTTTCAGCGATATTACAAATTCGGAAAAAATGTCATTGTCGGTATTCGATTGTTCTCGTCTTCACCTCTTGTAAATCACCATTCAGATAGTGAATCCGGCGTATCCAATTTCCAGTCTCATCATATTGATAAATCCATTTCTCATATCTCTTGACCTTAGCCTCCTCTCCCTGCCCTCGCACTTTGACTTCCGAGAGATGACCTGAAGGATTATATTGATAGATTCGGCTTACCGCTTTCGCATGATCGGACACCTTTTTTCGGTACAGCTTGTTATCTCGATATTCGAAGTTTTCTTCCCACAGCAGGGTTCCATCCGCCCTGTAGGCCAATCGGGTGGACAATTTTCCTTTCCGATTATAGGTCTTGATTCTTTTTGTTGATAAGACCTCGTCAAAATACGTTTTCCGCTCTATTTCTCTTCCTACCGAGTCATAGCTGTAGGTAAATTTGGTGATTTTTTGGTTCCCATACTTTTCTTCTAGCTTTTGCCGCCTATCGTTATACACGAACAACTTTGCTCTAAAGCTGATACTGTCCTTATTGTACCACGTCTGTCGTTGGGGATTTCCCGCTTGGTCATAACTTAATTTCACATATTCTGTTATTTCCTGTTCAGCGTTATAATAAGTTCCGTGTTTAATGACTCCTAAGCTATCAAAATACATCTGCCAAGATAAGAACGTAGGCTGAAAGAACTTGTGTTCCACGAGCAAGCCCTTTTCACTAAAGTGCATTTGCTGCTTGCCTGAAAATCTAAAGTCCTCAGCAAGATTAAAGTGACTTGAATCCGGTACAGCGGCAGGATCTTTAGGGTAATAGAATTTTTCCTCCATGTATTGAACCGCTCCAATCAACTCGTATTTTTCTAGATCTTCCAGACCTTTATGACTTGCTAGGCCTGAGCAAAAAGCATAGTAAATGGGAAAGGTAAGTGTCAATAGTGCGAATCTTAAACGGGAACTATCCATACAAGTATCATCTTAAAGAAAATGGATTTTGTCTGCACTGTGGATGGCTTACAAGGTAAGCAATAGGACTAAGAAAATCCATATGAAACAGCTACATTAGTGATCAAATAAAGCCAACACTGCCTGTATGGAATCATCAATTCTTACTGATGTCTTTTTGCCCGCCTCTCTCTTTGTCATCATGCTGGGAATGGGTTTATCCCTGGTCGTAGACGATTTTCGGCGAATTTTCAAATACCCGAAAGCCACTTTGATAGGCTTAGCGAATCAAATCCTTCTCTTGCCCTTAATTGGTTTCGGGATTTGTCATTTGTTCAATTTACCCAATGAGTTGGCGATCGGCATGATGTTGTTGGCGGCTTGTCCTGGGGGGGTGACCTCTAATTTAATTAGCCACGTATCTCGGGGGGATACGGCACTATCTGTATCGCTGACGGCGGTAAGTAGCTTGATCACCTTGGTTACCATACCGCTTTACGTGGGTTTTGCCTTCAGTTACTTTAGTAATTCTGGGCAGGTAGTCGATGTGGATGAGGTGGGGATGTTGCTGCAGGTGTTAGTCATTGTAATCATACCTATCGCCATCGGTATGTTTATCCGATCTCGTCGAGAAGCTTTTGCTTTGCGAATGGATAGACCGGTGAGAATTTTCTCTACTGTCCTATTTCTCGTGATTCTAGTCTCTATTATCATAACCGAGCGTGAAACGATTGCTAAGTACTTTCCGCAGATTGGAGGAGCGACGGTTACCTTAAATATTTTGACCTTATTGGTGGGCTACTACAGCGCCAAATTTTTCAAATTAGAGCAAAAGCAGGCAATAACGATTGCCATAGAATCGGGTATTCAGAATGGGACTTTAGCCATAGTCATTGCTTCAACGGTCTTGGCCAATTTTACCCTTTCTATTCCAGCAGGTATTTATGGATTGATCATGTTCATTTCCGGCGGTTACTTCATGTATACCTTTGGTAGAAAGAAGGAGCTACAATCCTAAAGTATCTACAGCTCCCACTTCTGGTAAGACGGAAGGCTTTTTTAGATAGCTTCAAACTAATTTCACCGGATTCGCGAGAAGCGTCTTCCGATAAGCAGATACTTTTGTCCAGTGAATAATCCAACAAACCAGCCCAACCAATAAGAGTATTCTGATCCAAGGCCAGAGCAATACAACAATCGATAAGCCCGAAAACCCCATGATCAGGGTTAGCAGGACAAGTAGGAGGGCGGTGCTCATAATTAAGCCCACCCTTTTACCAAATCCATTCCATGCTCACCTCCATTTTCGCCTGAATCCTACAAAAAGAAAACTGCCGGAGTGAAGTAATCCGTAGCTATACCGCCTTACCAACCAACATGCTTTAAAGATTTAATCCTTCACGCCTTGCTTTCTAAATACTTGATTCCTACTTCTGAATTGGGATGCCATAAAGGAAATAATCTCTCCTTTTGCATTTCTTTGAAAATCAACCAGCGGCGCATAGTTCGTATCGTTGATAAAACCATCTTTCCACACTTGCTCCAATGGGAACCGGCCATTTCTAAGATTTGACAGGTATAGCTGCCCAGCTTCCAATACAACCTGGTAGCTGGTATTCAACTCCCGACTGTAGTAATTACCTTCATAGGAAGAAAGATCTAGTACGTTCTTAGAGGGGATGAGATCCCTTCGCTCACAAAGCGACTTATGATAGGTAACACTTTCTATATCCCCTGATTTATCTGTATTAAAGTAAATATAGGAGCTATAAGCGTCTACCCAAAATCGGGTTGCGGAAACCGCCTGCATCAACTGCTTGTCTTCACCAGTTGCCTGTACATATAATTTTCCTTTTTCCTCCGTGATGTTGAGATAGGATAGGTATTTTTCCAGATAATAAATTCCCGTATATGGCGAAAGATCAAGGTCGAGATCCTTCGATATTTTAGGTTTCTCTTCGTAATAAAACCAAGGCCCTTCTTTATCTCCTTGAAACTTATCTTTAAGATAGATCTCTATCACTTCCTGAACGAAGCCTTCCACCCAATTTTCATGATTTAAGAATACCGCTACCGAAAAATGCTCATCAGGAAAATAGGCCATATAAGTATTGAAGGACGCCCAGCCACCATCATGATACACCCGCTTAAGACCATAATAGGTATCTACTTCTACGCCATAGGCATAGTTAGCGGGTGCCTCCGTCGTAATCGTTCCAGGAACCTGCATCTTGGCGATAAGATCTTTAGCATTTTCGCTATCAAGATGCTGCAACCATAAGCCAAAATCGTCTATTGTCGTTTGCAAAGAACTAGATCCCATTGCCGTCAAACTATTGGTACTTCGTTTGTATTGATCCTCTTCTTTAAAGTAGCTTTTCACTTCTTTTGGAATCGATTCATCAAATCGGTCTTTAAAAAAGGTGTTTTTCATCCCTAAGGGCTGGAAAATCTTTTCTGTTGTCCATGCTCTAAACGGCTGCTTAGTGATCCGTTGGATCACTTCAACTAGTACGTTGTAGCCCGTATTGGAATAGATGTACCTAGAACCCGGAACAAAATTGAGGGCCTCCTGCCGGTATACCATAGATAGGATTTGCTCGAAGCTGAGTACATCATCGAATCCGACTCCTGCAAGCTTCATGGCGGATGGCCAATCCCTTAAGCCACTCTGATGGTAAAGCAAATGGCCGATAGTGATGGTATGACCAAAATCTGGGAATTCGGGAATGTAGGTCTTTACATCATCCTGTAAGGAAAGCTTACCGGCTTTCTCCAAAAGCGCTACCGCGTAGCCCAAGAACTGTTTTGAAACGGAGGCTATATCAAATACGGAGCTTGTGGATAGCGGCACTTTATTTTCAAAGTCGGCTAGTCCATAGGTATTTTTATGTACTACTTGACCATCTTTAATGACTACTACGGCGCCTCCTGGTTTATCATCAGACAGATACTTATTGAAAAATTGATCAGTCTTTTTCGATAGCTGATCTAATCCTTGAGCCTGCAGGAGTCCAGTTAACAAAAGAAATAATAGGAGCGAAACGAATTTTTGATACATACTGTATGAGTTTGTTTCTCTGACAATTTTTGAGTTTTTAAACCAATCAATTCTATCGCTCCCAATTTGGTGAGTGGGAGGCTAGGAAAAAACAAAATCAAGGTTCCATTAGTCCCAATGCATCCGATGGGACTAGGTTCTTTCCTTTTTTATGAAATTGAGTGGAGTGATTCCTGTTGCATTTTTAAAGACTCGATAAAAACTGCTTTTCGAACTAAATCCGCACATTTTCCCAATCCCAGTGACCGTATATTTTTCAAGATCATCCGAGATTAGCCTTGCTTTGGCTTCTTCTACCCGATAGCTATTTACCAGATCATAAAAACTTACCTTAAGGTGATTATTGATCATCATGGATAAGGTTTTGTCTGAAGTGCCCATCTTTTCTGCCAGTTCTCTAAGAGAGAGATTTGGAGTTAGGTAAGGTTTGTCTTCTTCCATCAGTTGCTTCAACTGAATAGCTAGTGCTGTGAATTCTTGAGATTCCATTTTTCTCTTCTGCGGTGACTCAAACAGAAAGGCTGGAATAAAATGGCTCACTTGTTGGACACCGTAATAAGCCAAATAAAATATGGATATAATGAGTACCAAGACGACGATATAGCCATCCCATTCAACATTATAGCTCCCCACAAATTCAGCCAAGGAGAAAAGAAAATCTAAGGCAATCACCCCGAAAAATGTATAGACAAACTTGAAAAGCCACTTAAACTGCACTTCTGATATTTCGGAGAAAATATGCACCAACTTCCCTTCTACTTGACGCAACAACCTGATCGAAAAAGCAAAATAGAGAAGACCGTACATGTCCTTATACAAGGTCAAATAGGCTGTATCAATGCGCTCTACATAGGAGAACACCATCGAATCTGACACATAATTTACGTGTATGGGGAGGGTATAAGTCAAAGCAAAAAGCAGGCTTGGTATCAGATGAATCAAATTCATCCGGAAGAATCGATCCTGCTTAAAAAAAATAGACTTCAAGTAGAGGAATATCAGTACCGGGAGGAAGACCTGTGCCAGATTCAGAAAGGGAAAACTTATAACGTATAGCCATATTATTTGATGTAAATCGGCGTAGTAGGTGAGGATTATAAAGAGCAGGAATGCCCAAAAAACAATCAAAAGTCGCTGAGGAAGTCCAGATTTTATTTTTTTAAAAAGTCCAAAAATTATAAATGCACATAAGGCAAAGCCTACGCTAAAAACAATACTGATTAAGTGACCCATGAAGAGAAATTGATATTCTGGTTAGCTGTCTAAAGACGCAGAAAATCAATTGAGGTTGCAATCTTACTTAAAGGCCAAAAGCACCTTGCTAACGGGCCACTCTATTGTCGATCTTTAAGGATGCTGGTTAAATACTCCTGCCATACGCAGCTCGTCACCCCTCCCTAATCAATCTTTCTATCGTATCGTGAAAGTTACTTTCATTGATATGTAAAACCTGTTCAAGCTTATCAAAAAACTGCTCCCCGTCTTGGCCAGAATAAAGCAGTTGTAGCACTCCATCGAAGCCTTTACTTTTGAGTGTTTCTTCGCATAAAAAAGCGCTCATCACATAATAGGAAAAGTGCTGATTGATAGAGGATTTTCTTCCTTTCTGGAACTCCTCCAAAAAATCAATGGAAGGATTCTTTTTTAGTTCCGCCCTAAATTGCTGCTTCAATTCCTCCATGCTATCATAACTCAAGCCGTATCCGCCATAGTAAGTGGAAATCCCCTGTACAAAGGGCCAATAGATATTTTCCGGGTCGGCCAAGTTCTCGTACAGATAGTCCCCTATGTATCCAAATCTATAGTTTTCATTATTCGTGCCGGTTAGATAGATTTTCCCTCCATTATCCGTAAAGCCTAAGTCATAGCACAAAAAATTACATTGACGAGCGCTGTACAGAAATCCATAGGATTTTAGCAGCTCATCTAAGCTTTCAAAACAGTAGTAATCCAAAGGCAATTTTGGTGTTTGGGTAAGGTTAGAAAGCTCCTCTTTGAAGCTCGCAAACTGATTCGCTTTCTGCTCATCGATGGTCCCACTGTAGTGGTAAGTGACATCCTTAATTTTTGTACGTTTAAAATTAGCGGTTCGCTCCTGGAATGGACAATAGAAGCGGTAATGACCTTGATAGGGTACCGTTTTGAATTCTGTGATCTGATAAATAAAGCGGCGATCATCTTTAACCCCACTAAAGGCCACCGTAATGTAATAGGTGTCTCCATCCGGTGTATAGGACTTTAGAATAATCGGATCATTGAATAGAGACTTATTGTTTTTACCGATACCTGCCAATTTATTAAAGAAGAACTCATACTCTTGTTGGTGAAGAGAATCTACGTACGCATGAGAATAGGTCCCATTTTGCGCTTCGCTTAAAAAAGCAATCAGCGACTCTTCTAGTAGAGCGGATTTTATACTATCTCGATCTGCCAGTTCAAGGTTTAGGTTCCGGTTAATGGATAGCTGACTGTAGGCAGCGTGGCCCAAAAAGAAGCTTATCAAAAAGAGGATGCGGTACTTCATGGTCTTGGCTTTTAATGGCAAAATGGAATTGTTTTCTCCATTTAAAGTACCAGCCTGAACCTTAGGTAGCACTACCGTTTACATTCATTAACAACTAATTGGGAATTCATTAACAACAACCCTAGCATACAGTGAGAATTCGGTAGGCACGGTCAAGCTTTCGATAATCATGGAGCCGTTGCTGGGTATGGGACATCACCCCTGCTCACTGGCAATGAACACCATACCCTTTGCGCCTCGAAATCCTTTAGGAATCCTACCATAAAGCAGGCTTGCCCGTAGATCAAAACTGGGTGAGGATTACACAAACTACATTTAACCCACCGAAAACCAGTTCAAAAATCAGGCCCTGAGCGATTTGCTTGTTAGGCTGGCCATCTACACGCATGCTGAGAATTCGGCCAATAGCAAAACCAAGAAAAAGCAGCGAAGCCACAACGTGCGAAGTAAACGTCAATTGAGGTAGCAGTATTCCTAACAGGATGAGTATTCCACCCATGAGCATCAACCCACTCACGCCTCTCATTTCATTCAACAAATCAACCTCTTTCGCGAGTGTAATGCCTGAATTCTTGAGGTAGGCATTGATCGGATTTCTTAATCTAGATGCACCAACAAAGGATAAAAGCAGTCCGGATAAAGCAAGTGTTACGATTGTTAAAATTTCCATTTTTATTGCTGTTTTTATGATTATGCAGCAAACTTAAAATGGGGTCGTGACATAGGTATGTCAAGGGTGGTTTAGCAGGTATCTACTATTTCACATATTCTTCAGAATAATCTTGAATCGTCATATTATGGGCGGTGAAAGTCTCCTCCAGCGGGCTGAGTTTCTCAATAAAATCTATTCTAAAAGCGCGGAAATCATCTCTCAATCTACAAAAGGCGATGAGTAGGAAGTTTCCTTTGTTGCTGTAGACCGCGAAGGGTTCAACGGTCCGGATGGTCCGCTTTTGTTCGGTGGACAAATATTCAATCTTCAAGAGCCTGAAGTGGATAATGGCGGACTGGATCTGCATCAAGTTGTTACTGGATCGCTCTAGCTCGTTGTTGCCTCCAAAGTAGACGCGTTCGGACAGTAAGTCCGCATTACCCTTCTGTGAATATCTTAAGATAGACTTTATCTTTTCAATAGCGCTAGAGACATTATCTGTGAGGGATTGATCTTTGTTTTTACTAGCAAGCAGCTCCATCGTAATCAAAGCATTCGCTTCGTCTTCTGTAAAAATCACCGGAGGGAGGTGATACCCCTCCATAATGGAAAAACCCTTGCCCTCTTCGGTGATGATGGGGATGCCTGATTTTTCGAGTGTACGAATATCTCGGTAAATCGTCCGGACACTTACCTTGTGCTTCTCTGCTAAGTACTTGGCTGTGACCAGTCGTTTGGACTGTAGCTGTGTGATAATAGCCGTTAATCGGGCCAGCCTTGGCTTTTCTTTTGCTTCCATATTCATCTAGGCTAGTGGTGGCGATGCTTAGTACATACTCTAAGTCTGTACTAAGCACTGGAACTAAATTAACAATTAGCTACCACTCTCCAGCAGTACAAAAGCGGAAGAATAAAGATCTTTCCATTGGGATTAACAGTAAGGCCTTTTGACTATCAATTCGTTTTCGGGGAGGTATCTTTCATCTCCTCTTGCCAAACTTTCAACTGAGCCTTGATCTCATCCACTTTTTGGCGATGCATTTCAGGTATGACTCCCTCTTCTTCAAACTCTTCGAGATCAGCTATAAAGCCAGCAATGATTTTTTTCCCCGGCTTAAATGGCTCATTGTAATACTTGGCATAAATTTCATCTGCCTGCTTATACTTCCCAAGAAATAGCATACAGGGCGCATAGTTGGTGATGAGGTATGGGTCTACGGGTTTAATGCGCATGGCTCTTTTCAGCGCCTTTTTAGTGATTTTATACTCTCCTGCCAATATCCCATTCCAAGCCAACACATTGGTATGCCGAACGAAAGGCAAGCGCATAGATCGATCTTTTCGCATCTTCTTTCGTAGGGACTCCACTAATTCTACGGCTTTATCAAACTTCATTTTCCCCCCTTCCATATTGTCTATTTCCGTATCCAATTTCACAATTTCAGGATAGGCCAATTCTCTTTGGGAGACTTCCACTTCTCTGATATGTTCGGAATATTGAATCTCAGGTTTTAGTTCTTCCAAACCGTTCAGAATCTTCTTCAGTCGATCTAGCGAGGTATAAGCAGTCCCATAATCTTCCATTTTCTTTAAGAGCTGATATCGGAAAAACTCTTGTACCCATTGCCATTCTTTCCTCCTCATACTGCTGGTATCCTTCTCAATGGCTTTGATCCCCCAGACCACAGATTCATCCATCATCTTCACGGCTTCTGGATAATTACCAAGGGACTCATGTTGCTTTGCCAAATCATACTGGTTTCGGGAGATGGTGTAGGAATAGTCAATCTCCGCCACGAGTTCATCCAACTTAATCAGCTGTTCTACCCTAGTGAAAAGGTGTTCCGCAGATGAAGAGAGATCATTCACAGCGGTATAAGCCTGCGATATCTTCAAGTTGAGAGCAGCCATCTGTTCTAGCTGCTCTGCCTGCCCATTTTCCTTAAACTGCTTTTCATTGAGGGCTAGACTTCTCTTATAGCGCCAGATGGCATCCTGGTGGTCTCCAGAGCCAGCTTTGTAGCTGGCCAATGTATTTCCTGCCGTCTCCACTTTACGGCTCAATTTTTCATTTCGAGGATCTTTCTTGAACAAATATTCATAATGTATTAAGGCAAGCTTAGCGTACTTGATCACCGAGGTAGAGTCCTGAAGTTTATCAAATCGCTGCACACAGATTTCAGACTGCTTCGCAATGGCTTCATATACTAGTTTGTCTTTCGACTGCTGCAGCGTATTCTGCCAGGCTGCCACGCTTTTCTCATGCTGTGTCGCCGAGGCTTTCAACTGCCCCTGCTCCTTTAGGATTTCACCAGCTCTACTATAGGCATAGCCGACAACATACTTGGCTACATGCTTAAGGGGTCTGGTATTGCTGGGGTTCTGCAAATAATCGATGAGGTTTTGGCAGACTTCTACGCCCCGATCGTATTGTTTTAGCTTCTGGTAAGATTCAGCCACTTTGATCTGCGTTAGCCCATACTCTAGATAGCAAGTAGGCTTGGTGGGAAACACCTCTATCCCTTCCTTTGCCCAGGCACACAATTCCTGGCAAAGCTCAATGTGCTTTTTGTAATCACCCGCCTTACTATGGGCAATGATCAGATGATCCATGGCTTCTGCTACCTCCTTAAAAGCATCCAGATGGCAGAAAATGCCTTTTGGATATTTCGCTTTTCGAATGTCCAGCGCTTGTTGATACAAATTAATCGCCAGTGCATAATTGCCCTCTTCCATGGATCTCTCCGCCAGGTTTTCCTCCGGTAGATTCACCCAATCCTTTTGGCCAAAAGCTTGAATACTAAGCACACAAAACAGATAAATAAATATTGCTTTCACAGTTCCTGATTTATAGGGTTACTTCCCCGACCATCCTACGATACTGGATCAGCGCTAAGCCAGTCCTGCAAGCACGAGGCCTCCACCAGATACCATTCGCAGCTTGGATCAGAGAAAAAATGATTACACGTATTCCGCACAGGCTAGGGTAAGCAAGGCTGCCTGTAAGTCAGAACTACGGAAGTCAGGAATGTATTTACTGTGAAAATAGAGTTGAACTATCCGTTCTTAATTTGTGGTATGGTGGCTATAGTTCTTCCACCAATTGAATTTTATTACCGCAAGTATCGTCCAAGATAGCAAATTTTACGGTACCCATTTCTTTAGGTTCCATACTAAATTCCACACCGAGAGCCGTCAAACGATCATATTCCGCTTGCACATCGTCAACGTAGAATCCCGTCCAGGGAATCCCGGCATCAAACAAGGCTTTTTGGAATACCTTGGCAGGTTCAAAATGAAGAGGAGCAGGCTCTAAGAGGACTTCTGGTCCATCTTGCTCTTCTGGGGATACCACCGTCAACCATCTATTACCTCCGCCCAATGGCATATCCAATTTCTTTACAAAGCCCAATTTTTGGGTATAGAATTGCAAGGCTACTTCTTGATCTTGTACGGGAACGCTCGTTACTTTAACTCTCATTAATCAACTATTTAGGTTTAAGGCTCCAAGTTCTACAATTAGCGGGTAAGTTACTTCTTCAAGATTGCTCTTTTTTGGTACTCCACTGGGGATGAGCCCGTTTTCTTTTTGAATAAAGTACTAAAGGAACCTAGGCTTTTAAACCCAACTGCAAAACATACTTCCGTCACGCTCATTCCGGCTCGCAGGTGTTCCTTAGCCTTCTCAATTCGCTTTTGACTTAGATATTGCTGTGGCGTTTGTCCATAATATCGCTTGAACAGACGCAGCAAATGATATTTCGAGACCAGTAATTCGCGGGATAGTACCTCTAGATTCAAATCGGTATGGTAATGTTCGTTGATATACCTGCGAGTCGCGATGATGGTATCTAGTTGTACTTGATTAGAATAGATGAGGTTTCTAATTCGCTCTACTTCTTTTTCGAAGTAGCTTTCATTGGATTCTAACATGGAGTTCGTTCATACTTTATCTATCAAAACTGCCTAGGCAAAATAAGAACATACCGTCAGTACTAAGCACAAATTAGGCCAACATTTTATCCAAGATGGCATTGACGTGGATCTCCGTCGTATTGAACACCTTCAAATGGCGGAAATCCTCTTGCTTTAGAATTAGCGGCAGTTCCGTACCTCCTAAGATAATACCTTCAATACTTTCTTCGGCTTGCAATTTGTCCACTATTTCGACTAGACGCTGTTTTGTTTCTGCTTTTATTTGATTGAACACCAACTCCCCCATGTACTTTTCGTGCACATAATCTTGTTGTTTCTCATCCGGGATTACTATTTCAATACCTTGCTTCACTCCCACCTGTTGATAGAATCCCATACTCATCGTGGACTTCGTACCCAACAACCCGACTTTCTTAAGGCCAGATTTACCAATTACTTCACAGGTTTCTTCAACAATGCTAATCATTTTCGTATCCACGACCCCGGCTAGTTCCTCGAAAACCAAATGCGGCGTATTGGAAGCTAGAGCCACGTAATCTACTCCAGCTGATTCTAGGACCTTTACCTTTTCTTTCAAAAATTCAACCAATTTATCCAGTTCTCCGGTGAAGACGTAGTTCAGCATCTCCGTCATATTAATGCTATGCAAGAGTAGTTCCGGATAATCCTTGGTCGATAATCTTTCTCGAAACCCTTGAATGATAAAATTGTAGTATTCTACTGTTGATGCGGGTCCTATACCTGCAATGATTCCGATTTTGTTCATCTTCTTTTTTAATGTGAATGCGTCAATGGCTAGATCATTAAGAAAGGTGAGTTATAGTCTTATTACTACCTCGTAAAATCATCCACTTCCTGATAGATTTCAACCCCCGTTCGTTCCCCCAAGTCACGCATCGATAACATTTGGCTGGGATTGCTCCCTTGAAAGAATTGCTGCCAATCTTCGAGCGCATCCCATCTGGCAATGGTCTTTATTTCAGTAGGGTCTTCATGCCCCTGGATCATAAAGCTGCCCCTAGCTCCTTTTACGGTTTCATGAATTTTATTGGTGGTTCTTTTCCAGGTCTCGATGAAAAGGTCAATGTTTTGTGGCTTTACTTTCCAGTGGTAGATGATTCGTATCATTTTATAATTCTTTAGATCGAGTTTTTCAGCTCATAAAACCAAGTTTTAAGCGGATTACTCATTTTTGTTATTCCAGCGCTGCAAGTTGCTCCAGCGAGATAAGCGGCGGATTCGCTTTTTATTTAGTTTCAAATAGTGCAATAGTTAGTTGTCAACGGAATATCTAACTTGATGCATTTCCTCTTTGCGCTTACTCCTTAATACAGCGGCAGGAGCGCATTTCCGTTTTCAAACCACTTAATACGGAGATGAATGTGTAATAATCATTCTTGAAGCTGTATAGTGTGGCATTGGCATCATCTTCGGAGGTTGAAGTCCAATATTGACCGTAGCCAGAGTACCGGAAGTGTGCGTATCCATTCTCCTGGATAGCACCGCCAAGTCTGAGGTCAAAGCCGGGATATTCCTTTTTTGTCAATTCCATGAAGGCTGCCTTTTTTTCGCCGTAGGTGGCGACAAGAGCTTCCCAATCCGCTTTGTTGGAGAGACGCCAGCCTTTTCCTAGCGTCTTACATGCTTCCTTAGCAGCTTCCCAGGTATAGAATCGGCCGTAGCGCTCACACTGATAGGATTGGTCTTCGAAACATTTCGAGCCTGGCGTTTCTACATTTAGGTTTACGCCAAGCCATTGCTTGTTATCCGGCATTTTTAGAACCGGGTAGATATTCCCATCCTTGTCTTTGATAGTGGGTTCGATGTTTGGGCTTTCAAAGAACCATCGGGTTTTCCCTTTATTAGCTTCAACAATAGCTTTAGCTTCATCGTAGTAAGTAGTGCCCCGTCGATATTTTCGCATATAGGCATTAAAAGCCTCTCGACTCCCCACGACTTTAGTCATTTCCCAGTCGTACAGTTCCTGATTGGCTTCTGCCCTGTTTTTGGCTTGTTGAGAAAAGACACCCTCGGGATAAGCGGATAAATAGGCCAGATAAGATTTTATATCATTGCCTTTCACAGCTGCATCCCAAGCCTTGAATTCTTCCTCTCGCTTCTGGATAGGGTCCAAATAGGGTTTCCCAAAAGACTGCCGGCGTATCTCCATTCCCTTTTCATGAAAAACGATCTCTTCTGGATGTACAAAAAACAGCACTTGATATCTTCTTTTTTTCTTATCGTACATCGGTTCTATCCGGTCTATAGCAATCTTCAATTCGTAGCTAATATCGCTATTGGTATTTTGGGTAGGAAGATTTATGGCATACTCTTCCATGGGCATAGGGAAGACAAAATTCACCGGCACTCCCACCGATACTACCATTGGCAAAAAATATTTACTAGAAAGATTTGCGTAAATCCTTCTTTGTCTGCTACGATCAAGAACGATATTCTTGCCTTCCCAATGATTCGCACTGATTAGTGTGGAGAGTTCTGATAGTTTGACACGCCATTTGGCAAAGGCAGAGAGTGGGTTCTTAATGATAAAATGATCAGGTGCATAAGCACTTCGCTTTTCTACCCAGTCTTTATAAATGTCAATTTTTTCTTCTGGTAAATCTCCCCAAGCTACTGCCAAATTGGAGGAGGCGGGGAAAACGCCTTCCCACATCGAGCAAGATTTGAAGTCTACCTTAAGTTCATCCTTCACTCTTCGCTCAAAAGCAGAACGGTGAACAGCTCCCTGGCTCCAGCTCAGTTTACCATGATCTACCTTTTCATTAGCAGCTAATATGAGTAAGATTAGATCGCTATTTAAATAAGGCTTTGAGGTCGGCTTGGTAATCTTTTTCGTATTGGTTTTGAGCTGTTCAATCCAGTTTTCTCTTTCCTTTCCATCTCCTTTTAGGGTACGGTTTTCCTTTACATTCTCCTGCAATAATAGCATATGCGACACGATGCGATCTTTGAATACACTGTACCGATTCGCTTTACTCAAGAAAGCTCTTGTAAACCAGAAGGCTTCATTTGCTACAAACATGGCATTATGCATTGGGGGGCCTTCTGCCTCAGTTGCACAAACGGGTAAGCTCTTATCTACAAAGGTTTTGAAATCAGCATTTCTGTTGTAGTTTTTGGTATTAAGAATGACGCTATACTCAACCCCATCAGCAAATCTGGTATTTGGAATTTCTTCGGTAATTCGAACATTCCAACTCACATATTCAGCTTTATTCACATAATGCCGACAAGCACCCTGCTTTTGAGATGCTGTCAAATTGAAGGAGTTGGCAGTAACCGATAACATCTCTGTTCCTGAAATAATCGCTCCCTCAAAGGATGCGTCATCGAGAAGGGCTCCGGTTAAGTAGGCACCTGTTAGGTCCGCCCCATCGAAGTTAGCCCCACGTAAATCAGCAAATGCAAAAGCTGCTCCACTCAAATCTGCATTCTTAAAATTGGCCTCTCTGAGGTCAGCGCTGAAGAAGCTAGACCCCGAAAGATTAGCCCCCTCAAACTGTGCACCCCGCCCCCATATCAAAGGCGCATAACATTGTCGCATGTCTGCATTTTCAAAATTGGCTTCCTCCATTTTAGCAAACCGCAACCCACTTTCTTTTAGTACAGTCCCCTTGGCCATGGCTTTATTGAGGGAAACAGCATTGAGTCTAGCTTCCGTAAAATTCCCCTTCGTGATGTCAACACCATCCAGATTAATACCATTGAAATCCGTACCGTTAAATTCAAAATCCTGGGCCAACAAATATTCAAGGGCTTCAACCTGGCCTTGCTTGGAACCATCACGAATTTCGACCGCCCGCTCCAATGTATTTTGGGCCGATGTAAGATCAAACTGATTCTCTTCTTTGCTACTCAAGATGGATTGCTCCGTCTGTAAAAGGATCGAAAAGCTATTCTTTTGCAGATCTGCCCGTATTGTTTTTGTGATTTCCTGAGTAGTATAATCTGAACCTGGTGGAAAGTAGATCGTAAATCGCAAATCGTCCCCGGGTTGGAATGTACTTACTTCCAAAGAAGCAATACCTCGTTGATCGGTTTCAAAAATACCCCCGGGTAAGTTATTCTTCTTAAAATACTGAATTGTAGCTCCGGCAAGAGGTTGAAAAGAATCGGTATCCCTTAAGCTTACATTGACATAAATGACATCTTTTTTCAGAAAAATAGTTGCATTGTTTTCGTTCAATTTCGAGACTAAGGTTAGCGTATGTGGGCTTAAGTTTTCAAAATAATCGGGGTCCTTTCTTGAATACAGTTCCAAAACATCTCCCGGATTATAGGCAGAGGTTTCGAAGGTGCAGTTCCCCATTGGATCAGAAGTACATACCTTAATTCGCTTATTACTTTTATCGTAATAAAACACTTCTACTCCTTGCAGTTCTTCCTGAGATGTAGCATCCAACAATCTTAGGTTCACAGTAAGCTGACTCCAAAGGGGATTTACGGTAAAGCAGATAATACTTAAGAGGAAAAACCGAGGTAACATATTAATCTGGTTAAAGGTGTCAGAAAATAATAATGAACTATTTAATTTTTTGGCTCCACAGCTCCACTTTGTCGCTGTATCCTCCTATTTTTTGTGGATTCACATGAAGAAGAATGATGGGCTGATTGTGATCGTCTTTAGTAGTTTCTACCTCTTGAAGAGCCAAATCTAACTCGTAATACATGGTATCATCTGTAGGCGGCTGTTCCGTCACCTCAAAGCTGTTGATCGCTCTCGGAAACACATATGCAATTCGTGGTAAATAAGCTACTGGTGGAACATAAATCCGATCGGCACTAATCCCCTTTTCGCTTAAAAATACTGCCGTATTCGATCGTACACTTGAACGATAATTTTGGTGAAATCGCTCTTCATACGCATTATTAAGGAGCATCCGCTCCATCAATGGTTTTCCCCGATTCTGGCTTCCTCTAAGTGTCTTGAGTGGATGTTTAATGACGATGTTATTGATTTGGGTTTTCGCTCGTGCTTTCACCCATTTCTTGTAGAGCTCAAACTTTTCATTAGGTAAATCCACCCAGGATGCATTTCGAGGATAAAAATTTCCCCAGTAAGAATGCGATTTGATGTCATCATCATTGACGAACTGATATTCATAATGCCAGCGAAGAAAGGCCAGGTACTCCCAGTTTATGTTGTCCGAGATATTGGCTTTTGAAAGTAACACAGCAAATAAATCAGAATTGAAGTAGGGTTCCTCTAGAGTAGTGGGCTCCTGCAGCTTTTTGTTCATATGTAGACTGATTTCCTTTTGAATCGCCGCGGGCCCACGAAATGACTTAAAGGGCTGCATATTTTCTTCCAATAGCTTGATGTGGTCCTCTACCCGCTTCTTGTAGATGGCTTTGCGTTTGTTCTTGGAAGCAAATGATCGGTCAACTGTTAGACCATGGGTTCCAACGAAGATGGCATCATGAGCCGGCGGCCCCTCTGCAGGTGTTGTACAGGCAGGAAGCAATTCGGTGTCGAAATTCACAAACATAGACTGCGACTCAACTATTTTATCCATCCCAGTCCCTGAATGAGCACTAGGACTGGGCCATGACTCCCAAAACTGAAAGTACCATTGTACTGCCCATGTACTTGACCGGCGGGTATTTTTTTTCTTTTTCAAGCTATTATTCACGTAAACATGACGGCAAGTCTTTTCTTTTTGTGCTTCTGATAACTGGAAATTATCCGCCACGGCCCCCAGCATGTCTGTCTCAGAAAAAACGGCATCAGTAAAAATCGCATCGTCCAGTATAGCGCCATTAAAATAAGCTCCACTGAGATTAGCCCCTTCAAAATTAGCTCCTCTTAGGTCGGCAAATGCAAAAGCCGTTCCACTGAGATTGGCTCCTTTAAAATTGGCCTCTCTGAGATCGGCACAAAAGAAGCTGGCACCTGACAAATCAGCCCCTTCAAAGCTGGCTTTCTCTCCCCAGATAAAAGGGCAGTAGCTACCACTCAGATTGGCGCCCTCCATATTAGCTTCTTGCAGCTGCGCAAAACGTAAACCGCTCTCTCTGAAAGAAGCATTTTTTGCTTCTATCCCAGCAAAATTTACACCGTGTAATTTTCCTTCATCAAATATCCCTTTATTGAGAGAGGCACCCTCAAAACTTATCCCACTGAAATCGACGCCATTGAAGGCATAACCAAATTTGATAAGATAGGCTAATGCCTCATTTTGTCCTTGCTGTGAGCCATCTCTCCCCTTTTTGGCCTTATCCAGGATACTTTGTGCGGACTTAAAATTCATTTGTGATTGCACCTTCTTATTAAGGCGGCCTTCACCAGATGTCGATAGCTTAATCTGAAAGCGGTTATCAAGTAGGTTACTTTTGATGTATTGGGTCGTTTCCAAAGATCGATAACTTGATCCAGCAGGAGGAGTAAGAAGTATTTTTAGCTCATCTCCAGGCTTATAGGTATGTATTTCCATCACTACCAGTCCATGCTCATCCGATTCAAACACCTCACCTGCTTGGTTATCTTTTTTATAATAAGTTGCTTGAACTCCTGTGATCGACTCCTGGGATAGTTCATCCTGAACTTGAAGGATAATAAAGAGGACATTTTTCCTTAGAAATATCTTGAAGTTATTGGCTCTTGGGTCTGAGGAGATGCGAAGGTCATAGGGTTTTAAATTTTCATAATAGTCAGGATCTTTGCGGTGGTGCAATTGAATAATATCGCCAGGTCCAAAATCAGAAGTTTCAAAATTGGTAAAGCCAAAAACATCGGTTCTAGGGATGTTTATACGTTTGTTTTTTTTATTAAGAAAATACATTTCTACTCCATCAAGCTCTTGTTGGGTATCGGCATCCCGATAAATCAGATTAATATTTGTTTGTGAATAGCTAAAGAATGGGACTACTAAAATGAGAACCAAGTAGATTATATACTTCATTATAATTGATTATTGGGGTGTTGTCTATTCACTTTCTTTTTCCATCAAAAGAAGGATCTTTGCTGGCAGTCGAAACAGGGTAGGGTTGTTCTTATGTAACACATTACCTTGATAAATAAATTGACCGTTTTCATAATAGGTTAACTCCAGGTATTCGTTTTTCGCCAAGGTACTTGCGGGTAACTGAAAGGCAACGCTACCCTTGAGGTCACTTTTGTCACTATATACTTTATTGCCATCATCCACTAGTCGTACCTCCACTAAAATACCTTTTACCGGAAGGCCAATATTGCCATTTAAGGTAGTAAGCGGAACAGGATTGACCTTCGCTTTATCTTTTGCAGACACAGACGGAGGTTTGGTGTGTTGTTTTACAGTATCAACGACTTTCTTTTCTTTTGTACTACTTACCTCGCTTTGAGCAGCCGTATCACTTACTATCGGCATGTTATCTTGTTGCCTGGAATCTGTATCATTCCGACCTTGGAATCCATTGAAGACTTTAAAGAGGATAAGTATTGAAACACCCAATCCCCCCAACCAAAGCTGCCAGTTTTTTACTTTTTTTGTTCTTGCCTCACCACTATCCAATTCTAGCTTGGCAGCTAGTTCATCGACCGTTTCCAATGCTGCATAATTCACCCTGTTTAAGCCAATTCTATAGTCCTCGTCAGAGGTGAGTCCTTTAACATGTGTATCCTTCAATATCCTAAGCTCCGAAAAGAGTGCTAACACCCGATTGTGGTATTTCGAAAGCTTTCTTTTTTCGCATTCTGAAGCAATGGATTCAAGTGCTTCTTTTATTTTACCTTCAGTGATAAGCTCTTTTATCTTTTTTTGATCAAAGGCTTCCATTCGTCTATTTGATTAAAAAATTTGGACTCTCCAAAATAAGATAATTTTCATCAAAACAGTCTGGCTTACTATTTAGATAAGACAAATTACAATCTATAGTTTGGAAAAGTATTGTCAACAGATTTAGATGATTACGGTAAGTTGGAGGCGTGCAGCTATGTTGTTAGGTGATGCCAACTATCGACCCAATAAAACTACGAAACCTGAGCTTGACTGCTATGATAAAAGAAGCAATTGATGCTATAATTATTTAAATGAAAAATCCTGCAGGAATACAGTTTCAAAAAATGGCACACAAGCTTTGACCGTCTTGTATCACCCTTCCCCAAACCCTAAAACTGCCTCAGAAAAGTAAGTTTGAAAATCCCTTGTTGAGTTTGAATTCGATTGGTTCTATTGGTTTCAGGGTCTATGGCATCACCTTGGTTATCATTATATACCAAGTAAATATAGGAAAGAGGTTTATATTCCCAGACAAATCGGCTGTTGAGCGTAGCCCGCTTGGCAACGGTATTATACTGATAAAAATTAACCCATTGCAGCCGTGGATTAAGTGCCAGTCGCAGTTCTGCACCGATCAAATGGGTGGTAAGCGAAGTATTTTCAAAACCTAAGCCTCGAATTTCATTCCATTCATAATCGGCAGTTAGCGCAATGTGTGGCGTAGGGGCTAGACGTAGCGAACTAGAAAGCGTATTGAGCTGACCATCGAAATATTGTCCAAAACGATAATTGGCACCGAACGCAATTTTCTTTGAAAAATCACTGGTATAACTCACTCGATGACTTAAATAATTATAATCTCCTTGAGCAATCTCAATACCGACAGGAAAAAAGGATTCGCGCAGCGATTGTTGGGTGGTACGAAAGGAGTAGCTGAACTCGCTCCCGTCCTGCAATTCAAGACTGAATGGCTGATAATCAATGAAGCCTTCTCGGAAAGTTAGGTCGTCTAAGTAGTGAAAGAAATAAGTAGTCAACCCAGGGCTATATTGTCGAATAAACTTAGGCAACCATGGGGGGCGCAATTTGAATCTTACGGCTGGGCTAGTAACTAGGTAATTGGTGGCATCGACGAAACCTACGCGAGGATTATACTCGTCAGTGATGAAACTTTGAACGTGCCCCAGATAAATCCAGTTATTCGAATAATAGGCCCACAAGGCACCTGAAAGGCCCTCATCTTCGATGGCTCCTGTAGTCTTCGAGCCAGATAGCATCCAAAAAGCATTGATTTGCTGCGTGGGGCGGAAGAAGCCATCTACGGTAAGCGTAGTATTAGCGGTTGACTTACCGCTTACCGGATCAGCTTCATCATATCGGAAGGTAGCCATCCCACCTAGGCGATTCTGCCCGGATAAATTGCGCGAGTAACGAGCCACCGCAAAATTGGAAGCAGGCTTTTCGTCTTGTCCACTTTGACGGATCATCAACGCTCCCACACTTTGTTTAGGGCTCCGACTCGTGAACCTTGCGCCAGTTTGGATCGGCACGGGATTACCACTATCATCCAAACCAATACGACGACTGAAGAACGGCTGCAGATTGTCCCAGGCCGCCATATAATAGATTTCATTTCCTTCCAAAAAGAACTGTCTCCTTTCCGGAAATAATACCGAGAAGCGGGTTAGGTTCACTACCTGCCGATCTACATCAGCCTGGGCAAAGTCCGTATTAAAAGTTAAATCCAAGACAGAACTTGGGCTCATCACCCACTTTACCTCTCCACCGGGTTTTATTTCCGTTTTTTCGTTCAAGCTTACACCATCTTTCTTCTCCGTGGAAAAATTCACCAATGCATATGGGTTGACTTGAATATTAACCGTGGGTGGGGGTGGCTCAATACCAGTTAGAATGGCTTCATATGGCATTCGATATACCGTGAAAGCTCTTGGTACTGCGGGGTAAGAGGCGTATTCATTATTCAAGCGGATATTTCGGTTCAGAATAATACCCATCTGCTTGCAATTGTCTGGGTACCGAAGCGTTTTCCAAGGAATGGCCATCTCTGCTGTCCACCCGGCATCGGTGATTTGTGTACGCACTTTCCAAAGTCCAGACCACTCTCTGTTAAAGATTTGATCATCCATCACCAATATTTCACGCTGCGCACCGTAGGGATTGGTCTGGAACACTAGACAATTCCGCTTATCCATAAAACCGTCTATCGCAATACCAAATAGATCATTCTGAAAATAGCTAAAGTCGCGCTGAAAGTTCTGAACGCGAATATCCTTACGCCCATTCTTAGTATGGCAAAAAGCCCCAACGTACAGGTAGTCCTGATCAAACAATATTTTTACCTCTGTAGGCATACTGATGGAATCACCCTGCACTGGGTCTTTCTGAACAAAGGCACTAATTGATGCTGCTCGTTCCCAATCTGGTTCGTCTAATAGACCATCCACCTGCATGGAAATGTTCGTCTTAGTAGCACTGACATACGATGGTGTAGCGGGGGGTTCGAAGGTTTCCTGAGCGCATAAAAAGGAGGTCGTGAAAAATAGGGTACCTATCAAGAGGACAGAGGATACTTGCGGGATATCAGTAGCTTTTATCCTGACAAATCTAGTGCGTAAAGCTGTTTGGCTACTCAATATCCCCTTAACCATAAACATGGAGGAAAATAACATCGGTATTGGGTTGTGAAGAATTCTATATTGAAAAGAAGAGCCCTCCTAAATGAAACGCTGTTGCAAAAATACGCCCATTTTAAGAAAGATAAAAGGGTACCCAGTCTTTAGCAGGATAGTCTAGAAACGCCACAGACTCGATAGAACAAGGAACAGAGATCGCCAAAGGGCCTTTCTCCATCGATCAAACCCCAGCCTTAAAGCCAAAGCTCATTACTATAAATTCAACCAATAGGTCATTTTAAACACCAATGCTCGATTCTTACTGAATAGATCGGCCGGCAGATAATTTTCTGTGTACACAATAAACAGATCTGAAGCCGGCTGATAGCGCCATTGAAAACGAGCATTTAGATTAATGTTGTCAAAGACATTATTGTACTGGACATAGGTCGTTAGAAAAATCTTATCCGTAAACGTTAGATCAATTCGTGGACCAATGAGGAATAATTGTTCCTGACCATAATTCTCTGGTAATTGTAGATCGTTGTAGTCAAAGCGCAAAGCAATATTCCCGTAAGGCTGATAACGATAGGTCAATTCTCCACTTAGGTTGAAGTTTTCACCATTATAGAAGCCTCCATAGCTAGTGCTGATTTGATAGAAAAAGGCCTTCCTCGGATTACTGTTATACTCAATAGAAAAGGAATTCCAATTGTATTCCTCTCCTTCCAGAAAGCCAGTATATTGATTAGGATCCAGCAAATTGAAACTGTTGGTTAGCTTCTGGAAGACGTGGTTGTAGCTGAACTGTAAGGATGATGCATTACTGAAATCAAACTGATAGCCCAATTGATAACTTCGGTCCGTTAAAGTGCCGCCAGGGATATAGGTGTGTTGGATATCAAAGGTGGGCCCCATCCGAATGATGGACTCCCGCTCTGGATAAAATTGATAGCCTAGGTTGCCAAAAAAAGAATATTGGCCAGGATAAGTTCGTGCACTGGGCACAAAACCCGCTTCGGCATTGAAGAATTCATTGATAAAAGAAAAGCCAGTAAAGGCGCTGAAAGTACGAGTAGAATAGCTACCAAAAGCCAAGCCTGAAAGGTTTTCTTGATCATTAAAATCATCAAAGGACTTGCTGAGATAAGAACTATGATACCATCTTGTGTCTTTACTATATGCTTCTACATCAACACTAAGCACTCGATTGTAGGTGTTAGGTCTCAATTCCATCCGGTTTCCTACCTGTCTTTCCCGGAAGACGTTTTCACTAAAATATTTAAGCGAATCGCTCGATTCCACCCCAAGACTTTGTTTGTTGACGAAGCTAAAGGTGATGTTAGACTGCGCCCCAAAATTCCGCTGGACGGCCGCCACCGTATAGTTCTGCGCTGGCAACCCAATAGAGGTTTCCTCTTTGGTCTGCATATTTAAAATATTCAAGCGCCACTTTTCACTCAAGGATCCACTAAGCCTGGCACCATACAAAATAGGTACCTGTTGCAATAAGCCCGAAGAATCGCGTGCTAGTCCAATCCGCCGAGAGAAAAAGGGGCGTGCTCCCGGAAAACCCGCCAAGTCGAATAAATCACTATTCTCCAAAAAGAATTGCCGCCGTTCTGGAAACCGGAATTCGAATCGCGTCAGGTTAATGATCTGATCGTCCACCTCCACTTGCGAAAAGTCCGGATTTATGGTGAGATCTAGGTTTAGGGATGGGGTGACCGCTACTTTCGCATCGAAGCCAACTTGGATATCAGAATTTTGAACCGTTGGATTAACTTCTCTATTCGAAGAGGTATTAGCGGTGACATAAGGGATAAAAGAAATGTTGGTTTTTGCCGGAGGAATAGGATCATCC
The DNA here is from genome assembly GCA_013214355.1 of Saprospiraceae bacterium. Taxonomy (GTDB): domain Bacteria; phylum Bacteroidota; class Bacteroidia; order Chitinophagales; family Saprospiraceae; genus DT-111. Next base: position 9,328 of record JABSSL010000113.1, on the reverse strand, counting down.
CAGATCAATTGGCCTCCATAGGGGAAAGAGGCCGAGATAAACTGGATGGGTGTGCGAATCCAACTCGTCTTGCGGTTCCGCTTTAACTCCCAACGATCGATTGAGATATTCCATTCTCGGATGTCACTTTTATACCGAAAACTCTTGAAGGGTATGGCCAATTCGGCAACCCATTTATCCTTGTAACGCACTACTTTGGAATACCATTTATTATCCCAAAAAGCACTAAAGGAATCATCACTGCTACCACCTCCGGTCACCGTTCCCTCCATTTGAATGCCCGCCGGGGTGATGACGAAGAAAAAACCATTCAGTTTATCATTGTAAGGACCAATGGTAAATCCAACGTTGTCATTTAGGTCGTAATTAAAATCACGTCGGAGCGAGTTGACGATATCTGGTGTTTCATCATCGTAGCAAACAAAGGAGGCATAGAAAAATTCATCATCGAAAGTAAAGCGAGCTTCTGTTTGAAAGGGGGCTCTTACAGTATCCACGGGAAAATTCGTGTACCAATCATCTCCAATATCGGCAGTCTGCCAGTCAGATTCATCGATATTTCCATCCAGTACGATGGTGCCTTTGGCCTTTTTGATATGTAATTCTGTACCCGGTTGGTTTTGGCTATTTCCGTAGTTAATCGCCCAGAAAAGGGCAAAGAATAGAAGGGTGGTGGAGCGAGTATTCGCCATTTTCAGCTCTGGTTTCTGTTGAAGGAATTGGTCTAAAGCGTGCCAAAAGTAGGAATTAATTGGGTTTCCTCTTATTTTTTAGCCAGAGAACAAGGGTTAAGAGAGCATTGATTGCTGGTCTAAAATGTCTCTACCTCTTGATCCATTTCAAATTCCGTACGATGAGGAGATGGGCGTAGAATTCTTGAAGTGCTCTATTGAACGGACTGCCTTATTAGGAAACAATGAATTTCCCCTGATCGCTGTCTTTACTTGTATCCAATCGGCTGATTGATGGCCCTTACCGTCTAGATATACTTCTCTAAATTCGATTTGTAATTTCTGGATACCTTGATTTGAGTTTGATCTTTCATAACCACTAAAAGGTCATTTTTCCCAAATGACTGTATCTCACTTACATATTCCATGTTAACTAGGGCGGACTTACTGATTCGAAGAAAGCGATGGGCATCCAACTTCTTTTCCATTTCTTTCAGCGTGACGCGCACCACATGTGTTTTTGTTGAGGTATGTACTTTGACGCAATAATCATATCCTTCAATCCAAATAATATCTGCATAATCCACAAAAACGATTCTCCCTTTATTTTTTATGGTCATCTTGTTCCATCCCGGCACAGGCTTGATCAATTGATCCACATCCTCATTCTTTCGTTGATTAGAAATATAAGAGTTGACCAATTTTTCAATTAACTCACTCTGGTTATTATTGGCTTGCAGATTTTGGATGGCTAAGTCTAGAACGGCTTGGAAACGTTCATCCGTAAAGGGCTTGAGCAAATAGTCTTGGGCATTTATCTCAAAGGCCTTAACCGCATACTGGTCATAGGCCGTGACAAAAACGACATAGGGTATTTTGTAATTAATACTGTTCAGTACTTCGAAGCCGTTCACCTTGGGCATCTGAATATCGAGGAAAACCAAGTCAGGCTTGAGTGCATCGATATCCCTGATGGCACTTATCCCATTTTCGCATTGCGCAATGATCTCAATTTCTTTATGCTGACCTAACAACAAGCTTAGACCTTCTCGAGCGTTCGGTTCATCATCAACAATTATAACCCTGATCATGCTTCTTCCATTTGCAGTTTCGGAATGGAAATGCTGGCGATGACTAGTTCTTCGTCTTCACTATTTCGAAGACTAAATTCGTATTCATCAAATAGATTTCCTAAACGGTTTTCCACATTCTTTAATCCAATCCCTTTATTTGATGCTAACGACCAATTGTCACTTATTTTCCCGCCATTATTTGAAACTTCCAGTATCAACTTGTCCTCCATAATGGTCGATTCAATTCGGATGTATGCACTATCTAAATTCTCGGAAACGCCATACTTAAAGGCATTTTCAAGAATGGGTTGTAAAATCAAGTTCGGCACCCCTAGTGACTCCGTCTTTGGATCAATTTCAATGTCAATGGTCAAGCGATCACTAAATCGCTCTTGCTCAATCGCTAGATATTTGCTCACCAACAATAGTTCCTCCTTTAAGGAGATGATCTGAGCCGTTTTCATGTTCAGGCTCAACCGTAATAAATCGCTTAAAGCTGAAATCATGGAGACGGCTTTGCTGCTATTTTTTGTGCGCACCATCATGGAAATCGTATTCAGCGCATTGAATAAAAAATGAGGATTCAACTGAGCTTGGATTACTTCCAGCTTCGATTGGGATAATTCAAGCGCTAGGCTAGTACTTTTAACATTTTCATCTCGGTATTTCTCATAGTAATCTAGAGCTATGATTAAACTCAACCAGAAGCAGCCCATTAAGGTCCCGACGAAAATGCCGAACACAAAGAATTTCAAACTACTGGACAGCAATTCATAGTAGGTTCTCTCATCCCCCATGAAAAATTTATGCCCAATCAAATAAAAAAACTGAGCTAAAAACGCATGAACTGTAGCCACCACAATCACCAACCCAAAAAGCTTGCCCCATGCCCTTCGATTGGATAAAGGTTGAATCTTTCGATAGCCTTGATAAAGGAAAAGTAAAATAACGGCCCATACCACTTGATCCGTCATTGAGCTAATGACACTTCGACTCCAGTCTATCTCGGTAGATTTTCCGGTGAGTAGGGAAGTCCAGGATCTAGCCTGGTCTAAAAGGAACTGCAGCATCAAAAAACCTGCGAATACCCTCCAATATTTTTTAAAAAATGGGCGAGATGATGTCATGCCATAATTGATCCTGTTTAAAATTCAATGAGCCGTAAATTAAGAAAAATATAGCCCGTATTGCGTTATACGGTTTATGGCTTAGGCCTCAGGACCTCAATAATCTGCGCATCTACCCAATAAATATCCACATTCATATTGTCATTGTTACTGCCGTCATCTATGCGTCTGTTAAAGAGTATGTACTTACCATCTGAGGTGACGCTCGCGAAAGCTTCCCATTTATCGGAGTTGACCGTGGCGCCCATATTGATGGCAGGGCCCCAGGAGCCATCCTCTTGACGGAAACTAATGTAGAGATCCGAATCCCCATAACCTCCTTCCCTTTCGCTGTCCCAAATCAAGTAACTTTCATCAGGGGCTATAAAGGGATGAGCGGTCCATTCTCCTGTGTTTACCACTAGCCCCATCTCTTTTGGTGCTTGACGTTTGCCGTCCTTAAGCCTTGAGATGCGGATCACATCACCGCTTTTATAGTCGTCAAAAACATAAGTACCTTTTGCGGAGGCCGATAGCCGCATGATACCCCAGTCATCCCGGTTAAATAGGGGACCGAGGCTTTTGCGCTCCGACCAGCCATCGCCCTTGCGATCTTTATAGCCTTTGGCCATATGCATCCGGGTACCATCAGGAGAAAATGATATTTCACCCGTGCGCTTGAATTCGGTATATTTCTTCCAGACATTGCCTTGCTGACGGAAACCAATGACCGTGGCGGGCTTCTTTGTGCCGCTGCGTGTGACGAAGTAGAACTCTTTCATACCGGGCGCAAACACGCCCTCAAGCTCCCAGCCTTCTTTCGAGATAATACCGGGTGCAAATGGTTCTGCGACCAGGCCCGGTGGCTTTTGCCCCATGTAAGGGCCCTCTAGGTCTGGGAAGTTGAAATCACTCTCTTTGCTTTCTTGGGCGAAGCCAAAATTTGCTATGCTACCTAATATTAGAAGCAGTATTCCTGTTTTATTTTTCATAGTCCTATCGTTTTTTGAATGAATTTTTATTGGGGCCTCAAGTTCTCAATGACCTGCGCATCTACCCAATAACTTTTCCCCACCCAATTGGTACTTCCATCCGCCTTAATCTCCCATTGGCCCCTCGAAAAAAATAGATATTTCCCATCGGGCGTGACCGAAACACCGCTTTCCTGGAGTTCCGTGTTGATTTGATCTCCCATATTAATGGCGGGTAGCCAGGAGCCATCTTTCTGTCGAAAACTAACATAGATATCGGATTCACCATATCCGTCTTCTCGTTTGACATCCCATAACAAATAGGACTCATCCGGAGCAATCCTAGGATGAGCAATCCAGGTCCCGGTGTTGATCTCCTTGCCGAGTTTTTGTCTTGGTTCATATTGGCCATTTATCAGACGGGAATAACTGATCGCACCTGTGGTATCTCTTCCATCCCATTCGTCAAAGAAAAAGGTTCCTTGGTCAGACACCGATATCCCCATGATGGGTTTGTCGGTAAAGGGAGCTCCCATACTTTTGAGTTCGGACCAGCCAGTGTCGGTTCGTGTCCGATATTTATTGCCTTTATATATCGTATTCCCGTCCTTAGCATAGCGCGGGTATTTTATGTCCGTCTCCGATTCCTCCCCCCAGCTATTATTTTCGTATCGAATGACAAAAAAGGTTCGCTTTTCATATTTCCCATTCTTCCTGGTGAAATAAAAAGTCCTCATATCGGGTGAATAAGTCCCCTCTTCAAAAAGTCCATCTGGAGAGATAATCTCAGGCGCAAAAAGCTGAGGCGTTAGGCCGGGTGGCCTTGCTCCAAAGTAGCGGTCTTCTAGGCTCGGATAATTGGCCTCGTGTTCCTTTTTTTCTTGGCTACAAGCCGTCTGGATAGTCATGACGAATGCCAATAGTAATATTGTCGTTGTTTTCATGTTTTCTTCCTTGTGCTAGATTAATTTTTATTGAGGCCGGAGTGTTTCAATAATTTGCGCATCTACCCAGTAGATATCTACATTGTCCTTATCTATCATTCTATTAAACAGGATGTACTTACCATCAGGGGTGACCGTGGCATAGGAATCTGACTGCTCAGAATTAACTTGATCCCCCATATTGATAGCAGGTCCCCACGAACCATCTGACTGTCGAAAACTGATATAGATATCGGCCTTGCCAAATCCACTTTCGCGTTGATCATCCCAGATCACGTAGGATTCATCCGGCGCAATGAAGGGATGCGCATTAAATTTCCCAAGATCTACCTCCAATGGCTTTGGTGTCTCCCATTTGCCATCTATCATGCGGGTATAGCGAATCGGACCTTCCTCCGTGGCATCATCAAAATAGTAGGTTCCTTTCGCTGAAGACACTAAGCGCATGATCCGGAAGTCTTTGAAGGGTTTCTCCACTTCTTTGACAGGCGACCAGCCAGCGTCAGTTCGCTCCATATATCGCCTACCGAGATGCATGATCTTACCATCTGGTGAAATGGCGGGCTCCCCTACCCTTGGCCCGGTTATGGACATGTCCCAGCGGTTATCTTTCCATTCATAGGCGATCATGCTGGGTTTATCCTCTTCATCATACCTTACGAAGTAGAATTCTTTCATATCGGGGGTGAAGGCGCTGAACAATTCATAACGGCCCGTCGAGACCACGCCAGGTGCAAAAACTTCGGCCACCAAACCTGGAGGTGCTTGACCGAGATAAGGACCTTGTAACGGCAGACTTTTGTCTTCAGCAAAGGCAGGTAGGATGGCTTTTGAGACCTGCTCCATGATCGTGTCTTCCCTGTCGTGTCCCGTGATCACAACAATTAAGTCTAGTTCTGCTACGGTGATAACATATTGTCCACCACCACCCCAGGCAAAATTGACTTTGTAGCTTTGCTCTCCGACCTTCATATCCGCCTGATACCAAAAATAGCCGTAGAAATAGGTGTCAGGTATCCAATCTTCAGTGGGTTTAGTGATTCTGCTGGTAGCTTTAGCTAAAAATGGTGCCGAAATTAACTGTTCGCCCTCCCATTTGCCTTTATGCAGAACCAATGCGCCTAGCTTGAGCATATCTCGTGCCATCATACTTGAGCCCTCGGCATCATTTTCCCAGCCATAATTAGTTATTCCAATTTTTGCTAGGACTTCATGCTTCATAAAATCTTCGGCAGACCCTGGCACGACACTATCCAGCACCTGCCAAGCTAATCTGGGATCTATTCCTTGATATGTAAAGGTCTGTGTCTCGGGAGAAATAGCACTAGTACGTTGTAGGAATTGAGGGGTGGTATTGGCCACACCATTTACGGTTATTGCTTCCAGCATATCGGAACTCACTCGAATTCCTGAACGCATAGTTAGGGCTTGATGAAGGCTAATGTTTTTTACTCCATCCGCTAGATTTTCAAGCGTTAGGTCTTTGAGAAAATGAACAATGGGTTTGTGCAAATCAGCCATGCTCAGATAGCCTAGTTGGATGGCTCGTCCAATAGCTAGGGTTATGTAAGACTTGGTCACGGAAGCTTGGCCATGCGGTAGATCGATACGCCCCCTTCGATAGTAGGATTCGAAGACCAACTCATCCTTATGTGAGATCAGCAGGCCATCGTATTGACCATGGATACTGTCTGAAAGCTCCTTAGACAATTGGATAATTGCTTTGCGACGGTCGTTATCGATGGCGAAATAGCCAACCGCTATACCGTCGCCTCTTTCATTTGGCGCGGCATCAACAAAAGCTTCGTGCAGCAACGGAAGATCCCAGAACGAGAGCGTAGTTTCAACCACTGTAGCCTCCGGTGGATCTTGCCCAAGGCTAATACTTGTGATAAATAGAATAGGGATGAAAATTAGTCGGGTAATTTGATTCACAGTCTATATTTATTAGTCGCACACTGAACGCGTACGGGTTAAAGAACGCCCTTAGTCCCTATGCCAAAGCGCATAGGATTTTAAGCGCAAAATAGACTGATAAAGGCTATCCTGAAACAGGAATGAAGGCTCCCGACCGTATGCTGCAGTAAGAGGTGAGATTACTGCAGGGAAATTAGAGGCTATTTAGAAATTCAGCACAATGGATGGAGCGTTGGAGTGATTGTTTAGGGTCCCATGCAGAAAGCATAAGACTACAAGTCTCTTAATACCTGGTAGACCTTGCAGTCTTATGCTCGGCTTTTATTCATCTTGCAACTGACGACTAATCGCTTCAGGGTCAGTGGCACGCATAATACCAACTATCTTCCCCTCCTTAAGGGTGTAAATGTCTACTCCGGTCCAGGTAATGGCCTTTCCGGTGGCGGGGATATCACGATAGGGGCCGTTGTGGGTTCCTTTCAACGTCCAACGAAGAACCACCTTATCGTTCTCAGCAATCATATCGTCGGCAATAATCTTGACATCGGGAAAGGATACGGTAGTACCGTTGAAACCATGGGTTAGCCTTTCTTGCCATTCATCTGCCCAAAACGAGAGGGCCGACTCTAAATCATTGGTATTGCGAGCGGCTATCCATTTACCAACTACCGCTTTGTTGGCTGCTATTGTGGTATCATGGATTTGAGTAGCCTGATCCAGGGGCTGCCGGGATTGATCCAACTGGGCAGACAAAGTCAAAGTGGACAGTGAAAAAATAACAAGTAGTGCCTTAATTTTCATAATAAGGTAATTTATTAGTGGATGCAGGGTGATGGCCAGGCATGCACATAAGTGTTACAAATTTGTTCTGTGGCTCGGAAATTAGTGTACAAGGGCTGTGCGCTCTTGCTAGAGGAAATAGCTATTTCCTTGTAGGGACCAGGGACCTGACTACGATGATCGCTTTGGTATTGCGGATCCAGGTTAATCAGTTGTGTAAACATCCTGTTGGGAGGTAGTACCTTCCAAATCAAAGGGTAGGAATCCAATCTTCCGTCATCATTTGATCACTGAAAGATGAAGATTCCTACATTTGGTTTTTTGGAGGGTCTACACAAGAGGGGGTTCTCTATAAGTTGTCTATACCCCGAAAGCTAGCATAACGGCAATTTTCCATCCATCATTTCTCTTAACTAGGATACGTTGCTCCTTTGATATCAAGTTCCCAGATTTTCCTCTCCGTTCCATCACTACCCAGGCTTTCTCGCCCGCAATGGAAATATTAAGATCTTTTAAGAAATCCCGCTCGAAGGGTTCCGGATTCTTTTCAATGAAGGCTTTAAAGCTATTATAGACCTCAGTATATCCCTTTAAGGACAGGCTTATTCCATCCCCCCAAAGCACCGTCTCAGTTTTGTCCACAAAGCTCATGAACCGTTCAAAATCTCTGTCTAAAAAGGCTTGATGCTCTCCTTCTATTACTTCTATAATTGCTTTTCTATCCTGGTCTTGAGCTACGGCAGTAACTGAGAGAATAGCAAACCCTAAGAAGAGTATTCCAATTTTTGTCCAGACGTTTTCCATAATGAATGATTTTTTATTAGATGACCTTCTTAAATGATAGGCTCAATATCCGTTTACCTATTGGCTCAGGCATAGTAATCCGGTTCCAAATGCTGGTAATGGGGTAACTTAGGTCTGGTAATGGTGTTCCCAAACGCCCTCCAAAACACTTATAAACAACTAGTTACGTGTTCCAGAGGGAGTTTCGTCAAATTCGGCCACATATAGCTTCGTAAAGTAGGAAGGATCTTTAAAACCGGTTTCATAAGCTATTTCACCGATTGTTTTTTGGCTCGAGAGGATCAATTGACGAGCCTTATACAGGCGTGTCTTCTGAATAAATCGACTAGTCGAAACATCCAGTAGGGAGGTAATCTTTCGATGTAATTGGGTACGACTCATCCCCATTAAACGACATAATTGTTGGGTGCCAAAGTTTTCATCCTCTAAATGCTCCTCTACAACACGCTGCAATTTCTTTAAGAAAGGATCCTGATAGGTCGGCATTTCTGTAGCCGAAATCGAATGCTGCCATTGCAATTGTACTTTCTTGCGTACCTCCAACAGTTTTTCGATCCGAATTAGGAGTTCTGCTTTATCAAAGGGTTTGGCCAAATAGGCATCCGCTCCGGTTTTAAGACCTTCTAAACGCTCTTCGTGTGTCGCCTTGGCGGTTAATAGAATGATTGGGATGTGGCTTGTCCGCTCATCGTTCTTTAAGATTTGGCATAATTCAAACCCGTCCATTTCCGGCATCATCACATCACTGATAATTAGATCGGGTATGGCTTCAATAGCCTGGTCCAGCCCTTCTTGTCCGTTCCTGGCCGTTGCAATGGAAAATTGATCTTGCAATATACCCTTTAGATAAAAGAGTACATCTGTGTTGTCTTCTACCAACAAGATTTGATTCGACTTTTTACTGATCCCATTAGAGCTTGAGTAGGGGGCTGTAGTATCATGCGCAGTAGGAGTAGAAGAATAGGAAAAACTATCAGCAGGAGAAGTTTCATAGCCAGGATCCGAAAAGGCTACAGAGTCCCCATCGTATGAATCTAATTTTTCCAAGGGCAGTAGTATAGT